>CAYPAW010000047.1:0-7427 GCA_964408795.1 uncultured Mariniphaga sp.
CCCATGTATGATAATACAAACGAATTCATGGGCTACTGGGCCGGTACAAATCTGTACGATATAGACGAGTATGTCGAAAAATTCTTCCTTCCCGGGGAGGAAGTGCTTGAAGGGATATCCCTGGGTATCGCCCGGCTTGTGAAGAATGCATCAACGGCAAACAGTTATCTGAAACTTCGTGTGTATAACGGTTCACAATTTCCGGAGGAGATGATTTTTTCCCAAAATGTTGCCTTGTCCGGACTTGTTCAGGATGCCATGAATTATATTCCCTTTGATGAAGTAGTTTTTCCTTCCGACACTTTTTTTGTTGGATTCGACATTACTCCTGTAGAAGGGAACACTACGTTTGCTGTTTACCAGGCCGAGAGAGAAACCGGCCAGAACACACTTTACTACCGAAAAAATAATATCTGGTATGACTATCATCAGGCAAAACAAGGTGTTTCTGCTTCCCTCGCTTTTGAACTGTTGGCCTGTAATGTAGATGACAATCCGTCGGATACTTCGGATTTGGATTGGGCAGGCAATCCTTTCCTCCTGTTTCCGAATCCTGCTACGGAGGGCTATATCAACCTGGTGTGGGAAGATGCATCCCTGGCGAATAAGATATCGATTGATGATATTTCTGTGGTTGATATACTTGGTAGAAAGGTCCCGGCCAGCATTCATAAGGAGTTGATAACATTCCGCATTGAATTGATCTCAGCAAGGGCCGGCATCTATTTTCTTCGGGTGGCAAACGAAGCGGTTTCAGGATCGGGGAAGTTTTACTACAGAGCCAAAACCTATTGATATGCAGTCGGTCAGGATCGCCTTTTTTGTTCTGCTGTTTTTTTTTATTTCGTGTTCGGATGCTCCTGATGGTTCCCGGAGTGCACGGAATGATAGCACACAATATGCCACCGGATTTGAAATCCATGATTTCGGCCGGATTAAAAAAATAACGGTTTTTAATCCATGGGAAAAAGCTAGCGGTATTTCTTTTTCCTATTATTTGATTCCTGAAAATCAGTCTGTACCTGATTCCTTGAAAAATAAAAGAATCATTTTCACTCCGGTAGAGCGGGTTGTCTGTCTCTCTACTTCGCACATTGCCTTTATCGGGGCGCTGGGAGAAGAGGATAAAATCAGAGGCGTCTCCGGAAGCCGGTATATCAGCCATCCGGAAGTGGCAAAGAAAATTGCTTCCGGGGAGATCGTGGATGTGGGGTATGATAACAACCTGAATTATGAACGTATCTTACAACAGGATCCGGATCTGGTCATGGTCTATGGAGTCAACAGTGAAGTAACGGCCTACGTAAGAAAAATGGAAGACCTGGGGCTGAACGTTTTCTATGTAGCTGAATACCTCGAAAAATCGCCCCTGGGAAGAGCGGAATGGATCAAAGCCATTGCCCCTTTATTTGAAAAGACAAGCCAGGCAGACTCATTTTTCACCGTTGCGGAGAAGAACTATGAGGAGTTGAAGAGAAAGGCGAAGCGGATAACCCCACGGCCCAGGGTTTTGGTAGGATTGCCTTACCGTGATTCCTGGTGGATCCCCGGCGGAGAATCTTACCTGGCCCATTTGATCGAAGACGCCGGAGGAAATTATATCGGTAAAGAAAATAATTCCCGCGAAAGTTATGTGATCTCTTTTGAAAATGCCCTTGCTATGGCCCACGGTGCGGAGGTGTGGATCAATACAGGATCAGTCGATTCCAGGGAGGAAATTCTGGCGGCAGATGAAAGGTTTGCTTCATTTCCGTCTTTTAACAACGCAAGGATTTATAACAACAATAACCGGATGAGCCTTTCAGGAGGAAACGATTTCTGGGAAAGCGGGACAATCTATCCGGATAAAATACTTCATGATTTCATTGTGATTTTTCATCCGGGGCTGCTGGGAAATTCTGAACTGTATTATTACCGGGAAATCAAGTGAAGAGGGAATCCCCTGAATATTCTTATTTTTGAAGTGTAAAGCGATCAGTTTTTTAAATGAACAAGTCGAACGGCAAATACAAAAATAAATCCTTCTTTTTTTTACTACTGCTGGGAATTGCGGCTGTTATTTTTTTTGTGCTTGATTTATTGCTTGGTTCCGTGACTGTTCCTTTATCGAACGTTTTTGAAGCTTTCACGGACTCCTCATCAAACGATCCTTTGGTTGCTATCATTTCAGATTTCCGGTTGCCCAAAGCACTTACGGCCGTTATTACGGGGGCAGCGCTTTCGGTTAGCGGATTGCAGATGCAGACGGTTTTCAGGAATCCGTTGGCGGGTCCCTATGTATTGGGTATCAGTGCCGGAGCAAGCCTGGGAGTCGCTTTTTTTGTCATGGGATTCTCATCGGTTTTTGCTTTCGGGGTTTTTTCCTCCATCGGAGCCTGGTCCCTGGCCCTTGTGGCATGGTTGGGAGCGTTTATGGTGATGTTGCTTGTGCTGTATGTCTCTACCAAAGTGGACGATATTATGACAATTCTGATTCTGGGAATCCTTTTTACTTCTGCCACGGCAGCTATTGTAAGTATCCTTCAGTATTTCAGCAACGAATCGATGTTAAAGGCTTTTATTATATGGACCATGGGAAGCCTGGGTAGTGTAACCAAAAGCCAGCTGGCTGTATTGGTTCCTGCAGTGGTGCTGGGACTATTCCTGGCTTTCATAAAAATGAAAGAGCTGAATGCATTTCTGTTGGGAGAGAATTATGCGCGGTCGCTTGGTGTTCACCTTGTACGTAGCCGGTTGGTGATCTTTCTAAGCACCAGCCTTCTGGCAGGTACGATAACCGCATTCTGCGGACCAATTGGATTTATAGGAATTGCCGTACCTCATATTGCCCGGATCATTTTCCGCACTGCCAACCATGCCATTCTCATACCGGCAGTCATTCTGATCGGCAGTGTGCTGATGTTGTTCAGCGATATTGTATCCCAGCTTCCCGGGATGCAGACAACGCTTCCTATCAATTCCGTAACCGCCCTTGTGGGAATTCCTGTAATCATATGGATGATTATTAAAAACAAACGATTTTCTTCGGTATGATGGGGCAGGGACGTTTTAACATATCGATCCGAAATATGGCCATTGGATTTACCAACCATAGAAAGGAGCCCTTTATCCTTCGAGAAGGAATTAATTTCTCAGCGTATCACGGTGAAATGGTGGCGCTCATTGGCAGCAACGGGATCGGGAAAAGTACTTTTTTCCGGTCGCTGATGGGTTTTCAGGATTATTTTGAGGGAGAATTTACCGTAAACGGGAAATCAATAAAAACCATCTCTGGCCAGGAAAGGGCCAAACTGATCAGTTTTGTGTCCACCGATATTGTTAAAGTGGCCAATATGACGGTTTTCGACCTGGTTGCTTACGGACGTTTTCCGTACACCAACTGGTTTGGCAAAACAACCCCGGAAGACAAAAAGATCGTTTACAGAGCCATCGAAAGTGTAGGGATGGAGACTTTTGTGAATCAACCGGTAACCCGGATCAGCGACGGTGAACGGCAGCGCACGATGATCGCCCGGGCCCTGGCTCAGGATACCCCTATTATTTTTCTCGATGAACCCACGGCCTTCCTCGATGTGAGCAATAAATATGAAATTTTTCACCTGCTTCAGGTGCTGGCCAAAGAGAATGGAAAAACCATCGTCCTTTCCACCCACGACCTGAATATTGCGCTTCGCGAGGTGGATAAATTCTGGATCATGCTGGAGGAGGAGACCATTGAAGGATCTCCGGAAGATACCGTGCTGAATGGAAATTTTACCAAACTTTTCAGCAACAGCCATATTGGATTTGATCCGTTTGAAGGGGAATATTTTTTTAAAAAAGAATTCCGGGAAAAGGTGAAGATCACCGGAGAAGGAATCCCTCTGAACTGGACTCTCAGGGCTTTTAACAGAGTCGGTTATCAGATTGTGATGGATGCAACTCCTGATTTTAATGTGCATGTGACCGGATCGGGGAGTGACATTTCCTGGCAACTGGATAAAAAGGGAGAAAAGAAGGAGTTTGATTCCATCTATGGCATGTTGCTGTACCTTCAGGGCTGATTTGTTTTTTTCTGCGTACTGTTCTGTCGCCACCATCCCCGGGCCGAAGAATCACTCTGCTTTCCGGTTCATTTAATCTCTAGGTTTTCTGAGTTGTGTGACCAGACAGGATCCTTCTCTTTTCCTGGTTCTTCCACATGGAGGCTTATAAATGTGGCATCCCGGACATCATCGAGGACGATGGCTGTGCGGTAATCTTCTTTTTCGGCAATTAAGGTAACCGTATCAAATGTAATTCCTTCAGCGTGGCGGATATAAAATCCCCAGGCCGGTAATTCCCTGAACATGGAAAACTCTGGATATTTAGCAGCCAGTTCAGGGACCCTATCCAGTTCATCCAGTCCGATTTTCGCATACAACGGATTTCCGCCTCCAGGGTAATGGATTTCCACGTTCCGCAAGGTCACATTTTTAATAGAAACATCGGGCATACCCACGATAGAAGCAGGGGAGATATTTCGAGGCAGGTCTTCCACCGGGCCTTCGTAATTGTAACCAGCATCCGGTTTGGTTGCCGGCACTTCGGCATAAACATTCGAGATCGTGATGTTTTCCATTCTCCCTTTTTTCCCTTTTTTTCGTTCGCCGATACGCAGGAAAATCACATTCCCGGTGTGGATCGACCGCAGGCTGTCAACCTTAATATTTTCCACAAATCCACCATCCACAGCTGCAAAGGTGATGGCCGAACGGTAGGTGTTGAACACAGTATTGTTCACAATCGTAATGTTACGGAAGCCTCCGTTGGAGGCAGTACCGAACTTGATACCATTCGCACTGGTACGGACCGTGTTGTTATAAACATATACGTTCTGGCATACGTAATCGGCACTGTGCGATTTCAGGCAGATGCCGTCATCGGCTGCATCGATGTAACAGTTTCTGACAATCACACTGTCGCAGTCCACGATATCGATCCCATCATTGTTCCAGTACGATTTGCTATCGACGGTAATATCTTCTACCACGACATTTTTACACTGGTCGTATTGCTGATTCCAGCTGGCCGGATCTTTCAAAAGAATTCCCTGAATGTGGACATTTTTACACCCCTTGAAATAAATATTTTGCGGACGTATGCCTTCCCGCGGACGGTCATAAAGAAGGTCGTTCGGGTCTTTGATGATTCCCCGGTGTACCATCGAAAGCACATTGTTGGCTGTTTTGTATCCCTGCCCGTCGATCACCCCCTTCCCGGTGATTCCAATGTTCTCCTGGTCGAATGCAAAAATCAATGCCTGCCAGTAGCCATTCCGGTCGTAATTAAAAGGGTTGGTGGAACCCATCAGGATCGCCCCTTCTTCCAGGTGGATGGTTACATTTGACTTCATATAAATGGTTCCGGTAAGGTATCTTCCGACATAAAATACCAGTTTGCCACCGCCGTTTTCGTGAATGTAATCAATGGCTTTCTGGATAGAACGTGTATTTAATGTCGTTCCGTTTGACTCGATACCGAACAGGGAAGCTTTGTAATCTTTTGCCTGCGTATTATTTGCGACGGTAAGAAGAATAAATAGGAGAAGAGCTCTACATTTCATCGGTCATTTTTTATTAGAAAAAAGTTTGCGATAATAAAAATGGTTCTTCATAATAATGTGTACCTAACTTTTTTATCATGTTGATTATAATGATTATAAATATAACACTTGAAAATGGTTTTGATGAATAATTTAAATGATTGTGAAATGAGAATAACCTACATCCAGCATTGCTTGCCGAGGTTATTTCCCATTTCACAATTTTTGCAATATAATACGTTATTATATTCATTTATAATTGATTAGATCAGGTACGCATTATTGCGATGACCCATAAAATCAAATAACTACAAAGCGAAGAATGTAGTAACTGTACCAGCCGGTGCGGTATATTCTATTTTTTTGTCTTTGACATTCAATAATCCAATTGCAGTATATTTTTCCTTCTCATCTTCGCTGGTCCGGAAAGCTTCAAATGATTTGGCCTCACAGCCGGTTATGGTAATTACCGTAGGTTTTTCTTTGTCCGAATTTATATTCACCACCACAAAGGCATTTGATGAGTCGGAATTTCCTTTGCCAAAAGCAATAACGGGAATTTCCGTGTCATTCGACAAGGTCCGGCACACATCCATTCCGGGCTGGCCTGCCCGGGTAATTTGTTTGTAGAAATAATATCCCATTCGGACTTCGTAAGAGCCATCCTCACGGACGGTGAATGCCGATCCCGGGTTGGGGTCGCCGCTCACCCATTGCACAGGACGCTGGATCCCTGCCCAGGGGATAATTCCGTTCACCCGCGAAGAATAGATGTTATCGTGCATTTCCTTGATGCTTTTGGTATCCATGTTGCTCCAGCTGGTCGAGGTTACCCAGGCATGTAAGCCCGGTTTTTTCTGCCTGATGAGCTCTGTTCCCATACAGTTGTGGTCGCCGAACCAACGGCTGTTGTAACTTCCTGAATAGAAACCGTGTGAAGTAATCAGCCCCAAAGCGTTTATACAATCATCATCTTCGTAAAGGGCATCGGCATAGCCCCAGTACGAGAAGCGGTACCAGTTGGTCGTTTCACCGGGGCTTACCCCAACATCGCCCAAACCGGCTTCCGTTAGTTTGTTATGGGTAAGCTTTATCAATTCACAAACCAGTTCGGGTCTCCAGTACATGTTGTAATCATGCCCGTGCCCGATGTTTGCATCTTTTCCGTCCCATGGCCAGCGTTCCCAGTCTTCGCCTTCGTTGTGCAGGGAAATATAATTGACCGGAAAGCCTTCAACTTCTTTCAGATACCTAACCCAGCTAACCAAATACCCGGCTAAATCATCTTTGTAAATGGGGTCCAGATCCCGACCACGAATTACTTTCTGCAGGGTCATGTATGCCGGTGGCCCGTAAAGGGTGGTGATGATATTCAATCCGGCTCCTCTGTTCCGGGTAACTGCCAATCCCCGCCTGACAAATTCCCGCATATTCGATGTGGTGGTTTTATGGTCGTATTCTCCTCCGGGTTCGGTTTGATGAAAGGGATCGCAGAACATTTTAATCAATCCTACCTTCAGCCCGTCTTTGCCAAAAATCATATCAATAATTTCATTCTTTTCCTTTTCATCCAGCAGGCTGAATCCACCGTACTCCTGTCTGAATTCATCATAGTCGGGGGTTTGTGCCGTCTCAACATAATTAAATCCGAATCCATCCCAGGAACGGATTTTCTGATCGAATTTTACATGTATATCGACGCCTTTTATTACCGGGTATTGCGCAATTATTGTATTTGAGGCCAGCAAAACAAACAGGGTGAATACTATTTTTCTCATTTTTGATTATGTAGGTTTCAATTAAAATCAAAGGTTAGTTTCATTTTTAGTTTTCCTTGATACATCCGGTTGGAAATAAAATGGTA
>CAYPAW010000048.1:0-3484 GCA_964408795.1 uncultured Mariniphaga sp.
TCTGCCAGTCCCTTAAAAGAGAGCTTTTCTTCTTTCCCGGCTCCTTCGGCATCTTCAAATTCCACATCAACCGAAGGCTGAAAATGGTTGAATACATCATTTATCGAGGTGAGTCCCTGTACCATTTCCGGTTTGAAGGGTGCCTCGTTTGTCAATTTTTCGATCATCAACGTTCGGTTTTGAGCTATTTCGCTCATCCCCTCATTTGCTTCATTGGGGACTTCTGTCCCGCCAATTCCATAAGTTTGCATATCGTTTGTTTTTTGTATTAATATTTCTTTTTGTAATACTTCGTAAAAGCTTATTCTATTTTCCAGTTAACCTTTTCTTCTTTGTCCAGGGCAAGCCGGACCTTTGAGCCACGGGCAACCTTGCCGGAAATGATCATCCGTGAAAGCGGCCGCCTGAGTTGGTTTCGTATGACACCTAAAATGGGCCGGGCACCATATTTGGGTGTATATCCTGATCGTGCCAGTTTTTCTTTGGCCTCTTTGTCCATTTCAAACTGAATGCCCTTTTCCTCCAATAAATGTAATAAACCTTTCATATGAATGTCAAATATTTTTACCACATTTTCTTTGCTTATAGGTGCAAACGGGACAATTTCCGTTAACCTTGCCAGAAATTCCGGGCGGAAATAATTGCTCATAATTTCCATGAGCGTGTCTGAAGGAGGTATTTCTCCTTTATTGAATGATTCCACGATGTAGTCGCTTCCGATATTTGAAGTAAAAAGAATGA
This sequence comes from uncultured Mariniphaga sp., assembly GCA_964408795.1. Taxonomy (GTDB): domain Bacteria; phylum Bacteroidota; class Bacteroidia; order Bacteroidales; family Prolixibacteraceae; genus JABMQB01. The sequence continues at coordinate 742 of CAYPAW010000048.1, forward strand.
GGGCATTGGAGAAGTCCCCTTCTTTGCCCAAACGGTCGTGGAGTTTTCCTTCATCCAGAATTTGCAGAAAGATATCGAATACGGATGCGTGGGCCTTTTCAATTTCGTCAAACAATACGATTGAATAAGGCTTTTGCCTGATCTTGTTTACCAGCAATCCCCCTTCTTCATAACCAACATATCCCGGAGGAGCTCCATATAGCAAGGCTGCAGAATGTTCCTCTTTAAATTCCGACATGTCGAAACGGATCAGGAACGATTCATCCTGGAACAAAAATTCGGCAAGGGATTTTGCCAGTTCGGTTTTTCCGGTTCCCGTAGGACCCAGGAAGAAAAAAGATCCCATAGGCTGACCCGACTTTTTGAGCCCCGAGCGGGATTCAAGAATTGCCTCCGCAATGCTTTTCAGGGCATGGTCCTGTCCGATGACTCTTTTCCGGAGGTGGTCTTCTGTGGTCATCAGTCGCTCCCGTTCCCGGGATTGTATTTTCCCCAGAGGAATTCCTGTGCGTCCTGAAACAATAGCTCCCACATCTGATTTGGTCAGGGATTCAACCTTTTCGACAGCAAATTTTTCAAGGTTCTCCAGAATTTTCCGACAGGAATCGAACATTTCAGTGCCTGTTTGGAGAGACTGTCCGTCTTCCTCTTCTTCCAGCTTGGAGAAAAGGATCGGAGATATCTGGTTTTTTAAATCAGCACTGAACCATTGCAACTCAGCAAAATGATTGTCCGGATCGTTCTGATAAGGTTCCAGTTCGGATTTTAATTTTTGAATTTTTTCTAAGGAAATATCTGCCATAAGACGGACTCCAGCCATGGTATGGTCTATCAGGTCGATGGCTGATTCGGGCAGGGATCGTTCTTTTAAGAATCGTTTGGACAGGCGAATCGCTTCATTGGCTACTTCTTTACTGACTTTTAAATTATGGTGTTCTTCGTATTTCGGGATAATTTTCTCGATCATTCTCAGCGCTGTCTGCTCATCGGGTTCTTCAATTTTAACCAGTTCAAACTGCCTGTTGAAGGCTTCATCGGTTTCAATAAATTTGGTATAATTATCAATCGATGTTGTTCCGATAAGGGTCAGGTTTCCGCGGGCAAGTTCCGGTTTTAGTAGGTTCGCTGCCCCGGCTGTTCCTCCCTGTTTATCGACCAGCATATGAATTTCATCAATGAAGAGGATGGCTTTTTCGTACTGTTGTATTTCGGTAATAATATGCTTCAGGCGGTCTTCCACTTCTCCTTTGTAGGAAGCACCGGCAATGATGGCTCCGTAATCGAGTTCAAAGACCTGGGCATTTTGCAACCCCGAAGGTACTTTTCCTTCGATTATATGCTGGGTGAACCCGTTAACCAATGCCGTTTTTCCCACTCCTGCATCCCCAAGAATCAATACATTGGCTTTGTTCCTTCGTCCCAGGATCTCTGTGACTTCCCGGATTACGTTGTCGCGACATACAACCGGGTCAAGGATCCCCTGTCTGGCTTCTTCGCATTTATCGGTACAATATTTCAGCAGGGCATTCTGCGACGGTTTTTGTTTCTTTTGTTCTGGTTTTTCTTCGGAGGTACCTACCGCTTTTTCCAGGTCACTGCTTTCGAGAAGAAAGTCAAGGATCTGTTTTTGGGTAAGGGTAAATGTTTTCAGCTGCTCGTACGTAAATCCAACCCCCGGAGTACTCAATGCTGTTAATACCGATACCGCATCTGTTTCATCTTTTGAAAGCTTTAGCCTGATGTTTTCAGCTTCCCTGAAAACCGCCTGAACCTGATCGTCTCCAGGAGGAGTCTCAGGAACATTGCCCGTTTTGGGATACGATTCAATTCTTACTTCCGCCCACTCTTCAAGGTAAAAAATATCCTGATCCAGGTTCATAAGAAGTTCGTTAAGCCCAATGTCTTTATGAAGCAATGCTTTTAAAAGATGTGCCGGTGAAAATTCAGCATTCGAATACTCTTTGGCCAGGGATTGTGCAATACGGATTGCCTGCTTCAGATCATCTGTAAAAGTCATTGTACTCATCTTAAATCGTTACGCTTGAGAACCCATAAATGATTACTAAATGTAATATATTTTAAGGTATAATGCAACAAAACAACGGTTTCTTTGATGCAAAGAGGTGGGATGGTTCGTAAAGTGACTCTTTGAAAGTGCAAAAACTGAAGTCGAAAGCAAAAAACATTTGACATTTCGGACGAATAGGTTTTTTCATTACTGAATTCGCACTTTTTTTATTCATCTTATTCTGTGTTGTTTATACCATTGATCAATGTATAAAAGCAGGTAAAATCCGGGTTTTACAGATACCATTTCTACTTGTTCTTTTTTGAATGTTGGGGAATTTGTGTTTTCGTGGCAATAACGTGATTGCCACCAGGGTACGAAAACACAAAATACCACAATGGTTTGAATGCTAAAACATTCAAATTCTATGTTTTATCAAAATATGATTGATCTACGAAACGTTAGTAAATAATTGTATGGGTATTTCATGCACTCTATTTGTTTTCAAAGGTATTTCCGATCCCGATGTACATCGGGATCAAGGTTAATCATACTCTTAAAGGATTGTTTTTATGCTCGTTTCATCGTTCTACCCCGAATAATTCATGAATTATTCCTGTCTCCGACAACGACTAAGATTCAGTAAAACTTTCTTCCAACGTTTAACTTCATCTAAGTCGGGGTTAACCTGAGCTTTATTCATACGTTTAAAATGTATAATTCGTCCCATAACTT
>CAYPAW010000049.1:0-26709 GCA_964408795.1 uncultured Mariniphaga sp.
AAGGTTTTTGCATATTTTTGCAGACCTGAAAAAAAGGTCCCATAGTTCAACGGATAGAATAGCAGTTTCCTAAACTGTAGATCCAGGTTCGATTCCTGGTGGGACTACAGATGCCGTTGTAAATTATTGGTATACGGTGACATATTTCATCTTGCATACTGTTTTACAAACCCTATTTGATTTTTCTTTAAGCTTTTCCAGGAGAATCCTTTTTATATATATATTTTTTTATTTACCAACTTTAAAGGGATGAGTTTATATTTGTAAGTGTTATTCGAGAGCCGTAGCGCCTATGCTGAAGCTTCGGCGTAAGCATATGACGGGAGACTATCACAGCCTGATCGGATTGGGAAAAGTTGTGAGAGGTTTGGGGTGAAATTCCCCTTGCCTGCTCGGTTTGTTAAACGTTAGCGCATATCCAATAAAGACAACAATGAAGCTTGAAATTGGGTTAAATTACTACAGACCTTGATTTTAGTAATAATACATACCATGATTTGATAAACGGATAAATTCAGATACGTATGAATCGTTTCGCTTTAAGAGAGTGTAAAAAATTGATTTTATTCGATCAGGAAAATATTAAAAAAACACGACTATGAAGAAAATATTCTTATCAAGAACATTATTAATTGCTCTGTTTGCAACTTTTGTAATCCTGTCAGCATGTACAAAAGATGAGGATGATATTCAACCGGATAGCAATTTGAGTGAGGAAATACAGGCATTGGCAGACCAGACCTATGCTGATTACTTAGCAGCGTATCCTGGTTTTCCCGGAGGCATTGCTATCCATGTAATGCATAACGATGAAACCGGATTCGGACACAAGGGTTTTGCCGATAACTTTTCGGAAAGCATACATTTTCGCGGACAAAGCACTACGAAATCTTTTACGGCTGCCGGCATTGTACTGCTTAATCAAAAAGGCCAGATTCATTTCGATTCTCTGGTTACTGCCTGGATACCTGGCAAAGACATTCCATATTTACCGGATACAGAAAATTATAACATTCCATTCAAAGATGAGATTACTATCTTTCGGTTACTTAATCATACTGCAGGAGTTTACGATATTGTTAATTCTCCCGATGGTGCTAGCTTTCTTGACAATATATTCTCACAAAACCCTGAATATACAATGACTATCGACCAGATGACTTCCTATATCAGTGAGCATCAAAAGTATACATTTAGACCCGGTGAATCCTGGTCATACTCAAACAGTGGATATCAACTGCTGGCAAAAATAATAGAAAGGGTCAGTGGAAAAACCTACCGCCAGTTTATGGAGGATGAGTTTATTAAGCCCCTTGAATTGAATGAAACCAGTTTCCCGGATAGGGGCAACGAACGAACAATTCCTGAACCCTATGTTGAATCATGGGGCTGGCTTTCAGATGAAAATATTAACCTGACCACACAAAACATGTCTGCTTATGTTGGCGAAGGCAATGTCATAACCTCACCCCGCGATTTGAGCAAATTTTATCAGCTCCTGCTCAGCGGTGAAGCAGGAATCAAAATGGCTTATGTAAGCAACTATATGATGGCTTGTGTGCCAACCTCTCAAATCAATGCAGCCAGCTATGGAATGGGTTTATTCCATTATAAGTGTCTGGGTTATGGTCACGGTGGTGACGGTTCTGGTATTTCTGTTAGATGTTATTCAGACCCGGCAAACAACTTTACAGTTTTTGTTTTAACTAACTGCTGGAACTTTACTAACGGGCCAGACGACATGAGTCTACTTCAGGAGCAAACATTACTAATGCATAATTTAATGTTCGAAACGAAGAAGTTGGTTTTGGGTCACTACAATTAATTGTCACGGAATTAAGTATTATGTATCTATCTATCCAGTATGCAATATCCAGTTCATTATCAATGTATGGTTTTTATTTTTATTTCAGTACTTTCCAATCCGGGAGAGGTAGCAGTAACTGTAATCTCTCCTTTTTCGCCGTTTTTTGATTGCACGATGGCCAGAACTAACCCGTTGAATGCTTTTCTTTCATGAGCAGGAAAAGGAACCCTATTTGTTGGATCGCCGTTATCGGTTGCAACAATTTCCCCCGGGCCTTTGATATCAAATAACACCGTATTTTCTGCATCCGGAACGGGAAGTCCGTTTTTATCCTTTACCTGAACCGTAATAAACGAAAGATCTTTCCCGTTGGCCACAAGGGTTGTTCTGTCAGTCGTTGCTTGCAGGAAGGCTGGTTTTTCTGTTGTTTTTACAACATCCTCAGCCCATTTTACTCCGTTTTTATATGCCACGGCTTTGAGTTCCCCGGGTTCATAGTCCACATTGTCCCAGCGAAGCCGGTATTCAAATTGGCCTTTCTTTTTGCGTCCCAGTGATTTTCCATTCAGGAACAGTTCTGCTTCGTCGCCCGAGGTAATCAGATGTACGGGTGTTATTTCTCCCATGCGTTCCGGCCAGTTCCAGTGGGGCAGGATATGAACCATCGGAAAATCCGGACGCCAGCGTGATTGATACAGGTAAAACCGGTCTTTCCTGAACCCTGCGAGGTCGATAATTCCCGAATAGGAGCTTCTTGCTGAATAGTAGGGCGTTGGTTCCCCCAGGTGGTCCCATCCGGTCCAGACAAATTCACCTCCCACAAAGGGATTCCTGTCCTGCGAGGCAAATACTTTGTCTGGGGAAGCACCAAAGTTGGCCGTGTACAATTCATACGAACTTACATACTGATTTTGGGAATCCCCCCCGGTTTCATCGCTGATCGGAGCGCTTATTCCATCAAATACCGGGAAAATATAGGTTCCCCGGGTACTTAATGTGGATGCCGATTCACTGCTCAGGATAACCTTGTCAGGATAGCTTTCATGAAAAGAAGGGTAAAGGGGTGCTGTGGTGATCCCGCGGAGGTGAGAATAGGCCGGTGCATCGCGGATTCCTTCTCCCTGGTAGTTTAACGTGATCACATCCATGATTTCAGGAAATTCCATTCCCGGTTTGGCATAATTCATGGAAGCGGTTGTTAAACGGGTTGGATCTTCTTCCTTGATTATATCCACCAGTTTTCTTCCCAGAGCAGCTCCTTCTGCGGCAGTGTATTGTTCGCCTACTTCATTGCCGTAGCTCCACAGGATGATGGAAGGATGGTTTCGGTCGCGGCGGATGAAAGCCCGGGTATCCGGTTCATGCCAATCCGGGAAAACCAGGTGAAAATCATGAGGCGTCTTTCTTCGTTCCCACACATCGAATATTTCATCGATCACCAAAAATCCCATTTTATCGGTTAGGTTTAAAAGTTCCGGATCAGGTGGGTTATGAGCCATTCGTATGGCATTACAGCCCAACTCCCGTAAGATTTCAAGCTGCCGTTCGGCAGCACGACGGTTAAAGGCTGCCCCCAGGGCTCCCAGATCGTGATGCTGGTTTACGCCCTGGATTGGTATGTGTTCTCCATTCACCACGACACCCCGGTCGGGATCCAATTCTACCGTACGTATTCCGAAGGTTGTTTTATAGACATCGAGGATTTCTTCCTCCTTTATCAACTCTGTAACCGCCAGGTAAAGATCAGGATGTTGAGTCGGAGGAGGACCCCAAAGTCTTGGATCAGGAATAGTCACTGAACCCCTGGTTTTGATTGTTTGTCCCGGAGCCATTGCCACCTTTTTCGCAGGCAATTCAGCAACGGCTTTTCCTGATATTTTGCCTTTTTCATTTAGGGTAAAAAACTGCGTTTTGATTTCCACCGAAGATTCTGTTTCTGCATCGTTCGCAACAGCTACTTCAACATCTATTTTTGCCGATGCAGTTGAAACATCACGGGTTGTAATAAAAGTTCCCCATTGGGCAACATGTACCGGATGGGTTTTAATGAGCCAGACATTTCGGTAAATGCCGGCACCCGGATACCAGCGTGACGAATGATTGGGGTTGTCGATGCGGATAGCCAGTTGATTATCGCCTCCCGGTTCCATATAGGGAGTCAGGTCGAGCCGCCATGAGTTGTACCCGTAGGGCCAACCCCCTACCAGGGTTTTGTTAAGCCACACCATAGCATAGGACATGGCTCCGTCCACATGCAGAAAGATCGATCTTCCGGAGTCTGTTTTTGGGATATCCAGTTTTCTGCGGTACCAGGCGACACCATTCACCGGGAGTCTGCCCATGCTACCCCCTACTTCGGGATTGTTTCCCTCGAAAAAGGGCCCTTTAATAGCCCAGTCGTGGGGCAATTCAACCTTTTCCCAGGTGCTGTCATCAAAATCATGCTGAACAAAAGGAAAATCACTGCCGGGATTTCCTTCCGGACGAAGATGCCATTTCTCCGGATCCTTAATAAAGGGATTGGCCGAAGGTAAAATCCACGGTTTTAAAACACCGTGAGCTTTTTCAACCTCGACGCCCCCGGTCGGTCTGGAATCCGCATCCCTGTCATCCCTGAAATTCTGCACTTCAGGGCGAATGTCGTAAATCAGGTTATCTGCGGCTTCGGCAGAGTGGTATTTGTAAAAACTCCAGTTTTCATTGATTGAAATTTTTTCGCGAATACTATTTGTTTTGTCGGAAGGGAGGGGAACACAGGCAAACAAAACGAGGATTTCGGTTAAAATGGGAAGGATGTGCGCAGGAAACCGGTTTCGTTTACGGGCCATTTTCTTTTGTTGCTTCATATTCATGTGAATATAATTAATTTAAGATGTTGTATGTATGGCATAAATGTAATCAATGCATGTTCAATATCCATAGCCTATGGAACTCGCTTCATACTATTAAAATAATTATTTGTATTTTTAGCTTTTGTGGTATTTCGTATTTTTGTGCCTTATTGGCAATACCTTTATAAATTACTATCAACGTAACCAAATTTTTAACCAATGAGACCATCAACCTGCTTTTTTTTCTTTTGTATAATTACAATCGCCATTTATTTTACAGGGTGTAACCCAAAAACAGACCGGAATCAAGCCCCGGTTGTTAAAACCACTTTTGGTGATATATCCGGCCGTGTTACCGATGGAATATATACTTTTAAAGGAATTCCCTATGCCAAAGCGGAACGGTTTATGCCTCCACAGGATCCGGATGCCTGGGACGGAGTTCTTGAATGCAATGACTTTGGACCGGTAGCCAAACAAATAGTGCCCTGGTATCCCGATTCCGTTCAAAATGAAAAAGAACTCTTCAGTGTAAATGTTTGGACACAGGGAATTAATGATGCAAAAAAACGTCCGGTTATGCTTTGGTTACATGGCGGTGGTTTTCACACTGGCGCCAGCAACGATCCCATGACCTATGGTGAAGCTTTGGCTAAAAAAGGGGATGTTGTTTTGGTATCAGTAAATCACCGATTGAACATTCTTGGTTTTCTTGATTTGTCGGCTTGCGGCCCCGACTATGCACAATCGGCAAATGTTGGCATGCTCGACCTGGTAAAAGCCCTGGAGTGGATCCAAAAAAACATTGGAAATTTTGGTGGCAACCCTTCCGATGTAACCATTGTGGGCGAATCAGGAGGAGGCGGAAAAGTAGGCACGCTCATGTGTATGCCAGCGGCAAAAGGTTTGTTCCATAAAGCAATCATTCAAAGTGGAACCCTGCTGAATGTAATGACCAAAGAAAAATCGGAAGCCCTGGGTTTAGCCGTACTTGAAAATTTGGGGCTTACACCAAACGATGCAGAAAAACTGGATACAATCCCTTACCTGGATCTTGTAAAAGCAGGGAATGAAGCAATAGCTGAGATTTCCGGTCCAAGAAAACCCGGATCGCCCACCATGTTTGGCTTCGCTCCTTCGGCAGATGGTGAAGTTTTACTACAGCAGCCTTTCAGTCCCGGATTTGCTGATATATCCAAAGAGATACCGCTTATGATGGGAACAACACTGAATGAGCTAATGCCCACAGCCTATGCCGAAAAAGATCTGACAATGGATGTGGCTAAAGAACGCTTAGCAAAAGAATATGGCGTCAACACCGATCCATATATTGAGCTGTTCGCAAAGGCCTATCCGGATTATACACCGCAGGATCTTCTTTCTATTGATAAGGTTTTCAGACCATTTACCATAAGGACTGCAGATGCAAGGGCTAAACAGGAAAATGCTCCGTTGTATGTTTATTTATTGGCGTGGAAGAGTCCGGTGGATAGTGCATCAAGAGGTTCTTTTCATGGTCTGGACATTCCTCTGGCATTCTATACTGTTGATTTGAGACCAGACTGGACAGGCAATGCAGAAGAAGCCTGGGAATTAGCCAATAAAATGAGCTCCGCATGGTTAAACTTTGCCAGAACAGGGAATCCCAATGTTGAGGATAAGCTGCCTGACTGGGAACCTTATACCGTCGAAAACGGCGCTACAATGTATTTTGACAATGAATGCAAAATAGTGAATAACCACGACAGAGAACTGATGCAGTTCATTCAATCCATGGAATAAACAGCCCCAACAAGCGGGCGTTCTGATGCCATGCAATGCAAGATCTGTACCCGGGGTATTACCAGAAAGCAAAAGATTTCATAGATTTGCATAGGTTTATAACCTGGTTTACCCTTCATAACGGGGAATGAGAACATAATCCATAGTGCCTTACCGGCTATAACGCAGACCAATAACGAATAACGTAATATATTGTGATACCTTCATGTACCTGAAAACAGACAACCATGAGAAGCTTTAACCGGATCATCCTGGGGATGGTCGTTCTGATATCTCCTCTTCTTTTATCAGGACAAGCAGACAATGAAGTAGTTACAGGGGTAAAGTATCGTATCTATTCTGAAGTAACAGGAGAAGAGAAGGAGTTTTGGGTTCATCTCCCAATGCATTATGAAAAGAGGAACAACCGGTATCCTGTTTTGTATATTACGGATGGGGATGAACATTTTCAGCTGGCTTCCGGAACCACGGAATTCATGAGTTCTCAATTTGTGATTCCGGAAATGCTGGTAGTTGCTATGATACATAAGGACAGAAATCACGATCTGACACCCACGCATTGCAAAACCAATCTGGATGGCATGGAGAGTGAAGGAGCAAAAGTTAGCGGGGGAGGAGAAAAATTTATGCAGTTTATGGAGAAAGAACTCATTCCTCTTATGGAAAAAAATTACAGAACCGGACCATACCGCATTTTTGCCGGTCATTCACTGGGTGGTTTGCTCTCGGTTTATGCTTACTTAAACTACAATCATCTTTTTGATGCCTTTCTTGCAATGGATCCCGCATTAACCTGGGATGACTTGTATTGCGAACGAATGCTTGCAAACGCAACATACCGATCGCCCAACCTGAGCAGTAAGCTTTACATTTCGTCGGCTCATAACGCTCCCTACGGAAGACGGGACAAAAGCCCCTTCAGAATGTCTCAGAATTCGTTTTGTAAAGCTTTGGGAAAAATACAAACGGGTGCTGTGCAGCATGACTATTTTGAAAACCAAAATCATCTGACCGTTCCTTATCGAAGTTTGTATGACGGATTAGCGTATGTTTTTTCCGGGTTTTATATTCTGGATGCTCCTCATTTTGAATTGGAAATTCCTTTTATTCAGGCGTTTTATGAAAAACAGTCGAAACACTACGGAATTAAGTTTAACCCGCCGGAACGGTTGATCGAAATGTTTGGTAAATATTTTTTATACGATGCAAATGATTTTCAGCAATCGATCTCTTTTTTTGAATGGAATACGGGCAATTATCCGTCCTCTTCCCAAGCGTTCAAATACCTGGCAAAAGCGTACAAAGCAACAGGAAATACCGAAAAGGCTCTTTCCAGCATAAGAAAAGCATGCGAACTGGATCCTGAAAACAAGGAAATCCGGGAATTATGGACGGAACTCGAAGAACCGTAAAAGCCTGCCACGGATTAAACGGGTTCGGAGTCGGTAACCATGATCAAAAGATTCAAAGATTAAGCAATGAAAATCCACCAGGTGAGCCTATCTTTTGCTGGGGGGATTTAATCGTTTCCATGATACAACGACTGAAAACAACAAGCCTGAAGGATCTCCTGAAAAGAGAATTTTTACTTTTATGTTAATAAAAAATGCACATTAAGGGAAAACACCCTTATATTTGTATTTCCCTGTTCCTGCCATTTGTCTATGGACGGTCGACAGGCATTCAATGGAAAAGCAAACGACTGGGATGTGCAATTCCATAATTAAATTACTAAAGTTTAGCAGATCAATCCGATCTTGATAAAATATAGAAATTGAGGTATTTAAATTTTACTCTTTAATCGTATGAGAAGGAGTGTATTTTTCATTTTGATGATCGTTTTTTCGGTTTTATGGACACAATGTACCGAAACAGATCGTGATTTCGAACAGCACGAACAGATTCAGAACAACCTACGGCAGTTGGTTGATTCAATGTATTCCGACTATGTTCAGGAGGTTCCGGGTTTTGTTCTTTACGATGACGTGGTGTATGATGTGACCCATACAAATGCCTCACCTTATGTGGCCGAAGGAAACCTGATTACTACTCCCGATGATCTCTCATGGTTTCTGAGTCGGCTCTTATCGGGTGAGGGAGTTCTCAGTTTTTATACGGTCAATACACTGATGATGCAGTGTCTTCCCAGTGGGGGTCTGGGTACCGGCAGCTATGGATGCGGTCTTTCGTACACGAACAATCTGGGGTTCGGGCATACAGGGGCCATCGAAGGGTATCTGTCCAAAATGGTTTACGACCCCGATCTGAATTTTACCTTCGTGGCATATACCAATGCCTGGAACCTGAACGGAGGTATAGAGAGTCTGGAGAAGCAGATGATCCAGGTATTGGAAGAAATTGCCTTTCGAAGCAGGAAGATTGTTAGAGAGGCAACGAGATAATTCCCGGGTATAAAAATTGAGTAAAGAACCATGGACAGGAATTTTATTGCTTGTTTTCCAGGCAAATACATACAGGGTGCCGGAGCGATCTTTCGGTTGGAACAGCTGGTCCGGCAATTTGGCAACAAAGCCGTCCTTATTACCTCTTCCACAGCCGGCAGGAATCTTCCGGCTGAATATACCGAATCTCCTCTTTCGTCTTTGATCCATGTGGAACTCTTCGGAGGAGAATGCTGCGAGGAAGAACTGACCCGTATGGCGGAAAGCATCAGCCGGGAGAAGGCACAGGTGATCATAGGCATGGGGGGAGGCAAAGTCATCGACACAGCAAAAATTGCAGCCGACCGGGCTGGATTACCGGTACTGGTTGTGCCGACCATCGCTTCAACCGATGCACCCTGCAGTGGGTGTGCCGTAACCTATACTGCCGATGGAGTGTTTGAAAAGGTCCATTATCAGCGGCTCAATCCTTCGGTAGTCCTGGTCGATATGCATATCATTGCCCAAGCACCGGTCCGGTTTCTGGTGGCCGGTATGGGAGATGCTCTGGCTACCTGGTTCGAAGCACGTTCCTGTGCAGCTACCTCTTCAATGAATGAATGCGGGGGACTGGGTACATGGACCGGACATCGTCTGGCCCGTTTGTGTTACGAAGTATTGCTGGAACAGGGCGTTCAAGCCAAAAAAGACAATGAAGCCGGAGTGGTCAGCCTGGCCCTGCATCGTATTGCAGAGGCGAATATTCTGCTGAGTGGAATAGGTTTCGAAAGCGGCGGCCTGGCTTCAGCTCATGCCATACACAACGGATTAACCGCATTGCCGGAAACCCACACTTTTTACCACGGAGAAAAAGTGGCGTTTGGTCTTCTGGCCGGAATGCATCTGAATGGCGCTACACAAGATGAAATCCAGGAGGTGTATACCTTTTGTCAATCAATAGGCCTCCCCACAAAACTGACCGACCTGGGAATATCTCCCGAAAACAGAGAAGGTCTCCGGAAAGTGGCTCTTAAAACTACTGAACCGGGTTCCTCCATACATCATGAAGGATCCGGTATTACTCCCGAGTGGGTTTTTGAGGCATTGCTCAAAGCAGATGCTTATGGCCGTTCGTTCGTCAATAAGGGGTAAACCCCATGAAGCATCATCCAAAGGAAAGAAAAGGATTGTAACTTCCAAAATAATGGAATTACCGGAGCTTGTTTTGAAAGAGAAACAGGTGGATTTCTGAGGTTGTTATTCAAAGAGAGGCTTCCCAAAGAGCCATGGAAGAAGGCCGGGGTTAGGCAATTTCTTGTGCGCTTTTTTATGGAATTGAAGTTTGTCAACAATGATTTATGAAGGTGTAACGAATTATGAATAAAAAATGATGATTCGGAAAGCAACCTTTTATTCTTTAATAATATCTTTGAATAAAACAAAATATCATGAAACAACAGTGGATCAGAAATATTCTCGGAGGGTTAACGTTTACTTCCGCATTGTTTGTATTCCAGGCGTGCTATGGAACTCCTCAGGATTTTGGATCGGATGTATTGGTGGAAGGACAGGTAAAATCATTGAATAGCGGCATGCCCATTAAAGGAATCAAGGTTTCTGTTGCAGAAAACACACAATATGAGATAACGGATGAAGAGGGTTGTTTCTCTTTCTATATGGAAATCATGGAAAATGCAACGCTTCAATTTGAAGATATCGATGCCGGTCAAAATGGTACGTATGTTCGAAAGGACACCGTTCTCACCCTTGTGAACGAACCGGTTTATCTGGAAATAAATTTGGAAGAAAAATAGATGATACCCAACTTACAACGGTTCTTATTCAGGAAATTTAAAGAATCTGAAGTCAGGTTGCATCTGTTGAATTATCTTTTTTGGGAATGTACCACACGGTGCAATTTGAATTGTTTGCATTGTGGTAGTGATTGTTCCCGGAAAAGTTCGTATCAGGATATGCCGGTTGCCGATTTCTTAAAAGCCCTGGACACCATAACCCATCCAGCAAAGAATTTCACGGTTGTATTGACAGGAGGAGAGCCGCTCATAAGAAAAGATATTGAACAGTGTGGCAGAGAAATCAGAAAAAGGGGAATGAAATGGGCGGTGGTCACAAACGGACACCTCTACAATGAACAACGCCATAATTCCTTATTAAATGCCGGACTGGGTGCATTGACAATCAGCCTGGACGGCCTCCAGGAATCTCATAACTGGTTAAGGAATAACACCGGTAGTTTTGATAAAGTGATTCGGGCCATTGAAATTGCTGCCGGTTCAAAACGATTGAATTTTGATATTGTCACCTGCGTGAATCAACGAAATCTGAAGGAACTGGACCGGATTCAGGATTTATTGCTGTCAAAAAAGGTGAGGGCATGGCGTTTGTTTACCATTATTCCAATAGGTCGCGCAAAGAATAATCCCGACCTGATGTTGACAGACAACCAATTCGTGGAATTGATGGATTTTATTGTCGAATCCCGGAAAAACAAAGCGATCGATGTATCCTTTAGTTGCGAAGGATATGTGGACCGGTATGAAAAGAAAGTCAGAGATGCTTTTTTCTTTTGCCGGGCAGGAATCAATATAGGTTCTGTTTTAATTGATGGCTCCATATCTGCCTGTCCGAATATTGACCGGTCGTTTTCACAGGGAAATATTTATACGGATAATTTTTATCAGGTGTGGCAGACTCAATTTGAACCATTCAGAAACAGGGAATGGACAAAAACCGGTCCATGCAAAACCTGTGCGCATTATAAAGATTGCCAGGGGAATGGATTTCATAACTGGCATGGCGATAAAAAAAATGTGTTGGTATGCCATGCTGAGAAGATAGAAAAAGCAAAGAGAAACCAGGTGTAGATACCCCACCCATTCTTCCTGGCCGGAATGCATCTGAATGGCGCTACACAGGATGAAATCAAATCACAAAACAAACAAAAAAAGGTTCGCGTTGTTAAACGCGAACCCTTTTATAGCAAAGAAATATGGTTTGATTTACATCATTTCTTTCATTGCCTTGTAGGCTTTATCGCCATAAACAATCGAAGGTCCACCTCCCATAACCGTTGAGACCCCAATGGTTTCAACGATCTCTTCCTGAGTGGCACCTGCCTGTAAGGCCCCCTGTACATGACAGGATATGCATCCTTCACAGCGAATGCAAATAGCGATCCCCAAAGCGATCAACTCCTTGTGTTTTACAGAAAGTGCACTGTCTTCGCCTGTTGCTTTATGCATTTTCCCAAAACCTTCTGCAATCCCGGCATTTTCTTTCGAAAGCGTCCCAATAAAATTAAAAACATCTTGTGCTTGTTCTTTGTAATTTGCCATAATTTACTTTCATTTATTAATTTAACAATGTCGGCATTCATTTTCGTTTCATCTATGAATCTTCGCCTGCTAATACAACACGTTCGGGCAACGATTGTTTAACCAATCCGTTTTTCCTGGTACAAATCGTCGGGATTTTCAGAAAAAATATGTTGCTAACGCATTTAGCTACAAATATAAACAAAACAGCAGAAAAAAAGAAATTTTTCTTTATTAAATCTGCTTTTCCGGAAAAAAGAAAGAATAAAAGGACCGGTTCGAAGCAAAGAAGAAGGGAAGCTCAACAGCTTCCCTCTTATTATTTAACCCCCAAACACAACGTACCAGAACGGTACGTGATACCAATATACAACTTTTTTTTTAATCAAACAAATTATTTTTTTTTTGCTAATGCTAATGTATGTATGGTTGGATTATCTATTCCAGGATCCGTGTGCTTTTCATAGGTTTACAAGGCCTTATAAAATTCCCGGTTCATACGGGCGATATTTGTTAATTTGATTTCCTTGGGGCATTCCACTTCGCAGGCTCCGGTATTGGAGCAGTTTCCGAAGCCCAGTTCGTCCATTTTCCGTATCATGTTCCGGACCCGTTCTTTGGCTTCCATTTGTCCCTGAGGAAGAAGGGCGAGTTGGCTTATTTTTGCTGATACGAACAGCATAGCGGATGCATTTTTGCACGCCGCCACACACGCTCCGCAGCCAATGCAAATTCCGGCTTCGAAAGCCCGGTCGGCCTTTTCTTTTTTTATGGGGATGGCGTTTGCTTCCGGTGCTGCTCCGGTATTTACGGAAATGTATCCTCCGGCCTGAATCAGTTGATCAAAAGAAGATCGGTTAACCACCAGATCCTTGATAACCGGAAATGCTTTGGATCTCCAGGGTTCGACGGTGATGGTTTCTCCCTCTTTGAAGGCGCTCATATTTAACTGGCAGGTTGTCACTCCGGTACGGGGACCGTTGGGGCGGCCGTTGATATACAAACCGCACATGCCACAAATTCCTTCGCGGCAATCGCTGTCAAAAGCTACCGGATCTTCATCTTCTTTTATGAGTTTCTCGTTGAGATAGTCCAGCATCTCCAGAAAGGTCATTTCCTGAGAAACTCCCTCCAGTTTATAGGTGACAAATTGACCTTTTGTGTTTTGATTTTTCTGACGCCAGATTTTAAGTGTTATCTTCATACAATGAAATGGTTTATTTTTAAAGGTATAGTATGTAACCTGTTTCGACTCGTTTCCTATCCTCCGGGTTTGAACAGTGGTTTATCTATTTATAACTTCTTTGCACAGGAGTGACATATTCAAAGGTCAGTATTTCCTTATGCAGTTTTGGATGTGAATCATCGCCGGTATATTGCCAGGCAGCTACATAGGAATAGTTTGCATCGTCGCGTTTGGGTTCTCCTTCGTCGGTTTGGTATTCTTCACGGAAGTGAGCCCCGCAGGATTCTTTGCGGTTCAGGGCGTCGGTAACAATCAATTGCGCGAGGTCAAAAAAGTCGGCGATCCGGTTTGCTTTTTCCAGTTCATGGTTCAATTCGTTTAATCCGGCAGGAATTTTTAGGTCGTTCCAGAATTCTTCTTTCAGTTCTTTAATTTCCTTCAGCGCTTTTTTTAGTCCTTCTTCGTTTCTTTTCATTCCTGAATAGGTCCAGAGTATTTTTCCCAGCCGTTTATGAAACGAAGTAGCGGTTTGGGTTCCTTTCACGGCCATCAGTTTATTCAGTTTTTCCCTGACGGCATTTTCTGCTTCCTCAAATTCGGGTAAGTCTGTGGGAATTCGGGGTGTACGGATTTGGTCTGCCAGGTAATCGCCAATAGTTGCCGGCAAGATGAAATAGCCATCTCCGGAGCATTGCATCAGAGAACTTGCGCCCAGCCGGTTTGCTCCATGATCTGAAAAATTGGCTTCTCCGATTGCATACAGACCAGGGATGTTGGTCATGAGGTTGTAATCGACCCAGAGGCCTCCCATGGTATAATGAGAGGCCGGATAGATCCGCATGGGTTCTTCATAGGGATTTATACCGGTAATCTTTTGATACAAATCGAAGAGGGTTCCATACTTGGCTTTTATGGCTTCTTTTCCCTGGCTTTCAATGGCATCCCTGAAATCCAGGTATACCGACAATCCGGTATCACCCACTCCGTATCCTTCGTCGCATCTTTCTTTGGCTGCCCGGGAGGCTACATCCCGGGGAACCAGGTTCCCGAAGGCAGGATATTTACGTTCCAGGTAATAATCTCTTTCCTCCTCTTTAATTTCCCTGGCGGGTCGTTTATCTCCTTTTGTTTTAGGCACCCACACCCGTCCGTCGTTTCGCAGGGATTCAGACATCAAGGTGAGTTTTGACTGGTATTCGTTCATGACAGGGATGCTGGTAGGATGAATCTGGGCCATGCTGGGATTTGCCATGAAGGCTCCTTTTTTGTAGGCTGCCATGGCAGCACTGCCATTGGAATTTACGGCCAGTGTCGACAGATAATAGATGGTTCCGAAGCCTCCGGTAGCGAGTACTACCGCATGGGCCGAATGGCGTTCAATTTCGCCGGTGATCAGGTTCCGGGTAATGATTCCTCTGGCTTTGCCATCCACAACCACCAGGTCAAGCATATCGCGCCGGGCAAACATTTTTGCCTTGCCGGCTTTGATCTGCCTGCTCAGGGCCTGATAGGCTGCCAGGGTGCATTGTTGACCGGTCTGACCCTGGGCATAAAAGGTTCGCGAAACCTGAACCCCCCCGAAGGATCGGTTGGCCAGGTAGCCACTGTACTCCCGCGCAAAAGGTACCCCCTGAGCTACATATTGATCAATGATCTTGTTGCTGACCTCAGCAGCCCTGTAAACATTGGCTTCCCGGGCCCGAAAATCTCCTCCTTTGATCATATCATAAAAAAGACGAAAATCACTGTCTGCATCGTTTTTGTAGTTCTTGGTTGCATTGATCCCCCCCTGAGAAGCTATGGAATGGGCGCGACGTGAAGAATCCTGAAAAACATACACTTTCACATTGTATCCCAGCTCGGCCAGCGAAGCGGCTGCTGCAGCTCCGGCAGCCCCCGCACCTACCACAATGATGTCCAGTTTTTTTCTGTTTGCCGCATTGACCAACTTCAGAGATGCCTGATGCCTGGTCCATTTTTCTGCCAATGGCCCTTCCGGTATTTTTGAATTCAATGATGTAGTCATACCCTGTATCCTGTTTTTTTATGAATGAAAAATGAAATATATGGGGATTGCTGAAAATCCAACGGCTACGATGAATGCATAAATTCGTGCGACCCACTTCAGGCGGTTCAGCCATCTGCTGCTGTTCAGACCCAAAGTCTGAAATACCGACCAGAACCCATGCGTGAGATGTAAGCCGAGCAGAAGGGCGCCTACAATGTATAGAAGACTATACGGAAGACTCGTTTTAAACAGTCCGGATACCAGCGTATAGGTGTCTTTCATGGTCTCTCCTTCAACCGGAACCTCAGCAAGCGAATGAGCATTGAATTTTATTACCCAGAAAAAATTGGCCAGGTGGATCCCCAGAAAAACAAGAATTAAAGCCCCCAGAATGAGCATATTTCGCGAAGACCAGGAACTCGAGGCCCTCCTTTCTTTTATGGCATACGTGACCGGCCGTGCCTTCCAGTTGTGGTACGATATGACCAACGACCACAGGATATGCACAAGAAAGCCAACCCCTAAAACAAACTCTGCAATTCTTACCAGTGGATGGGTTTCCATAAAATGGGCTCCCCGGTTAAAAAGGGTCCCGCTGTCGTCAAAGATCAATAACAGGTTGAGTGACAGATGAACCAGAATGAACAGCATCAGGAATATTCCTGTCAGGCTTAGTATAAATTTTTTACCAATCGATGTGGTCAGCAAGTTGCTCATAAGACATGGATTTATCAGTGGGTTATTTTTCCGGAATGCATAATCATACAGCAGGTATTTTCCTGCCGATCAATATAGAGGATTTTTTTTTGCTGAAGTAAGATTTTTGTCATCTATCGGGCGAAATGTTAATAAAAACAATGAGTTTAGATTCGGATAGGGAAAATCAGGTTTTGGAAGGATCACATGTCCCGGGAAAACATTCTGTTTGTAGCAAGGAACCGTATACCCGGGAAAGCCCTTTTCTCAAAGGTTCTTTTGTCCCGGTTGTTTTCATGTGGGGGTATGGGTTGGGATTTTTCCGGTCAGTTTATTTTTTTAGTTCTGCATCGATGGCCTGTCTCATTTGACGGATATGTTCCGGGGTGGTTCCACAGCATCCGCCTACAATGTTGGCGCCGGCAGCAAGAATTTCCGGCACCATACGGGCCATTTCTTGCGGGGTTTCCGGAAATATGGTTTCCCCGTCTTTGTAAACGGGCATGCCGGCATTGGCATGCACGAGAACAGGGATTACCGGGTCAGCCATTCGTATCTCCCGGACAATACCGATCATATTGGCCATTCCGTTGCCGCAGTTAGGTCCCAGGAGATCCACCCCCGAATGACCCAGTTCATTCACCATGTCGGTGGGAGAAACTCCCATCATAGAGCGGAATTCCCCGTTCACGGTTTTTTCAAATGTCATGGTACAGAACACCTCACATGGGGTGTTTTCTTTGGCTGCCTTGATTGCCAGGCGGGCTTCATCAAGATCGCTCATGGTTTCGATCATGATGGCATCGGCTCCTCCGGCTGCCAATCCGGTGCATTGTTCTTTGAAGGCATCATAGAGTTCTTCTTCGGTTACCTCTCCCATCATCAGGATTTTGCCCGTGGGGCCTACCGATCCCAGTACAAATTTATCGTCTGCAGCCTGCCGGCTGATCGCTGCTGCGGCTTTGTTGATCTCAAAAACCCGGTCGGCAAGTCCGTATTTTTCCAGCTTGAAACAGGACCCTCCAAAACTGTTGGTCTCGATCAGGTCCGCTCCGGCTTCAAGATAACTGCGGGCTATTTCCAATACTTCATCCGGCCTGGTCAGATTCCATGCCTCGGGACATTCCCCGGGTTGCAATCCTTTCTCATGAAGAAAAGTTCCCCAGGCTCCGTCGGAAAGCAGAACCTTTTGTTTTTTTAACCGGTCGATAATCTTTCCCATGGTAACAGGTGTCTTGTATGTTTTAATGCGTTGTTTTCGTGCTTTGTATGATCCAACAAGGTTCTTCTGAAAATTCCAGAGAATGGTTTCAGGATAGGACTTGTTTTTCTAGGCGTAAAATTGCTCAGGCTACTTTAGAATTTAGGTATTCAACCAGTCCCTGGGGATCGGGAGAATAGGTGTCGGCACCGATTTTTTTACAGAATTCCTCATTGACAGGAGCTCCTCCCACAGCTATCCTGGCTTCCGGCACAGCCCCTTTGATGGCTTTTGTGATTTTTTCCATGTTCACCATGGTAGTGGTGAGCAAAGCCGATAATCCAACAAAAGCTCCGGGATGCTCTTTTAATGCGGTGATAAACTGCTCAGCCCTGACATCGGTTCCCAGGTCAACCATGTTCCAACCATTTCCTTCTACCATCATCGAAACCAGGTTTTTCCCAATATCATGGAGATCTCCTTCAACGGTCCCGATGATGAAAGTTCCTTTTTGCTTTACTTCCCCGGAAAGAAAAAAGGGCTTCAAATGAACCATGGCTGTATTCATCGCCTTGGCCGACATTAAAACCTGTGGAACAAAAATTTGGTTGTTACGAAATTTAATGCCTACTTTTTCCATGCCAGTCATCATTCCATGGGTTAGAATTTCCTGCGCTGAGATCCCTTCATCCAGCGCTTTGCGGGTTAATTCATCCGCGCCTTCCTGCCCCTTCATCTGCGGCGGATAAGGAGCCGCTTTATTGATCTTCCCAAACTCAATGCATTCTGCAATTTTTTCCAGTAACTCACTCATATCGTTTTTAATTTATTAAAAAATAATTCCCCGGGACTTGCCGCGAGGGCTCCTTGTTTTCATCCCTGATTTTTAGAAAAGAAGCCGAAAAACTAAGAAAAGGGGTAAATTAATAAGTAAAATTCATTTTTTCAGCTTTCCAGGAAAAAAAGTTGAAAAATACCCCCTGGCTCGCTACAGGAACCGTCAATTATTAAAACCTTCTTTAACGGTCAAAAATAACGAAATTTTCTTGGTTAATAAATCGGACTATCTCCCAGGTTGTATCATTACCGGACCGATTACTGGTGAACAAAACCGGATAAAAACATGAGAAAGAATGGACCGAATTTCTGTATAATAACGTATTTTTGGAACGTCTGAAACAAAAAACCTATGTCGACACCCTTCCTTATATTTATCATTCTTTCAGCGGTAGGACTGTTGTTATTTTTGGTGTTGAAGCTGAAGATCAGTGCTTTTATATCTTTGTTGATCACCTCGGTTTACGTAGGCATTTTAGCGGGCATGCCATTGGATACGGTTGCAGACAGTATCCAGGAGGGCATGGCGAGTACGCTGGGTTTTGTTGCCACGGTTGTTGGGCTGGGAGCCATTTTCGGCCAGATCCTTGAAAGTTCGGGGGGTGCGGAATCCCTGGCGCGTACGTTAATTCGCAAATTTGGCAGGGATAAAGCATCCTGGGCTATGGTGATCTCGGGATTCATCATTGCCATTCCGGTATTCTTTGATGTTGGGTTTATTATTCTTGTTCCGATTCTCTATGCCTTATCGAGGGATACCGGGAGGTCGCTTTTATATTATGGGATTCCTTTGCTGGCAGGGCTGGCTGTAACGCACAGTTTTATTCCTCCGACGCCGGGGCCGGTTGCCGTAGCCGATATTGTGGATGCTCAGTTGGGCTGGGTCATTCTTTTCGGCATCATTCTGGGGCTTCCGGTGGCCGTTCTGGCCGGGCCTGTCTGGGGTACTTTCATCGCCCGCAAAATTGATGTCCGGCCTCCGGCCGAACTGGCTGAATTTTTTAACCTCCAGGAAGACAGGGATAAGCAAGGTCTTCCTTCGATTCGATTGATCATCCTGTTGATCGGTGTTCCCATGCTGTTAATTCTGATGAATACGTTAACCGGGGTATTGGTCGACAAACAGGTAATCGGCGAATCGCTGGTTACCCGGATAGTCACCTTCCTCGGGCATCCCTTTACTGCGCTGATCATAGCTACTTTACTGGCGATGTATTTTTTATGCGTAAAAAGAGGAATGCCCCGACAGAAAATGCTGGATTTAAGCACAAAAGCATTGGGTCCGGCCGGTATTATCATACTGATAACCGGGGCAGGAGGTGTTCTAAAGCAAGTTCTGATTGACAGCGGAATTGGAAAAATCATGGCCGAGTCGATTGCCGGTACTTCCATACCGCCAATTCTCCTGGCCTGGCTCCTGGCAGCCGTTGTCCGGGTTACCCAGGGATCGGCAACCGTAGCGATGATCACAGCCGCCGGAATTATGGCTCCCGTGATCAGCCAACTGGGACTCAATGATCCCCAACGCGCCCTCGTGGTTCTCGCTATTGCCTCGGGAGCTACCCTCCTGTCGCATGTTAACGACAGCGGATTCTGGCTCGTCGGAAAATATTTCGGCCTGAATGAAAAACAAACATTGCAGTCGTGGACCGTTATGGAATCAATAGTCGCAGTGGGGGGCTTAGGTACCACCCTCCTGGCAAGCATCTTCTTTTAATAAATCCGTATGATGTGGTTTAACAAATCCCTGAAACGATTTGTGTTTTTTGTGCTTTGGCTCATTGGCGGTCCCGTTTTTTCGGCTGCCAACACCGAAAATCCGGCTGTAACAGAGGTTTTCAGTCTTATCTATAACCAGCAATTCGAAAAAGCAGATTCAGTCCTGAAGGTTCGTAAACCGGAAATCAGTGAATTCTTTGAAACTTTCCTTACCCTCGATCTCCATTACTGGAAATGCACGACCCTGGATACCAAAGAGGAATACAAACGATTTGAGGAAATCCTCCGTACCTCAATGCCCGAAGATACCGGTTCAGAGTTGAATACTTTGAAAAGCATGGTGGTTTATATCTATAGCCTGCGGTATTATTACAAAAACCTCCAGCTTGTGAGGTTCAATATTGCCCTGATGAAAATGAAAAACCTGGAGAAAAAAATAGATGCGGAAATCCTCGATGCCTATGGAAAGGGTGCCGAACTAATGAAAATCTATTATTCCATGTATACCTATTTTATAAGCAAACTACGTTCGTTTCCGTTGATCCCCAAAAACACTCCATCTGCGGATCTGGCGTTACTCAAGCAAAAATGCCAGGATAAAGGATTGATAATCAACACATTGGCACACTATTTTGTCGGGAAGATATACTTGCAGTTCGAGAAGGACCCGAAACAGGCATTATTCTATTTTGACATCCTGACCCAACGATTCCCGGGAAATGAAAAATTCAGGGAATTGGCCCGCGAATGCAGGGGAAAAGCTTAATGCCATAAATGATGAGGAGAAGAATCCCGTTTGAAGGTTAGGCTTTTGCATACCGGACACCGCGCTTGTTTCAACCGGTGAATATTGGTTAATTTAAGCCTGCTGTTGCAGGCCGAACAACGAAACCTGCTCCTATGATATATTTTATCCTCTTCATAGACGATTACTTCGGCTTTGTTGTATAGAATTTGGCAGGTATGACAAAGATAAACCTGAAAAGTTGCTTTCATCTGCAGATTATTATGCATTTTTGAGAGAGCAACAATTTTATTGTGGGTTTTATAATGGAATAACTTTTTTTTCAGGGCCAGGTAATCATGTACCGATTGGGGATGAACCAGGTATCCGTGCCCTTGATTGAAATCTTCCGTATAGCCGCATGTACGACATTTGTATGTATATACATCACCCATAAAGACTTGTTGAATTTGTTTTTGAAATGTACAAAAATTATTGCTGTTTTTGGTTATTTTGAAGGAGAATGTTTGAATTTGTATTTTTTTTGATCAAGAAGGAGAAAGGAGAAATTTTCCCCTTCGGTTGCTGTTTTCGGAACAATCGGATTGAAAGACAGTTAACCCGGTAGCAGATTGGCAACAAACAGGCAGTTTAAAAAAGGAAGCGTTATAAACCAGTTATTATTTCATACCATGCATAAGTTATTTATTTTTACCGTATCTCTTTTTCTCTTCTTCCAAGCGTGTGTGAGTAAATATGAAGAGGTTCCTTTTGAGGAGGAAGAAACTCCTCCCTGGCAGGATCAGCACGTTTTTGAATTCGGCAAGGAATATCCACGGGCTCATTTCATACCGTATGCTTCTCAGGAACAGGCGAAGTCGGATGATTGGCTTTCGTCATCCCGGGTGCAGTCCCTGAATGGTTTGTGGGCTTTTCATCTTTCGCACAATCCGTCGGAGCGGCCATACTGGTTTTTTAAGGATGATTATGACCTTCGTGACTGGGATCAAATAGCGGTTCCTTCAAACTGGGAGGTGAAAGGATATGATTATCCTATTTATGTGAATGTAACCTATCCACATAAGAAAACCCCTCCGGTGATTCAGGATGATTATAATCCGGTGGGATCCTATAAACGGACGTTCAGCCTTCCTTCAGACTGGAAAAATAAGGAGGTATATCTCCGTTTCGGAGCCGTTAGCTCAGCCATGAATGTCTGGGTGAACGAGCAGTTTGTTGGTTATAGTGAAGATTCCAAAACACCGGCGGAGTTTTGCATCACGTCATTTTTGAAAAAAGGAAAGAATTCGTTGTCCGTGGAGGTCTTCCGGTGGAGTGATGCATCCTATCTGGAGGACCAGGATTTCTGGAGGCTGAGCGGCATGACAAGGGATGTCCTCCTGCTGGCACGGAATAAACAGCATATTCGTGATTTTAAAGTAGTTCAAAGTCTTGATGAAGACTACAAAAACGGGATCTTCGGGTTGGAAACGGAGATTCAAAATCTTGCGGTCCGGCCGGAATCCCTCCTACTGGAAGCTGCATTGACAGATGGCACCCGTCAGGTTGCTTTTCTTCGGGAGGAGGTTTATCTGCCGGGGGGATTTAAAAAGATCGTTCTTGGGGATACCATTCCATCTGTGAAACAGTGGTCGGCAGAAAAACCAAATCTTTACGTGTTATGGATAACCCTGAAAGATTCTGCCGGACATATTCTGGAGGTAATCCGGCAAGATGTGGGTTTTCGCACCAGCGAGATCAAAGAGGGGAATTTGCTGATCAACGGGAAATATGTCTATCTGAAGGGCGTGAATCTTCATGAACATCACGATGTGAACGGGCATGTGGTGGACGAAGAAACCATGTTAAAGGATATTAAGCGCATGAAAGAGCACAACATCAATGCAGTGCGCACCTCTCATTACCCGCAGCCGGAACGGTGGTACGAACTCTGTAACCGGTATGGTTTGTACCTCATTGATGAAGCCAATATTGAATCACATGGGATGGGATATGGCAGGGAATCCTTGGCTAAGGATTCTACCTGGAAAGAAGCCCATCTGTATCGCACCCGGAACATGTATGAGCGGGATAAAAACCAGCCTTCCGTAGTTATCTGGTCCTTGGGCAATGAGGCCGGCAACGGCGTGAATTTTTATGCTACCTACGATTACCTTAAGACGGTAGACCCGGGCCGCCCGGTGCAATATGAAAGGGCCGGATTGGATTACAATACCGATATTTTCTGCCCGATGTATGCCTCTATTGAGCACATGGTACACTATGCACAGACCGATCCTGTACGTCCCCTGATCCAATGTGAGTATGCTCATGCAATGGGTAACAGCGTCGGAAATTTGCAGGATTACTGGAATGCCATTGAAGAATACAAGGCCCTGCAGGGAGCTTTTATCTGGGATTGGGTTGACCAGGGGCTGCTTACTGAAAATGAAGAAAGCGAGAAATTCTGGGCATACGGGGGAGACTTTGGTCCGGATACCGTTCCCTCCGACGGAAATTTCTGCCTCAACGGAGTGGTGAATCCCGACCGGGGGGTCAAACCAGGACTCCTGGAAGTGAAAAAGGTCTATCAATATATTGCCTTTCACCCGGTGAACCTGGAAACCGGAGAAATAGCCATTCAAAACAAGTATGCCTTTGCAAATCTTTCCGATTTTGCATTTTTCTGGGAGATCACCGGTGATGGAACCGTCCTTGCATCCGGAATGCTGGAGGGAATAGACGCCCAAGCGGGGTCCCGGGAGCTGGCCCGGATTCCTTATTCCATCGATCCGGAGCCGGGCGTTGAATATTTCCTGAACCTGAGAGCTGAAACAAAGGATCCGTTGGGCGTGCTCGACCAGGGGACCATCCTGGCTTCCGAACAGATGATCTTGCCGTTCAATGAAAAAATCCCGGAGGTGGAGGCTTTTTCATTTCCTCCGGTTTCGTATCAGGAGGGAGAGCAGGAGATAACCATTACCGGCGAAGGTTTTCAATTGGTTTTTGATACCCGGAAGGGCGTCCTGGCTCATTTCCGGAGCAACGGACAGGAATTGATTGTCTCAGGGCCAGTACCCAATTTCTGGAGGGCCTCAACCGATAACGATATTGGCAACAATGTGTATCGCATAAACCGCATATGGCGCAAAGCAGGCAGCAACCGTACGGTTACCGGTATTGCCGTCCATCAGGAAACACCCTGCAGAGTGGAGATTGAGATGAATTTTGACCTGTTGGATAACCAGGGGGATAAAATAGCGGATTATGCCTCTCACTACACGATTTTTGGTTCCGGGGATATTCGGGTGGATAATCATTTTCGCATGGCAAAAGAGGGTCTTCCTGAGATCCTTCGCATGGGCATGAACCTTGAAATGCCGCGCCAGTATGATCGGATGACCTGGTTGGGCCGGGGGCCTCATGAGTCCTATTGGGACCGAAAGACCAGTGCCCGGGTCGGTTTGTATTCCGGAAGTGTCGCCGAACAATACTGGGCCTATTTGCGTCCCCAGGAGAACGGAAACAAAACCGACGTGCGTTGGATGGCCATTACCGATGCCACAGGAAACGGACTTTTATTTAAGGGAGATCCTCTGTTGTCGGTCAGCGCTCACCATAACCGGATGGAAGATTTTGAACTGGAAACAGAAAAAACCCAGGCTCCCGGAAGAGTGGAAAAAAACCGCCATACCACGGATGTCAAACCCCGCAACCTGACGGCTGTAAATGTCGACTATAAACAAACCGGTGTGGGAGGAGATAACTCCTGGGGTGCCCAGACACATCCCCAGTACAGGTTGACTGAAAAGGCATACAGCTATTCATTTATCATGAAGCCGGTAACCGCAAAGGATGATCTTACAAAAGAAGGCAGAAGGGTCATCCAATCCCATCCGTGACCTTTTCGGGTAGTCTGTGAAAATAACATAAAGGCAAGGAACCGGTTGGTTTACCCAAAGGCGTATTTCAAACGGATCAATCCTTCTTCAAGGACCTTTCGGGGACATCCGAAATTGAGACGCATCCATCCCTCTCCGCCGGTACCAAATTTTGCCCCATTGTTCAATCCGATTTTTGCTTTGTCGACCAGGTATTCCGATAGTTCCTTATCGCTCATTCCATAGTTTCTGAAATCAAGCCAGGCCAGATAGGTTCCTTCCGGTTTCATGGTTTTAATCCCGGGGATTTCATTTTCTATAAAGCTTTCCAGAAACTGTGAATTCTCCTCCAGGTAATGAACCAGGTGATCCACCCATTCGTCACCATGGGTGTAGGCTGCTTCCAACGCCACGGAGCCGAAAATATTGCCCATGTTCAGATGTCCCACAGCCATTTTTTGTTCATACTGTTCCCGTTTTTTCTTATCCGGGATGATCACGACCGACGAGGCCAGGCCGGCTATATTAAAGGTTTTGCTTGGGGCTATACAGGCAATGGTGTTCAAGGCGATTTTCTCCGAAAGGCTAGCTGTCGGGGTATGGGTATGTCCTGAAAAAACCAGATCCGAATGAATCTCATCGGAGATTACCAAAATGCCGTTTTCAAGGCAGAATTCGGACAGCTTCCTCAATTCTTCCTTTTCCCAGACCATTCC
Source organism: uncultured Mariniphaga sp. (assembly GCA_964408795.1). Taxonomy (GTDB): domain Bacteria; phylum Bacteroidota; class Bacteroidia; order Bacteroidales; family Prolixibacteraceae; genus JABMQB01. The sequence goes on from CAYPAW010000049.1 coordinate 25,105, forward strand.
ACCCGGGTTGTGAGGATTGCAGAGAATCAGAATTTTCGTTTTTTCATCCACCTTGGCAGAGAGGTCCTTCAAGTCGAAAAAATACCTTTTGTTTTTTTGTTTCAGCGGATTTTCCACGATAATTCTTCCGGAGCCTTTCACGCTGTTAAAAAAAGGGTAGTATACCGGAGGCTGTACAATGATTCCATCGCCTTTCTGTGAAAATGCGCGGATCGCAACGGTCAGTCCGGCAACGACTCCCGGACTGAAGGATATCCATTCTTTTTTAACAGGCCACCGGTGACGTCTTTTTAGCCATCCGGTAACGGCTTGAAAATAGGAGTCACCCCGGAAGGAATAACCGTAAACCGGATGGGCACTTCGTTGATGGATTGCATCTACAATGAACCCCGGGGTTTCAAAATCCATATCGGCAACCCACATCGGAAGGATATCCTCACGACCAAAAATACGCTTTCTGGCATCCCATTTAATGCAATGGGTTCCTTCCCGGTTTATGATTTTATCAAAATTGTATCGGACCATATTGATTTTTTTAAGGTATCCGGTTGTCGTTTTCAGCGATTCCGTAAAATGAGGCAGGCAGACAGGTGCAACCCGGGAAACACCGATAGCTATAGGGAATCCGGTCTTTTTTACGCTTTTGCCTGAAAAAGTATCCTGCCATCGAACCGTGAAAGCATAAAAATAATCCAATAAAGCAAATAAGCCGAATAGTTGCGTTCATTTGAAGAAGTTTTTGGGGTGTTTACAGTCCGGAATCATTCTTTCGTCGATTAACAGGTAACCCCACGTTATGTATGTCGTCTTACCTATAAAACCAATAAAGAACCAAGTCATGAAAACAATCCAATCAGTTTTAGTATTCGTTGCAGTTGTCTTAACTGTAAGCTTTTCTTATGCAGGAAAAAACACACAGGTAAACATGGTTCCCCAGGAAGGAAAGAAAATGGTTGTTGTTGTTACCAACCAGGAACCCTGCCGATTTGCCCTTTCTATTCTGGATGATCAGGGAGATGCTGTTTATTACAAATGGGTCACAAAAAAAACGGAGTCCTACAAGAAGTTGTTTGATTTTTCAAAACTCCGGGAAGGCCGCTACATCGTTACATTAAATACAAAAGGAACCTCGATTGAAAAGGAAATGGTTGTTACCGTTAAACAGGTGATGACCCCGGGAAGCCTTGAAATAGCAAGTACGAAATAAATAAGGTCACGAAAAAGGTTTTTTTCTTTCCGATTCTCAAAACGGAAAAGAGGCAGTTCTTTGGAATTGCCTCTTTTTATTTCCGGGGCTGGATGAAGCAGCATATCCGGGGTGTAATGATCTGATCATCCCGGTGTCTTATAGTATTAATTCCATGATATTTCTGTGGAGCGGATTAAACTATTTCACCTTGTGAAAGTCCAAAGATGTTGTTAGAATAAAAACAAAAAGCCGTGCAAATAAAAATTGAAAACCTTACAAAGATTTACCGTGGGGGCTTCCAGGCATTAAAAAATTTAAACCTGGAGATTCCCAACGGAATGTTTGGTTTGCTGGGTCCCAACGGAGCGGGTAAATCCACCTTGATGCGCATTCTGGTGACCCTTATGAAGCCGACC
>CAYPAW010000050.1:0-16230 GCA_964408795.1 uncultured Mariniphaga sp.
AATGACCTAAACGATTATGCTGGCGATAAAGCGATCGTCCAGGATATGGTTCAGGATTTCAACCAGCTAAGTTCCAACTGGGATCAGAATAAACTGAATTCCTGCCTCGACCAAAACAATCTGAACGACATAGCCCAAGATGCCAATATAGTGGGATCCCAAATCATTCAGGATATGGGAAACCTGGTGCAGTCGGCCATTGTCCAGGACCAGATAGTTGGCGATTTTGCTCAGGATCAGATTGTCCAGGACCAGCTGGTGGGTGACTTTGCCGTGGGTGACTTTGCCGTGGGCGACTTTGCTGTCGGTGACTTTGCCGTGGGCGACTTTGCCATCGGTGATATCCACACGCAGTAATCCACACTTTTTATACCCGGTTGTTGGAAACAATTTATGTATAATCACAACGACAAATCTTAGATAAGAATCACATACAGGCAATTTCAAAAAAAATTGAAATTGCCTGTATGCTATTTATATGCAATCGACAAAATCAGAAATATGCGAATCTATGTAACGGCACTTTGTATCCTTGGAATCCTGCTGACAGGAACCCGGGATCTTTCGGCTCAGCGGGTAAATCATATGAAGGTTGACAACCTCGATTTGATCTACTTCGGGAACCGGTATTCCTATTTGATGCCCCACGTATCCCAAACCTTCGAGAATGCCATACGCTTTCACCGGCAGTTCTGGGATTACCAGGATCGGACGACCTATGTGATGCTGAATGATTTTGAAGATATCGGGCATGCCGGAGCCATCGCCATGCCTTTAAGCCAGGTTCACATCGGTATTGAACCCTATGGATTTGCTTTCAGCATCATTCCCAGCAACGAACGGTTTCAATGGCTTTTCAATCATGAGCTGACCCATATTGTCATGGCCGACAAACCCAACAAAACGGATGTTTTTTTCCGCAAACTCTTTCTGGGGAAAGTGATCCGGGAAGATGAATATCCTCTTTCGGCTCTCTGGAGCTATGCCACGGTTCCACGCTGGTATTCGCCCCGCTGGTACCACGAAGGAATTGCCTGCTTCATGGAGACCTGGATGTCGGGAGGCCTGGGAAGAGCCATCGGCACCTACGATGAGATGTATTTCCGGAGCATTGTCAATGAAAACCAACCCCTTTATTCACTGGTAGGTCTGGAGACCGAAGGAACCACCATTGATTTTCAGGTGGGAGCCAATGCTTACCTGTATGGAACCCGTTTCATTGCCTATATGGCCTATCAGTACGGAATCGACAAACTGAAAACCTTCTATTCGCGGACCGACAGCAGCAAAGCCTTTTATGCCAGCCAGTTCAAAAAAGTATATCAAAAACCCGTGAAGGAGGCCTGGAAGGAGTGGACCGACTGGGAATACCAATTCCAGCAGGAAAACATCCAACGAATCGGGGAATACCCACTCACACCCTTTGTCCCCATAACCACAAAAAACCTGGGCAACGTTTCCAAATACGGGTACAATCCTGCAACACAAAAAATATATGCAGCCATCAACTATCCGGGAATCGTCTCCCAGATTGCCGAAATCGATAAAAATAGCGGGCAGATCCGCAAAATCGCCACCCTGGATTCCCCCCTGCTGTATTACTCAACCAACCTGGCCTATAATGCACAGGATGAAAAAATCTACATCACCGAGCACAATACCAAATACCGGAATCTGGTCGAAGTGGATGTCCACACCGGGAAGAAAAAGATTTTACACAAGTTTACCCGAACCGGGGATCTGGTGTACAATGCAGCAGATAAAAGCATCTGGGGTGTTCGCAATGACAACGGCTACTCCATACTGGTCAAGATCCCGGAACCCTATACCGAGGTAATCCAGATGTATACGGCTCCCTTTGGGCAGGCTCTGTTTGACCTGGATGTTTCCAACAAAGGCAATCAGTTAACCGCTTCTCTTTCGGGAGTTACGGGAGAACAATCGGTTGTTCTTTTTGATCTGGAAGCTATGGACCGCGGATCCACGGGGTTTCAGACGGTTTACTCACTGGAAGACAATACCCTGACCCAGTTCAAATTTTCAAACGATGACCAATACCTCATCGGAATTTCTTACTATACCGGAGTATCCAATGTCTGGAGAATTCGCCTGGAGGACAAAAAATTTGAGTTGCTTTCGAATACGGAAACCGGTTTATTCATGCCGGTTCAGCTCAATGAGGATTCCCTGATGGTGTTAAAATTTCACCGCGACGGGATGGTCCCCGGGGTTATTCCGGCCCGGGTCCTTGAAGATGCCAACGCCATTCACTACCTGGGAAACCAGATTCATCAGAAATACCCGGAAGTGGAAGACTGGGCTCTTCCCCCGGCCTCTTCCATATCAAAAGATACCATTGCCTATGAGGGAGCTTACCATTCGGTCAGCCAGATGCGGTTAGCCAATGCCTATCCCGACATTGCCGGCTTCAAAGAAACCGTCGCCCTGGGATACCGCCTCAACTGGCGCGATCCCATAGGCCTCAGCAGAATCAGCCTCTTCCTGGCCGGTTCGCCCTGGAGCCATTATGAAAACAAACAGAAATTCCACATGATGTTCGACTGGCATCTCTGGGGATGGCATCTCTCGGCAACCTACAACAAAACCCATTTTTACGATCTCTTCGGCCCCACACGGAGAAGCCGGGCCGGATACTCCCTGGGCATCGGGTATGAACGAAATTATACCATGAAAACCCCCTTTAAATCGCATGTGGAATTTGGATTGTATACCTATGGCGATCTGGAAGTTCTGCCGCAATACCAGAACATCGCTTCACCCATGAAGAATTTTCAGGCCGCCACCGCTTCCTACGGAATATCCAAACTCCGGAAAACCCTCGGAGGGGAAATCGATGAAAAAGGGTATACCTGGGATATCTCCTCAACCGCTTTCCTGGCAAAGGGTGATTTTTATCCCTCTTTTCTCTCCAATCAGGAGGTTGGATTCCTGATCCCGGGGATGAGAAATACCAGCTTCTGGATACGAAACAGTGTCGGGCAATCTTTGGGGGACCGTCAATCGCCCCTCTCCTATTTTTACTTCGGAGGATTCCGGAACAATTATATCGACTGGCAACCGGCTGAACAGTACCGGAAAACCCTGGCTTTCCCGGGCGCTGAAATCGATGAAATAGAGGCATACAATTATGTGAAAACAATGGGAGAATTAAACCTCAAGCCTTTGCGTCTGCGGGGCGTGGGAACCTCATGGTTATATCCCACCTATATCAAATCATCGCTTTTCGGAACCCACCTGATGACCGATTTTGATAAAAAACCCAACCGGGCCCATCTCTTTAATGTGGGTGCTCAAATCGATATTCAACTGGTCATGTTCTCGTACATGCGAACAACATGGTCTGTGGGATTTGCCAAAAAATTCGAAAACGGAGAAAAAGCTACAAACAAATTAATGTTATCTTTGAAGTTGCTGGGAAATTAGTAAACCTTAATTGATAAACAAACAAAAATGCATAGTATGAAACGTATGAAAACGAACTTTTCAAAAACAGCTTTGATCATGGGTGTCTCCTTTCTGTTGATGGCAGGATGCAACCGTTCATCCAAAGTAAGCGAAAGCAAAGGTACCACATCCGATGGGAAAGAAGCCTCCGTGGAAGTGGAGGTTTTTGATGCAATGAAACTTAAAGATCAGATCGTTGAAGTTATAGAGAATGCTCCCAGGGCTGAAGAAATAGCCGGGTTCATCAACGAAGTAGGGGCTTCCTATATTCTGGACCTTACCGTACCGATCGATGACGCAGAAAAATTTATGACCAAAACACAAAAAAGCCTGGGGCTGGGAATGTACTCCTTCGACATAAACTACGCCAAAGCCTTCAACCGGGGTGACAGGGCCACACAAATTGGGGATCTTTCCCTTCAGATGCTGAACGACCTTGGCTTACAGGAGGATTTCTCCGCTTCGGAGAACCACCTGGAACGGTTAAAACAAAATGCCGGCAATAAAGATTCGGTCGATTTCCTGGTTGCTGATATGATGAATTATTCCCATCAGCAATTTGCTGCCAGCGACCAACCCGGTACCTATGCCCTCGCATTTATTGGGGCCAATGTGGAAGCCATGTATATTCTGAGTCAATTGAGCTTATTTGCAGAAAACAACCAACCCATGCTGGACTTTCTGGCACAACAGGGCGATCGGGCAAAAAGTGTCTATGCATTGCTTGAACTGATGTCGGGAGATAAAACCGTTCAGCCCTATTACGAAAAAATGAAACCAATCGCTGATTATTTTGAGGAACACCCGGCGTTTACCCAACAAGAGCTGGAAGAGATAAGTCCGATGATCGAATCCCTCCGGGAAGAAATTTTTTAACCGTTCATTTTGCAGGGTTTGCCTCCTCCGGTAAACCCTGTTTTCTTTCCTTCGCATCGTGCCAACCGAAACCTTCAAGGTTTCCCTGAACAAAAAAAGGCCTTGTCAATGAATGAGATTACACTAAATGCATTAATCAATCTTTTTGCCATTTTCTCGGTCCGCAGCCAATCGGGCCGTGACAACGCACAGGCTATTTTTTCCTCATACCTGAAACTGCACCTTGGCATAAGCACCACCAGAGAATATCTACGTTTATTTGACGAACTGCTGGATTTATATGGAATTGACGGGGAACCGGTATTGCCTGTCGACATGAACCAGCAGGCAGGCAAAATTGCCCATCGCATCAAAAGCCGCCTGCCCCGCCAGGAACAGGTTATGGTCTTCCTGCGTTTTCTCGAACTCTCCCGTACCGGGGAAACCCATAAAGCCGAAGACCTGTTCCACATCCTGGCTGATGAATTTTCCATTCCGGATGCCGACGTAAAAAAATACGAAGAGTTTATCTTTTCTGATTCTCCGGAAAAACTCAGCTCTCCGGATTTCCTGGTGCTTGATGCCCATGAAACCTGTACCAATGATACCATCCGGCACATTCAATTAAAAAACTTCGATGGGCAACTGTTGTTTCTGTACTTGCAGCAAACAGGAAATTACCTGTTCAATTTTCACGGCAAAGAGACGATATCCCTGGAAGGAAATCCGATTCTACCCCACCGTTTTTATGCTTTTAAAGAAGGAAGCATTCTCCGGGGTCCCCGTATTGCTCCGCTATACTATTCGGATATTCAAGCTGCTTTTTTCGACCGGGCCCGATCGGCCCCTTTCATGCTGCGGGGCGAAAAAGTCGAATTCAAATTCAGGAACAGCAACAACGGATTGCATGCCTTCTCCTTTGCTGAACGCTCCGGGCAGCTGGTCGCCATCATGGGCGGAAGCGGAGTAGGCAAATCAACGCTCTTAAATATCCTGAATGGTACCCTTCCTGTCGATAAAGGACATATTTATATCAATAACCTGGATATCCATCTTCATAGAAAAGAAACCGAAGGACTCATTGGATTTGTCCCTCAGGATGACCTTTTATTCGAAGACCTGACCGTATGGAACAACCTCTATTACAACGCCTGTTTATGCTTTGACGACCTGACCCACGAACAGATCAGTGCCAAGGTAACCCAGGTTCTTCATGAACTCGAGCTCTATGAGTTCAAAGACCTTCAGGTGGGAAACCCCCTGAAAAAAACCATTAGCGGAGGCCAGCGTAAACGCCTCAATGTAGCCCTCGAATTGATCCGCGAACCCTCCATTTTGTATGTCGATGAACCCACCTCCGGTTTGTCCTCCATGGATTCGGAAAAAGTGATGCTCCTGTTAAAAGAACAGGCCCGGAAAGGAAAAATCATCATGGTGAATATCCATCAGCCTTCGTCTGCTATTTTTAAACTTTTCGATAAACTTTGGATCCTCGATAAAGGAGGCAGACCGATTTACACAGGGAATCCGCTGGATGGAATCATCTACTTCAAGACCGCCATCGACCATGTGAACGCCGAAGAATGCGAATGCCTCCATTGTGGCAACGTAAATCCCGAACAGGTCCTTGAAATCGTTGAAACAAAAAAAATCGATGAATCAGGAAATTTTATACCCGAAAGGCGTTTTTCTCCCGAGGAATGGTACCAGCGTTACAAAACAAAAATAGAACCCGGAAACCTGGAAAAACCGGATGACAACATGGAGAATCCCCGGTCTGAGTTTAAAAAACCCAACCCCTGGAAACAATTCCTGATCTTCCTGAAACGCAATGCCCACATAAAAATCACCGATAAACAATACCTGCTGATCAACCTGATTGAAGCCCCATTGCTGGCCCTCATCGTTGGTTATTTCACCCGGTTCTCAGAACAGGGACACTACATTTTCTTTGAAAACAAAAATCTGATCTCCTATCTGTTTATGGCCATTGTAGTGGTTTTATTCATGGGAATGAGTGTCAGCGCCGAAGAAATTATCAAAGACCGGAAGATCTTGCAACGCGAATCTTTTCTCAATCTGAGCCGGCTCAGCTACCTGTCCTCCAAGATTGTCTTTCTGGTATTCCTGTCTGCCTTCCAGACCCTTTGTTTCGTGTTGGCAGGCAACCTGATCATCGGAATTCACGGAATGAATCTGCCCTATTGGATGGTACTTTTCTCCGTTGCTGTTTTTTCCAATATGGTGGGACTGAATATTTCTTCTGCTTTCGATTCGGTAGTAACCATATATATTTTGATTCCCTTGCTGCTCATTCCACAGATTCTGTTGTGCGGAGTGATCGTCAAGTTTGATGATCTGCAGGACAAAACAGCCGATAAAGATGCCGTTCCGGTGGTGGGTGAATTAATGGCCTCACGATGGGCTTTTGAGGCCCTGGCTGTCGAACAGTTCACCCGGAATGACTACATGGCTCCCTTCTTCGACCTGGAAAAACAACTCACCCGGACCCGGTTTCGCTCCGATATACTCTTAACGGAACTCATCGGACGTGTGGACCAGGCCGGAGGACTAAAAAAACGGAATAACCCGGAACCGGAAATCAACCAAAAACTGAACATCATCCGTCATGAAATCATGAAACTGAACAGGGAAAATCCGGAATCCCCGTTTCCTGCAACAGAAAAGCTGACGTATGAAGAGTTTACCCCTTTGCTTGCTGATTCCGTAAAAAACTTCCTCAACAGACTCCAGCATCGCTACAGCCAAAAAGCCGATCAACTCAGACAGGAAAAAGATGAGAAAATAAGAGCCCTGAATAAGGCCTGCGGAGACGATTACCTGTACAACCAAAAAATGAAATACCATAACAAAGCACTGGAGAATCTCATGCTCAACACGGAATCCAACGATTATTACAGGGAAACAGCCAACGGAATCATGCAAAAAGTGGCCCCGGTATATAAAAAACCCGATTTCTCTTATGGAAGAGCCCATTTCTTTGCATCGGAAAAAATCCTTTTCGGATGGAGCATCCCAACCCTTTTCTTCAACACAGGAATTATTTGGCTGATGAGTATCCTGCTGTTTTTTTCATTATATTTCGATTGGATACGAAAAATTCTTTCGCTTTCAGGGAAACTTCGTCCTCGTTTGAGGAAAACGAAAAAAATGAATAAAAAATGAATGGTATTAAGAGGAACAAGAATCCAAACAACCCACATCTTTTTACGATGAAAAATTCCCCATTTCCCCTTTTTCTTTTCTTCGTCTTCCTGTTTTTTTTCCTGGGTTCAGACCGGGTGTATGCTCAGGACAATAAACTGACGTTCACTCCTCACTGGATACCACAAGCTCAATTTGCCGGCTATTATGTAGCGTTGGATCAGGGTTTTTATGAAGAAGCCGGACTGGATGTGGATATTAAACACATCCCCGCCGATGTCTCCTCGTTTGATGTGCTGAAAGATGGCCGGGCCGATATTGTCTCGTCCTTTCTTTTGGATGGCCTTAAGCAACGGGCTCAGGGAACTCCCCTGGTCAATTTTGCCCAACTTTCACAGCATTCAGCCTTAATGATGGTTACGAAAAAAGAAAGCGGAATCGATCAGATCAGCGATCTTCACAACAAAAAACTGGCCATCTGGAGCAGTGGATTTGATGATATTCCGGTTGCCTTTATGCGTGAAAACAATTACATCATCAAACTGGTGCGGATACTCAGTACCATCAATCTTTTTCTGATGGATGGAGTGGATGCCCTTACGGTCATGTATTACAACGAGTATGACCAAATCATAAACAGCGGCATCGATGAAGATGAACTCAACAAATTTTTCTTTTCCGACTATGGATTTGATATTCCGGAAGATGGCCTCTACTGTCTGGAAAACACCCTGACCAAAAGAAAAGAAGCGTTGAAAAAATTTGTTCAGGCAACCCTCCGAGGCTGGGAGTACGCTGAACAAAATAAAGAGGTTGCGCTTGACTTGGTCGTCAAGGAAATGGACAAAGCCCACCTGCCGAACAACAGAGCTCACCAGCAATGGATGCTGGATAAAATACTCGAACTGATGTCCCCGGGCGACAAAAACGTGAAAAAAGGACATTTGCTGGAACAGGATTTCCACCGCGCCTGGAGTGTCATTCAGGCGAACCTGAGTTCCACCCGGAAAATAGAAAAAGTCAACCGGCAGGATTTTTATAAACCTTTGGTAGATGAATAAACACTATGAATAGAAACAGCCTTTCCTTTAAGATCATTTCACGCATTCTGCTTTTTTATTTAGCACTTGGCATTGTCGTTATAACCATTTACTACTATTTTTCCCGGACGACCATTGAAGAAAAAACCCGGGAGAATGCCATTTTTCTGGCTGAAAATACGATCAATGAAATTGAAGAGGTGATCAAACCCGCAGAGATGATTCCGGAAAACCTTTCATGGATGATGGAAACCGGATCCATTCCCGAAGATTCCCTTCTTTCGTTTCTGGTTAAACTGGTCAGACAGAATCCTACGATCTACGGGACTACCATTGCCTTTGAACCCAATGTATTTAAGGAAGGGGTTCAGGCCTATGCTCCCCATGCATTTAGAAATGGCACACAGGTCGAAACCAATAATTTATCGTCACCCAACTACAACTATTTTATTGCCGACTGGTATCAGATTCCGGCTACTCTTCAGGAGCCTTATTGGTCGGAACCCTATTTTGAAGGAAGCGGTGAAGGGGCACTTCTTTCGACCTACTCGGTTCCTTTTTATGTCCATGCTTCCGGGGAGCGCATTTTTGGGGGGATCATTACCATCGATATATCCCTCGAATGGCTGACCGATATTGTCAATTCGGTACAGATCTTTGAAACCGGGTATGCCTTTTTGCTTTCGCGCTTCGGGGTCTATGTAACGCACCCCAACCGCCAGCATATCATGAACGAAACCATTTTCACCAAAGCCAAAGAGCTGAATCAACCGGAAATGAGGACCATAGGCCGCAGCATGATCAAAGGAGAAAGCAATTTAACATCCATAACACTCAAAGACAGAGGATTCGTCTGGATTTATTACACCCAGTTGCCGGCAACCCAATGGTCCATGGGCGTGGTTTATCCCCATCGTGAAATGTTCACCGGCCTGCACCAATTGAACCTGATTGTCCTCCTGGTGTCCCTGGCCGGACTGGCTCTTCTTGTGTTCTTCACAGTACGCATCATCAACCGGTTGATCAGCCCCCTGACCAAATTTTCCAAATCAGCCAGGATTATTGCCGAAGGAAACTTCAACGTTGCCTTGCCCAAGGACACAAAAAGCGATGAAATGAAGGAGTTGCACGACTCGTTTGAATTCATGCAAAAAGAACTCGACAACTACATGGTAAACCTGAAGGAAACCACGTCAGCCAAAGAAAAAATCGAAAGCGAACTACGCATAGCCCGGGAAATTCAAATGGGCATGATCCCTCATATCTTCCCTCCCTTTCCTGATTTGTCGGAAGTGGACCTTTTTGCTTCCCTCGAATCGGCCAAAGAGGTGGGAGGTGATCTCTATGATTTCTTCCTGGTGGATGAAACCCGCCTCTGTTTTGCCATCGGGGATGTCTCAGGAAAAGGAATCCCTGCCTCCCTGTTTATGGCAGTCACGCGAACCCTGTTGCGCTCGGTAGCCGATAAAAATAAAAATACCGCTGAGATTGTACACTCGCTCAATAAAACCCTCGCGTTTAACAACGAATCCAATATGTTCGTAACTTTCTTTGTCGGAATCCTGGATATCCGAAAAGGAGAATTAAAATTCTGCAATGCAGGGCATAACCCGCCCATCATGATACGCGATCGAAAAGAAGTGAATTATTTTAACCTGACCAAAGCCATCCCGATCGGTTTGTTCGAAGCGTACGACTACAAAGAAGAAAGCATGGAGATGCAACCCAATGACCAGATATTCCTCTATACCGATGGCCTCACGGAAGCCGAAGATAAAAACAGTACCCTGTTCGGAGACGATCACCTGCTGGAAACCATCCGGCAATACCCCGATGCTTCCCCGGAACAAATGATCAAAAATACAATCAAAGCGGTTAAACAACATGTCAACGGATATGCACAATCGGACGATTTAACGATGATGAGTATAACTTATTTTGGAAAAGATGCAAAAACACAAACAACTGAAAATCCGGAATGACATCAATGAGTTAAACCGGGTCGTTGCCTTTCTGGATAATCTGGAAGAAGAATGGAAGTTTCCGGCCAACCTGAAAACATCCTTTAACCTGGTCCTCGAAGAAGCACTTACCAATATCATTTTTTATGCGTATGAGAAAAATACTGAAAATGAGATCATCCTTGAATTTGAAATGGAAGAAAATCAATTGAAAATCATACTCAAAGATAACGGAAAACCTTACGATCCGACGCAACAGGAAGATCCCGATATCAATCTGTCAGCAGAAGACCGGCCCATCGGCGGATTGGGTATTTTCCTCATCAAACAAATGATGAACCAGGTTTCCTACCAAAGACGGGAGAATACCAATCAACTTACCCTGGTGAAAAAATGGGAACCAACAAATACATAGAATGAAACGAGCATGTAAAATATTTACACTTAAGATGATGATTAAAGCTATGCGAGTTCCATATGATACCTTAGAAATTTAACACTTTAATTATATGAAACAGACCAACTACCCGTTATACGATTTTCTTGATTTTGATCCGGCCCACCCGGGGGAGGAATCGTTATGGAAGGCTTGCCGGCCAACAAATATCGGAACACAGAAAGGGGATGTGGTTGTTACCATCCCTTTTCAGCGACAGCAGATAACGGAAGGAATGGTTTCCGACCGGACTGAATCCCGCAGGGAATACCCTCTCAGGCTGAGAGCTTACGGCAAGAAGATATTGAGAATCTCAATGGGCTTTGGATGTCGGGAAGCTGAGGACTCGTCCATGTTGGAATTTCATCCTGACCTGAAAGCCAGTCCGTTGAAGGTGGAAAAAAACAAGAAGAAATGGGTGGTTACAGATTCCGGGAAGGTTGTTAAAACCGTCTTCGATTTTGAAAAACCGTTGGTTGATTACTGGAGTGATTTGATTCCTTCTCCTGAGGAGGCTCTGGTTGCTTCATTTTTTCCGGATGGAAATACGGAAGTCAGGATCAGTGCCTGGGACCAGTTTACCCCGGCCCGGCAGGAAGCTTTTGCTATGGCTTTTGTGGAGAAAGACGCCGCAGTCCGGCGGTCGACCCTCTCGTTTTCTGCCGCTCCGGATGAGGTGTTTGCCGGAACCGGAGAACGGTTCTCGAAAATGGACCTTTCGGGGAAAACAGTACAAATGAACAACCAGGATGCCCAGGGCGTCAATAACAGGCGTGCCTATAAAAACATTCCCTTCTATCTGTCGAGCCGGAAGTATGGAGTGTTTTTGCATACTCCGGCTTTTTCAAAATTTTCCTTGGCCGATCATTCAAGCCGGTCGGTGCAGCTGATGACTGAGGAGCCGGAATTGGATCTTTTCCTGTTTGGTGGCCATACCCCGGAAGAGATCCTGTATTTGTATCGTCAGGTAACGGGATTTCCCTCCATGCCGCCAATGTGGAGCTTTGGAACCTGGATGAGCCGGATGACCTATTTTTCGGCTGATGAAGTGGAAAGGGTATGTGACCGGTTGAGAAAGGAGGACTTTCCCTGTGATGTGATTCACATCGATACCGGATGGTTTCGAACTAACTGGCTGTGTGAGTGGAAATTCAGTCCGGAACGGTTTCCCGATCCGCCGGGATTTATTGCAAAGCTCAAAAAGAAAGGCTTCCGGGTGAGTCTGTGGCAAATGCCTTATATTGCCGCAGAAGCGGAACAACTGGCTGAGGCTGTTGAAAACCGATACATCGGGCAAACCAGTGAATCACCCCGGCAGGGAGGCTCCAATTTCAGTGCCCTCGACCATGCCGGAACCATTGATTTCACCTACCCTCAGGCAGTGGAATGGTATAAAGGGCTTTTGAAGGAATTGCTGCAGATGGGTGTGGCCTGCATAAAAACCGATTTTGGTGAAGACATTCATATGAATGCTGTTTACCACGGTATGAAACCCGAACGGCTGAAGAATCTGTATGGGTTACTTTACCAGAAAGCAGCCTGGGAGATTACCCGGGAGGTAACCGGTGAAGGAATCATCTGGGCCCGTACTGGATGGTCCGGATGCCAGCGATACCCTCTTCATTGGGGAGGCGATGCAGCGGCTTCGTGGGATGGATTGGCCGGTTCTCTGAAAGGAGGATTGCACCTTGGACTGTCAGGATTCGCATTCTGGAGCCATGATGTGCCAGGTTTCCACGGAGTGCCGGATTTCATGAATTCAGTGATCCCCGATGATCTCTATATCCGCTGGACTCAGGTCGGTGTTTTCTCATCCCACATCCGTTACCACGGAACCTCAAAACGCGAACCGTATGAATATCCGGAAATCGCACCTATGGTGAGAAAATGGTGGAAACTGAGGTACGCTCTGATACCTTACATACTGCAACAAAGTGCGGTTGCCGTAAAAACCGGTTATCCGCTGCTGAGAGCTTTGGTATTCCATCATCCGGAGGATATAACATGCTGGCATATTGACGACCAGTACTATTTCGGAAACGACTTTCTGGTGGCTCCGGTCATGAACCATGAAGGAAAACGCAATGTGTATCTGCCGGAAGGAAGATGGGTGAACTTTTTCAACGGCGAAATTACCCAAGGGGAGAAATGGTTGAAAAACCAAATAATACCTCTGGAGGAAATGCCCCTATGGGTACGCGAAGGTGCGGTCATCCCGGTCTATGGCCATAAGGTGAACTGTACCGATGAAATAGATGTCATGAAGGCAGAAAAAATAGTGTTCGATGAAAAATACAACGGATTAAGAAGCAGCAGGTTAAATAAGTTGCTGGGTTTTTAACATAATACGAAAGACATGAAAACCTGGAAAGAGAATTGGGAGGAGACGAAAAAGCGTTATCTGGATTGGTGGGCCCATAAGGGGATTGTCATCACCATGTGGGAGCATCTCCAAAAGGAGGGGCCTCCGCATGAGCCGGTTGAAGCCCCTGAGGAGGCTCAAGATATGAATCAGTACTGGTTTGATCCGGTCTGGAGGGCCCGGAATCTGCATTATCAGCTTTCCAGGAGTTCTTTGAAAGCCGACATTCTGCCCGTAGCCAATACCCACCTTGGTCCCGGCTCACTGGCTGCTTGCCTGGGAGCCGACCTGAAAGACGGAGAAGAAACCATTTGGATAAAACCGGATCCGGATTTCAAAGGACCTGTTGAACTGGATGAAAACAACAGTTGGTGGCAGCTTCATCTGAACCTGCTTCGGGAATGCAAAAAACGGGCAAAGGGCAAATACTTCGTCGGGTGTCCCGATCTGATCGAAGGACTCGATACCCTGGCAGCCTTGCGGGGTACCGATCAGGTACTAATGGACATCATGCTCCAGCCAGAAACACTGGAACAACAGCTTCAGCAAGTGAATGATATTTACTTTGAAGTATTTGACCGGATTTATGACATCATTCGTGAGGGCGATGAAATGGCTTTTTGCTATTTTTCTCTTTGGGGTCCCGGGAAGGTTTCAAAACTACAAAGCGATATCTCGGGGATGATCTCCGAAGAGGACTTCCGAAGGTTTGCATTGCCCTATCTGAGCGAACAGTGTCAGAACATTGAATATACCCTTTACCACCTGGATGGAGTGGATGCCATTCGCCACCTGGATGCAGTACTTGAAATTGAGGAACTGAATGCCGTTCAATGGACCCCCGGTGTGGGTCAACCTCAGGGGGGCGATCCGCGATGGTATGGTTTGTATGAAAAAATTCTTGCCAAAGGAAAATCGGTTATGGCAAACTGGGTCACACTGAATGAACTGGAGCCTTTGCTCGATCACATCGGGAATCAGGGATTGCATATAAACATCGATTTTAAATCAGAACGGGATATAGATACCGCATTAAAAATTGCAGATAAATACCGGTAGAAGAAATGAAAGATATACATGAATTACTCAAGCCTGTTGATTTTATCATCGTTGGGATATATTTGGTCATTTTGATTGGAATTGGCTACTGGGTGAGTTTTATCAAAAAACGCAACAAGGAAGAAAATCTTTTCCTGGCCGGACGTTCACTGGGGTGGGGAAGCATCGGGCTGACCATGTGGGGTACCAATGTAGGACCCTCGATGCTTATTGCTTCAGCCAGCATTGGCTATACAACCGGCATTGTGGCCGGTAATTTTGCCTGGTATGCTTTTGTGTTTATCTTCCTGCTGGCATTGGTTTTTGCTCCTCGCTACCTGGAGGCCGGGGTACTGACGCTTCCTGAATATATGGGGAAACGTTTCGGGCCATCGACAAGGAAGATCCTGGCCTGGTATAGTATGGTGACCATTCTGATTTCATGGTTGGCCTTAACGCTCTTTGCCGGAGGCATCCTGGTCGGCCAGATTCTCAACCTGCCCCTGTGGCTTTCGGTGATCGTTTTGGTTCTCATTGCTGCATTTTTCACCATTGCCGGAGGTCTGAAAGCCATTGCGTATACCAATGTTTTTCAGATGTTGCTGCTGATCGTTGTATCTCTGGTATTGACCGTTGTTGCTGTTCATAAAGCGGGAGGTCTTCTGTCCATCTATGAACAAACGCCGGGAAATTACTGGAATCTGCTGCGTCCCATGGATGATCCCAACTATCCGTGGCTGGCTATTGTCCTGGGCTATCCGATTATGGGAGTCTGGTTTTGGTGCACCGACCAGTCGATGGTTCAATCGGTGCTGGGAGCCAGGAACCTGCATCAGGGGCAGTTGGGTGCCAACTTCACAGGATGGCTTAAGATCCTGGATGTTGCTTTGTTCATCATCCCCGGGATCGTCTGTTTTATTCTTTTCCCTGACCTGAAAGATCCCGATGAAGCCTATATGACTATGGTAACCCGGCTCTTCCCGGCAGGAATGACCGGGCTGGTAATGGCCGTATTGATTGCTGCCCTGGTGAGTACCATCGATTCAGCCCTCAATTCATTGAGTACCGTATTTACCATGGATATTTTTGTAAAAAAATACCGTCCGGAGGCTACCCAAAAAGAGATCATTAAAATAGGACGGATCGTCACCATGGCCGGGGCATTCATCGCTGTTTTCATGACCCTGGCAATCGATCATATCAAAGGACTCAATCTGTTTGATGTCTTTCAGGCGGTATTGGGGTTTATCGCCCCTCCAATGTCGGTCGTTTTTCTGTTTGGCGTTCTCTGGAAACGTACCACCACCAAAGCAGCCAATTTTGCCCTTTCCTTCGGAACCGTTTTCAGCATAGGAACCGGCATTTTTTACCTCTGGATATTTCCCAGTGAGACCTACACCTTTTGGCCCCACTTTTTGTTGCTATCGTTTTTGATCTTTGTAATCCTTTCTTTCTTAACCTGGATGATCGTTGTTCTGGATAAAGATTCAAAAACAGAACAGAAACACGAACTTTCATGTAAGAATCTTCCGAAACCAGATAAAAAGGTTTGGGCTTTTTGGATTGCATTGATCCTGGTAATGATTGGATTTTATGTTTTTTTTAACGGACATTAAACGAATGAAATGACATTCATAAGAAACATTGTGTAATTTAATGGCAAAAACGCAGGGGATGACCGGGTGATAACGGGTTGGAAAGAACAAAGGATACCATCTTGATATGAAACGAGCATGGTTAATATTTACACTTAAGATGATGATTAAAGCTATGCGAGTTCCATATGATACCTTAGAAAATTAACACTATAATCATATGAAACGAGCATGTAAAATATTCACACCCAGGATCATTATTAAAATAAATGCGAGTTACATACTATACCTTTAAAAATTAATAATTTTAATA
>CAYPAW010000051.1:0-20702 GCA_964408795.1 uncultured Mariniphaga sp.
TTTAAATAAACTTTTAGCCCTTCTTCCATGTTTTTTGATCTTGATTGGTATTATACTGTCAAGGTATATACCAGCTTTATAGACCCAGGCAAATGCAACTGTAATCTTCCCTAAAAACAGCTACGATTTATATTGTAGAATGTAATACTTTCAGGAAGATTACATAGAGACTATTGTAATAAAAATAGAATAATCCGGTACTCAAAGGATTATTTTTCTTACATTCGTTCTAAGCTAAATCATAACGATGGTCAAGTTCCTCATACACCGCCCGGTTGCTGTTACTATGGCATTCTTAGCCCTGATGCTGATTGGGATCGCAACGACCACCAACCTGCCGGTTTCTTTAATGCCCGACATCGACATTCCGGTTATATCAGTCCGTATTCATGTTACCGATATGCCTGCACGGCAACTGGAGAATTCGATTGTCAAGCCCATACGGAATATTCTGAAGCAGGTAAACCACGTGGAAGAGATGAAAAGCGAAGCCCGCGATGGTTCAGCCTGGATCGAACTCCGCTTTCAGCACGGTACCTCCATCAACCTGGCTTCAATAGAAGTCAATGAAAAGGTAGATAAAGCCATGAACTCCCTGCCGCCAGACATTAACCGTCCGGAGGTGGTACAGGCCAGCGCTTCCGACATCCCGGTGTTCTATCTTATGGTTCACCAAAAACAGCAAAAAATCCCGTCCACTCCTGGCACTGTTTTACAATTCTCCCCTCAGGGGGATATAGGGGGGTCTGAAACCAATCAACAAAAAATTACAGCTTTTCCCGACAACGATTTAAATTCCCCCCTCCGGGGGGACAAAGGGGGGCTTTCACTAAGCAACTTCACAAGCCAGGTAATCCGTAAACGGCTCGAACAACTTCCTGAGGTGGCTTTAGTTGATATGAACGGATTGCAATTCCCTGAAATAAAAATTTTCCCCGACAAGGCTTATTTACAAAGCGGGGCTTTTTCGGTTGCTCAGCTAGAATCCGCACTCTCCGAAAATAACATCGACCTCGGAAACCTCTTGATACGTGACGGACAATACCAGTATAATATACGTTTTAATACCCGCTTACGTGATGTTGAAGATATTTCAAACATCCCGGTTAACCTTTCAGGGAAGATTGTGCCTCTACGCCAGGTAGCCGAGATTAAAGAACAGCCCCAACCACCGCAGGGCAATGTGAAGCTCAATGGAAATCCGGCTATCAGCCTGGCAGTGATTAAACAGTCGGACGCAAAAATGGCAACCCTGGAAAAAGCGCTGAATAACCTTGTTTCCCATTTTAAAAATGATTATCCGGATCTGGAATTCACCATAACAAGGGATCAGACACGGTTGCTGCGTTACTCGATTAATAACCTCGGTCAAAGCCTCCTGATAGGCGGCCTGCTTGCTTTTCTTGTTTTGTTCCTCTTCTTACGGGAAAGGAAAGCTCCATGGCTGATGGGTATCAGCATCCCTGTTTCTCTGATGATTGCTTTGCTGTTTTTTTACCTTGCCGGGTTATCTATCAATATTATCTCATTGTCGGGATTAATCCTTGGCGTGGGTATGATGATCGACAATTCCATCATTGTCATCGATAACATCACGCAACACCGCCAGAAACATTCCCGACTTGCCAAAGCTTGTGTTGATGGAACCAATGAAGTGATCCGCCCTTTGATCAGTTCCGTATTAACAACCTGTGCCGTTTTTATTCCCCTGATCTTTATGAAAGGAATGGCCGGAGCCCTGTTCTTTGACCAGGCAATTGCTGTTTCAATAGGTTTAACGGTCTCATTCATCGTCTCAATTACCCTTCTGCCTGTTTTATTCCGGGTTTTCTACAAAAAAGATAAAAATGTAAAAGGTACATCAACATTCCCGATCTACTTCCAGTGGTATGAAAAAGGATTGAAGTGGGTTTTAAGAAAACAGTTCGTTGTGTTGTTAATCATACTGTTTATGATAGCATCAACCCTTGTTATGTGGAAATATATGCCCCTCTCAAGGTTCCCCAGGGTTAGCCAGACCGAAACAATCGTACAGATTGATTGGAATGAACCGGTAACATTAGCGGAAAATAACAGCAGGATTGCAAAAATAAAGGATAAGATCAAAACAACAACGGAATACATAATTGAGGAAGCAGGACGTAAACAATATTTGCTGAGTAATACAGAAGAATCAGGAATTACCGAAACCCAACTGATTATAAAAACCCCTTCACCTGAGTTGTTATCGACAATTTCCAATGAAATTTCATCTTTATTAACAAAATATTATCCTGAAGCGGCTTTTCATTTTTCCGAATCGGAAAATCTTTTTAACCTGGCATTCGGGAAAGAACAACCCCCATTAATCGCACGATTTACCCATGTTCATCCGGGAGGAAATGAGTATATTGCTTCGCTCGATAAATTGCAGCGGGAAATTATGAAATCCTTCCCCGATCAAATGGAATCCCGTTTAATTACAAGGCAACTGATTTTGTTGGAGACCGATCCTGAAAAACTTCTGGTCTATCAAATTAATAACAATGAATTGCTTCGCGTAATAAAAAGCGCATTTGATGTCAATACAGTATTTACCATCAACGATAACAACATCTTTGTTCCGGTAAGTATAGCAAATTCCTATCAATCGGTGTACCAGATCATTCAAAATAGTATGATCAGGAACCGGAACGATGAATTTATTCCATTATCCGGATTGATTCATATAAGCCAGGGAGCTGACTTAAAAACCATTGTTGCCGGGAAAGAAAGCGAATATTTTCCGGTTCACCTGAATATCAGAAATGCTGAATTCAATGACGCAACAATCCAATTAAAAGAGATGGCAGCAACGGACAATAATTTTGATGTAACGTTCGGAGGTTCTGTTCTTTCGAATAAAAGCATGCTGGGAGATCTTTTGGTTATCATCCTGATCAGCCTGCTTTTGCTCTATTTTATTCTTGCAGCTCAGTTCGAGTCTTTCTGGTTGCCGGTGATTGTTCTGCTTGAAGTTCCCATCGATATATTTGGAGCTTTCCTTTTCCTGATGGTTTTCGGTCAGGGGATCAATATCATGTCGGCAATCGGGATTATTGTTATGACCGGGATCATCATTAACGACTCCATTTTAAAAGTCGATACGATCAATAAAGAATTAGCACGCGGAAGCTCCTTATTGAAATCGATATTCATTGGTGGGAGGCGCAGACTGAAACCCATTATTATGACGAGTGTTACAACCATCCTGGCCATGGCGCCTTTTTTATTCCAGAAAAGTATGGGTGCCGAATTACAGAAACCCTTGGCACTGGCCGTAATGGGTGGTATGGCCATCGGAACCCTGGTGAGTTTGTATATAATACCCTTGCTATATTATTTCATTAAATCGAAGATAAAATGATAAATAATTAAGTGGGATTTTGTGTTATAGTGGCAAAAAAACAAAGGCCACAAAAGCACAAAATATCACAAAAAAGAAATGAGTAGTATTTTGTGGTGTTGGGGCTAAAAAATTGGTACTGAAACGATATGCGTGATGGACTAAAAAATACCAGGTCTTCTTTTTCTCCGTTCTCGGTGACGGTGGTATTTTTGGCGCTTATTGTCATTGGTGCTGCGTTTATTCCTGTTCTCGATATCCGCTACCAACCCAGCCGGAATCTTCCCGAAATCAACATACGTTATTACTGGAACAATGCTTCGCCAAAAGTTATTGAAGACGAAACCTCAAAATTGGAAGGCATCCTCGGGAAAATAAGCCAGGTTAAATCCATCGAATCCAATTCATCGATTGGATATGGCACCATAACATTAACTTTCGACAAGACAGCCGACCTCGATAAAAAACGGTACGAAATATCTACCCTGATTCGCCAGGTCAGAGGCAAGCTTCCTGAAGGCATGTCATACCCTGAGATTGTCTCACGGTCGGTGACAGAGGAAAACCAAACGGCATTTATGACACTCACCCTCAACGCTAATGCATCAACCCATTTTATCAAAAAAATCGGTGAACAGGAATTAATCCCTGCCCTTTCAGGAATTGCCGGCGTTGGTGATATTATCCTGTCAGGGGCAACCCCATACCGCTGGGAAGTAACTTTCGATCCTGAATTGCTGCATACGTATGATGTTCCGGTGTATGAAATTCGTTCGGCCCTGAATCGTCTGGGGGAAAATGTTTTCCTCGGAAATCATACAGATCCAAACGGATCAGCTATTCCGGTTCTTTATACTGCCGGAACCATCGACCCGAATCATTGGGGCACGGTACCGATAGGCAACAAAAACGGAAGGGTCATTTACTTATCAGATGTGGCAACTGTAAAACTGAACGAACAGCCACCGGCTAATTACCACAGAATTAACGGACAAAACACGGTTAACCTGACCATTTATTCCGACCCGGGAGTAAACCAGGTCAGACTGGCAGCCCAAATCAGGGAGCAGTTAAACAGCATCAGGCAAACGCTGCCCAACGGGTATTGGGTGGGGGTATCCAATGACAGCACCGAATTCATAAAGGAAGACCTGAAACGTATCGGAACCCGAACATTTTTCTCCTTGCTCATCCTCCTCTTTTTTGTTCTTCTTGTGAGCCGCTCGTTCCGGATCCTGTTGATTTTAACGATATCACTGATAGCCAATCTGCTGATTGCCATCGCTTTTTATTATTTGTTTCGCATTGAAATCCACCTTTATTCACTGGCAGGGATAACAGTTTCCTTTGGAATTATCATTGACAACAGCATCATTATGGTCAGTCATCTGCAGAAACAAAAGGGATTGCGTGTATTTATTTCCCTTTTGGCTGCCACCCTCACAACACTGGGGGCTTTATCTGTGGTATTTTTCCTCAAAGACAACCAGAAAGCCCTTTTGCTGGATTTTACCTATGTGATGCTGATCAACCTTTCGGTTTCGCTGCTTGTGTCGTTGTTTTTTGTTCCGGCCCTGATGGAACAGATATACCATAAAAAAGCAAAAACATCTTCGTTCAGGATGCGAAGACGGATTGTGAACCTTACCGGTTTCTATGAAGGTTTCATCCGGTTCGGGAAACGTTTTCGATGGGCATTTTTTGTTCTGGCCATCGTGGGATTTGGCTTGCCGGTTAACTCCCTCCCCGATTCTCTGGATAGAGAAACAGCCTGGGCCCGGTTTTATAACAAAACGCTGGGAAGCAAGGTCGTTAACCATACAATAAAACCGGTTGCAAGCAAAATCCTGGGAGGGGCATTGCGGCTTTTTACGGAATATGTCTTTGAAAGCAATTTTTATTCAAATCCGGAACGGACCACGTTACATGTCTCAGGAAAAATGCCGGAAGGGTGTACCGTGCACCAGCTAAATGAAGCAATTCGTAAAATGGAACAATACATCAGCCAGTTTCCCGAAGTGGCACAGTTTGAAACCCATATTTACAGCTACAACAATTCCTCGATTATCATACGGTTTACCGAAGAAGCTGAGAAATCATCCTTCCCCTACCTGTTAAAGTCCCGGATTGAGCAGAAAGTAATATCCCTGGGAGGCATGGATTGGGGAGTTTACGGAGTTGGCAGGGGCTTTTCAAATGCACTCAGTACCGGGTATAAAAACCAGAGGATCTTACTTACCGGATATAATTATGACCAATTGTACGATTATGCTGAATTGTTAATTGACAACTTGCTTGAAAACGAACGGGTTGAAGAACCCGAAATTACCAGTTCGCAGGGGTATGGTTATGCTTCCGATTCCCGCTATGAATACCTGTTGAAGGTGGATAAAAACGAACTGGCCGTTTACGGATTAAATTATTACAATTATTCCCAGTCGTTGTTTACCCAACTATACAACGGACACCTGAATCCGGTTTATAAAAATGCGGAGATGCAACCGGTTGTATTGACTTCAATAAAAAGCGACAGGTATAATAAATGGAATTTTTACCATACACCTGTACATACCCTTAACGGACAAAAAAAACTGTCGCTGGCCGGGAAGATCGACAAAGCATTGACCGGAAAATCAATCTACAAAAAAGACCAGGTTTACCAGATGTCGGTAAACTATAATTTTCTTGGTCCTTCTCCTTTGGCAAAAATTGTAAGAGAAAGGGCCATTGAGGATATCAATAAAGTATTGCCCCTGGGGTATAAAGCATCAGAACGGACGTATTACTACTGGAATCCCAGAGACAAAAAACAATATTTCCTGCTTGTGCTGATCATTGTGATTATCTACTTTGTAACCAGCATTTTGTTCGAGTCGCTGTTAAAACCGCTGGCCGTTATCAGCTTGATACCCATCTCATTTATCGGCGTTTTCCTGACTTTTTACCTCTTTGGTTTTAATTTTGACCAGGGAGGTTTTGCATCGTTTATCCTCTTGAGCGGGCTGGTTGTAAACGCAGCTATCTACATTATAAACGACTTTAACAACCTCGTGGCGAGGCGTAACCAGCCCATCAGCCTGAAAACCTACCTGAAAGCCTTCAATCAGAAAATCATTGCCATTCTTTTAACCATCCTTTCCACGGTTTTAGGCTTGGTCCCCTTTGTTTGGGGCGGGCAAAACGAAGTATTCTGGTTTGCCTTTGCAGCCGGTGCTATGGGTGGACTTATTTTTTCATGGGTGGCAATCCTGATTTATTTGCCCCTCTTGTTGAGATTAAAACCCCACCGGTAAGAATCAGTCATACACTTATTTCACCCTCTTTATGAACGAAACAAAATTTCGAAGGGGAATCATCCTTCCGCTGCAAAACAAAAATCCGGCTGTAAAAGGTGAGTTACAGCCGGAAGGAATTGCAGAGGTCTCTGGCGGATTCGAACCGCCGTACACGGTTTTGCAGACCGTTGCCTAGCCACTCGGCCAAGAGACCTTTTTTAGCCGGACTGCAAAACTACTATTTTTTACCCTGAACTGCTCATAAATAACAAAAAAAATAGGAAGAAAATGCTTTGATCAGCCGATGGTCGTTTTGGATAATGATCATCCGTAGGGATCATTTTACCCCAGGTAAGCCGTTCCTGCATTCAGGGAGAAAAAGGATTGAAAAAAACAACCCGGATGAACAAACAACAAATTATTTTTGAAATGGTTGTATGATTTCCCGAAAGAATTAGTCCCTTTTCGGG
This sequence comes from uncultured Mariniphaga sp., assembly GCA_964408795.1. Lineage (GTDB taxonomy): Bacteria > Bacteroidota > Bacteroidia > Bacteroidales > Prolixibacteraceae > JABMQB01. The sequence continues at coordinate 7,110 of CAYPAW010000051.1, forward strand.
CATTTAACCTGTCTGACAATGAAAACACAACCAACCCTTTCATCGGAACGGATTGTTTCTCTGGATGTGCTTCGGGGATTCGCCGTATTGGGGATCCTGATCATGCTCCTGACAAAAGCCTCAGCCAACGGATGGTTCCTGAAAAGCCTGAAAGTAGTGGGACAAATGGCATTTACCAATTACCTGTTGCAAACCATTCTGTGTACCTTTATTTTTTACGGCCACGGACTGGGCCTCTTTGGAAAAATGGAGCGATTCGGACAAATAGGTGTCGTAACAGGAATCTGGATCGTGCAAATGATTGTTTCACCCCTCTGGTTGAAGTATTTCCGTTACGGACCCCTGGAATGGGCATGGCGAAGTTTAACCTACTGGCACCTTCAACCTTTTAAAAGGAATGCAGCAGGTTCATAAGCCCCAGGGAAACCGGGATCTCTTCCACTTTTGATTGACCAACGGATCTCCCCCCCCGGTAGTCCGGGCATGGTTCCATCGTCCCGGCCACCCATTGCTTCCGGGACTCCTGCCTTCTCTCATCTCCGCTTTTCTCCTTCCGGAAGAAAATAAAACCGAACCTCCTTCATTGAAAATTTCTGTATACAAGAACATCGAACAATGGGTTTAATTATTCAAATATTCAGCAAAAATCATGCGTAAATGATCGTTAAAAATGTGTTGTACAACAAGTTTAATCAAAAAAATTCTCCGAGGCTATGCCTCGGGGTTTCCTTATATTCTCCCCTGATTTTCAGGGGAGATGTCAGCTGGATGGCTGACAGAGGGGGTGAAATAAAGAAAATCCGGTTTTTCAGCATAGCTGAAAATAAAGTTGGCGAAATACCCCTTGGCTTGCCACAGGGATAATCAACTTTAAGAATTTTCTTTATTGGTTTGGCGGAAAATTCTGAGAGGGGGATTGGAAGGCTGTACCTGCGCTGAATGTATACAAATCGTAAATTTTGGATTCCATCCGAATTAAACCGGGCTCCTTTACAGCAAAGGTGAAATCATTTTGTACTTTTGTTTCATCCGGTTTTCAGAAAAAAACGGATAAGCGATCCCGACAGATTTCGGGAATGTCTCCGGTGTTGAATCAAAACATGAACAGTGAAAATATGGTTGTAGAAGATCCACAAAAGAAAGGAAATGCAACAAAGCCAAATTTTATACATCAGCAGATAGAGAAAGACCTGTCGGAGGGTAAAAACAGCCGGCGAGTGCATACCCGTTTTCCCCCTGAGCCGAACGGATACCTGCACATTGGGCACGCCAAATCAATCTGTTTAAATTTTGGAATTGCCGAAAAGTATGGCGGGATGTGTAATCTGCGCTTTGATGATACGAATCCTTCCAAAGAGGAAACAGAATATGTAGAATCCATTCTGAAAGATATATACTGGTTGGGTTTTGACTGGGGTGACCGGTTGTTTTATGCATCCGACTATTTTGATAAGCTGTATGCGTTTGCCATAATGCTGATCAAAAGGGGGAAGGCCTATGTGGATGATCAGGATTCTGAAGCCATCGCTTTACAAAAAGGAACCCCTACACGTCCCGGCACCGAAAGTCCTTACAGGAACCGTACGGTTGAGGAGAATCTGGATCTATTCCAGCGTATGAAAGCAGGGGAGTTTGATAACGGGGCAAAGGTACTGCGTGCAAAAATTGATATGGCTTCTCCCAATATGCACCTCCGGGATCCGATTATTTACCGGATCATAAAATCATCTCATCATCGGACGGGCGATACATGGAAGATTTATCCCATGTACGATTTTGCCCATGGGCAAAGCGATTTCTGGGAAGGGATTACCCATTCGATCTGTACCCTCGAGTTTGAAGTCCACCGGCCTTTGTACGACTGGTTTATCGATCAGTTACAGGAAGATGAGTACCGGCCCCGGCAGATTGAATTTGCCCGGCTCAACCTGTCTTACACGGTGATGAGCAAACGCAAATTGCTGGAGCTCGTCAAGGAAAAATATGTCAGCGGATGGGACGATCCAAGGATGCCTACTCTCTCGGGATTGCGGAGGAGAGGCTATACCCCTGAATCGATCCGAAATTTTTCCGAACGGATCGGAGTAACCAAAGTAGATGGAATGGTGGATGTTACCCTGCTGGAACACAGCGTCAGGGAACACCTGAACAAAGTGTCCCAGCGGGTCATGGGAGTACTGAATCCCCTCAGAGTGGTCATTACCAATTACCCCGAAAGCCAGGAAGAAGAACTGGAAGCCATCAACAACCCGGAAGATGAAAACATGGGAAAACGCAAGGTGCCCTTCGCAAAAGTACTCTATATCGAACGGGATGATTTTATGGAAGATCCACCCAGGAAATTTTTCCGCCTTGCACCGGGACGGGAAGTGCGTTTGCGGTACGCCTACTTTATAACCTGCCACCAAACAATGAAAAATGAAAAAGGCGAGATCACGGAGATTCATTGTACCTACGATCCCGCTACACGGGGAGGCAATGCTCCTGATGGCAGAAAGGTGAAAGCAACCCTCCACTGGGTATCCGCAAAACATGCCGTGAAAGCGGAAGTCCGACTCTACGACCGCCTGTTTTCCGATGAGGATCCTGCAGGCCATAAAGAGATCGATTTTAAGGAGTTCCTGAATAAAGAGGCCCTTACCGTGTTGCCCGATTGTTATATGGAACCGTTTGTCAAAGGAGCTGAACCGTTCCGCCATTTTCAGTTCGAGCGATTGGGGTATTTTAATGTCGATCCGGATTCGGAAGAGCAGAAACCGGTATTTAACCGGACCGTTTCCCTCCGGGACTCCTGGGCGAAAGTGAAAAATAAATCAGTGAGACGTTAATTTCAGGAACGATAGTGAACGGGAATTACGTATTCTAACTGATCCCGGGTGTAACAACGGATCTCCCCGGTCCTAACTTGCCTCACGGCAGTCAGGTTCCCCACCTCCTGGGGCGAAATATGATAGAAATTCTTCCCTGATACCCTGTCTGCTTGCAGCGGGGTAGTTCATTCACTCTGTTACACTGTGATTTTTTCTTATTCCTCTGAGCGACTCTGTGTAAGTAAAACTAAAAAAGTGTTGAGATGCGCATTAGGACTGATCTTAATAATTTCTGTAATCCGATATATCTGAGTATCTGAAAATCTGAAAATCCGGAAATCGAATTTAGAGGATCCAGTTTCTGGTATCAATTATTGAGCATCAAGCATCTAATATCAAGTATCCATCCGGGGTCAGTGGTTTTGCATTTGGAATGCACAAAGGGTGCCTGTTGTGAATAGAAAATAGTAGCCCCAATACCTCATTTCACATTCCTTTCCTGTCCCTTGAAACTCCAATTATGAGATTATTGTCCCAATACGGGACACATGTGTCTGGGTTGTATTTTTGTAATGCGTTCTTTGTCAGTGCTTTTCATTTTTATGGCACGCCCTTTGCAATTTGATGGGTATGAACAATAAACCGAAATCAATAACAAAAAAATAAACAAAATGAAAAGGTCAGTTTTAATCACAGCCATCGCAATCGCAGCATTCACCACTCCTGTTTTTTCAGAAGGTACCGAAAACAATTCAGCAAGCCACGATGTAACCATTTCCGTTCCTGAAGTAGCCTTATTGGATCTTGAAGGGGTATCTACTATTACCCTGGTTCCTACGGCTCCCGACGAAGCCGGCGAGGCTTTGAGTTTTGCCTCAGCCACCGATAACAGTGTATGGATTAATTACTCTTCCGTTATTTCATCCGGTAAAAAACGCAGTGTACATGCAAGGATCACAGACAATCTTCCCAAAGGTCTTAATTTACAAGTATCTGCAGGATCCTATAGCGGGAACGGGGCAGGAACTACCGGTTCACCTGCAGGGAAAGTTATTCTTTCAAATAAAGATCAGGAACTTATTTCCGGTATTGGAAGCTGCTACACAGGGAATGGCACCAGCCAGGGACATAACCTGACCTACCAGCTGGACCTGACGGACAACGACAGCTACCAGAACCTGGTGGAAATAGATACGAAGATTACCGTTACGTATACACTGACCGATAAATAATAGCGTAAATTACATCTGAAAAAGACAGGGCTGATTACAGCCCTGTCTTTTTTTGAATGTCAGTAAAACAATTTTAAAAAACCAGGGTTTTTATACGCTTCATCGATGGAAACCTTCTTTTAGCCGAAACAGAAATGGGAAAAACGACGGATTCAGGTATATTTGTTTTTGTAAATTCAATATTCCATGCCATGCATTCAAAGACACGTACAAATTCTTCTGTTTTTCCTGCCATTCTCCTGATAGTAATCGGAGGATGTTGGTTTTTGTGGCAATTGGGGCTGACCCTTGATTTTCCGCGGTTTCATTTTCATGAAATCTTTTTCCCCTTTCGTCCTTTATTTCACAATTTCGGGCATGTGATTTTTTCATGGCAGGCTGTACTGATCTTTACCGGGATTCTGTTGATGATTGGGAAGCGGACTACTGCAGGGATCATCGTACTTTGCATCGGTGCTTTTTTGATATCCCCGAAGATCTTTTTCATTCCGGACCTGACAGCTGGTTTGATTCTGCCGATAATCCTGATTGGTCTTGGGGTAGTTTTGATTGCACGAATGATCGAACGTTGATTTTTAACTAATTAAGAAAGAATACCATGGAGCATGAAAAACGGACCGATAAAAGGGCTTATTTTGGGGTATTTCTGATCCTTCTTGGAGTCGTATGGATTCTGGAACGACTGAACCTTATTCCGGTATTTGTGGATGACATTCTCATTTCCTGGCAGATGGTGGTGATTGCCATTGGAGTGTTTGCTTTACTCGGGGGGAACCGGACAACCGGGGTTGTCCTGATTTTTATTGGGGGTGTTTTTTTAATCCCGGAGATGATACATATTCCGTATGAACTGAGAAGGATTGTCTGGCCTCTGTTACTGGTAGGAGTGGGGATTATTCTGCTTATACGGCATCTTGGCCGTCGTGACGAACCGGTGCTCCTCCAAGGGGATCAAAACCGGGGAATCGATTATTTTGACGATTTCATCATCTTCGGAGGCCGGGAGATTTTTGTCACTTCAACCCATCTTCTGGGAGGAAAAACAACCTCCATCTTCGGAGGTACCGAATACGATATGCGGAGAGCCTCTTTGTCTCCTAACGGAGCGGTTGTGGATTGCCTTTGCCTGTTTGGGGGCTGCACCTTTAAAGTACCTCCTGAATGGACCATTAAGAATGAGATGCATTCTGCTTTCGGGGGACTTACCGATAAGCGCGGAGTAGGTTATCATCCCAACCAAACCGCAGATCCTTCAAAGATATTCGTTTTAAAAGGTTTTGCCGCCTTTGGGGGTGTGGAAATCAAGTTGATGTAGACATGGATTTCAGGCATCCTTTTTTTTCCAAACCCAGGCTGGCTGTTTATTATGCCCTTTTCTGGGGAATGGTTACCCTGGCCGTGATTCTTATTCAGCGGTTGGGAAACCAGATCCCCTGGGATCAGGCGGTTGTGGATGTACTCTCAACCATCACCCTTTTTGCCATTATCGGATCTTCCATATGGTATGTAGTGCGGTTCAGTGCCTTTGAAAACAAAACCTACGGAAAACTGATCCTCAGGCACCTGATGGCTGCCTCAGTGATCGTGGCTTTGTGGTGGTATCTGGGTGCCGTTATCGCAAAAGTATTCATGCCCGGATCTGAGAACCTGAGCAAAGAGGCCTTCCCCGGAAGAATATTAACCGGGTATACCCTCTATCTTATCTTTGTTGTTTTTTTCTATGCCATCACATTCTACCAGAATTTGAAGGAAAAAGTGCGCCGCGAAAGCGAATTGAAAGCCCTGATAAAAGAAGCAGAACTCCATGCATTGAAATCCCAACTGAATCCGCATTTCCTGTTTAACAGCCTGAACAGTATATCTTCACTGACAATGACCAACCCTGAAAAAGCTCAGGAGATGGTCATTAACCTCTCTTCAATTATGCGGTATTCCTTGAAATACAAGAAAAATGAAGTGGTAACCCTCGGAACAGAACTCGAATACATGAAACTCTACCTGAATATTGAAAAAGTGAGGTTTGGTTCCAAATTGAATCCTGTTTTTGCCATCCCTGAAAACTGCTTCAATGCCCGCATACCCAACATGATTCTTCAGCCATTGTACGAAAATGCGATCAAATATGGTGTGTATGAGGCCACTGAACCCATAGATATCCATACTTCGTGTGAATTATTGGATCATTTAATAAAAATAAAAATTACCAATACCTACGATCCCGGGGTACTCCCTAAGAGAGGAGAGGGGATCGGATTACGAAACATTAAAGAAAGGCTTCAAACCCTGTATAATAACCCGGGACTCATGAAAATCGAGAATAAGAATAATATCTTTGCGGTAACCTTGTACATACCACAAAATGTATAAACCATGGAAAACAAGATCAGAACCATTATCGTGGAAGACGAAGAACCCGCCAGGAACCTTTTAATCTCATATCTTAAGAAGATGGATTCCATCGAGATAATTCAGGAATGTGAAAATGGTTTTCAGGGTGTAAAAATGATCAATGAATTAAAACCCGATTTGGTGTTTCTGGATATTCAAATGCCCAAGATCAATGGCTTTGAACTACTGGAATTGTTGGAACATACGCCTGATATAATCTTTACAACTGCGTATGATCAATATGCCCTGAAGGCTTTCGAGTACCATGCGGCCGATTATTTGTTAAAACCCTACTCCAGGGAGCGGCTGTTCGAAGCAGTCCGGAAAGTTACCGACCGTATGTCCTTGCAGGAATCCCATCCCGATATGATCCGGAAAATTTCCGAATTTCCCAGAGAGGAATACCTGGAGCGGATCGTCGTGAAAGACCGGCATAGAATACACATTATCCCGGTAGATACCATCCGCTACATCGAATCAATGGATGATTATGTGCTGATTTATACCCGGGAAGGAAGATTTCTGAAACAACAGACCATGAAATATTTTGAAAAAGCCCTTTCTCCCGATAATTTCATACGAATTCACCGTTCCTACATTGTCAGTATACAGGAAATTGGGGAAATTCAACAATATGAAAAAGAATCTTACCTTGTTATTCTGCACGATAAAACAAAACTGAAAGTAAGCAAATCAGGATATAAGAACATTAAGGAAACCCTTCGTTTCTGATTATTCCTCCCCGGTCTCCTGCGGGATGTTGATCCTTCCCATATTTATGATATTGTATGCGGAAAGGTCTATTTCTTTGCGGATGTCATCGTTGATTTCGGTAACCCGCATCACACTTTTTTCGTTTGTGTTACGATCGGTGGTTTCCGCTTCCATGATCATACCTCCGGGATATCCGCTCACCAGCGTTGAATTTTTATAGATCGATGAAAAGAAATTCCCCATTTTCAGGTCCTTTTCTTTGGATATCCAGAGGATTGATTCTTCGGTTTCTCCTTTGAATACGTACTCTTCACAGGTATATCCCAGGATTTTCTTAGTTCGTCCGGTTTTTTGGGCTTTGCTAAAATCTGCTGGATCGGTATCATCCTTTTTCGCCTCTTCGGCAGCAAAATTCTGTAGATCATCCATGTCGATGCCTGTGACAATGCCATTCTTTTCTCCGTCTTCTTCCGTTAAAATGATGGTAGCGTTATTCTTCTGGTCAATTATGAAGAATCCTTTTTGATTTTCGCTATTTTCTTGGTTTTGGACTTCGTAGGCAAAAACCTGATTATCCGGAGTAAAGAAGGAGTTGATATAGTCTTTGTTTTCCAGGTTATTGTTGTTCCAGGTTTCGATTTCCATCTTTACATTGGCTGAAAAAGCATAGTTTTCTTCAATGTTGACCGGGGTTGAATTTGCACCCATTCTGGCCATAATTCTTTGTGCACGTTCCCGGTCTCTTTCATCCCGGGTTTTGCGGGTTTGGGTTGCTGTGGAATCCCCCTCTTCTTCAAAAGCCTCATCCAGGGCTTCATCCACCTTCTTGTCGACTTCTTCCTCTACTTCTTCGTAAATCCTCTCTTCCACTTTTTCTTCCACCCTGTTTTGTGCTCTTCGGGCAATATTACGGAGGAGACGCTGGGCCTGACAATCGTTGTAGATACCTACAAGTAGTATGGCAAATAGAATAATTAGTGTTCGTTTCATGGTATACATTTTTTAAAGTGATTTTAAAGGAACGTTGTGTACAGAAATCATCCGGTTGATTTTTTTTTCTATATCCTCCCCGTATGTAGGATAATTTTTGCAATTTTGAGTAATTATGGGTTCAACCGGTGTTTCTTTTTTTATTGCGGTAAATATAATTCAAAAGTTTGCATTCAATAACCAAGTTTAAATATTTTTTTAATCTAACACAAAACCACATTGAATGAAACGAGTCCCGATCCCAATGGCTATCGGAACGGGACGAGTTCCATAGGCCATGAAAATTGTACATGCATTCATTACGTTATATGCCAGATATACAAAATCTAAAACTAATTTTATTCACATGAAAAAAACTGTATTTATTGTAAGCCTGATTTTACTTGCAATGTCTGTCTTTGGGACGGGCAAAAAAGAGAAAAGCGATTCTTCACAGGGAGACACGATTCTCACCAGTGGATTGGTAAGCGGATTAAAATTTCGCAGCATTGGTCCGGCATGGGCCAGTGGGCGGATTGCTGATTTTGCGGTTAATCCCTGCAACCCAAAGGAATATTATGTAGCTGTAGCCAGCGGACATGTGTGGAAAACCCTCAACAACGGGACTACATGGACTCCGGTTTTTGACCAATATGGAGCCTATTCGATCGGAGATGTGGAGCTGGATCCGAACAATCCCAATGTGGTGTGGGTCGGTACGGGAGAGAACAACCATCAGCGGGCCCTGGGGTATGGCGACGGCATCTATAAATCGGTTGACGGAGGGAAGTCCTTTGAGAACATGGGATTGAAAGAGAGTCGTCAGATCGGAGGCATTGCGATTGACCCGCGCAATTCAAATGTGGTCTATGTAGCTTGCGAAGGGTCTGCCTGGGGACCCGGAGGTGACCGGGGGCTCTTCAAAACGACCGATGGGGGGAATACCTGGGAGAAGATACTGGAAATCAGCAAACATACCGGCATCAACAATATTAAAATGGATCCTTCCAATCCCGATGTTCTCTATGCTACCTCGGAACAGCGCCGCAGGACACACTTTACAAAAATTGGCGGCGGACCTGAATCAGCAGTCTGGAAATCAGAGGATGCCGGTGCATCATGGAGAAAAATAATGAAGGGATTGCCCAACGTTCATTTGGGCGGTATGGGGATCGATGTGTCGCCAGTAAACCCCAATTATGTGTACCTCATTGTGGAAGCAGCCGAAGAAAAGGATGGATTTTTCCGATCTACAGACAAAGGCGAAAGCTGGACAAAGATGAGTGATCACAATGCCAGTGGTCAGTACTACAACGAAATATACTGCGATCCGAAAGATGTGGATAAGGTCTATTCAGTGGAAACACGATCAGTATACACCGAAGATGGGGGAAAAACATGGAACTCCATAACTAACAGCGGACGGCATGTGGATGATCATGCCCTCTGGATTGATCCGGAAGATACCGGCCATTATATCATCGGCGGCGACGGGGGCATTTACGAAACCTGGGATGCCGGCACCACCTTTGATTTTAAGGAAAACCTTCCTGTAACCCAGTTTTACCGGGTGCATGTCGATCAAGCCGAACCGTTCTATAATGTGTACGGAGGAACCCAGGATAACAACTCCATGACCGGTCCTTCGAGAACCATCAGCCGGACCGGTGTTACCAACGATGAATGGACCCGTACCCTGGGAGGCGACGGCTTCTGGGTAGCTACAGACCCCGATAATCCGGATATCGTATACAATGAGTACCAGTACGGAAATGTGTACCGCTACGATAAGAAAAGCGGTGAAGATATCTATATCAAGCCCCGGGAACGGAAAGACGAACGGACCTATAAATGGAACTGGAATACTCCCCTGATTGTCAGCCCCCATAAAGGAACCCGCCTCTACATAGCTGCCAACAAGGTTTTCAGAAGTGAAGACCGGGGGGATACCTGGAAAGTGATCAGCGAGGACCTCACCGCTCAGGTCGACCGGAACAGTTTCCCGGTGATGGATAAATATTGGCCGGCAGAAGCTGTGCGCAAGGATGTATCGACATCGCTATGGGGAACCATTGTTTCTCTGGATGAATCGCCCGTTCAGGAAAACCTCCTCTATGCCGGTACCGATGACGGTGTGATTTCCGTGACACAAGATGGAGGGGAAACCTGGTCCCAGGTGAAATCCTTTCCCGGAGTTCCGGAATATACCTATGTCAGCGACCTCTGTGCCGACCGCTTTGATGAGAACATTGTGTATGCATCGTTTAATAACCTGAAACGAGACGATTTTAAACCCTATCTTTTAAAAAGTGGCGACAAGGGAAAAACATGGACCTCCATTTCAGGAAACCTTCCGGAAAACGGAACGGTACATACCATCGTCCAGGATTATATAAATCCGGATTTGTTGTTTGCCGGAACAGAATTCGGCGTATTCTTTACCCTGGATAACGGAATGAACTGGATTCAGCTGAAATCAGGCATTCCGACCGTTGCTGTTTATGATATGACCGTCCAGGAACGGGAAAGCGATCTGGTAGTGGCTACTTTTGGGCGTGGATTTTATATTCTGGATAACTACAGTCCTTTGCGTGAACTGAGCCATGAACTGGCAGACAAAGAGGCCCATATTTTTCCAGTGAAAGATGCCTTGATGTATATCCAGACCAGCGGGAAAAGCAACCAGGGAGATACCTATTTTACCGCTCCCAATCCTGAATTCGGCGCGACCATAACCTATTATCTGAAAGAAGTTCCGAAAACACAAAAACAATTGCGTAAAGAAAAGGAAAAAGAACTGTTCAAAGAAGGAAAACCGATTCCACAGCCCTCCTGGCGGGAGTTGGAACTGGAGGATAAACAGGAAAGATCGCACCTGATTTTCTCCATTTACGATACAGACGACCATGTGATTGATCAGATAACAGCAGCTCCCTCCAAAGGGATAAGCCGGATTAACTGGGATTTACGCTATGCCATGCCTGTTTCGGTGCGGGTCAGTGGTGCGTTTAATCCGGTCGGAAGAAGTGGAGGCCGCGGTGGGGGTGGAATCCTGGTCATGCCGGGAACCTACAAAGTGGATATGAAGCTCTGGCATGAAGGAGAACTTACTGTTCTCAGCGAACCGGTGACGTTTACCTGCCGTAAATTGAACAATACAACCCTGCCGGCCAAAGATTACAATGAGAATGTTCAGTTTGCAGAAAAAGTAGGCAAACTGGCCGTAGCCGTAATGGGAAGCAATCAGCTCCTGAATGAACTCACCACCAAGGTGGAACATATCAAACAGGCGATCTATGCCACCCCGGGGGTAAATCAGGAACTTATGAACCAGGCACGCGCTCTGGGAAAAGAACTGGAAGAACTGAATTTTTTGATGAATGGGGTGCCGGCCAAAGCAAGCGGAGAAGAAATACCCCCGGCTCAGGTGCCGCTAAACGACCGGCTGGGAGCCATAACCTATACCCATAGTAGCTCTACAAGCGGTATAACTACTACGGAAAAACAATCGTACAAGATTCTGGCGGAAGAATTTCCTCCCGTACTGGAAAAACTGGAACGAATGGTCGAAAACGATATCCCGGCCCTGGAAACCCAATTGGATCGCATCGGAGCCCCCTGGACTCCGGGCCGATTGCCGGTGTGGAAGAAGCAGTGAGTAATCAGAAATTAGTATAAACCCGGTGAAACCCGGGTTTATTTATGGGGATCGAAATGCTTAATTTCCGGAATGTGCGGATTTATTTTCTTCCTTTACTTAAATATATCCAGATTATAAAAAAGGGGAACATGGCGTAATGAGGGGAGGTTCTACCGATAGCAATTTTTGATATCCCTCTCTGCCCACTACTCTATCGCCTTCTCCGTTTATAGTATGGTTTTTCCTTTATCGAAAAGTTCCAGGTGAGTTTGGCGCCCAGCATCCGGGGTGGCGAGGGTACTGCCAAAACAGGGCCGGAGGATGGCGAAGGGATGCCTCTGTAAAGAGCGTATTGTTCCTTCAGGATATTTCGGGCATATACATGGAAGGTTACACCGGGTTTCTGAAGATGGACTCCTGCCTGTGCATTAAAAATACCATAGGCCTCCTGATGCATCTCTTCCGTATTGGCATCATCAAAATAGAAACCGGAACGATAGGTATACGTTGGCATAGCAAACAAAGTGATTCCGGGGATTACCGGTGCAGACAGGTGCATCCCCGCACTGAAACTGTGTTCCGGAGATAATCTCAGGTGATTTCCCGTAAGATCCTGTCTGCCCGCATCATCGAACCTGGTTTTTATCCAGGCATAATTCCCGAAAAGTTCCATTCCCCGGAGGATGGCATAGTGTAGCTGAGCTTCCGTACCGTAAGTAGTGGCTTTACCGGAATAATGGCTGTAAGATATGCCGGTAATTCCCGCAGGATCTGTATGCCATAAGGTCGGCGAGATGCCGGAAATCGTTGCGTAAAAAGCGGTTGCATTCAACCATAACCGGCTTTGGTAAATTCCTTTAAAACCCAGTTCGAAGTTTTGTGTGTGTCCGGCCGGAATTTCTTCTGCTTCTCCGTTGTTTAGAAAATGGATGGATCCGGGTTTTAATCCCGATGCATAATTTCCGTAGATGGTTGCATCCGGATTGAATGTGTAGGTCAGACCTGCCCGGTAGACAATCGTTAGCGAATCCCTATTTTGGATTGTTTTATCCGCCGGTGTATAATAAAAATTGGGTGCCGATCCGTTCATTTGCCCCAGTACGGATGCTGAACCTCCTGCAAAGGATTGGGTATTGGAAAATTCCTGCATGGTATAGGTCATTTGCACTCCTCCTGTGAGCCGAAGCCGGTATGTCAGGTTCCATGTGGCCTGGCCGGAGATTTCGATCCACTGGTTCATTCCTTCAAGGGTTCTTTCATCCCTGTGGTTTTCGGGCAGGAGCAACCCTTCCGGGATGCCGCCCATGTTGCCGGAAGGCATGAAAATCATTTTGTTGGGCTGCCCCAGGTTGTTAACCATGTTTGCAGGATCAAAAAGCAAAAAGTATCCATACTGTTCATTGATTGAAATGCTGTTTTTCCGTGTGGTGTTTTCCCGCACATACCGTACTGCCCCGAAACCGTTCAGCCGGCTGTTGCGGCTTACATTGAGGCGTAGCTCCTGGGTGAAACGTTGCGCACCGAGATCTGTGGATGAGTACAATGCCGGGGCAGCCGTGCCATCCCCATCCCATGATTCCGCGGCTGAATGGATCTGAAAAGAAGAGATTGAGGAGATATAGGTATGTTCCGTAATATAATACCGGGCTTTTAAAATGGTGAGGAATACTTCTTTCCGGTTTGAGAGGGTATCTATGCCATTCAGGGAAGTCCGGCCGGTATAAATGCCGGTTTCACCGTCGGTATTCGGCAGGGTGGGATGTAGGTACCCCATCCCCGGTTCGTGGTCTTTCTGGTAATTTACTTCCAGATTAAAGCGCCAGAAAATATTGGGAAGGTA
>CAYPAW010000052.1:0-14839 GCA_964408795.1 uncultured Mariniphaga sp.
GATGAAGATTCCAAAATGAAAGAACTGGAAATTTCAGAGGCTTACGTAACGGAATACAAAGAAACCTTTGACGATACCGGCCCGGGATCCATGACCATCACCTTTAAACTTTCACCCCACGGGATAAAACTGGGCGAAGGAGAACACATCAACGAGTGGGCGATGTAACCCCCCAGGGGTCCTGGAATGAACAAAAAACGGATAAACAGGGGTTTCTCCGGAGAAAAATTGGCAGGAAATGAGCCCCGTTCCGGACCCGATGGCTATTGGGAAGGGATGAGTTCTATGGGTCATGGAAATTGAATATGCATAGACTACGTTATAGGCCAGATATACAAAATCTGAAATTACTGATAGTCACATGAATATTCATAGCAACAGGTATCTGATGGTAACCATTTAAAAAAACAAATCAATGGCAACAGAAGCACGCCTTGAAATTCAAAATCTTGATTTCTCCGATTCCGCAGAAACAGACGACAAGGATAGACTGCGAATTATATCCTGTAGCTTTGGATTCTCACAAATAGAAGAAAAACAAAAAAGGAGAGGATACGGAGCCGGTTATGATATTGTAACACGGGTGCGGGCAGGGCACATAAAGATTACCATTCCAACAGTCCGCTCTCCCGATCTCATGAACTGGATGATAACAAGACACCTTAAGCACAAAGGGAAGATTACTTTTATTGGCCTGACAAATGCCGGGGTGAAACAGGAAATGGAATCCCTGGAGTTCGAAGATGCATTGCTCGTGGATTTAAAAGAGGAATTTTATGAAGACAAACAAATGGTCACCCATTTAACCATTTCCTCTCCAAGAATCAAGATATCGAACATGGAATATAAAAGTGAAACCATGTATCAATCAAAATACGAATAATCCCGGAAGGAGTATACCCCGTTTTTCGAACAGAAAATATTAAATTTTTACCATGTCGTTGCTTGCTAAACTTGACATTACGATTAACCGGAAACCGTTGAAATATTTTTACCGGATCTTGATCAACCAGAACCTTTATGGCATTGATACATTTGAGATTGAATGTCATTATGAGGCACTCGAAGAGATGGATGGATTCTTAATTGATCGGTCCAAAGATTTTCTTGGATTACCGATCGTGATTCAAACAACCGTTTTGGCAGAAGATGAAGAAAAAGACGGAATTCTCTTTCGCGGCTATGTGACAAAAATTCAGAGTTCACGGAGTGCTATGGCCGATAAGGATCGAATTATTATTTCCGGGGGTAGTTCCGAAATTGCCTTGAATCGCAAACCTACTAACCGTGCTTTTCTGGACAAAACGCTGGAAGAGATTGCCAAAGAAGTACTGAAAAAATATGAATTCAAGTCGAAGATTTCTCCCCACAACAAGGAGCGTTTTCCTTACATTGTTCAATTTGAAGAAAGCGACCTTGAATTTCTGAAACGGTTGGCAATCCGGTACGGAGAATGGTGTTTTTTTGACGGCCAGGATTTCGTTTTCGGAGAAATTCCTGTGGTTGAGAGACCGCTTACACTGGGGTATAGTCTGGAAGAATTTACCTACAACCTGGGTGTTGCTCCGGTGAAATTTACCCTTTTTTCTTTGGATCCCTTAAAAGTGGATGTTCACAAGTACACATCAGGCGATAGCCAGATTGAGGCCAACCTGAATATGTACGGGAAACATGCCCTCAAGCGGTCAAAAAAAATGTACACCGAAGAGAGCACGGATTACTACGAGCACCTGAATGTAAAAGAATCGGATTACAAAAAGGGGCTCGATCAGGTAGGGAAAACTCAGGAAGCAGCCGATGCGGTTAAACTCACTTCTCTTTCAGGCCGATCAACCAATGGCTATCTGAATGCCGGCATGCAGGTAAAAGTCGGATGCCTTAAACAGGACGGAAAGGAAATCATGGATTATGGTAAATACCTGGTCACTTCGGTACAACATGAGATGGACGCTACTTTATCCTACAGGAACTCGTTTACAGCCATCCCTGCCGAAGCTTCCATTCCTGAAAATACAAATCCCTATTTTGTCAGGACCAGTTCCAACCAATTGGGCATGGTGAAAGACAACCAGGATCCGGATAAACTGGGCAGGGTAAAGATCAGTTTTTGGTGGATGGAAGGAAAACAGACAACCCCCTGGGTCAAAATAGTCACTCCGTACGTGCATAAAAAAGCAGGATTTTATTTTGTGCCGGCTAAAAATTCACGGGTTTTGGTGGGATTTGAAGACGGGGATGTGGAAAAACCCTTCTGCCTGGGCAATCTGTATGATGATGATAGCAATCCGGATCCGGACTGGGCAGGCAATGCAAATGAGAGCAATGCCCAAATGCACGTCATTCGCACAGCTTCCGGAAATACCATTGAATTCCATGACTCTGGAGGAGAAGAAAAAATCCGGATCTACGATGCCAAGAAGAAAAATGAAATCACCCTGGATGGTGCCAACAGTGAATTGAAAATTGTTGCTGCTGAAACCCTGACCATTCAAGCAAAAGATATCGAGATAAAAGCAGACAACGGACTCAAAATAGAGGCAGGACAGGCTTTTGAGCAGAAAGCCAACCAAATTAGCACAGAGGCTCAGTCGGATGTAAAAATTGCCGGGACCAATGTAGAGATGAAAGCCAATGCCTCCCTGAAAGCCCAGGGAAATGCCAGTGCAGAAGTAAGTGCAAGCGGTACCATGACGGTGAAAGGAGCGTTGGTACAGATTAATTAACCCGGATTGTTTCCGGTGACCCGGGCAGTCATAAAAGACGGACTGTCGTGTAGGAATAGCGGATCATTTATCCAGGGTTTATCGTTGTTTAAAAAGAAAAAAAAAAGCATGTATGCCACCAGCAGCAAGAATAAATGATATGCACACCTGTCCGATGCAAACCCCAGGGACACCGCCGATACCCCATGTCGGAGGTCCGATCCTTCCACCGGGTTGTCCTACCGTCCTCATTGGAGGCCAGCCGGCCGCCCGGGTAGGCGATATGGCTCTTTGCACCGGGCCTCCCGATTCCATTGTTATGGGCTCTGCCACCGTCATGATTGGCGGCCAACCAGCAGCACGCCTGGGAGATACTACCGCACATGGCGGGACAATAGTGGCAGGATGCCCTACCGTACAAATCGGAGGTTGATGATCTCCTCTTCACAAATTTTGTTTGCCTCCAAAATCCAGCCCTTTTAAATTTCTGAATCCTCTTTTTTTGATAGGAATTTCAATGTTTCTTTTCTATTTTTATAGCAAACAAAATTCTTCAATGCATGAGTGGAACAAGTTTGGCAATAAAAATAGGCAGCCTGATTTTTGGTTTCGGATTGTTTCTGATTCTCTATAAAAGGGTTAAAGGGTTAAAAAAATACGGGTGGATCAGCTTATTTTATCTGTTCATCGCTTCCTTGCTTCTTTCGTCAACCGGTTTTTTTCTTTATCTGAAACCATCAACGGGGGAAATAACTCCCCTCTTGCTGGGGCAGGTAGGAATCCTGTTGATTGGAACAGGGCATGTTTTCCTGGTTCGGACTTTACTCCCCTGGTACGCTGACACGAAATTTGGAGTACATCTGGTTTTTGCCCTCTGCATTCTGATATTCGGGTATTTGTTTTTCAATTTGTCTTTTACATTCCTCCTGGATTCCGATGTTACCTTAATATGGTATGCCTCGTTGTTATGGTTTCTGGTACCGGTATTGTTGGACCAAACCATTGCATTCCTTCTCTCTGTACCTCCCAGGGATTACAAAACATGGCAATACCCGGTTGGAGAAACATTGGAGGATCCTTCCGACAAGGAAATGGAAAATCCGGTGGTAATCAGCTTTGTATTTAAAAAACATTCCGATGCCGGAGAACCTACCACTTTCCGGGCTAAAGCTCCCTTAGGAATGACTCTGGGCCGGCTTTTCTATTTCTTTATCAACGATTACAACAGCCGGCACCCTGAAAGTACCATTTCCTTTATGGCTGAAAACAACCTCCCCGAACAATGGATTTTCTACAAAATCAGAAACAAATGGCTGAATATCAAAACAGCCCTCGACCCGGAAGAAGCAATGTATAACTGCAAAATCAAAGAAAACGATATACTGGTATGTAACAGAATAATAACAACGAACGAAAATGTCTCACAAGATGAAACCAAAGAATAAAAAAGAAAGAAACAAAGCATTTTTGAAAGTAGTAGGATTGTTTTTACTGTGTTTTGTCATTGCCATGATACTGGGTTTTATGACCATGAATTTCGGAGGACTGGCAGAACAACAATCCAAAGCTGAATTGGAAAAATTGCAAACCCACCTGAAATTTCAGGAAGAAGTGTTTGCTCCCAATGTGGGAGAAGCCACGGCCATGATATCCAAAATACCCCATTACGAACAGGAAAATATAAACCTGGAAGTCTTGAATCAGGATATCGGAGCCGTAATAAGCCAAACCAAAAATCAGGTGGTTGAGGATGAATCCTGGGAATCCAGAATGTACAAGGAGGTTATCCAGACCTTATCGGATCTTCAGCTGGCTTACAATGAACAGGTAAAACTCAGGGAAAAAATGGGCGATTCCGATGAAACAAGCCAGAAACTGATGGAGTGCATAGCAGAAAGAGACCGGTTGCAGAACCAGGTGAATATGCTGCAGGCTGCTGGCGGAGGAGGAGCAAATTGCGAACAGTGTGAAAAAGATCTTGCCCAGGTCCAGGAAAAACTTCGTCAGTGCAATACCGAAAACAGAGCCCTCAGGCAGGAAATTGAAAGAATCAGAAACTAAAGGTTTCGTACTAACGAGTTCCTGGGTATCCAGGGTGCGATGAGGCGGAAAGCAGGGGAAAGTAAAACCACGAAATCCCTTCTTTCTCCTTTTGCTCCCGGGAATCAGAAATCCTGGGTAGTTCTATAGGTTCATGGGTTAAAAAACTGGATTTAGTTTTCCTTGGGGATCCGTCTTAATTACCAACGCATTTTGTTCCCCTTCAACACGTTGTAAACCGGTAATGATCAAACTTCCATCTCCTGTTTCTGCGAAATCCATTACAAATTGATCCCCTGGCAAAGAAAGGATTTCATAGGTTTCCAGGATATTCCCTGTTTGATCAACCCAAAAGAGGCACAGGTCATAATCAAGCCCATTAAATCCATGGTTTGCAACCACATAGCCTTTCCGGGTTTTTATCATCCGCGGTGTATATTTTAAAATATCTTCTTTTTTAACCGGTCCAGGCAACGAAGTAGCACAGGCAGTCGGCCCTCCTTCATCATCGATCAATATAAAACTCATTTTATAAAAATCAGGATTATTCACATCCTCTTTAAGCTCCAAAACGGCATACCCTCCGAGGTAAGCTTCCAGAATATCGCATCCCAGAATACTCACCTGGGAATGAATAAGGTGTATTTCGCCTTTCCCGTTCCGGTCTATTTTTCCGAAAAGCATAAGATACGGAGAGTGATTCTCTTCCTGCCAGTATCCGGTGACTGCAAAACCTCCATCATCCGTTGGAGTCATAGCGGTCGCCAGCTTTGTCCCCACATACCGGAAGGTCCGTTCCATTAAAGGAATAAACCTTCCTGAACGATCGGTTTTCTGAAACAAAATGTCAACAGGATATCTGTCATCCAGGATATTGGCAACCAAACCGATCTCACCTGCCAGACTCAGCGTCAGAAAGGGTTGTGCAAAATCGGTCTTAATTTTTTTCTTTTGTTGCATTGTCACCGGATTGCCACCTTTTAAATCCTGGTTCATTTTTTGAACCTGAAGGGTTCCTGATTCGTTGGTTCCCAACAAAATGAACTCTTTTGCTTCATCGCCACGAATGAGATCAAATACCGGATGATTCTGTTTTTGTTCCTGAATTACTTTCCCTTCACCGGTCATCTTAACAAGAGTGGAATTCCCCTGGTCATCCTGAACCAGGATGATCATGTTGTTGTCATCCGTCGGAACCACGGAAGAAACATGGATATAATCTCTTTTCCATTTATCCGATTTAATAAAAGTGGTATAATTGCTTCTAAGAATGACTTCTTTCGAAATTTCATGCTTTTCACCGTTGTGGGAATTCATTGCTTCGAGTGTTATTTTGTATTTTCCCGGGGCTGTATAGGTGTGATTCGGAGAAGCTTCCGATGATACGTTATGCTCTGAATCAAAATCGCCAAAATTCCATTTATAGGAATCTGCATTTTCCGAAAGATTGGTAAAATCAATCACAACAGGAACATATTCACCGGTTAAAGACAGATCAAAATTGGCTACAGGAGGCTTGGGAGGGCTGATAACGGTTATCTTTTTCTCTGTTACCTTTTCAATTCCGGATTCGGCATTCAGCACAGCGAGTTCCACCTTGTATTGGCCTGGGTTTTCATATACATGTTCGGGATGCTCCTCAGTGGAGGCATTCCGGGTTCCTGATGCCGGATCGCCAAAATTCCAGACATAACTATTGGCATTCTTTGACTGATTGACAAAAACCACCCTTGAAGGAGCCTCCTTGCGGGTTTGCTGTATTTCAAAACCAGCAACGGGTGTGACCAGGGGCTTCGAGACGGTGATTGTCTCAGAATACCTGTCGATCAAACCGGATTCTTTGTTCGTAACCGTTAGTTCGACCTGGTAGGTTCCCGCTTCTGAGTATGTATGGCTCGGATTGGCCATGGTGGAGGTATTGTTTTCCGATCCCGGATCTCCAAAACTCCATGCATAGCTGTCGGCATGTGCTGAAGCGTCTGAAAAACGCACCACAGCAGGAGCTGTGGTGGGTTCCATGGCGACCGTGAATTTAGCTACCGGCGCTACAGCAGGCTTTTCAGGAGGAACCACCGTGACAAAATCAGAAAACTGATCGCTTTTTTCCGAACGGCTGTTGCTGACTGTAAGCGTTACCCTGTATCTTCCAGGTTCCGAATAAACATGCACCGGATTCTTCAATTCCGAGGTGTTCTCTTCTGAAGTGACATCTCCAAAATTCCAGGAATAAGTATCTGCATCCGTTGCCTGACCTGTGAATTGAACCACTGCTGGGGCGGGTGCATTGTTTTTTTCAAAGGAAAATTTTGCCACCGGAACAACCACCGGCCGGGAAGGCTCCGTGATGACCACGTAATCGCTTTTCGTGCTTTGGGTGGTAAAACGGCTGCTGGAAGCGGTTAACAACACTTTGTACCTTCCGGCTTTCTGATAGGTATGGGTAGGATCTTTCTTGTCGGAGTAATTATCCTCTCCCGAATCCGGGTCACCAAAATCCCAGAAATACGTTTCCGCATTCACCGAATGGTTCTCAAATACAATGGTAGCAGGTCCCAAAACATTGTTGTTCTGAATGGTAAACCGGGCTTCCGGAGGGTTAGGAAGTTCTTTGACCGATACTTCGCTGGTAAAAACGCTGGGTTTTCTTTCCCCTCTGGCCCAAGCAGAAAGCTCCACTTCATAGGTTCCCGGTTGTGTGTATATATGTACCGGATCTTTCTCTTTCGAGCTGTTTTTATCCCCCGAGGAAGGATCCCCGAAGTCCCATTCGTATTCTACAGCATGAACAGATGTATTCTTAAAAACCACCGTAGCAGGAGCTGTTTCCGATGACTTTGTATATATAAATCCTGCTTCAGCAACCTTTTCCTGTTCAACAACCACTTCCCGGGTAAGGGTATCGGAAAGACCGCTGAAGTTATTGATGGCAATCAGTTCCACAGTATAGGTCCCGGGGGTTCTATATTTATAGGTTGGTTGTTCTTTGTCGGTTTCATTTCTTCTGCCCCCTGAAGGATCGCCAAAATTCCAGTGGTACCGGTCTGCATTGACAGATTCATTCCGGAAATCAACCTTTGCCGGAGCCAGCTGGTTGTTCCCCTCAATTTTAAAATCGGCAACCGTAGGATCATGGCCTTTAATTTCAATGCTTTGGTAATACGTGTTTTCAAGATTCAATTGGGTATTTCTTGCTGTAAGGGCTATGGGATAAATGCCTCCTTCCCGGTACGTATGGGAAGGATTCATATCGAACGACAGATTGCGTGTTCCCGATGAGGGATCGCCAAAATTCCACTGATACTCATTGGCGTAGGATGAACGGTTGCTGAAAGTAACTTCACAGGGGGCATATCCGTTGTTATTCACGGATGCAATTTCAAAAACCGCACGGGGTTCATTCTCCCTGTAGACCAGAACATCCACATCAACCGCTTCAATATCTCCGTCAAAATCATCTTTGTAATACCATACAATGGCCTTTTCTTTTCCGGGGCTTATATTGGAACCTACATCCCCGTAAGCCGACGAAGCTTCAACCTGCCTCCCTTCAAAGGTCAGCAACAAGAGAACACTGAAGGATCTTGCTCCCCCGGGAGAGGCAATATCAAAGGTGATGAGCATCTTCTCTTCATCGATGCTTCGTGAAATATTGGATGCGTAATTTTCTTGCGCCATTCCGTTTCCTGCAAAAAGAAAAAACAACAGAATAACACCGAGATGCTTGACATTTGCTTTCATGTTCCCTGGTTGTTAAAGTAATACACTGTAATGACCATTTTTCTTATACGAATCATACCGGTGCAGGATTGTACCTTTCATGATTTTTTATTTCCTTTGGTTAATAAACACCCTGTAAGGCAGCAGATTTACGGATTCTCTGGATAACCGGACTTTCAGGCTTCTGGTTTTATACGCCAGATCCTCAGCAGACACACTGTTTTTCTCCTTTAAGAAGAGATGGACATCAAGGGTACGGGTCATCCCTTTGCCTGGAGAAGAATCGAGGGCTACGCCTTTTTTCACTTCCACATTTTGCAAATCTTTTCCGAACAATTCAAAACAAAGTGCTTTAATATCCTCTTTGGTAACAACTCTACCTTTGGACAACAGGGATCTCCTGAGGGTATTGAGTTTATCTTCCCGGGTAAGTTTTTGTCTTCCCCCCACTGTGTGTGTATACAAGACGAGACTCTTGTCGTCGACATCCATGCCATTGTAAACCGACAATTTAGTTCCCGGGCGGATGTTGTTAGCCCTATCGCCCGCTATAGACCAGAATTGGACCTGTATTTTGTCGTATTCATCCGTCGACTCGAGGATCAGGTAGGAACCCGGTTCATGGGCATCTCCCGAGCTATTCATTCGTTGTTCCAGGCGGCTCAGAATCTGGTCCAGCTGCTTCAGTTCATGGGAAATCAAATCGGTACCCTGGGCTGAAAAAGCCGCTGCTTCATCCCTCACGAGGTCTGTAAGTTGTTTAATGGCTTCCCGGGCATCCCGGGAATCAAAACGGGTTACTCCTTCCTGACGGACATAGCAGGTCAGACCTTCTTCTCCGGTAAGGTTGGCCGAATCGAGGGGTCTGTATACTCGATCTTCGCTGTCTGTTACACTGCGCAGATCGAAGAAAAAATCCTCGGTAGACAGAGGAACGATATTCATCCCTTTTACGATTGAATACGTAAACTCATTCAACTCCCTGTTTATTACTGGAAAACAGTTTATGGACACTACCAGATCATCCATTTCCTCCAGGGAGACAGGTTGTGACAGGTCGATCGATAACCATACCACATCCTGATCCGCAAAATTCACCTTCTGCCCCTTGAAACGTTCCTTGAGAACTGTGGGTTCATAATGATCTTTAAAAAAATCGGCCAGACGGTAGTTTCTCGCATCCAGCGTCATGAAATTTGCCTGGTAAAAATCCCTGACAAAACCTATTGACCGGTAGGTTATATCGCTATCTCTTTTGATGAAGTTGGCAAGCGGATCTTCCGCATGAATTGAATCCATCCCCTGATGGAAATCCACCTCTTTTCCGTTGATGCTCCATTTTGAAGACTGAAGGGTATGATAAAACCGGCTGTCCGGACGGATATTTTTAAAGGTGAAAAACAATGAAAGACCATCCAGGTATTCTATGAGGGGATTCATCTTTATTCCCAACAGCAGGGTCCTCACCTCCTGTGAAGCCTTTTCGGATGCTTCGGCAACCATCTCTTTCAAACGCCCGTTTACCTCATACAGAAACGTACCGGCAATAAGGTATTTTATCTTGCCGTCAAACAGGTTACAAGGAAAAGGAGGAGAAAAAAACAGATCCTTTTTTTCCCGGGTTTCTTTCCCGGAATCCATATTTCCTGAATTCCGGGAAGCGTAAAACTGATACAACTCATTGATGACAACCTGAGGCCGTACAGGTTCCGCATAAGCAATGCCGTGAGCCGGAAAATGAGTAAACAGGTTCCGTGCGAAAAGTATGTCAAGCAATTTATTGATTACACGGGTGTCTGATTGGTTTATCTCCCTTGAAATACGGTATAACTCTTCAGCAAGGGCCCCGATCAGTAAGCCCAATACCGGATCAAAGGCATTCATATCCTGAACCTCCGCATATCCCCAGATCTTCGAAGCGTTCCGGATCATCCTGCTTTTTATTGTGTCTATCGTATCAATCGGCATCGTTATAATTTATTGGCTCATTCTTCATTCTGAGTAAGATCCTATTCCTGAAAAATCTTATGTCGTCTTCTCTAATAGGAAAGAGGACCGATAAAAAACATCTCTTTATGTTGAAATGATTCATTGGTCTTTTCAATTTTCCCATCCAGAATCATGGTTATTTGGGTTTTAATCCTTTTATTTTGGATTTTTGTACCCAGCTCCACCTGATTAATAAGCAGTTTGATCTGTACGTTTCCCAGTCTTCTTTCGTTGTTACGGATGGAATAAAGAATGGATTTTTCCAGTTTCTCTCTCAGTATATTGGTATTGTAAATATTCTCAAAATCATACTCAGAGATTTCCGTCCCAAAAAAAGGATCGTGCCTCACCTCGTTATAGGAGGTTGCGGTGATCAGATGGATCATATTGTGAATAGACCGAATGAGGTTCACCCGTCGAAGATCTTTCTGCTGGATGATTTTGTGAACTGAAACCGGTATGTCAAGATAATCAGGCATGGTTGATCATTTTTAACCGTTTAATCGGCCAGGAAACTTCGTTTGGATTTCTGTTCTTTGACGAAGATATTGGTTTCCTTCTTTTTGCCAATATAAGCCAATGATTCCAGCTTATCAAACAACAGGGAAATGATTTGGATAAATTCTGTGAATTGTTCAACACTGAAAAGAATATCAAAATGCTTGTATTCAAAATTAATACAGTAGACGAGAAGTTTCTCAAAATCGCCTTGTTTCAACTCCGACCAATTGGTAAAATAGTTCAGTAGCTCCTCTTTATCGGAAGCTGTGAGGGAATCAATGGTATTCCGGATTACCCGGGCGGCAGTTGCAATAAACATAAACAGATGAATGGGAGGCAGATCCCTGGTTTGCCAACGCAGCCATAAATAGTTGTTGGTTACATATTCCAAAAAATTCTCCGAGAGCAACTGTACCGAAAGAGCCAGGCTGGTATCCTGGTTTTTTTCTTTGATCTTTCGGATAATACTCAACAGGTCAAGTTCAAGTTTGCTGAAAAATTTCTCCACGGAATCGGCAAACTCCAGAAGTCGTTTATGGCTGCTCACGGTCATACAGGGAGGAAGATAATCTTCATAGATTTCAGGTTTTCCCTGTTCAATCTTGCATTTACCGATAAAAAAAGAGGATGGATGGCTTCCTTCCCGTGCCAGCCTCTTTTCGGCCAGTATGTGTACGTTGAAATGAGGCCGGGTAAATGGATAGCGGGGAGGATCCTCCTCAGCATTCAACTCTCCGAAAACCTGTGGATTAAAAGGATCAGCCGTAAGAAGGATAAAATAATCATCGCCCTCTTCATGCTTGGTAAACTCCAGTTCTTTGGAGAGATCAACTTCCAGCTCGGGAAGCTGAAAATCTTCAAGAATCTCGATCCGGACACCTCCCTGAGTAATGGCCCGGCAACAGAATACCTTAACCCGCAAAAAATTCTGGTTGTCTATTTTGATTCCGGTTTTTATGGAGGGTTCGGAGGATGAATCAAGAGGAAGCAATCCAAAATTTCTTCCAGTTAAGAACACAGCCCGGTTATCCCTCAACCTGTCGGTAAAATGATTTTCCTGCTGAATGAAATGATCCTTGCTGATGTTCATCCCGTTTTCCCAGTTTACCTTAAAGAATTTTAATTTTGTCGGCATAATGAAGAATCCATTTAAAAGGTTAAAAAGACAATGTTATTCTTATAATACAGTATTGTATCCCAGAAAAGCCTCTCCCGGTTGATCTTCATGTTTCAGGGAAAACGGACCATGCACTTCCGGGGCGAGGATTTTCGTTTCTACCTCAAGATCCACAGGAACAAAATAACCATAAAAAGAAGCGAGCATAAGATCCACCGGTCGATCAGGCAGAAAATCGTTAGGTCTCGTTTTTTTCAACGGCCCGATATACACCTTCAGTTTCCCGATACACCCGGAAACGGTCTCCCCTGTAATCAGGTTTGTACCGAGTTTGCAATCACCTAAGGTCCCTTTTTCGGTCTGAAAATCTTCTTCTGCTTTTCCGTTGCTTTCCTTTTCGTTGTTGTGCAGTTCCATCGTTACCTTTTCTCCCAGAATGAGTTCCAGGCATTGGGCTGTAAGGTTGTATCTGCCCACAAGCTGGTATGCCATCGGAAGAAAGCGAACAAACGGATAAGCGTATCGGAAGGGTATTCGTGGGTCGATTTTCCAAAAATCCGGTATCAGGCCCTGTAGAAAATCAGAACACAGGCTTTTCCACTCCCGGGTTTCTTCCAGGGCAACATGCACATTTTGCATAAACAGCTCATTCTCAAAGGGTCGAAAAAAAGAACGGATCTCCTTCTCTTCCAATCTCAACTTCAGCGACTCTTTGGCCATTTCTTCACCTGAGGCGTTATGGGTTTCTGCATTGGCATGAAAGAGGGCTTCCGGTAAAGTATCGTAAATGCCCGCCCGGTTCAAATGAAGGCATAAGGCCTCCATCCCGTTTTCAAAAACTTCTGCTTCTGCCTTATTGACATCGGAAGACCATTTCCGTTTTAAAATCCCATCGAAAAAAACCAAAACATCATTCCGGGACATTTCATTGTCTAACAGGCTGGATACCAGATATTCAGCCCTCAGGTCGTACTGCAATGCATTAATAATTTCGGTCTTTTCCTGTAGATTCATGTTAACATCCGATGTTATCCACTGTTTCCTGTGCCTGTTCCAAAGCCTGTTCCCATTCGACTCTCAATTGTCCGGTCATGGCGGCACAGTCACCATATGACTCCAATGCATCCAGGTAGGCCTGGGCAGCAGCTTTATACGCCAGACAGTTCTCCTGGGTAGGATTCAATGCATAGGCCTGAGCTGCCTGCGTAACATCCTCAACTTCTGCCTGCAATTCGGTAGCCCAATTCGTTGAGCAGGGATCGTTGTTGTTATCATCGTTCTTATTGCAGGAAAGCACTCCGATCATGCTAAAGACTACTAAAAAAAGTAAAGCTGATTTTTTCATGTAATTTTATATTTTTTTTATTTATAAAAGGTTTCCCGATCCCAATGTACATCGGGGACGGGATTAATCATCATTTTTTTTGTTATGAACAACCATGCTCGTTTCTTACTATGATTCTGAATTGTTTATTCCTTAATCCCATTCAAAGCATTTTAATCCGGTTCTTCCAGATTCCCTTTCTACTCGACTGATGTACCTTTGATGAAATTCGTAGTTTCGGATCACTCTATTTTGTATATCCAAGCACGAAACACTCTTTCTAAAAAAGGTAAAAATTTATATCACTCCAATTCACTATTTTATCAAAGAACAACTTAACTACAAACTGTCAATTCATTCTTGTATGCTGACTGTTTATTTCAAAGATCACTTCACATCCTGCCATAAAATATGGTTCAATTGTATATTCTTGTTAAAGTACAGAAAAATGTGAATTTCTGCAAACCTAAAGGTGTTTTTCACTTTTTTTTTCAATTTTTTAATTAACCCGAAAGAATTTGTAATTTTAATCATTCAACGACCAACTAAAAAGAAACGGAAATAAAACAATGAAACTCGCCATTTTTCTTCTTTCCTGCCTGATCCTGACGGGTTGTTCCAATGCCACACGGCAGAACAACCAGGACGATCCGGAGCTTGATCAAAAAGTCAAAAACTTTCTGCAAAAACATCAATACCGGTGGCATGAGCAGAATATCCCCTTAAAAGATGGTCAGTTTCTCTACGCCATTGTTCTGGAAAACAAGTACCAAAATGCCGTAGAAATTGGCACATCAACGGGCCATTCAGCCATTTGGATCGCCTGGGCATTGAGCAAAACCGGTGGCAAGCTGATCACAATTGAGATCAATGAAACCAGGCATCAAAAGGCATTGGCCAGCTTTAAAGAAGCCGGACTGGAAGAATACATTGATGCCAGATTGGGAGATGCCCATCAGCTGGTGCCAAGATTAAAAGAACCGGTGGATTTTGTTTTCTGTGATGCCGATAAAAGCTGGTATACAAACTATTTCCAGGCTCTTGAGGCTAAAATTGTTGAGGGAGGATGTTTCACAGCCCATGGTATAGACACAACAAACCACACCAGGAGCATAGATGAATTTCTGGACTACCTAATGAATCACCCCGATTTTGAAACCACCGTGGACATTACAAACAGCTCCGGAATATCTGTTAGTTATAAAAAAACCGGAAAATGAAACGAACATGAACTTTTTTAATCAAAAGTTTGCCAAAGGCAATGATTAAAAGAAGTTCATGTGAGAGCGAAGCGGTTCCATACGTTCTTAAATTTAGAATTAAACTATGGGACGAATGATAAATTTTAAACGTATGAAACGAGCATGTAAAATATTTACACTTAAGATGATGATTAAAGCTATGCGAGTTCCATATGATACCTTAGAAATTTAACACTTTAATCATATG
>CAYPAW010000053.1:0-17709 GCA_964408795.1 uncultured Mariniphaga sp.
TTTCCCTTGTTCGTTATTGTTTTCCCTTTTTCTCTTTCAGCAACTCCTGCAGTCTGTACATTTCGTCGCGCAGGCGGGCTGCCTCAATAAAATCCAGTTCTTTGGCGGCTGTCTGCATCTTTTTTTTGGTGTTTTCAATGGCTTTTTCCAGGGCTTTGGGGTCCATATACTGAACAACCGGATCGGCTGCAATATCTGGATTCTCCATTCCGCCTGAATACGTTTTTTGCATCTCGCTTCGCCATTCATAACCGATGATCTCCCGTGTTGGCTTTATGATCGGAGTGGGAACAATATGGTTTTCCCAGTTGTATTTCATCTGTTTACTTCTCCGGTAGTTTGCTGCATCGATGGCTTTCTGCATGGATTCAGTTATTTTATCTGCATACATAACTACCTGCCCGTTGAGGTTGCGTGCTGCTCTTCCGGCTGTTTGGGTCAGTGAGCGCTCTGAACGCAGGAATCCTTCCTTGTCGGCATCGAGAATCGCCACCAGGGATACCTCGGGTAAATCGAGGCCTTCACGCAGCAGGTTGATCCCAACCAGAACATCAAAATCTCCCCTACGCAATCCTTCCATGATCCCAATCCGGTCCATGGTGTCGACATCCGAATGAATATACCGGTTCATGACTCCCATATCAGCGAGGTATTTGCTTAATTCCTCAGCCATACGTTTGGTGAGGGTGGTCACCAATACGCGTTCTCTTTTTTCTGTTCTCTGACTGATCTCATGCAAAAGATCATCGATCTGGTTTCTTGTGGGACGTACCTCTATTTTGGGATCCAGCAATCCGGTAGGGCGAATCACTTGTTCCACCACAACACCTTCTGAACGGGCCAATTCATAGTCGGCCGGTGTAGCGCTTACATAGATACACTGGGTCACCAGGCTTTCAAATTCTTCAAATCTCAAAGGACGGTTATCGATCGCGGCAGGCAGACGGAATCCATACTCTACAAGGGTTACCTTCCGGGAGTGATCTCCTCCATGCATTGCTCTTATTTGGGGCAGGGTCGCGTGGCTTTCATCGATTATGCATAGAAAATCGTCGGGGAAATAATCCAGCAGGCAAAAAGGCCGGGTTCCGGGTGACCGACCATCAAAATAACGTGAATAGTTCTCAATTCCCGGACAATAGCCCAGTTCCTTCATCATTTCCATATCGTATTCCACCCTTTCCTGAATGCGTTTTGCTTCTTGAAATTTTCCGTTTTCTTTGAAATAATCAACCTGCGCTATTAAATCATCCTGAATCTGTCGTATCGCTGCGTGCATCCGCTTCGGTGTGGTTACGAAAATATTGGCCGGGTAGATCACGATGGTTTCATACTTCTCAAGAGTATGTCCCGATACCGGATCAAAAGAAGAGAGTTCTTCAATTTCCTCTCCCCAGAAGATAATCCGGTAGGCTATGTCTCCATATGCCAGAAAAACATCCACGGTATCGCCTTTCACCCGGAAATTTCCCCGCTGAAAATCGACCTCACTCCGGGAATACAAGGCATCTACCAGGCTACGAAGAAAAGAATTTCGCGTAATAGATTGTCCTACTGATACTTCTGTAATATTGGCATGGAAATCTTCCGGATTGCCAATTCCATAGAGGCAGGATACCGAGGAGACAACGATCACATCCCGTCTTCCGGACAACAAGGCTGAAGTTGCGCTCAAACGGAGTTTTTCAATATCCTTGTTGATGGAAAGATCTTTTTCGATATACGTATCGGTAACCGGCAGGTAGGCTTCAGGCTGGTAATAATCGTAGTAGGAAACAAAATATTCAACCGCATTATCAGGAAAGAATTGCTTCATTTCGCTGTATAACTGGGCTGCCAACGTTTTATTATGGCTCAGGATCAGTGCAGGACGTTGAACGTTCTCAATCACATTAGCCATGGTAAACGTCTTTCCTGATCCGGTTACCCCCAACAATACCTGATAACGGTCTCCCCGGTGGATTCCTTCAATAAGTTGTTCAATGGCTTCCGGTTGATCTCCCGTTGGCTGATAATCTGAAACCAGTTTGAAATTCATTCCATTTTTCTTTTTCAACCCCAACAATATTACAAAAACATCGGCAATGAAGATTGTTTTTGTTTTACCTTTGCTATGTACTGTACAACAAAAACATGACAAAACAAAGCCGTCCGCTCTTTTTACGAACCCTTTGTATACTGACGTTTACAGGCAGTGGAATCGCTTTTCTGGGATATTTTGCCGCCTGCCTGTTTTTTGAAAAGATCCTTGAATGGATTGTTACCTATTCCTCCCTGAACTCCGTAGAACATCTTTCTCCCCTGTTTTTTACCGCACTCATGGTTCTCCATTGTTTTTCACTCGTTGGAGCCATACGGATATGGAAGCTTCACAGGGATGGTTTATGGATCTACATCCTTGCGCAATTGGTTCTTTTATTTTTTCCTTCGGTATGGTTTGGAATGGCTTCTTTCTATTACACCCATCTTCTTTTCACTCTTGTTTTCATTGGTGGATATCTTTACCATTACCGGTATTTGAAATAGCCAGGGGGTCAATCATCCGAGAAATCCCGGATATTCTTCCGGTATTTGGAAAATACCCTGGCCCGGGAAATAAATCCCAGGTATTTGCCCTCATCAATCACGGCCAGGTTATAGCGTCCTGAGGATTCAAATTTCTCTACTGCTTCTTCCATGCTATCTTCCGGAGAAATAAAATGTTCGGGCATATACATGATATCTCGGATACGAATCGAATCATACAAATCAGTCTCAAAAATGATTGAACGGACATCAGCCAATTTAACCATGCCAAGGAGGATTCCCTGATCGTTGACCACGGGAAACAGATTTCGATGGGATCGTGAAATGGCGTGCACTAATTCTCTCAGGGTTGCATCCGGGTGGATCCTTTCAAAATCTGTTTCGATCAGTTTTCTGAGTTTCATCAGGCGAAGGATATTTTTATCCTTATGATGGGTAAGCAACTCCCCACTCTGAGCCAGTCTTTTGGTATAGATAGAATGCGGTTCAAAGCGCATGATGGTCACATACGAAACAATGGAGGTGATAATCAGTGGCATAAAGAGTCCGTAACCTCCGGTTATTTCTGCCGTAAGAAAAATGGCTGTCAGAGGAGCATGCATAACTCCGGCCATCATCCCGGCCATTCCGGCCAGGGCAAAATTGTCTTCGGGCAGTCCCACATGGTAGATCGTATTCATCAGTCTGGCTACAAAAAAACCTGCTACAGCTCCCATAAAAAGTGTAGGAGCAAAAATACCCCCGATTCCTCCTGCCCCATTGGTGGCCGCCATGGCCAGGACTTTGAAGAGCAGGATTCCGGCAAGAAGAACCAACAATCCGTAGGGATTCTCTTTCATTCCGTAAAAAAGGGAATTGTTCAACAGATCAGCCCCCTGGCCTTCAAAAATACGGGCTATACTGGTGTACCCCTCCCCCCATAAAGGTGGGAAAACAAAGATGAGCAATCCCAGCATAAGGCTTCCTGCCAGAAGTTTTGGGAGCGTTTTTTTCAACAAACCAAACTTTCCTTCGACAAACATGGTCATACGGGTAAAATAGAGAGATACAAAACCGGAGAAAAGACCCAGAATAATATAGAACAACAGGTTGTTCAGTTCAAAAGCATGGACCTGGGTAAATTTCAGCAATACGGCATCCCCCATAAGCAGATAAGATACAGACGTTGCGGTAATGGAAGCGATCAGAAGGGGTATCAGATGCACCATAGTCAGATCCAGCATGAGCACTTCAAGGGTAAAAACAACCCCCGTGATGGGCGCTTTGAAGATTCCGGCAATGGCACCGGCAGCCCCGCATCCAACCATCAGCGATACATACCGGAAATTTAACCTGAACAAGCAGGCCAAATTGGATCCGATGGAAGCTCCGGTTAGTACAATAGGCGCTTCAGCTCCTACCGATCCGCCAAAACCTATGGTCAGTGAACTGGCTACCATGGAAGTATACATATTATGCGGTCTCAGGCGGGCACTCTTCTTTGAAAAAGCATATAAAATCTTAGATACGCCATGTCCAATATCATCCCGAACGATAAACCGGATAAAAAGAACAGTCAACAAAATTCCCAAAAAAGGATAGATAAGAAACAGTAAATTTCCCGTTTCTTCAGGAAGCCAATGGGTTAACTCCGATTCCACAACGTGAATCAGGTTCTTGAGCAGCAGGGCTGCAAAGCCACTCAACAGACCAATAAAACAACTGAGGATATACAAAAAATGCCGTTCATGGATGCGTTTGATCCGCCAGGCTATGATGCCATTGATAATCCTCTTTGTTTTACCCATTGTGTTGTCTAAACATGTGAAACATCAACAATTTGTTTTCTGTATTTCGAGAATACCCTGGCACGGGAAATGAATCCCAGGTAGGTACCATCTTTTTCGATAACCGCAATATTAAAACGGTCTGTTTTCTCAAATTTCCGGGCTAACATTTCCATGCTGTCATCCGGATGGATGTATTCTTCGGGCATATACATCAAATCCTTCAGCATCAATGTATCGTATAAATCCCTTTTGAATATCAGGTGTCTGACATCATCCATTTTAAGCATTCCGGCCATTTTTCCTTCTTTATCTACAATGGGAAAAAGGTTTCTGTGATTGCGTTCAATTGCTTTGGTAAGGTCTCCCAGGTTTGCATCGGGGGATAAAACTTCAAAATCATTTTCTATCAGTTTTCTTACTTCCAGCATCCGTAATACATTGGTATCTTTATCGTGGGTCAGAAGTTCTTTTCTTCGGGCCAGCTGAAAATTATAAACGGAGCTTGGTGTCAGATAACGGACAAACAAAATCGTAATCAATATTCCAAGCAAAGGCAAAGCAACGTAGATCGTATTGTGTCCTTCATGGGAAACAATAGAAGAAACCGTTTGGTGCGTAAAACGAACAGCATTTTTAATCAATACAGCTGCCATTCCGGACAGAAACCCAACCAGAATACTCAGAAGAATAATCAGGGTCTGTTCGCTTATGTGTCTCAGCCGCCAGCGATATAGCTGAACAATAATATGATTGATTCGAACCATTTATCCATGCAAAAGTAGTAAATCAGTTGATATTCATTAAAAATTAACTGAACTTAAATGGCTTTTTTTGTTGATGAAGGAAAAGCATTTTTTGCCTTTATGCGCATAGCGATAACCGGAGCCTCGGAATTTATTGGACAACCTGGTTGCCCCCGAGTCTGTAACCCAGAAAACATTTACCCGGGAATTGGGCCGCCAGCTGAACAGACCTGCTTTTCTCCGGGTTCCCGCGCTATTTTTAAAAATCTTCCTTGGCAAAGCCTCGGTAATGATACTGGACAATCCGGGAGTGATCCCTCAACGGTTACAAGAGGAATCCTTCGGTTTTACCTACCCTACCCTGAAAGAAACCCTGAAAGAGATCATCCGGAAGTAAATCAATCATGAACCGGACCGTTTCTCTACCTTCTTTCAAAAACAGATACCGCACCCTCAAAAAAGGTCTTCCGAAGATCGTAATCATCTCCCATCAACTCGTTCATCATGGGATAGGGTTCTCTCACGACCACAAAATCAGGTTCGGATTCCATAATTTTCTCAATCTCTTTTTTTGCATCTATTGCAAAAACCCGGGCATGCTCGGGATTGGTCAAAAGCGTCGGATGAACATACCGGGTTGGGCACTCTTTCCTTAAAAGGTAGTAAACAATGTGTGAATAGTTGGATAAATACACAGTATCTGCAGGTTTCATCTCAGCCTTCAAGAAGGATGCTATTTTTCGGGGACGATTTTTTTCGGTCAGAATACCGGTAATTCCGGAAATCTGCACAACCAAGACCAAAGCCACCAGCAAATAAAAACCGTATTTACGTCCGAAGATCCATTCCGAGAACCGATCCCGCCTAAGTTGCCGATGAAAAAACAGACCGGCAACAAGACTGAATGGAACCATTAACTGGAGCGTATAGTGGTCGAAGCTTTTGCCCTGCAAATAGATGGCAACCAGCACGCCCGAAATCCAGCAAAGAAACATGCCAAGAACCGATTGCTTCAATACAGAATGCTTTGAAAAGATCACATAAAAAAACAGAAAAGAAATAGGCAAAAAACGACCCAGGAAATCCAACACCAGCACCATATATTTCATGGGTTCCGGATCTTTGCCATACCGGAAGGGCAATTTGTAGGTGATCCAGGCAAAATCTTCAAAGTGATCTCCCAGGTAAAAACAGAGGTTGGTGCATAAAAAGGGTGCGGAGAATCCAATCCCGGCGAAAATATATTTTACCAAATCCCCTTTCTTCCATTTCTTCCATTTTCCCCTGTTTTGAATGGCTTCCCGGATAAGAAAAAAAGCAGCCAGAAAAACAAAATCAAAAAGTACTACATACTTGATCATAAATCCTACTCCGAAGAGCAACCCTGCCAGGGCAAAGTTTCGTTTGGAAGGAGTCAGAAAAAGCAAAAATCCGCTTATTGTTGTCAAGTTAAAGAAATGTTCAGTATTGGGAGATAAACCAAACTGACTCCATACGGAGGTGTAAAAAATATAGATCATTCCTGCTGCAAAGGCAGCATTGCGTTCCTGAAACAAATGCATCGAAGCACGATAAATCAGGTAGGCTGTAAATGCTACGACACCAGAGACAACAACCCGGGTTAAAAAAATGGAATATCCAAACATCAGATGGAATAAACCATAAATCAAAAAGATCCCTGCCGGCTTGGTATCGATCATATCGGTGTACAAGTCTTTGCCCATGACAAGATCGCGCCCTATGATCAAATACGTTGACTCATCATGGTCGATTATCGCTGGGAAAAAGGAATAGAACCTGAGCAATACAGAGGCAGCCACAAAAAGCAAAAAGATAGAGCTGTTTTTTTTGGGAACCATACCATAGATTTTCCAGCTAAAATATAAAAATGAAACCAAATGAACTACCAGGCAGCAAGCGAACGAGGTATCCAATTCGAAATATTTAACCCGATCGATGCAAGCATCGAAAGGATGGATGCATTTACGAAAAAGCCCCGCCAAAGAGGTCGGCAGGGCTTACGATATATGTTTCAGACATTTACTACAATTGAGGTCCGGCAGCTACCAGTGCTTTTCCCTCTTCGTTATCGGTATATTTTTCAAAGTTACGAATGAATTTAGACGCCAGGTCTTTCGCTTTTTCTTCCCACGCCTTCTTTTTTTCGTATGTATCCCGGGGGTCGAGGATTCCAGGATCCACTTCCTTCAAGGCAACGGGAACCTCCAGATTAAAGAAGGGGATCGTTTTTGTTTGTGCTTTTTCGATTGATCCATCCAGAATGCGGTCAATGATGGCCCGGGTATCCTTAATGGATATTCGTTTTCCGGTTCCGTTCCATCCGGTATTGACCAGATAGGCTTTGGCTCCGTGTTCTTCCATTTTGCGCACCAGTTCTTCGCCGTATTTTGTAGGATGCAACGCAAGGAAAGCCTCTCCGAAGCAGGCTGAGAAGGTGGGTCGTGGCGTGGTTACTCCCAACTCCGTACCGGCTAATTTTGCTGTAAATCCGGAAAGAAAATGGTATTTGGTCTGTTCCGGGCTTAATTTTGATACCGGAGGCAACACGCCAAAAGCATCGGCAGTAAGAAAAATCACCTTTTCGGCATGCCCTGCTTTGGAGACCGGTTGTACAATATTATCAATGTGGTATATCGGATAGGAAACCCGGGTATTCTGCGTCACTGAATCATCATCAAAATCAATTTTTCCGTTTTCATCCACGGTGACGTTTTCCAGCAGAGCATTTCGTTTAATGGCACCATAAATATCGGGTTCAGCTTCTTTGTCGAGGTGAATGGTTTTCGCGTAACAACCCCCTTCGAAGTTAAAAATACCGTCATCGTCCCACCCATGTTCGTCGTCCCCAATCAACCGGCGTTTCGGGTCGGTTGACAAGGTTGTTTTTCCAGTTCCCGAGAGTCCGAAGAAAATGGCTACATCTCCTTTATCACCTACATTGGCAGAGCAATGCATAGCAGCAATTCCTTGCAAGGGAAGAAAGTAATTCATCATGGTGAACAATCCTTTTTTCATCTCCCCGCCGTACCAGCTGCCACCCAAAACATGCATCCTTTCCGTTAAATTGAATACGGTGTAAACCTCCGTACGCAAGCCATGCTCTTTCCATTTGGGATTCACCGTTTTGGATGCATTCAGCGATACAAAATCCGGTTCTCCGTAAACTTCAAGTTCCTCCGGGGTGGGACGTAAAAACATGTTTTTAATAAAGTGTGCCTGCCAGGCAACTTCCAGAATGAAACGAACTTTCAGGCGTGAATTTTCATTGGCTCCGCAAAATGTATCCATCACAAAAAGCCTTTTCCCTGAGAGCTGCTTCACCGTATTGGCTTTAAGGTCTTCCCAAATTTCGGGAGAAACCGGCCGGTTGTCGTTGGGTGATTGCGGACTTGTCCACCAGATGGTGTCCCTCGTGGTATCATCCTCAACAATGTATTTGTCTTCCGGCGACCGACCCGTAAAGATCCCGGTCATCACATTTACGGCATCCAGCTCCGTCAACTGCCCCCTTTCATACCCTTCCAGGTCCGGATTCATCTCTTCCTCAAAAAGCTGTTCGTAGGAAGGATTATAAATGATTTCCTTTACGTCGGAAATACCATACTGCGATAAATCAATTTTTCTCATATCTTTTATTTTCTTCCGGATTAATCATCTCATGGAAACAAAAATAGGTTTTTTTTTAAATTTCTCTTTGATGATACTTTATTCTACTCATTTATAAGGATGAATAAACAATTAGTTAATAAACCGTATAAGCTAACCAGGACTTTTTATCCAATAAGGGTTGGATATTTTAAGATATTCCCGATTTAATGAGAATCGGAATCGGGAATCGTTTCCTGTTTCGTGTAGGGATTGTTTCTTAACCAACGAAATCCCGGATACCCAGAAGATGGATTGAAACAATCTTCCCGGGTGGTTTTTCACGATCTGGGGTGGAATTGATGGATCGTGGATTTCAGGTAGTCCTTATCGATATGGGTATAGATTTCTGTCGTTAGTATGGATTCATGTCCCAGCATTTCCTGAACAGCCCGAAGGTCGGCTCCGCCATTGATCAGATGGGTAGCAAAGGAATGCCTGAATGTGTGGGGACTGATTTTTTTTTCAATGCCTACTTTATCCACCAGGTTTTTAATAATGGTAAAGATCATTACACGGCTGAGTTTTCTGCCGCGCCGGTTCAGAAACAATATATTCTCACTGTCTTTTTTGATGTTCAACGTTTTACGATAACTATCCAGGTATTTTGTAATTTCATTGATTCCATTTTTGCTGATGGGGACCAGTCGTTCTTTGCCGGATTTTCCCTCTACTTTAATAAAGCCCTGATCAAAAAAGAGATTGGTAATTTTCAGGTTTACCAGTTCGGAGACCCGGAGGCCGCAACTGTACAAGGTTTCAAGCATAGCCTTATTACGCTGTCCTTCTGGCTTTTCAATATCCACTGCGTCAATCAGGGTATCGATCTCTTCGATGGTCAATATATCGGGAAGTCTCCTGCCTACTTTAGGGGCTTCGAGCAATGAGGTTGGATCACTCTTTATCCTGCCTTCGATGAGCAAATATTTGAAATAGGATTTTATTCCGGAAATGGTCCGTGCCTGGGTCCTGGGACTAACCCCCTTTTCATTTAACCACTCAACAAATCTTTTTAAATGAACCAGCCTGACTTTATCAGGTGTGAGTTTTGTGTAGGTATCGTTTAAAAAACCTTCCAGCTTATTTACATCATTGATGTAAGCGGCCACCGAATTTGGCGATAACGATTTTTCCAGCTTCAAATAATTTTGAAATCCCTTTTTACTTTCTTCCCATTTCATGACAATTATGCTTTTGCTTTGTTAAGTAACCCGTTTTGCTTACTTTTGGTTCAGAACCAGATGAAATTAATTCTGAGAGAAAAAACTAATTTTCTGAATTACAATATACAATACGAAAGTCAATAAAAAAAGTTATAGTAAACAAAAATTATCCATTCACTCTTTAAGCGAATGAAACAAGTTTCATAGGCCATAGACATTAAACAGGCATTGATTACGTTATTTGCTATATTTACAATATTCACACTAATTTTACACACATGAAAATTCTGATACTAAACGGACCCAATCTGAATTTACTGGGAAGAAGAGAAAAAAGTGTGTATGGGGACCAGGATTTTGATGCTTATTTTCATTTTTTACAGGAATCGTATCCTTCGGTGGAACTAACCTGTTTTCAATCCAATCTTGAAGGGGAGCTTATTGATAAAATTCACAGTTCAGGATTTACGTATGACGGGATACTGATCAATGCCGGCGGGTATTCCCATACTTCTGTAGCCATCAGGGATGCGATTGCCGCAGTAACAACACCGGTTATTGAGATTCATATATCCAACCTTCTTACACGGGAAGCATTCAGGCACAAATCCATCATTGGTCCGGTATGCCGGGGATCTATCATGGGGTTTGGATTGGATTCATACCGGCTAGGTATTGAATCGTTTATGCCGGCCCGTTGATTACCTGAAATCGATGATCTCTATATCCTCATATTCCGACACATCAAACGTGAACACGGAATCCTCAACGGGTTTATTGAGTTCCACTTTTTTCGTAGCAATGGTATATTGAGTTCCCATCTCGTCGGTCATGGTTGCGGAAGCGATCAACATGGTTGCCTGGTCAATCGCAATGCTGATCCGGGAAAAATCATAGGCTTCGGTTTCGGGAATCAGGTCGATCCGGTAGAGGGTTTTTCCGTCACTTGTTTGCTTTTCTCCTTTGAATTCATACGCAAAACCTTCTTCATAGATTCGAAATACCTTAGCGGGGTCGGTGAGTTCTGAGGTTTGATCTTCGACCCGTGAAACAGTAACCTCATTGACATCTTCCATATAACTCCAGATGGTGGTTCCATCCGAAACCATTCTTACCGGAATATCGCTGATGGTTACCAGATATTTGTCTCCTTTGAGGAGGATGGAACCTGAGTAAGATTCTCTGACATTTTCTTCTTCATTCATCATGGAATAGGTAAAAGTAGCTGATATCGACGAGCAGGCTTGTGTTCGTTTGCTGACTTCATCCAATATTTCCCTGGCTTTATTTTTTTGTCCGGTTCCTAGCGCGATCAATCCCAACAACAGGGTTAGCAGCAATAGAATTTTTCTCATTTTGTTATTTTAATTCAGGGAGTTCAATAATTGTTCCAGAGTGTATTCATCGGATATGAGTACCTGTCTGGCTTTGCTTCCTTCGCTGGGGCCTACAATACCGGCGGCTTCCATTTGGTCCATAATTCTTCCGGCCCGGTTATAGCCTATGGAGAATTTTCGTTGTATCATGGATGTTGATCCCATCTGGTTGAGCACGATCAACCGGGCGGCATCTTCGAAAAGTTCATCCAGGTTACTCAGGTCTGTTTCATACGTTTCTCCTTCCCCGGCTTCATATTCCGGGAGGTAATAGGCTTCCGGGAATCCTTTTTGTTCGGATATATATTTACACAACTCCTCTACTTCGGGGGTATCCATGAATCCGCATTGAACGCGTGTAAGGTCACTTCCTGAAGCGATGAGCATATCCCCTTTGCCCACGAGTTGATTGGCTCCGGGTGTATCCAGGATCGTCCTTGAATCAATCATGGAGGCCACTTTAAAAGCGATCCGTACCGGGAAGTTTGCTTTGATAACCCCGGTTATGATGTTTGTGGAAGGTCGCTGGGTAGCGATAATCATGTGAATACCTACCGCCCTGGCTAGTTGAGCAATACGGGCAATGGGCATCTCAATCTCTTTGCCTGCCGTCATGATCATATCGGCAAATTCATCGATTACAACTACGATATAAGGCAAAAACAGATGTCCTTTTTCAGGATTCAGCCTTCGGCTTATGAATTTCCTGTTGTACTCTTTCAGGTTCCTGGCATGAGCCTTCTTGAGCAATTCATACCGAAGGTCCATCTCAGCATTTAAAGAGTTCAAAACATTTTTTACTTTCTGGAGGTCGGTAATGATGGGTTCCTCATCGCCCTGTATTTTGGCAAGATAAAACTTCTCAATGGACGTGTAAAGGCTTAATTCCACCTTTTTGGGATCAAAAAATATAAATTTAAGTTCCGAAGGATGCTTTTTATACAGAAGAGAAGTAATGATAACATTCAGACCGACCGATTTTCCCTGTCCGGTAGCGCCGGCAACCAGAATATGCGGCATCTTAACCAGATCAAAAACGTACGGTTCATTGGAGATGGTTTTTCCGATAACCACCGGGAGGTCACCATCGAATTCCTGGAACTTTTTGGAGTTAATGATCGAACGCATGGAGACAATTTCCGGATGCTGGTTTGGCACCTCAATGCCTATGGTTCCCCGTCCGGGGATGGGAGCAATGATGCGTATTCCCATGGCCGCCAGATTCAGGGCAATATCATCCTCCAGGTTTTTGATCTTGGCAATACGAATACCCGGTGCAGGTACAATCTCGTATAAGGTTATGGTAGGTCCGATAGTGGCTCTGATGCGGGTAATCTCAATCTTGTATTGCCTGAGGGTTTCAACGATTTTGTTTTTGTTGGAGATCAGCTCCTCATTGGACACTTCTGCATTGCCTGAATCATGATCTACCAGAAGATCCATCGGGGGCAACCGGTATTCAGACAATTCCAGCGTCGGATCGTAATCTTCTATTTGTTCATACTCCCCTTCTTCTTCTTTGTGGGACTCCTCAATGGTCAGTTCCGGGTCCTTTTTTTTCTCCGGTTCTGATTCGTTTGCGTTGGCATCCACACTCTGTTCTGTTCTTTCGTCTGCAAAATCGTCCGCACTGTTTTCGAAGATCGCCTGAACAACATCATCCTCTTCAATTACTTTTGAAATGGATTCCTCGCGGTCGGGATCTTCTGTTGTGATCGCCTCTTCAGAGGCAGAAACATCCGGTTTACGAGTCCGCCGGAATAGTTTCTTAAGCCAGAAAGCTGAATTTCCGGAACTGCTGATCAGAATAATAAAACCGGTCAGCAACAGAAAAAGAACTGCCCCGGCAGTTCCTATCAGAGATTTTAACCAAAGGCTGATAACCAATCCGTATTGACCTCCCAGAAAGGTATAACGACCGGATTCATCTCCGGTGAATATCAACCCCAGGGTCAGGGATAACCAAAGAATTACAACGATCCCCAGAAGATAGGTTTTCCCCAACCGAACGATCTTCTGCCCCAGGATATGTACCCCCGAAACAACCATTAAATAGATAAACAGAAAGGAAGCCACGCCAAATCCCCGGTTTATGATTATTTCAGAAAGATAGGCTCCGGTTTTACCGGCTTTGTTTTCCACTTTCACTCCGGAATTAAAGATCAGTTCACTCCAGTTCAGGTCCAGTTTACTCTGATCGGCGGCTCCATAAAAGAGATAGGAAAAAAAAGCAACAGCCAGGTAAGCAGCCAGAATCAGAAAAAGTCCCCCCAGGCCATACCGGAATCGATCGTTTTTATAAAACCGTATTCCCTGCCTGGTGCCTCTTTTCGTTCCATTTTTTTTCCCTGTTCTGCGTTTGCTGTTAGCCATTCGAACCATCCTTGTATTATTTCAACGCAAATTTAACGAAATTTATACACCGAATGGTTGTCACTTTTTTTTTTCGGTTAAATTTCTAAGTTTGCAGAAGAACCAAATGCTGGAAGAAACACGGAAAAACAGCAAAACAAGATACGATATATGGAATCTTTATCGTTCTCAAAGAATATAGGTTATCGATACTTTTGAAATTTACATGCAATCATTATGAAGAAGCTGGCAGTCGTTGCGCTGGGAGGCAATGCCCTTTTAAGGGATAATGAAACTGGGACCATTGAAGAACAGGAACAAAATGCAACCGAAACCCTGGAGAACCTGGTTTACCTGATACGGGATGGGTTTACCCTTGTGATTACCCATGGCAACGGCCCCCAGGTAGGCAATATTCTGATGCGCAACGATGCGGGAGAACAGCTCTACCAAATTGCTCCCATGCCCCTGGATATATGCGTAGCCGATTCACAGGGCGGTATCGGTTATATGCTTGAACGAATGATCCGAAACGTACTGAACAAACACGGAATATCCAAAAACGTAATTACCCTGGTGACCCTGGTAGAAGTAGACCCCAAAGACAAAGCTTTCAGCAATCCGTCCAAGCGAATCGGGAAGATCTACGCAAAAGAACAGGCAGATCAACTGGCACAGGAAAAAGGATGGTTGTTTAAACCTACCTCAAAAATAACCGGCAAATACCGCCGTGTAGTGCCTTCCCCGGAACCGGTGGATATAATCAATAAAGAAATCATCCGGGAACTGGCACTTCAGGGAAACATTATGATCGCTGCCGGAGGAGGAGGTATTCCGGTATACTACGATGAAAACAACGAATTGCGTACCCTGGATGCAGTAATCGATAAGGATATGGCATCCAGCCTCCTGGCAATAAAAATCGGGGCCGACGAATTCTATGTCCTGACCGACGTACCCTTTGTTTTTAAAGATTATGGAAAACCAACACAGGAAAAACTGGAATTCCTGAATTTTAAAGACGCGACAAGGTATCTGAATGAGGGCGCCTTTGAGAGCGGTACCATGGAACCTAAAATCAGAGCATGCCTCAATTTCATTCAACACGGAGGATCCCAAAGTATAATTACCGAAGCAAAAAAACTGGAGGATAAATCCTTCGGATCAAAAATAACAATGGAATATGAATAGGGAAGGAAATAAGTATAATTACGAGTTGCGAGGATCTAATATCGAATAGCATGAATCAAGAATCAAGAATCAAGAACCAGGAACCAGGAACCAAGAGCCAAGAGTCAGGAACCAATTTCGCTTCAGTGACATTAAGCGGGATTGGTTCTACCAACGTCATTTCATTCGCTGCGCTCTGAAATTCCGGGTATTACTACTATCCAATATGACAACAAATCTAAAAAACAGAAATTTTCTTACGCTGATTGATTTTACTCCGGAAGAGATAAAATCGCTTCTTGAATTATCAGAGGATCTGAAAAGAGCAAAGAAGAACGGTTTCGAACAACCTTTATTAAGAGGGAAAAACATTGCTTTGATTTTTGAAAAAAGTTCCACGCGCACCCGGTGTGCTTTTGAGGTGGCTGCCTATGATCAAGGAGCCCATGTTACGTATTTGGGGCCTACGGGTACACAGATTGGAAACAAAGAGTCGATGAAAGACACGGCCCGTGTATTGGGGAGAATGTATGAC
This sequence comes from uncultured Mariniphaga sp., assembly GCA_964408795.1. Taxonomy (GTDB): domain Bacteria; phylum Bacteroidota; class Bacteroidia; order Bacteroidales; family Prolixibacteraceae; genus JABMQB01. The sequence goes on from CAYPAW010000053.1 coordinate 15,301, forward strand.
GGGATTCAGTACCGGGGTTTTGGACAAAACATCGTGGAAGAACTGGGTCGTTATGCCGGAGTGCCGGTTTGGAACGGATTGACCGACATGTTTCATCCGACCCAGGTATTGGCTGATTTTCTTACCATGTCTGAACACAGCAGTAAATCCTTATCGGAGATAACATTCTGTTATCTGGGAGATGCCCGCAATAACATGGGGAACTCGTTGATGGTGGGGGCTGCTAAAATGGGAATGGACTTCAGGGCAGCAGCGCCTCCTGCCTGCCAGCCCTCCAGGGAATTGCAAAACCAATGCCGGGAAATAGCCTTGAAAACCGGTTCCAGGCTATGCATTACCGATGCGGTGGAAGAAGCTGTCAAAGGGTGCGATTTTATCTATACGGATGTATGGGTCTCCATGGGTGAAACGGATGAGGTATGGGCGCAGCGTATTGAATTACTGAAACCGTATCAGGTGAACCGAGCGCTCCTTCAAAAAACCGGAAATCCGGGGGTGAAATTTTTGCATTGTCTGCCTGCATTCCATAACCGGCAAACAAAAGTCGGAGAATCGATGTATCAGAAATTCGGTCTGGAAGCCATGGAGGTAACGGATGAGGTATTCGAAAGCGAGGCATCGCTGGTTTTTGATCAGGCGGAAAACCGCATGCATACCATCAAAGCAGTGATGGTAGCCACCCTGGCATAGAAACCTGAAGGACCCCTGAACTGGCGTTTAAACGCGTCTCGTCTGCCCGGGAAGTCGTTGGTTAACGGATTCATCCCGGAGACAGAGGAAAGGTTCCGGAAGGGTTAATCCTCCGAAACGGTTCCCAGTCCATCAATCGATTTATGCACGCGGGGTTCTCCCCGGTATTTGATTTTACCGACCCCTTCAATGGAAGCCCAGAGTTCTTTGGTAGCATAGACACTTCCGGTGCCTACCCCTTCAATGGAAACCGACACTTCGCGGGCTTCCAGTTCGGACGCATCCAGGTGAGCAGCACCCGACATTTTGGCTTTCAGTTTATTGGCCACTCCAACCAGTTCAATAAGCATTCCTCCTTCTCCAACCAGGGTGAGATGGTCTGCTTTCACGCGCAGATCCATGTTTGCACCTCCCTCTACCTTGATATCCAAATCATCCACATCCAGGTATCCCCGGGTTTTAAGCTTGACGCCTCCCTCAATGTGCAGTTCATCCAACTCCCGGAAAGTAATGTGCAGGGTGATCCGCTCAAAAGAAAAATACCGCTCTTTCATGGTAATTCGTAAGGCTGAAAAATCACTTTCGACATCGTAATAATCAAAAGTATCGGCATCAGAAACTTCAATGGTTAAAGCTGCCTTTTCACCCTGTTTAAGATGAACACGGTATCCCCCTTCGAGATGAATACGGGTAAAATCTTCCACTTCATAATCGCGGGAATTTTCGTACTTCTGAGCCGAAGCACCACACGAAAACTGGGAAAGCAAAAATCCAATCAGGAATCCAATGGAAACAAATCTGACTATTCTCATGGCTTTACATTTTATCAGGATACCAATATAGTCTGTTTACAGGTTAAAAGGGAAAAGAATTCGACCAATACCCGTTTTTTATAGACAAATGTCTGAAACCCTAACTGTCTATGAAAAAAATCAATCCTTCTGATCCTTTCGGACCTGAATGCATTCATGGTTCATTCGAGGGATTACGCAGGAAATGAATATAGAAGAGACTGTAAAAAATAATACCATAGATTGCCGCTGCCACAAAAAGATCCATAAAGCGGAGAGGCTTCATCTGCAACAAAAGGGAAGCTACATAAACAGCCGATAGCACAGCGAGGGTCAGGATAAGAAAAACCAGCTTTCTGTGGTGTGTACGCATCAGAAAAGCCGTTGAAAGGATCCAGACAACTCCCAGGATGATGAACAGGAAGGCTTCCGTCCATTGATTTTCTGCTATTTTCAGAAAACCAAAAATTACAGGAAATACCCCGGTAAGTAAAATACCCCGGGAAAGACTTTTGATTAATCGTTCTTTCATTTCTTTGTTTTCGATAACCGGAAAGAGACGAAACCTGAGCTTTTGGGTTTTGTACTCCCGGGCTACCAGATCCTGCTCGGAGTGAATGATTCCTCGCCGGAGAGCCTCTTCAACAGCCATCTGAGCAACCTTCGGATTATACAGATTTCGTTTTTTGAGGATTTCCCTGATCTCTTCATCACGGTAATCCTTCATTGCATGTTTTATCTCGTTCCGTATTTTTTCATTCAATTGCATGATCCCTCCTTTATTTTACAAAAATTGGATTTTATAACGTCAATTCCTATCCTCAGTTCAAACAATTTTTAATTTTGCCTGTTACAGTTCACAAATCAAATCTTTACTTATGTATAATTTTGAATACAAGAATCCGGTTAAGATTATTTTTGGGAAAGG
>CAYPAW010000054.1:0-94409 GCA_964408795.1 uncultured Mariniphaga sp.
AAAAGGAGACTGGGCATGTATTAACTTTCAGCCCGAAAGTTCAGGAAATGCGATGAATTATGCCATCCTGAATTATGGCGGTGGAGCTTCTACATCAGCTGTCATTAATATCTGGACCAGTGATGTACATATACAGCATTGTACGATCAGTAATTCTCCGGAACGGGGTATCTATATCGGTGAAAGTTCTCCGTTGATCCACGATTGTACGATTTCGGATAACAACCAGGATGGAGTCTACATTGCAGGATTCAATAAAACGACCGGTTTTAATTTTTATAACAACTTCTTCTCCAACAATTTAAACTGGGCCGTTCTGGCCGACCTGAAAGACATTGCGGTGAATATTACGCTGACCGGTAACAGCAGTACCGGTTCGGCGCACAACGGATTTGGAATTTTCGGGGGGGTCTCCGGAACGGTTAGTTTTGATGGCAATGATGATTTTCCCTTTGTAGTTACTACAGCGGTCGTGGTTCAGGAAAATGCCTGGCTTAATTTCACCCAGGGATCGGTCATCAAGTTCCATACTACCTGGGATAATATCAATGTATATGGGAGGCTTACTGCTTCAGGAACTGCTGCGAATCCGGTGGTGTTTACTTCCCTGCTGGATGACACCTACGGAGGCGACACAAACAGTGATCTGAGCGATACCGAACCAGGCATAGGCGACTGGGCCTGTGTGACGTTGCAGCAAACCAGCTCGGAAAACCGGTTCGACCATACCTTTTTTCGGTATGGCGGGGGCGCCGGAACATCTTCTATGCTGATTATCTTTTCAAGTCAGACCATACTCAATCTGTGTGAGGTTGATTATTCCGCAGAAAGAGGGATCAATGTGTATGATTGTTCTCCGGATATTCATGATTGTTCCTTTACCGGCAATCAAACCGAGGGAATTTATATAGCCGGGCTGGATCAGTCAAAAACCCTGAATTTCTATAACAACACATTTACCGATAACCTGGACTGGGCCGTAAACTGCGATCTGAAAGAGAATGCCGCTGATATAACTCTTTCGGGAAACAGCAGTACCGGTTCGGCGCACAACGGATTTGGAATTTTCGGTGCTGTAGCTTCCGATGTGACATTCGACGGAAACGATGGTTTTCCGTTTATTGTCAACTCCAATGTGGTTGTCCGGGAAGGGGCTTTGCTGAAATTTCCGGCCGGCACCGTGATAAAATTCAATACAGCCTGGGATAATGTGGATGTTTACGGAACGCTTTTATGCGACGGTACGCAAGGGTATCCGGTGGTATTCACCTCGTTGAAGGATGATGCCTTCGGGGGCGATACGAACGGAGATGCAGATGCTACGACCGCGGTATACGGGGACTGGGCAGCGGTTATTTTACGGGATGTGAGCACCGGGAATCAACTGAACCACTCCTACCTGCGGTATGGCGGGGGCGCCGGAACGATCTCTTCCCTGGAGATCCATTCCGGTCAATCGGAACTGAATGGCTGCAAAATCGATTACTCCGCAGAACGGGGGATCAATGTGTATGATTGTTCCCCGGATATCCATGATGGTTCTTTTACCGGCAATCAAACCGAGGGAATTCATATAACCGGGCTGGATGAGACAAAAAACCTGAATTTTTACAACAATACATTCTCAGACAATATCCATTGGGCGGTAAACTGCAATCTGAAAGAGAATACCGCTGATATAACTCTTTCGGGTAACAGCAGTACCGGTTCGGCGCACAACGGATTTGGAATTTTCGGGAATATTGCAGAAAACACCCTCCTGAAAGGGCAGGCTGATTTTCCGTTTATTGTGAATGGGTCCATAGCCGTCAGAGAAGGGAAAAGGATGACAATTACCAAAGGTACCGGGGTTAAATTCAACTCGGCGTGGGATCGGATAGACGTTTCCGGAACCCTGGATGCTACCGGCACCTATAGCCAACCTGTTTGTTTCACCTCGCTGTGTGATGACCAGCTCGGAGGCGATAGCAATAGCGACGGGAATACCACGGCGCCGGCACCCGGTGACTGGGCAGGGATATACTTCCGGGATGTGAGTAGCGGGAATGTGCTTAAAAATGTGATAATCCGGTATGCCGGCGGAGCCGGAACTTCTGCCGCCCTGGATGTATTTTCAACCTATGTTTCGATTGATAGCTCAGAGGTGAGTTATTCCGCAGAACGGGGTTTATTTATCTCAGGCGCCCATCCGGTGATTCAACGGTCAAAAATTATGCATAACCTGACCGATGGAATTCATACCACCTCCGGGGCACTGCCAACCCTTTCCCATAACCAGATTGTGGATAACGGGAATTACGGGGTGTACAACGCCGATGGATCCGTGGATGTGGATGCCCGGAACAACTGGTGGGGCCATTCCACCGGACCGTATCATCCCACGCTCAATCCATCCGGACTGGGCAATACGGTTACCGACCATGTGTTGTTTGATCCCTGGAACACCACTACATCCATTAGGGAAATAGCTTCTGAGGAGGAATTGGTCCTGAACCCGCATTATCCCAATCCGGCTACTGGCGAAGTAACCATTCCGTTCAAACTGGGAAAAACAGGGAAAGTATCGCTTCAGGTGGTCGGTTTAGACGGAAAAATCGTACATACCCTGCTGAATGAATCCCGGACTGCAGGAATCCATCAGGTTTCCTTTGATTGTGAGCCATTCACCAACGGAACCTACCTGCTCCGGCTAACATCCGGAAGTTTTAGCAAGGTAAGACGTTTGGTGATCCTGAATTAGAAACTGATTCATAAAACCGAACGGAATTAGAAGTCAGAAAGAACAGAAAAAAGAAGATTAATACCGGGAGCAACTACTCCGGATGAATAGGGGCGGTAGCGTTTATCCAGGATATTCTCAATTCCTCCGCTGAAACGTAAGTGTTGGTTCACTTTATAGGATGATTTGATGTTCAGGGTCCACCAACCGGGTGAGGTTGGGTTTCCCTGTTCGTCAGGCACATAAAGGTAAGGTTTGTCCCTTTCCGATTCGGCCAGGTTATGATAGTCGATTTTTCCGCTGTAATCGGTATAAAGGTCGATCGTCCAGGATCGGTTTCGGAAGATCAGGTGCGAATTTCCGAAGGTTGGGGCTACATGCCGGACGGGTTTGTGTTCTGCGTCTTCGCCTTTTGTGACAGTGATCATGTGGCGGGTGCGAAGAAAACGGTTCAGGATGTATTCAAAAGTGAAACTCCCGCCGTAAATATGGGCCGATTCCGCATTGATCAGGGCTTCCACCTTGCTTAATTCCCCGTCATAAAAAATGGAATCGGCTCCTCCAAGGGGGAAGTCCCGACGTACCATAGCATTCTTCAGGTGGGTATAGAAACCGTTTAGTTCAAAACGTGCTTTGTGAAGGCAGTTTCTGATGAGGCTTACTTCGCAGCCCCGGGCATATTCCGGTTTCAGCCCGGGATTCGGAACCACCACATTTCCCGGTTCGGAATCAAAGACCTTGGCGATATCATCGATATTGGGAGACCGGAAGCCGGTTGTAATCATACCGTTTACCTGCCACAATTCGGAGGGTCGCCAGACCAACCCAATGTTTCCGTTCACAGCAGAATTCGTTGTGTTGAACCCGGAGAAAGGGAAATCGTAGAAATCGTTTGAAAAGATTCCTTTTGCATGGGTTAAGGTATACCGGAGGCCTGACTGAAGGGTGACCTTTTTCCCGCATTGCCGTTTGTAGGTCAGATAGCCGGCATAACTCCGGTACCGTGAATCATCCGGATAACGCGATGCTGCCGGCACGGAAGAATCATCCGGCAGATGGATGGTTTCCCCGGTTGAATGGAGCGTATTGAGATAGCATTCCATTCCGTAATAGATCAGGTTGTGGGTATTGAATTGTTTATCAAAATCCAGGTTGAAAGAAGCCACATGAAGTTTCTCGACCCTTCTTTGCCGTTCCGGGTCATCCAGTTTCCGGTCGTTCCGGCTTTCTTCAAAATACTGGAACGCAGCAATGAGCGTCATCCGATCGAATAAAAAAGTCTCCTTTCTCCATTGGATATTCAGGTTTTGCATTGCCCATACCTGGGGGCCGTAATACCATTCGCCATATTTCAGTTTTTCCCCGGAATAAACGATAAGACGGTCATAACGGGGTATATCGGATGAGGCGGAATAGTGGCTGCCGAAGGTTAATTCAAAAGAATGATCCGGGCGGTAGCGGGCTTTTGCCATGAGGTTCAGTTGTGTATATCCAGTGTAACGCTGAATCTCCGGGTTATCATTTTTCATCACATGATCGGTCGTTTCAAACCGGGTGTCGGCAACATATTCAGGACGCAGGTAATCAACCGGGCCGTGGGAGCCCATTTTCAGGTCGTTGAAATCGCTGTAGGTAATACTGCCCAGCAGAGCCAGCTTTTTCGATCCGTAGTTGAAATGGGTATGAATCGTTTTTTCGCGGTTGGCAGTGGAGTAGCGCGCAAGAAGATGCGTGGAAAGATCATTCTCTTCAAGGGTTGTGAGTTTGGGTGTCAGGGTATGAAACCCCATGACTCCCCCCATGGCATCGCTTCCGTACATGACCGATCCGGGGCCGAAAATGATTTCTGTATGTTCCGTGGCGTTGGCATCCAGAGAGATGACGTTGTGCAGGTTCCCGCTTCGGAAAATAGCGTTGTTCATGCGGACTCCATCCACCACAATTAAAACCCGGTTGGCGGAGAACCCACGGATCATCGGACTTCCGCCTCCCATTTGGCTTTTCTGTATGAAAATGCCCCCTTTGCTTCCCAGCAAGTCAGCTGAGGTCTGCGGATTCAACATATAGACATCCTCAATGCCCAGTGTCAGCACTTTATTCGGAATTTCAGTTCTTGCCTGTTCCCTGCGGCTCACAGATACAATAATCTCATCCAGCCGAATCGGATCTTCAATCAACAGAACGATATTTCCTTGGGATGTAAGCTCCGAACGATTCGTTTTGTAGGTCAGGTAGGAGGAGTGTTTAAAATGAATGGTTTCTTCCGGTTTAAAAAGGTCAACATTCGCTTTTCCCAGGCTGTCAGTCTGGGTTGAAAAAGATTCCGAATAGACCAAAACTCCCTGGAGAGGTTTTCCGGTTTCTGCATCAAAAACAGTAAGTTGCTGACTCTTCAGGCTCAGAACAGCAAAAAGCATCAGAAAGAAAAAAAGGAATGGTTTCAATTTTATGGAATTACAGATTCTCAAGTGGTTTATCCCCCCTCAAAAATTGTACCCCTTCGATGGGTTTCGTGGAAGAATTCCGGAATGTCAGTTTTTATACCTGAGCCATTTGATCAGTTCTTTGAAGGTTACTTTTTTCCCATACATGAGGATCCCGGTTCGATAGATCTTGGCCGCTACCCGGATGGCTCCCAGGGTGGTCAGTACCAGCAACGCCATCGAGAGCAAAAGCTCCCACACTGGAACATCATAGGGCACCCGCGCCAGCATGGCTACAGGGGATGTCAGGGGTATCATCGAAGCCCAGAAGGCGATAGGTCCTTCGGGATTCCGGGCTATCGGGAAAAGAACAATAATCGAGAGGATCAACGGAAAGGTGATCGGAAAGACCATTTGCTGGCTGTCTTCATCGTTATCCACCGCAGCACCTACAGCCCCCAGAAGAGAACTGTAAAGAAGATAGCCTGCCAGAAAATAAAAGATAAAAGAGAAAAGGATCAGGTTCAGGTTCAGGTTGCCAATCATATCAATAATCTCCAGCACCTGATGCTGAGACCCTGTTTGGGCTGCAGTCTGACTGGCTGCCGGGTTGATCTGTTGTTGGCTTTCCATGATGCTTTGCCCCATCTGCTGTGCCTGTTCTGGGGTGAAAAATCCCTGAAGGATGGTAACTGCTACTAACCCAATAACAATCCATATGGCTACCTGAGTCAGACCTACCAGTGCCGTCCCTACTATTTTACCGAACATCAGCTGAACCGGTTTGACCGAAGAAACAATCACCTCTACAATCCGGTTCTTTTTTTCTTCCATGACACTTCGCATCACCATCGACCCATACATAAATACAAAAAAGTAGATGATGAATCCCATGATATAGCTGGCACCAAAAGCCACAAAGGAGTTGCTTTTTTTCTCTTTGCCCGTATCGGTGATTTTTACACTGTTCAGTTGCACGCGTGTACGCGTGGCTGCCAGCCTTTCTTCCAGGTCGGGAACCTGGGTCTCCTCAATAACTTTCTGCTTTTTGTCGTTCTCAATAAAACGGCTTAACCGGGATTCAATCTCCTCGATCAGTTCAAAGGGGACCTGTTTCCCGGATGTTAGCGTCGCCGCATTGGTTGTGTAGATATTGGCCGGAATATAGAGCAACGCATAAAAGGAAGTGTTCCGGATCGTGTTTTTCAATTCGTTGTACTCCTCTGCCGGTACAAACGTATATTTTGTGTATCCTTCCTGGTCCAACTCTCCGAGGAACAGGCCTGATTCATCGTATACGGCAATCTCTCTTTCCTCTTTGTCCCCTCTCATAGCCAGTAAAACAGGGATCACAATCAGCCCGGCCATAAAAAAAGGGACCAACAGGGTTGTGATGATGAATGATTTCTTTTTTACCCGGGTGAGGTATTCACGTTTTAATATCAGAAAGGATTTATTCATGTTTTTTGTTTTAGTGGGTATTGGCTGATTCCACCGCTTTGATGAAAACATCGTTCATGCTTGGGATCACCTCCTCAAATGAAACAATCTGCGCAACCGGAAGCAGCATCTGGATCAATTCGTTATTGGCGCTTCCATTGACAAATTCAACCGTAAGGTGTTTAACTTCCCTCTCTTCCGTATGTTTCAGGATACGGTATTTCTTCAGGGCTTCGTTTACTTTCTCCATATCTCCCTGATAGGTAATCTCAAACATATTCGACTTATAGGCCTCCCTGATTTTTTCGGTTGGTCCGTCCACAATCTTATAGGATTTATTGATCAGGGCGATATGATCACACAATTCTTCCACCGATCCCATGTTGTGGGTGGAAAAAAGAATGGTGGCTCCCTGCTCCCTGAGTTTGAGTACTTCCTGTTTAATCAGATGGGCATTGATCGGATCAAAGCCACTGAAGGGTTCATCGAAAATCAGCAGACTGGGTTTGTGGACTACGGTGGTTATGAACTGCACCTTTTGCTGCATTCCTTTGGAAAGCTCCTCTACTTTTTTTTCCCACCATGGCAGGATGTCGAATTTCTTGAACCAGTACTTCAGATTGTGAACTGCTTCGGCATGCGAAAGTCCCTTGAGACGAGAAAGGTAAATAGCCTGTTCTCCGATTTTCATCTTTTTATACAATCCGCGTTCTTCGGGCAGGTATCCGATTTGTTCCACATCGGAAGCTTTTAGTTTACGGCCCTTCAGGTACAATGCTCCCTTGTCGGGGGCTGTTATCTGATTGATTATCCGGATCAGGGTGGTTTTCCCGGCTCCGTTAGGGCCCAGCAATCCGAAAATACTCCCTTTCTCAACCGACAGGCTGACATCAGTCAGCGCCTGCACAGAAGCAAAGGTTTTATCGATATGATGCGCACTGAAAAACTCCATAAAGATTATTTTGTGTATATGTATTGGAAATACCTGTCGAATTACGAATTTTTTTCTTCCTTTTATTTCTCAAGTTTGAGTTGATTGAGTTTTGAGTTTATGGATTCCCATTCTGTGTTTGTCAGGTCGAACTGAAGAGCCTCAGCATTTTCTCTGATTTGCCGGGGTGTTCTTGATCCTGCCAGCACACAGGATATGGCTGGTTGCCGGAGGGTCCACCGGAGAACCAGTTGGGCCAGGGTTACCCCATGGGCATCTGCTATCGGCTTGATGGAATCAAGAAAGGCATTGATCGTTGAAAGATTGGGTTCCCGGAAGTATGGAGTGTTGGGTCGGTGGTCGCCTTCTCCGAACCGATGTCCCGGTTTGATTTTTCCGGTGAGCACACCCCGCTGCAGTGGACTATAGGCAATAATCCCCACATGATTTTTCAGGCTCCACGGAACCAGTTCTTTTTCAATATCGCGTAAGACCATGCTGTAAGGCACCTGGTTGGTTGAAAGCCGTGTGTATTGAACCGCTTTTTTCAATTCCTCCAGGGAATAGTTGCTTACTCCCCCTGCCAGGATCTTACCCTGTTGTTTAAGTATCTCCAGGGCTTCCATGGTTTCTTCGATGGGGGTCCCCGGGTCCGGCCAATGCTGCTGATACAGTTCAATGTAATCGGTACCCAGCCTCTTCAGGGATTCTTCGCATTCACGCAGGATGCTTTCTTTGCGGCCGTTCCGGTATATATCGGTCAGGGTTCCGTCGTTCATGGGGGTATCTTTGTAATGCAGTTTGCCTTCATTCCGATCCCAGATAAGACCAAACTTCGTCAGGATCTGTACTTTATCACGTTTTCCCCGGATGGCTTTACCAATCAGTTTCTCGCTTAATCCGAATCCGTAAACCGGTGCTGTATCAAGGGTCGTAACTCCCAGATCAATGGATTCTTCCACCGCTTTAACGGCTTGTTTTTCATCGGTGCCACCCCAGAGCCATCCTCCGATTGCCCAGGATCCGAAAGCAATCGGGGTTAGGTTAATGTCGGTGCCAGGTAATCGATTCTTCATGCCAATAATTTTTTGCAAAGATAATGAGTTCGTTCCTTAATCAAACCCTGATTGTTCCGGAAAGTTCAGGTTTAGAAACAACGGATTCCGGTTCGTTCTTACCCCAGCAACAGAAAATACAGCTCATCTGCAGATCAGATCGCAGAGATGTTATTATCTTTACTCCGGAAAACAGGGATACCGAAGATTCCTTTTTTGTACAACCAGCTAATCAAGACCGAATGAAAAAAAAATCATCGGGACCATTACAACGAACAGATCATTCCAATCAAAAGAAAAAGACCCTTTTCCTGTTCATCCTCCCCGCATTGTTCCTTCTGGGGTGTTCTTCCGGGAACGATGAGAATCAAGCATTGATCGATGCATTGGATTTTTCTCTACGGGTTGAACTCCTGGATGCCTGGTATCCCCGGACTCTTGACTCGCTTCACGGGGGGTTTCTGGCCGATTTCACCTATGACTGGAAACCAGAGGGGAGCCAAAACAAAATGGTGGTTACCCAAACCCGACAGCTTTGGACTTCTTCAGAAGCAGCCCGATTCTATGGGAGCGATGAGTATCGGGCTATCGCCGATCATGCCTATGTTTTTTTAAGGGATGTTCTGTGGGATGAGGAATACGGAGGTTTTTACACTACCTTAAGCCGTGAAGGAATTCCCGGACAAACGGAGTTTGGCGGGGCAAAAATGGCCTACGGAAATGCATTCGCCATTTATGCATTGGTCGCCTATTATAACCTGACCGGAAAGGAAGAAATCCTGGAATTGGCCAAAAAAACATTCCTGTGGCTTGAAAAATACAGTCACGATCCGCTGTACGGGGGTTATTTCAACAACCTGCAACGAAATGGTTCTCCCCTAAGCGAAGGAAACAGAGACCTTTGGAATAAACCTCCGGAAGAGATGCCCGGATACGAACGTATTAGCCAGAAAGACCAGAACACCTCCATTCATCTGCTCGAAGCGTTTACCGAACTGTATAAGGTATGGCCCGAACCATTGATGCAGGAAAGACTGGAAGAAATGGTTGCCCTGATCTCTGAAAAGATCGTGACACCCAAAGGCTATCTGACCCTTTTTCTCACACGTAACTGGCAACCCATCACGTTTCGGGATTCTTCAGAAGCGGTGATCCGGAGAAATATCTATACCGATCATATCTCGTTCGGACACGATATCGAAACAGGGTTTCTGTTGCTGGAAGCAGCCCATGCCCTGGGAAAAATGAATGAACAAGCCTTTGCGCTTTCAAAAAAAATGGTGGACCATACCATTCAGAATGGGTGGGATCAAAAAAACGGGGGTATTTACGACCAGGGATATTATTTCAAGGGCGCTGATACAATAACCATCATGCACCATGCCAAAGTGTGGTGGAGTGAGGCGGAAGCTTTGAATGCCTTGTTATTGATGGCTAAATTGTTCCCGGAAGAGGACATCTACCGCGTTTGTTTCCGGAAACAATGGGACTATATACAAGAATACCTCATAGATCATGAACGGGGCGGATGGTTCGAAGAAGGCCTGGATAACAGCCCCTGGCGCGCTACTTCACCCAAAGCCTCCGACTGGAAAGTGAACTATCATAACTTCAGAGCCCTGCGAAATTGCATCCGCATGCTGAAAGATGATTTTATACTCCTGGAAGAGCAAACAAGAAGCTGAGCATTTAAAGGGTATCCCACAATGAAAGATTACTTTCACCGCTCGGATTTTTTCTCCTGGTTCAGGTGTTCTGTAAGCTTTTTTACAATTTTCATGTTATCAAAAAATTCTTTGGCAATAACCCGTAGAATGGTATAACTCGGAATGGCCAGGATCATGCCAATAATCCCCGCCATACTGCCGGCAGCCAGTATGACCAGAAAAATCTCAAGGGGATGGGCTTTTACACTGCTGGAATAGATCAGGGGTTGAAAAAGAATGTTGTCAATAACCTGTACAGATATGAATACCAGAGCCATCCAGCCCAGTAAAGGGAGGGTATGGCTCATGAAATCAGCATTCAGGTTAATAGCAGTTCCGATAAGCAATCCGACAAAAGCCCCCATCCAGGGTCCCAGGTATGGAATAACATTAAAAAGACCACAGAACAATCCGATAATCACTGCATGCTGAAATTCGATACCTACGATCGTCAACCCCACGGTATCGAGCAACATGACCATAAAAACTTGCAGAATCAGCCCAATAAAATAACGGCGAAGAAGATACGATATCGAGGCCATGATTTTCCCGACTTTTTCTTCCATCTCATGGGGAACAAGAAGTAAAATACCATTTTTAAACATATCTTGTTCTTTCAGGAAGAAAAAGGTGATAAAGGAAATAGAGAAGAATCCTATAAAGATCTCTCCCAGGGTTCCGGCAACCGATCCGAGAATGGTGGAAAGTTGAGAAAAATCAAAACGGGAGCTCAGTTGTTCCTGGAGGATATCATAGAATGTTTCCCCGCCTATTTCAATGCTTTCTCCAGTGAGAAAAATGGAGATCCGGCGAACGGGTTCCCGTAAGGATTCCATAAGGGCATTGAGATCAAGGTTGGAAAAAGTGTCAAATTCATTGATCAACAAGGGAATCATGAAACGGAAAAAGGCAATAAAGATGGCCCAGAGAAGAATCAGGGTCAGAAAAGCTGCAAGGCTGCCCGGAATAGTAAATCTTTTAATCCGTAAGCTTTTTAACCGCCGGACCACCGGCCGGCCCAGAAAAGATAAAACAACCGAAAGGATGATGTACGTTACAATGGCACTGAAGTACCAGATCAGAAAAAGCAGGATCAGGGCTCCCAGGGCCAGGAGAATCATGCGGGTTCTGCCTTTGAAAGAGATCATAGCCTTTTGTTTTTTACAAAGATAGATTAATTCTTCCTTTTTCCCTCTTCCTGTATGCTTTCCTGCTTCTGCCAGATAACAAGAATGCGTAACGGTCGGGGACAGATCAGGTTGGCAAGCCAGTCCATCCATCGCCACAGGGTAAATCCCATCCATTTCAGGATCACATGGGTGTGTAAATAAACCAGTGCTTTGTTGCTGAAGGTTGTATAGGTCACATTCTTCAGATCGTTGCCGTTATAAAGAGCGGTCAGTATCTTCTCATCAAAGGAATGCAAATGGGCTGAATGGGGAGTAGGACGATTGCAATGGATGCACAGGGAGTATTCAATTTTCTCTTTGTAGGGAGTGGTTACTACCAACAACCCTCCGGGTTTTAAGAGTTCAAATAGTTTTTTTACGAATGTATCTGGCTCAGTGATGTGTTCAATGATCTCAGAAGCAATGATGTAATCAAAGCTTTCTTTCCTGAAAGGTGGGGAAAAAACGTCTCCTGCAACGGCAGCGTGGTTTTCCGAAGGGTATCGTTTCAGGGCTTCCTGCGTGTTTTTTTCCGAAATATCAAACGACACGACGGGATATCCTTTGGAACAAAATAACTTTGCCACCCAGGCGCTTCCACAGCCAACATCCAGCATGACTCCTTTTGTTTTTGGAATTTTCCGTGAAATATATTCTCTCAGCCTTTGTTCACTATGGCGGGTGGCACCCTGTTGCTCCTGGAAATAATCATATTCAAGGGCATCCCTGCGGTAATGATCGATGTAATGGAAGATTGAACCAAACGCGGTGTGAAGTTGCGAGGTGGTGCTGGCACCTTTGGTATCAGCAAACAGGGCCGGAACACCGTTCTCAACCGGATAAAACCGGTTGCATTCCATACAGGTTAATCCTTTTTCTGTTGCCTGAAGTTTTGAGCTCTGGCACTTCGGACACCGGAGCAATCCTTTCAGTAGTGTATCGTTTGTGATCATGGTTGTTGAGTTTCTCAGTACAAAATTAATACGTCACCATAAAAATTACCGCCAGGATCACACTGTAGATTGCCAGTGGGATTACCGGAATGTATTGGGTGGGGGCTATTTTAAGGATTTTTTGATTGTATACAACCCAGATAATTTTTTGTAATAGGTAAGCAATTACCGTCGCAAAAGCAACTCCTTCGATGCCCCAAAATCCAACGAAAAGGATACTCAGGGCTGCATTGGCTATGAACTCGGCCAGTGAGGCAACCATCACAATGTTTGTTTTTTTCAATCCAATGAGAATGGGTTGCGGAAAAACCAATCGTGAAGAGATCAACAAGAGGTAGATATTGAAGATCCTGGCACTTTCAGCAAAGTTTGCATTGAAAACACGCGGATAAAGCCAGGAGCTGGTAAGCAGAAAAAGAAAGGTCAGCGGAAAAAGGAAATGCATCATGTGGGCGGTTCTTCTACGCAGACGTTGAAGGGTTTCTGTTATTTTTCCTCTTTTTGCAAATTCGGGAATCATGGCGGTGCTGAAAGCATTGGCAAGAAGCACAACAAAAGGAAGTTCTTTGGCTCCGTACCTGAAAACTGCAAAAGTGGCTGTGTCGTAAGCATTCAGTACAATCACCCCGTCGATGTAAACCGCAGAACTCGCCAGAAGAGCACTCACAATCAAGGGAAATCCGACATGCAGATGTTCTCTGATAAACCGGGTCGAAAACCGGGGTCTGGCGTATTGGAAAAGCAAATAGACCATCCACAGATAACGAAGGAACGACATAAGAACCAACCCTCCGATACTGTAAATCATGTCATATCCTAGAAGGGGTGGAAGGGAAACCATGCCTGCCTGAACTGAAAAAGTGATAATCCCGTACCGTAAGATCCATCCCGGCCGGTTTTTAAGCAGGTAGATGTATTCAATTAGGTAGGCAGGACAACTGAAAAAAATGTAAGGTAAAAACAGGTTGAAATAGGGTATATCACCATCCGGATTCAGAAGCCCCGCAAGAAAGTCCCTGAAAAAAAGAAGCACCAGAAGGACGACAAGACTTAACAGGGTGATCAAAAAAAAGGCATTAAACAGTTCAGGCGACCGGGTGTCCGGATTCTTTCCAAAAGTTTTGTTGTGGGAGGATAGGGGAAGGAACGATTGAATCAGCCCGTTGATCCAAAATGAACTTAACAGCGTGGCCACAAAAAGAAAAATCTCAAACGAACCAATGGCTTCGGTCGTAAGATTGCTTTTGGTGAAGAGTATACTGATCAGAAAAAAGGATCCAAACCGGATCAGCTGAAAAGCCTGCAGCCCTGAAATGGTCGTTACATATTTTCGGAAATCCTTTCTTTTCATTCCTGTAAGGAGGATGTATCGTTCCCCGGAGACAAATGTAATGCTTATGACCGGAATACGTAAGCCTGAAGAAGCGATTTTGGTATTTCGGCTAAGGATTCCCTTGCGATCGAATCCTTATTCCCATTTTTTTTGTTTCTCAATTAATCGTATATTCGGGAAACCAAATAACCTGATTTTTCATGCAGATTGTGGAGGTAACGGACAGGAGAACCCTGAATCAGTTTCATGAACTACCATATAAAATTTACAAAAATGATCCGAACTGGGTTCCTCCCTTGCGAAGCATGCATGAGACCATTTTCGACCCCCGGAAAAACAGCGGATTTAAAAACGGAAATGCCTGCCGGTGGATCGCTAAGAAAGAGAAGTGTATTGTAGGAAGAATTGCTGCTTTTTATGAAGAAAGCATGGCAAGAACCTATGAGCAGCCTACCGGATGCATCGGTTTTTTTGAATGCATAGATGATCAGAAAGTTGCAGACCTGCTTTTCGATACTGCACGTGAATGGCTCCGAAAACGCGGTATGGAAGCCATGGACGGACCGGTGAACTTCGGGGAGAATTTTTTCCACTGGGGATTGCTGGCCGAAGGGTACACACAACAAACATTCGGAATGCAGTACCATCCAACCTATTACCAGAAACTGTTTAAAGAATATGGATTCGGGGTATACTATAAACAGTTCAGCTACCGGATGGATATCACCCATCCCGATTTGCCCGAACGATTCTGGAAAATTGCTGCCTGGGTAGCAAAAAAACCCGGACTGAGTTTTGAACATTTCACGTTTAAAAAACAGAATCAATACATTGATGATTTTATGACCATTCATCGGCAGGCATGGATGAACCATGGCAATTACAAGCCGGCTACCCGCCAGGGCCTCAAGGAACTGATCAAACAATCGAGATTTGTACTGGATGAAGAATTTATCTGGTATGCCTATAACCATGGCGAACCCATCGCTTTTTTCATGATGTTACCCGACGTGAACCAGATCCTGAAAAAATTAAATGCCCAAAAAATCGGATTGCAGCAAATGATCCGGTTTATGTGGCTTAAAAAGCACAAAACCATAACCCGTTGCCGGGTGATTGTCCTGGGAGTGATTCCCAAATATCAACGCTCCGGAATTGAATCGGGGATTTTTCATCAATTGAAACAGGTCATGTTGCGGAAACCCTGGTATAACGAAATGGAAATGAGCTGGGTAGGGGATTTCAATCCCAGGATGAATGCGCTTTTTAAATCGTTAGGCGCTGATCACAATATAACGCATTATACCATGCGGTATCTTTTTGACCGGGAGAAACCTTTTGTGCGAATGCCCGTTATTGAAGATGAACAGACTCCGCATTCCTGAACAAATACAAAATATTACACCGTGCGATTCATAATTCTCAACCCTTTTTATTCACTAAAATGGAGGTGTATGCTGTCGGTCAATCCAAAGTGATTTACGATGTTTATCCATTCAGGGTTTGAGATCAATGATAAAATCAATTTTTGTCGTACCTTTAGTCAAAACAAAATGAAGCCATGCAGTTAATCAAAGTCACCGATAAAAGAACCAGGAAACTGTTCCATAAGGTTCCTCACCTGATTTACAAGGATGATCCGAATTGGGTCTGCCCGATTGAAGCGATGGTTGAAGAGACGTTTACTCCCGGTAAAAATTCCGCTTTTAAGAACGGGGATGCAGCCCGATGGATCTTGACCGGTGAAAAGGGGGCCCTCCTGGGCCGAATTGCTGCGTTTATTAATTTTGATAAAGCGTATACCTATGAGCAGCCTACAGGAGGATGCGGATTCTTTGAATGCATCAACAATCAGGAGGCGGCTTCGATGTTGTTTGATGTAGCCCGACAGTGGAACCGGGAAAAAGGAATGGAGGCAATGGACGGACCGATAAATTTTGGGGAGAATTACTTGAACTGGGGCCTTCTGGTCGATGGATTCATGCCCCAGGGATATGGAATGCCGTACCATCCTCCCTATTACCGTGAACTTTTTGAGAACTATGGATTTGAAGTCTATTTCAAACAGTTTTCCTATCACCTGGATTATTCAGTCCCCTTCCCGGAAAGATTCTGGAAAATCGCCGGTTGGGTGGCTCAGAAACCTCAATATCGTTTTAGACATTTTACCTTCGATGAAGCGGATAAATTTGTCTCCGATTTTTGTCATATCTACGATGAAGCATGGCGTTTTCATGAACATTTCAAACCCCTGGATCCGGATGATGTCCGGGATTTTATGAAAAAATCAAAAGCCATTCTTGATCCGGAAATGATCTGGTTTGCATACCACGAAGGAGAACCGATTGCTCTGTTTGTAATGATCCCCGATCTGAACCAAATCCTCGTCCGGCTGAAAGGAAAATTGGATTGGATTAGCATCCTGAAGTTTCTGTATTACAAAAGAAAACACGTGATGAACCGAACCAGGATTCTAATCATGGGAGTGGTTCCGAAATTTCAGCGTTCGGGAATTGAATCCGCGATCTTCTGGCATCAGGATCAATTGATGAAAAACAAACCCTGGTATAAAGAAGTGGAATTATCCTGGGCGGGAGATTTTAACCCGAAAATAATTGCACTCTATGAGTCAGTGGGAGGAAAGCGGGTAAAGACGCATTATACTTACCGGTATTTGTTCGACCGGAAATAAACCTTTCAAAAGAGCCGATATTATTGGCTTTGAAAAGAAGACGGGAAATGATAAATAATCCAGTAAAAATTTTTGGTTTTTAATCCGGGATACTTATCTTTGCAGGCCGTATAAAAATTGTAAGAACAGGGATTTACAATCCGGAGAAAAGGCAGTTGCAGGCCTGAAAAACCATAAAATCGAAACAGGTATCTTTTGCCCTACAATTTTTAGCGAAATGTTTCACCATAACGAATGATAAATTTAGGCCCATGAAAAAAGGAATACACCCGGAAAATTACAGGTTGGTTGCATTTAAAGATATGTCGAATAACCAGGTATTTATTAATAAATCAACCGCTCATTCAAAGGAAACGATTGAGGTGGATGGCGTTGAGTATCCCTTGATAAAAATAGAGATTTCAAATACTTCCCATCCTTTTTACACCGGTAAGGTTAAACTGGTCGATACGGCAGGACGTGTGGATAAATTCAATACCCGGTACAAAAGTCATATGGAAAAAAGAAGAAAGTAAATTAGCGAGTGCTAACCAATCAGGAAGCTCCGTAAAGGGGCTTTTTTTATTAATTTCGAACCATGGGAATTCTGGACGAAGTCAACTTTCGAAATAGTGTTTTATCCGATGGGTTATCCGATGATGCGGATTTTATACCGATCATAGCAGACGGGAATGACAGTGAACTGCGTGATGTGGAAGTCCCGGATGTTTTACCTATCCTTCCCTTACGAAATACGGTTTTGTTTCCGGGAGTGGTTCTTCCCATCACCGTTGGGCGCCGCCGATCGTTGCAGCTTATCCGGGACGTTAATAAGGGAAGCAAATTGCTCGGGACCTTGGCACAGAGAGATTTCAATATGGATGAACCGGCACCCGGGGATTTATACCCGGTGGGGACAGTGGCTGCCATATTGAAAATTCTGGAAATGCCGGATGGCTCAACGTCGGTAATTATTCAGGGAAAAAGAAGGTTTAGGGTAAGGGAGATGGTGACAGATCAGCCCTATTACAAGGCTACAGTGGATGTATTGAATGAAAAAGTACACCGTGGAGACAGTACGGAATTCAATGCGATTGTTGGTTCGCTCAAAGATCTCTCCATAAAAATTGCCCAGTTTGCTGCCAATGTACCTCCGGAAGCGACTTTTGCCGTGAAAAACATCGAAAACAGTACCTTCCTGATCAATTTTATTTGTTCCAATACGGATCTCAAGGTGCAGGACAAACAAAGCCTCCTTGAGATTGATGAACTCCGGGAACGGGGAGTTCAGGCAATCAGCTACCTGGTGAAGGAAGTCCAGATGCTTGAATTGAAAAACGATATCCAGTCGAAAGTAAAATCCGATATGGATAAACAACAGCGCGAATTTCTGCTCCATCAACAGATGAAAACCATACAGAATGAACTGGGAGGAAATCCGATGGAGCAGGAAATAGAGGAAATGAAGGCAAAAGCCAGGATAAAAAAGTGGGATGAAACAACGGCGAACTTTTTTGAGAAGGAGGTTGATAAATTGCTACGGCTGAATCCGGCTGCCGGGGAGTATTCGGTTCAGTTCAGCTATTGCCAGACCTTGCTTGAGCTTCCATGGAATGAATATACCGAAGATAATTTTGATCTGAACCGGGCCCGGAAGATCCTCGATGAAGACCATTTTGGGTTGGAAACCGTCAAGGAGAGAATGCTGGAACACCTGGCTGTTCTGAAGCTGAAGAAAGACATGAAATCGCCCATTTTGTGCCTGTACGGGCCTCCGGGGGTGGGCAAAACATCCCTGGGGAAGTCGGTAGCAAGAGCTCTGGGGCGTAATTATGTGCGGATGAGCCTGGGCGGACTACACGATGAATCGGAAATCCGGGGACATCGAAAGACCTATATTGGTGCTATGCCCGGCAGAATCATCCAGAACATCAAAAAAGCTAGATCCTCCAATCCGGTGTTTATCCTGGATGAGATCGACAAAGTATCCAGGCAGTTTCACGGAGATCCGGCATCGGCATTGCTGGAAGTACTCGATCCCGAACAGAATACCGGATTCCACGACAATTATGTGGAACTTGATTATGACCTGTCCAGGGTTCTTTTTATTGCGACAGGCAATACATTGAATACCATTGATCCGGCCCTTCGTGACAGACTGGAGTTGATTGAAGTAAGCGGGTACCTGGTGGAGGAAAAAGTGGAAATTGCCAAACGGCACCTGATCCCCAAACAATTGAAAAATCACGGTTTGAAAAGGGGAGATGTTAAATTTTCAAAGGAGATCCTGGAACATATCATCGAGAATTATACCCGCGAATCGGGTGTCAGAGAACTGGATAAGAAGATTGCCAAGGTGATCCGGCGGATAGCCAAAAAGGTAGCCTTTGAAGAATCGTACGATCCCCGACTTGCCCGTAAAGATATTCATGAATACCTGGGGGTCATTCAATATACCAAAGAGAAGTATCAGGGCAATGACGTTGCCGGTGTGGTAACCGGTCTTGCCTGGACCGCCGTGGGGGGAGAAATCCTGTATGTGGAATGCAGCCTCAGCAAAGGAAAAGGAACCCTGACACTGACAGGCAACCTGGGTGAGGTGATGAAAGAATCGGCCGTTATAGCCCTTGAATATCTAAAATCCCATGCCAGCTTCCTGAACCTGGAACCTGAAGTGTTTGAAACATGGAATGTTCATGTTCATGTGCCGGAAGGAGCAATCCCGAAAGATGGACCCTCGGCAGGTATTACCATGGTGAGTGCCATGGCTTCCGCTTATACAAAAAGAAAAGTGCGGAAAAATATGGCCATGACCGGCGAAATAACCCTGCGCGGCAAAGTGCTTCCCGTAGGGGGAATCAAGGAAAAAATACTGGCAGCCAAACGGGCTGGCATCAACCACATCATCCTGTCGGAAGAGAATAAAAAAGACCTTTCTGAAATAAAGGATAAATATGTGAAAGGACTCACCTTCCACTTTGTAAAAACCATTCTGGATGTGCTCGAAATAACCCTCCTGAGAACAAAGGGTTCGTAGATTGTTCCAAAATGGTTCCCTGGATATCGTTTTATCCGATATAAACACCCTGCTGTTTATAAGTTAATCCGGATCAACGCAACCTTTTGTTTCAATCCTGCATCCAATATTCTATATTGTAGAACTGATTTGGAACAATATTTGTTGCTGAGTTACGAAGACGTATAAAAGGCAGAATTACAGAAACACAGAAAATAATGGAGCAGGTTAAAACAAAAGTCTGGAAAGTAAAAATCAGGGTTCCGGTTCAAGGGACAGACCCAAGAAGAATGAAGGAAGTTCGGACCATGGAATGGTCCTTCAAACTGGTGTTAAATTAATGGACCCGTAAAAACAACATACAAAGCCCTGCCCGCGAGCAGGGTTTTTTAGTTGGTATACTCATCCCAGCTTTTAATCGAAACCTCTTCTTTACCCAGTTTACAGAATGCATAGATAAAAGCGCTTGCAACCCGGGCGTTGGTGATCAACGGTATATTAAAATCAATGGAATTGCGTCGTATCTGGTATCCGTTTTTTAATTCCCGTCGGGTATAGTTTTTGGGAATGTTAATGACCAGGTCGATTTTTTTCTGCCGGATATACTCCAGGGTATTGGGGTGTCTGTCTTCTTCATCGGGCCAGTAAAGCAATGTATTTTCGATTCCATTATCTTTTAAGAAGCGATGGGTTCCTTCTGTGGCGAACAGGTGATATCCGCGTTCGGTCAGCATCCCGGCACTTTTCAGCAATTCCACTTTTGAACGGGAAGGGCCGGATGAGATCAGTATATTTTTTTCCGGAATGGTGTATCCTACGGATAACATGGATTTCAGGATTGCTTCGTAGTAGGATTCACCGATGCATCCTACCTCCCCGGTAGAAGCCATATCCACTCCGAGTACCGGATCGGCATTCAGCAACCGGGCAAAAGAGAACTGAGGGGCTTTGACACCTACATAATCCAGCTCAAACAACGATTTGTCGGGTTTCTCAACCGGCATTCCCAGCATGACTTTCGTGGCGATATCGATCAGGTTGATTTTCATGACCTTGGAAACAAAAGGAAAACTCCGCGAAGCCCGTAGGTTGCATTCGATCACTTTGATATCGTTGTCTTTAGCCAGGAATTGTATGTTGAAAGGGCCGGTGATCTCAAGACCTTTGGCAATTTTCCTTGTGATCTTTTTTATGCGGCGGATGGTTTCAATATACAGTTTCTGAGGGGGAAAAACAATGGTTGCATCGCCTGAATGGACACCGGCAAATTCGACGTGTTCCGACATAGCATAGGCAATAATTTCCCCTTCACGGGCCACAGCATCCATTTCAATTTCTTTGGCTTCCTCAATAAATTCGGTTACAACTACCGGATATTCCTTGGATACATTAGCTGCTTCCATCAGGAAATGTTCCAGTTGGTCCGGATTGGACACTACCTTCATCGCCGCTCCCGATAAAACATAGGAAGGGCGGATCAGGATCGGATAGCCCACTTCATCTGTGAATGCATGGATTCCTTCGATGGTTGATAACCTGGCCCAGCGGGGTTGATCAACGTCCAGTTTATCGAGCAGCGATGAAAATTTCTCCCGGTTTTCGGCACGATCAATGTGAACCGGTGAAGTGCCTAAAACCGTTACTCCCATCTTGTGAAGTTTCATGGCCAGGTTATTGGGTATTTGTCCCCCCATGGAAATGATGGTTCCGTAAGGTCTTTCAAGGTCGATCACATCCATAACACGTTCGAAGGACAGCTCATCGAAATAAAGCCTGTCACAGCTGTCGTAATCGGTACTCACGGTTTCAGGGTTGTAGTTCAGCATCACCGAACGATAGCCTACATCCCGGATGGTGTTTATGGCATTTACACTACACCAGTCAAATTCTACCGAACTCCCTATACGGTATGCTCCTGAACCAAGAACCACAACGGATTTTTTATCGTTCGTATAGTGAATGTCATTTTCGGTTCCATTGTATGTGAAGTACAGGTAATTGGTTTGGGCAGGATATTCTCCCGCGAGGGTATCAATCTGTTTTACTACCGGGAGAATTCCTTTTTCTTTTCTTCGGTTTCGTACACGGATCAGGTCATTCAGAATTTTTTCGTTGGGGCTGTTTTCCACAATCCGGGCGATCTGGAAGTCCGAAAAGCCGGTTTTTTTTGCTGTGATTAGAAGCTCCTCAGAAAGAGTGTCAATAGAGCGTACCTGAGCCAACATCCGGCTGATTTTATAAATATGGTTGAGTTTTTGCAAAAACCATCGGTCGATTTTTGTTTTTTCATAGATCCGGTCAAGGGAATCCCCTCTTTTGAATGCTTCGGCGATGGCAAAAATTCTGCGGTCTGTGGGATAGGCCAGTTCCTTATCCACTTCTTCGGGGTGGATGGTCCCGGTGTTTCCTACGAAACCATGCATCCCCAGGCCTACCATCCGTATTCCTTTCTGAATAGCCTCTTCAAACGAACGTCCGATGGCCATGATTTCCCCGACGCTTTTCATGGAGCTTCCGATGTCTTTGGAAACACCGGTAAATTTGTTAAGGTCCCAACGGGGAATCTTCACAACGATATAATCCAGAGCCGGTTCGAAGCATGCTGTAGTAACTTTGGTCACGGCATTTTTCAATTCAAAGAGTCCGTAGCCGAGTCCCAGTTTGGCCGCTACGAAAGCCAGGGGATAGCCGGTTGCTTTGGAAGCCAGGGCCGAGGAACGCGAAAGCCTTGCATTCACTTCAATAACCCGGTAATCATCCGATTCCGTATCCAGAGCAAACTGCACATTGCATTCCCCGATTACTCCCACTTTTCGTATGATTTTGATGGCGATTTCCCTCAGTTTGTGGTATTCCGCATTGGATAATGTTTGGGAAGGTGCTACAACAATGCTTTCCCCGGTGTGGATCCCCAGGGGGTCAAAATTTTCCATATTGCATACGGTAATGCAATTGTCGTAGCAATCTCGAACTACCTCATACTCTACTTCTTTCCACCCTTTGATGGATTCTTCAATCAGGATTTGCGGAGAATAGGTCAGTGCTTTGGATGCAAGGTTTTCCATCGCCTCTCTGGTTTCACAGAATCCACTTCCCAATCCTCCCAGGGTGTAGGCTGCCCGGATAATAACCGGGAATCCCAGTTTGTCCACTGCAGCCTTTGCTTCGTCAATGGATTTACAGGCAACACTCACCGGTGTTTTGACAGCTATATCTCCGAGCATGCTGGCAAACAGCTGACGGTCTTCGGTCTGTATGATCGATTGTACCGGAGTCCCAAGTACTTCCACATGGTATTTTTCCAGGATGCCGGTTTCATAAAGTTTTACTCCACAATTCAAAGCTGTTTGCCCGCCAAAAGCAAGCAAAATGCCCTGAGGACGTTCTTTTTCGATGACTTTTTCTACAAAAAAGGGAGTTACCGGAAGAAAATAGATCGTATCTGCAATGTGCTCAGAAGTTTGAATGGTCGCAATATTCGGATTAACCAGAACGGTTTCAATCCCTTCTTCCTTGAGGGCTTTTAACGCCTGGGACCCTGAATAGTCAAACTCTCCGGCCTCGCCAATTTTTAAAGCTCCTGAACCGAGTATGAGGGCTTTGCTGATTTTGTTTTTTATCATGGTCATCTTTTATAGCCAAAATACGCTATTCGAATTAGGAATTACGATTCTTTTGATCCAACCTCAATTTTCTTTATAAAAACATCGAATAAAAATTCTGTATCGGTAGGTCCGCCGGAAGCTTCAGGATGAAACTGTGTAGAAAAAAACGGTTTTGTTTTGTGCCGGATCCCTTCATTCGTCTGGTCGTTTACATTGATAAAAAAGGGTTCCCAATCTGGGGGTAACGTTTCCGGTGAAACAGCATATCCATGGTTTTGTGAGGTTATGAAACAACGGTTTGTTCCGGTCATGAGAACAGGCTGGTTATGGCTCCGGTGCCCGTATTTTAGTTTATAGGTATCGGCTCCGGCTGCTCTGGCCAGAAGCTGATTGCCCAGACAGATTCCCATGATGGGCCGGGTGTCGGCAAGAGCCTTTCGGAGGTTCCGGATGGTGGGTTCGCACATGGCTGGATCTCCCGGCCCGTTAGAAAGAAAAATTCCATCATAGGTTTCACGGGTGAAATCATAATCCCAGGGAACCCGGATCACCGTTGTATCCCTTTCCAGAAGACAACGAATAATGTTGTTTTTCAATCCGCAATCCACCAGGACCACTCTGTGTTTCCCCTTGCCATAAACCTGACGGCTTGAAATGCTTGCCCTGGCAACAAGATTTTCCTTATTCGGATCCCGGAAAACGATCCCATCCCCCTCAAACTCAATTTTCCCCAACAAAGAACCCTTTTCCCTGAGAATCTTTGTCAAAGCTCTGGTATCTATATCAAACAATCCCGGAACATCGGATTCTTTAAGCCATTTCCCCAGGCTTTTTATGGCATTCCAATGGCTGTATTCAAAAGAATAATCGGAAATGATCAACCCCAGTACATGAACACGGGCGGATTCATAATGCCGGGAAATCCCATTTTTTGCTGTATTCTCAGGAACTCCGTAATTACCAACCATCGGATAGGTTGAAACAAGAATCTGCCCCGTATAGGAAGGATCCGTCAAACTCTCCGGATACCCGGTCATGGCGGTGTAGAAAACAACCTCCCCCGCCACAGAACGCTCTGAACCAAAGGACTTCCCGATAAATTCCGTGCCATCCTCTAAAACCAACCTTGCCTGTCTGCATCGTACCATGGTGCCTTCTTTTTTAAAAAAAATGCGCCTGCACTATTTTTTCCCTAGTTCAAACGCATATACAATTGCAGTATCTCTAAACGCTCTTTGTTCCGGTTCATCGGTTGTGTTTACTTCCCCATTCCCGTATCGGCAGCAAAAATATAAATATTTCCGGTAAATCATTTGATTATACAAACAAATGTATATTTTTGCATAATATTTGCATATTTATACATTAATTTTTGACTATGAAACAATCCTTGATCCCAATAGCTATCGGGATGGGACGAATTCTTTCGATGAACACCGGGAATACCTTAAAAAATTAACAATGGTAATGAGATGAAAAAAAAATTAGCGCGGCAGGTAGCGATCAGGAGGATCATCTCACAAGGTCATATACACAGTCAGGAGGATCTTTTGGATCAGTTAAAACAGGCAGGTTTTGATCTTACGCAGGCAACCTTATCGCGTGATTTAAAGAACCTGAAGGTAGCGAAAGTTCCTGATCCGTCCGGCAGATATACCTATCTGATTCCGGAATCGGGTCAATCCGGAAACAAAGCATTGCAGAGGATAAATCTTCTTGCCGATGGGTTTAAAGGAATGGATTTTTCTGCAAATATAGCGATTATCAAGACCTTGCCGGGTTATGCAAACAGCATTGCTTCGGTGATTGACAATGCCAGTCCATGGGGTATTATGGGTACGGTTGCGGGGGATGACACCATACTGATTGTTTTGAGAGAAGGTATTTCCCGAAGAGAATTACTGGATTCGTTGATTCTGATTATGCCGGCATTAAAAGAAAAACTGAAATAGACAAAGGAAAGAGAAACAGGATCAAATGGAACAGGCAGGTTTTCGATAGTATCTGTCATACGAATCAGACCATAACAACATGAAACAAGCATTGCAAAAAAGAATAAAGATTGAAATAGCCAACGAGGTTCACATTTCGTACATTGATACCATCAATCAGACCATTGAAGATGCTTCACGGGAGAGGGGAACAGGAATTGCCAGGCGAACCTATGAATACCTGAAAGAAAAGATGGTAGAAGGGAAAGCAATCATAGCCACCGATCCAAACGGCAAATTTGCCGGATTCTGTTATATTGAAACCTGGGGGCATGGACGGTTTGTGGCCAATTCCGGACTGATCGTCACACCGGAATACAGGGGATTGGGACTGGCTAAAGAGATCAAACGTCAGGCGTTTACCCTGTCGCGTAAACGCTATCCGGAAGCGAAGATTTTTGGACTGACAACCGGCCTTGCGGTGATGAAAATTAACCATGAACTGGGGTATCGACCTGTGACTTTTTCTGAACTCACCGATGATGATGAATTCTGGAAAGGATGCTCCGGATGCGTGAACTACGATATTCTTCTCCGTACAGGAAGGACGAAATGCTTATGCACCGGTATGTTATACGATCCGGGATGGGAAAAAAGCAAAAAAAACGGCATAATCAGAAAACGTTCCCTGCTGGAAAGTATCCAAAAATTAAAACGAAAAAACAACAAAGTGGGCGTGATAAAATTGTTGCTGATGATCCTTTCCTTTTTTTAATGTAACGAAAGGAACATCGTATGATGAAACAAGCATGGTTCAGATTTACTTCCTGGGCTATAATTAATCCCGATCGCTATCGGGATGCGGGTTTCATAGGTCATAAAATTGAACATACATTGATTGCGTTATATGCTGGATATACAAAATCTTAAATTTATTTTATACACATGAAAGAAAAAGTTGTATTGGCCTTCAGCGGAGGCTTGGATACCTCATTTTGCGTAAAATACTTATCGGAAGAAAAAGGCCTTGATGTCTATACAGCCCTGGCAAATACCGGAGGGTTCTCTTCTCAGGAGCTTGCCAGTATGGAAGAGAAGGCATATCGGCTTGGAGCCAGAAAGCATGTAGCCCTTGATATAACCGGCTTATATTATAAAAAATGCATTCGGTATATGGTATTTGGAAATGTACTGAGGAACAATACCTACCCAATTTCCGTAAGTTCTGAGCGGGTTTTTCAGGCTATGGCGGTTATTGACTACGCAAAGAAGATCGGGGCACGGTACGTAGCCCATGGAAGCACCGGTGCCGGTAATGATCAGATCCGCTTTGATCTGACTTTTCAGGTGTTAGCACCTGAAATAGAAATTCTTACTCCCATACGCGATCTATCCTTAAGCAGGGAACAGGAAATCGGTTTTTTGAAGAAGTATGGCATTGAGGAAGATTACGAGAAAATGCAGTATTCGATCAATCAGGGACTCTGGGGAACCAGTATCGGAGGAAAAGAAACCCTGACATCCAAGGATCCATTACCGGAGAATGCCTATCCCAATCCTTTGCGGAAGAAAAGTAGCCAGACGATTGAACTGGGTTTTTTGAAGGGCGAACTGGTGTCTGTTAATGAAACGAAATATCCCGACGGGATTCAAGCCATTCAGGCATTGGAGAAAATGGTTTCTCCCTATGCCATTGGACGCGATATCCATGTGGGAGACACGATATTGGGGATTAAAGGACGGGTAGGTTTTGAAGCGGGTGCCCCGCTGATCATCATGAAAGCACACCACTTGCTGGAGAAACATACCTTGACCAAATGGCAGATGTACTGGAAGGAACAACTGGCCAACTGGTATGGGTTGTTCCTTCATGAATCACAATACCACGAACCGGTGATGCGGAGTATTGAAACATTTCTTGAAAGCACTCAGGAAAATGTAACGGGGAAAGTATATGTTGGGTTAAAACCGTATCATTTTGATTTAATGGGCATCGAATCGGAACATGATCTGATGAATTCCGGGTTTGGCGCCTATGGAGAGCAAAGCGGAGCATGGACCGGCGAGGATGTAAAAGGATTTACCCATATTCTGGCAATCCCCCAGAGAATTTTTTATACCGTAAACAAACAGAAATAAAGTCCGGATAAATGATAAAAGCTGGAATCATAGGAGGAGCCGGATACACCGGAGGAGAATTGATACGCCTCTTATTAAACCATCCTGAGGTGAATCCCGAATTTGTTCAAAGTTCAAGCCATGCAGGGGATTTGGTTAGTGATGTGCATACCGGACTTTTGGGTGAAACCTCTATGCGTTTTACAGAATCTGCCGATGTAGAGGCAGTGGATGTTCTGTTTTTATGCATGGGACACAAACGATCCAAAGAGTTTGTGCACGGACATGCAATTCCGGCAAAAACAAAAATCATTGACCTGAGCCGGGATTTTCGGTTGAAACCGGATAACCAGGAATTTGTTTACGGACTCCCGGAGCTTAACCGGGAAGCAATCCGCATAGCCGGGAAAATTGCAAATCCCGGGTGTTTTGCTACCGGTATTGAGCTGGCGCTCCTGCCACTGGCAGCCCATGGATCGATCCGCGATGAGTTGCATATTCATGCAATCACAGGATCCACAGGCGCCGGACAGGCTCTCTCAGAGACCATCCATTTCAGCTGGCGAAACAACAACCTCTCGGCGTATAAAATGTTTCAGCATCCTCATCAGGATGAAATCATCCAAACCATAAAACAGGTACAACCGGATTTTCATTCAGACCTGAATTTTATCCCCATTCGTGGAAATTTTACCAGAGGCATTTTTGTATCCGTCTATACCCGCTATTCAGGATCTGAAAAAGAAGCGAGAAAGAGGTTCAAGGATTATTATAGAAATCATCCTTTTGTTTTTATTGCAGACAGCCATCCGGATCTGAAACAGGTTGTGAATACAAACAAAGCGGTATTATATCTTGAAAAACAAAAAAATAAACTGATTGTATTGTCCGTTACAGACAATTTGTTAAAAGGTGCTTCCGGTCAGGCAGTTCAGAATATGAATTTGCTGTTTGGACTACCTGAAGAAACAGGATTGGTTTTGAAACCGGTTGTATTTTAGATGAACAGAAGGATGCTTTTTGAACTCATTCTTGTGGCGAACCGGAAACAGAGAAGAGTGGGTTGAAAAAGTGGGTTAAAAAAAAGCATATAAAACGGGTATGATTAATAGTATCAATGAAGATGATGACACACCCCCGATCCCGATGACGATCGGGACAGGGCATGTAAAGTACCTGCCGTCAGGCAGGCATACCAACCCTTTAAATAAAAAATTATGAATTTATTTGATGTATATCCCCTCTTTGATGTAACTCCTGTGAAAGCAGAAGGGTGTTATGTATGGGACTCGAAGGGGACCCAATACCTTGATTTTTATGGAGGCCATGCCGTTATTTCAATTGGTCACAGTCATCCCTGTTACATAAAGCGTATCTCCGAACAATTGCATAGAATAGGGTTTTATTCAAACTCTGTAAAAAATCCGCTTCAGCTAGAACTTGCCGGTAAGCTGGGAGAGCTTTCAGGGTATGATGACTACCAGTTATTTTTGTGCAATTCCGGTGCCGAGGCCAACGAAAATGCCATAAAACTATCTTCCTTCATTACAGGCAGAAAAAAGTTTCTGAGTTTCAGCAAGGCCTTTCATGGAAGAACTTCGGCTGCTGTGGCCCTTACCGATAATCCAAAGATTGTAGCTCCTGTAAATAGATCAGAGAATGCTTTGATGGTGCCCTTTAATGATGTGGAAGCTGTTGAAAGAGCATTCCGTGAACATGATATTGCGGCTGTGATACTTGAAGGAATTCAGGGAATTGGCGGAGTTCATATTCCGGAGAAGCATTTTTTAACAGAACTCAGAAGAATTACCACCCGGAAAGGAAGCCTTTTGATTGTGGATGAGATCCAGTCGGGGTACGGACGAAGCGGTTCATTTTTTGCCCATCAGTTTTCCGGTATAAAACCGGATATCATTACCACAGCCAAAGGAATGGGAAATGGATTTCCTATTGGCGGTGTATTGATCGCCCCGGAAATAAAACCCTGGTACGGAATGTTGGGTACAACTTTTGGAGGAAATCATCTTGCCTGTGCGGCGGCCATCGCGGTACTGGATGTCATGAAAAATGAAAGACTCATTGAAAATGCAGCTGAAACAGGCAATTTCCTGATGGAGAAACTGAAAAGAATCTCTGATGGAATTACCGTGCGTGGAAAAGGACTGATGATCGGATTGGAATTTCCGCATCCGGTAAAAGAAATACGTGCGGAATTGTTGACCGGCTATAAGATATTCACCGGTGTCTCAGGGGATCGTGTGATCAGGCTTTTGCCTCCCCTCTGTTTGAACCGGCATCAGGCAGACCTCTTTATCCAGGCCCTTGAGGAGGTGTGCGTTAAAAAAATTCCTACGGGATCCATCGTGTGAATACTAAGACAGGATACTATGAAGAAAACTATGGAAAAGAAAAAAATTGCAATTATCGGAGCGGGAAACATGGGAAACGCCATTGTGAAGGGGCTCCTGAAATCACAATTCGTCAGGCCTTCGGATATCTACGTGTCTGATCCAAAAGAAAAAGCCTTGCAGGAGATCGCCTCCCGGGGAGTGAATGTTTCGGTGGGAAATGTTGAGGTGGTTCAAAAGGCTGAGGTGGTTATTCTGGCCGTAAAACCGTATCATTATAAGGCAGTTCTTCAGGAGATCAAAGACGATTTAACTCCGGATACGATTGTCATTTCGATTGTAGCCGGCGTTGGATTAGCCGACCTGGAAGCAATAGCCGGAGATCGTATTCCCATTTTCCGGGCTATGCCCAATACAGCCATCTCGCTCCAGGAGTCTTTGACCTGTATATCCACCAACGGGAATACAGAACCACACAGGGCATTTGTCATGAATATGTTTGATCATCTGGGGAAAACAGTGCTCATCCATGAAGAGTTGATGGCTGCTGCCACGGTTCTTTCCTCGTGTGGTATTGCCTTTGCATTGCGGTATATCCGGGCTGCTATGCAGGGAGGAATCGAAATCGGTTTTGGAGCAGAAACAGCCCAGTTAATTACCGCACAAACCGTGAAAGGAGCTACCGAGCTGATCATGCAAACCGGGCATCACCCCGAAAGAGAAATCGACAAGGTAACAACTCCCAGGGGGGTGACCATTACCGGACTCAATGAAATGGAACATAAAGGATTCAGCTCATCTTTGATACGGGGTTTGATGGCTTCCTACAACAAAATAAACAAATTGCAGTAATTAAGGCATGAAACTCAGATACAAAAAGATAACCGTAAAAATAGGAAGCAAACTACTGACCCGCCACGATGGATTATTGGATGTTTCCCGAATAGCGCACCTCGTGGATCAGATTTCCTTTTTGTATAAACAGGGCGTTGAAGTGATCGTGGTTTCTTCAGGAGCTGTGGCCGCCGGAAAATCGGTCATGCCTTTTCTGAAAAAGTCAGATGCCGTCTCTTCACGTCAACTATGGGCTGCGTTGGGACAGGTTAAACTGATGAACCGGTATACCGATTTTTTCAACGAACAAGGCATTGCCTGCGCACAGGTCCTGGCAACCAAAGAAAATTTCTCAAGCCGTGCCCATTACCTGAATATGAAAAACTGCATTCGTACATTGATTGAAAACAAGGTGGTTCCGATTGTCAATGAAAACGACACAATTTCCATTACCGAACTCATGTTTACCGATAACGATGAACTCTCCGGGTTGATTGCCTCTATGGAGGATTCCGAAGCATTGATCATCCTTACCGATGTGGATGGAGTATATAATGCCCCTCCGGGAACAGAATACGCCCGGCTGATCCCTGAAATTACCGATGACCGTTTTAATCCGGAATGCATTCCTGCGGACCAGCGATCCGGTTTTGGTCGGGGAGGAATTCTTACCAAATACCGGATAGCCAGAAAAGTGGCCAAAGGAGGAATCGGTGTGCATATTGCCAATGGAGCTACCGGAAACATCCTGACGGATATTATGGATGTTTCTGCAAAAGCAAAACAGACTTTTTTCGTGCCGGAGAAAAAGGCATCCTCCCAGGTGAAACGTTGGATTGCCTATTCCGAACCATTTGCAAAAAGCAAATTGATCATCAATGACGGGGCATGCAAAGCTCTCTTTTCAGAAAAAGCGGTCAGCCTCCTCCCCGTGGGAGTCACCCGGGTGGAAGGACTCTTTAAAAAAGGTGACCTGGTGAAAATCTATACCGAAAAAGGAGATTTTGTGGGAATCGGAAAAGCCCGCTATCATTCGGGAGATCTGAAAAAGGAGAAACAGGTCCAGAAACAAAAACCGGTAATCCATTACGATTATCTGTACGTGGAAGATAATGCCATTAAAACAATGCACATTTGAACAGAATTCCCCGGATTACGGAGTTTTAAAATGATGAACAAACAATGAAGATTTACCCTCTATTAGAGAAAGCATCCGTTGCCAGCCGGAAATTGCTTCTTATAACGGATGAGAAGGTAAGACAGATTCTGGAAGACCTGGCCGGTGAAGCTGAAAGACAAACGGATTTTATCCTGTCGGAGAACCGGAAAGACCTTGCCCGCATGGATCCGGACAATCCGAAATACGATCGTCTCAGGCTTACTCCGGAACGAATGAACGATATGGCCGCAGCCATTCGTAACGTGTCGAAGCTGGAAAATCCTGTTGGAAAAATTCGTTACGAAAGGCGACATGAAAACGGGATGTTCATCCGGAAGGTTACAGTTCCCTTTGGGGTAATCGGGATTATTTATGAAGCCCGTCCCAATGTTACTTTTGATGTATTCTCTTTATGCCTGAAATCCGGAAATGCCTGTATCCTGAAGGGAGGAAGCGATGCCCTTTTTTCGAATGAAGCAATTGTGTCTGTTATCCATGCTGTTCTTGAAAAATATCAGGTGGACAGACATACAGTATCTCTGCTTGGTCCCGGAAGAAAAGAGACCCTGGACATGCTGCATGCCCGGGATTGGATTGATCTGATTATTCCCAGAGGAAGCCAGGGACTGATTGATTTTGTGCGGAGCAATTCCACCATTCCGGTGATCGAAACCGGAGCCGGAATCTGCCATACCTATTTTGAAAAGGAAGGCGATGTGTACATCGGCAAAGAGGTTATTTATAACGCCAAGACCCGGCGCCCTTCGGTGTGCAATGCCCTTGATTGTTTGCTAATCGACCGGTCGAGGCTGGATGATCTGCCGGAACTTACAGCAAAACTTGCCAACGATGGAGTCGTTCTTTATGCGGATGATGAAGCCTGGAAAAAACTGGAGGGGATCTATCCTGAACCCCTGTTATGTCTGGCCGGTGAAGCCTCCTTCGGTACCGAATTCCTATCCTTGAAAATGTCGGTTAAAACCGTGGGAGGTTTTGATGAAGCGCTGGCACACATTGCCCGGTACAGTTCCGGACACAGCGAGGCTATTGTTACCGGAGACAGGGAGAAAGGCGACAGGTTTGCAAAAATTGTGGATGCAGCTGCTGTTTATGTCAATGTATCTACGGCCTTTACCGATGGAGCACAATTCGGACTGGGGGCAGAAATGGGGATCAGTACCCAGAAACTCCATGCACGCGGTCCTATGGCTCTCGAAGAAATGACAACCTATAAATGGATTGTTGAAGGAAACGGGCAGGTACGCCCAAAATAAAAAATACGATGAGACATTTTACCTCGGTGAAAGATATAGCCGACTTAAAACAAGCGGTTGAAATTGCGTTGGATATAAAGAAAAATCCGTTTGCATACAATTCCCTCGGAAAAAATACAACCCTGGTATTGATTTTTTTTAATCCAAGTTTACGGACCCGGTTAAGTACCCAGAAAGCCGCGATGAACCTTGGGATGAATACCATGGTGCTGAATGTGGGGGAGGAGAGCTGGCAACTGGAGACAGCAACCGGTGTGGTGATGGATGGCGACAAACCCGAACACCTCAGGGAAGCCATTCCTGTAATCGGAACGTATTGCGATATCATTGGAGTACGGGCTTTTGCGCGCCTTCAGGACCGGGATGAGGATTACAGCGAAAAAATTCTGAATTCGTTCATGGAATATGCCGGCGTGCCGGTGGTAAGCTTGGAAGCAGCAACCCGACACCCCTTGCAAAGTTATGCCGATCTGGTGACCATCGAAGAACTGAAAAAAACAGAAAGACCGAAAGTCGTCCTTACCTGGGCGCCCCATCCCAACCCATTGCCCCAGGCAGTGGCCAACTCGTTCGTGGAATGGATGCGGGAAATCCCCTGCGAACTGGTGGTTACTCACCCGGAAGGGTATGAACTAGCCCCCCAGTTTATGGGTAACCTCAAAGTTGAATACAACCAGGAAAAAGCCTTCGAAGGAGCCGATTTTATCTATGCCAAAAACTGGTCTTCCTACAAAAAATATGGCCGTATTTTGTCAACAGACAGAAAATGGATGGTGGATGCTGAGAAAATGGCACTGACCCATCGTGCCAAATTTATGCACTGCCTGCCGGTCCGGAGGAATATGGTAGTCAGCGATGAAGTGCTGGATAGTGAAAATTCTGTAGTTATACAGCAAGCCCACAATCGCGAAGTAACTGCCCAGGCTATACTGAAAATGATGCTGGAAAATTTGTAAAAAATCTTTTCTTTGTTTCATGAAGAAAACAGAAATCATACCCGCCATCGACCTGATTGAGGGAAAGTGCGTCCGTTTGTCGCAGGGCGATTACTCCCGCACAACCGTTTACAATGAGAACCCGCTGGAAGTAGCAAAGAAGTTTGAGGATGCAGGCATCAGGCGGCTTCACCTGGTTGATCTCGATGGGGCAAAGGACCGGCACATTGTGAATTACAAAGTGCTGGAAAAAATTGCTTCCCAAACAAACCTCGTGATTGATTTTGGAGGAGGATTGAAATCGGATAAGGACCTCGAAATAGCTTTTAATTCAGGGGCAGCGATGGTGACCGGCGGAAGCATCGCCGTGAAAGAACAGGATACCTTCCTTTCGTGGCTGGGAAAATACGGATCTGAAAGAATAATTTTAGGCGCCGATGCCAAAGAACGAAAAATTGCCGTAACCGGATGGACGGAAGCCACGGAATTATCCATTAACGGGTTTATAAAAAGGTATTCTGAAAGAGGAATAACGAAAGTGATCGCGACCGATATTTCCCGCGACGGGATGCTCTCAGGCCCTTCGTTTGAGTTGTATCAGGAAATTCTGAATGAATTCCCCGGCATCTTTTTAATTGCCAGTGGCGGCATTGCCTCCATGGACGATGTCTACAAACTGGCAGAAATGAATGTTCCCGGAGTAATCATCGGCAAAGCAATCTATGAAGGAAGAATCAATTTGGGAGAAATGGAAAAACAGATGCGTTAAATACTAAAATAGAAACCTTTAATCGAATATGTACAATCATGGAATTCCTGAATAGTCTTTCCCTACCGATGCTGGCAGATCCTCTTACAACCCGTTTTGGGTTCCAGCCGCGTGCATGGGGCAAATACAAAAGGGCAATGGCTTAAAATCCGGCAAAGATAAATGCTTCTGCATGGGTAGGTATATTCGAACGCATTCTGATCCATATTTTTATTCTGGCTAATCAATTTTCAGCCCTGGGTTTTCTGATTGCTGTCAAATCGATTTTCAGGTTTAATGAAGCAAAAGAGGGAGGCAACAAAAAAGCTGAATATTTTCTGCTCGGTACGCTGATCTCTTTTTGATAGCTCTTGGTGTTGGCTTTGGCACAATCCGGGCATCGATAAAGTAATCATTATTAATGGCCATATTTCCGGGGAATACAAGAGGCATTTCCAAAAATGGAACTAATTTTGCACAGGGCTTACAACGTTTAACTCGAAGCTCATAATTATAGCATGCTGGCAAAACGCATCATACCCTGTCTGGACATCCGCGACGGGCAAACCGTCAAGGGAGTGAATTTCATCGATATAAAGGAAGTTGGTGATCCGGTGGAATTGGGGGCTGTATATGCTGAACAGGGTGCCGATGAGTTGGTATTCCTGGATATTACGGCGACTCATGAAGGCCGGAAAACATTTGTTGCACTGGTCAAACGGATAGCCCGCGAAATAAACATTCCTTTCACGGTGGGGGGAGGAGTTAGTGAATTGACCGATGCAGATAAGCTGTTGAGCGCGGGAGCGGATAAAATTACCATTAATTCATCGGCAGTGAGGAACCCGCAATTGATTGACAGTATGGCATTGCATTTCGGAAGTCAGTTTGTGGTTGTGGCAATCGATGCCCGGGGCGATGAAAAGAACCATTGGACCGTTACAGTGAACGGTGGCCGGATTCCTACCGACAAAGAGTTGTTCTCGTGGGCAAAGGAAGCTCAGGAACGCGGAGCCGGAGAGATCTTGTTTACCTCAATGAACCACGATGGCACCAAAAAAGGATTTGCCAATGCCCAACTGGCACAACTGTCTGAATCCCTCCAAATACCGGTTATCGCTTCCGGCGGGGCAGGAACCATGGACCATTTCGTGGATGTTTTTACCCTGGGAAAAGCCGACGCAGGTCTGGCAGCCAGCATTTTTCATTTTAAGGAAATTTCCATTCCTCAACTGAAACAATATCTTCATTCCAGGGCAATTCCTGTACGTTTATAAAATTATCCCATCTTTGTACCTGAATGACAAAAAATCAAAAGCAATGGGTATTCCGCAAAACATCGATTTTTCAAAGCTCAATGGATTGGTTCCGGCCATCATCCAGGATGCGCAGACCAGTAAAGTGCTGATGTTAGGTTTTATGAATGAGGAAGCCTACAAAAAAACCCTTGAGTCAGGGAAAGCAACCTTTTTTAGCCGGTCAAGAAACCGGCTCTGGACCAAAGGTGAAGAAAGCGGTCATTTCCTGAATGTCGTGGAAATCCTTTCCGATTGCGATAACGACACCCTGTTAATCAAGGTTCATCCTGAAGGACCAACCTGTCATACCGGTTCGGATACCTGTTGGGATGAGGTGAATAAAAACGACATCGCTTTTTTAAGCTACCTACAGGATTTTATTGCAAAAAGGAGAGAAGAGATGCCTGAAGGCTCCTACACTACCGGGTTGTTTAAAGAAGGAGTGCGAAAAATAACCCAGAAACTGGGCGAAGAAGCGGTAGAAACCATCATAGGAGCCCTGGCCAACGACCATGAAAACATGATCTATGAAACCGGTGATTTGTTGTACCACCTGATGGTTTTATTAACCTTCAAAGGGTACCGGATTGAGGATGTAGCCAGAGAACTTAAGAAAAGACATTCCCGATAAGCCACCGGTTCAATTTTTTCAGCATCTGATGTTTCTGGGTACAAACTTCCGGAATGTGGAAGACTTTATATAGCCCGTTATGCAAGCTCTTCCACCACACAGAAATCCGTATTTTTTTCTCATTCTGTAGTCCTAAAAGGAAATACCTCCTACAATATATACCTGTTCTGTTGTGGGATTCAGGATGACGCTTCCGATGACAGGAATTGAAAATGATTCGGTTATCTGAAGGGTTTTATGGGAGCTGATCCCGATATTGACCAACCCAAATTTTCCGTCCGGAGTATGCCATCCGTTGCCGGCCCCCATGAAGAGATTCGCATGGCGAAACGAATAACTCACTTCGAAATACATATCCCCACCCGCAGTTCCGGCTTTACCGGCTTCATTGAAGATGTAATTCCCCTCCAGGGATAATCCTCCGGTCTCATATTTCAACCCAGCTTCAAAACCATGCGCTCCGGTTTTTTTTGAGAAATCAAAA
The DNA here is from genome assembly GCA_964408795.1 of uncultured Mariniphaga sp. Lineage (GTDB taxonomy): Bacteria > Bacteroidota > Bacteroidia > Bacteroidales > Prolixibacteraceae > JABMQB01. Next base: position 36,782 of record CAYPAW010000054.1, read on the forward strand.
AAAGGTGTACCCGGATAATAATAATCGCAAATCCCGATGCTGACTCCAACGTCAAAATTGTAGGAAAGATAGAGGTCCGTTTCCATAAACCCGTCAAATCCGGCAGACCCCCAGGACCCGATGGTAAAATGGCCTGTTGTGTATTCCAGGGTTGGCTGTATGGATGGGCCGCTGTACCTGACTCCCCGCCACACAAAACTACTGTACAGATCAATTCCTGTATTCCAGGAACCATCCTGGGCACTGACTTTCAAAAACGTCAGGCATGCCCCTAAAACGATCAGAAGAAAAAGTTTGTGCCTCATGTAATGATAATGGTTTAATTTAATTTCAAAGGTTTTTCCGATTTATAGTTGAACTTGTTTCATGCGTTTAAAATTTATAATTGGTCCCATAACTTCATCCTAAATTTGAGAACGTATGGAACCGCTTCGCTCTCACATGCACTTCTTTTAATCATTGCCTTTGGCGAACTTTTGATTAAACAAGTTCGTGTTCGTTTCATATCGTATATTTTTTTTCATCCATGCAAATGCAATACCGTATCAGTTGGTTCCCCAATGGAATTTTTCTTTATTAAAGGTAAACAAAATTCCTACCCAAATATCCGCAATCCGATCCTGCTGGAAAAAGAGGGAAGAAGAACCCCATCCAACGATCGAAAGCCCCAAAGAGATCCTGAATCAAAGTACGAAAACACAAAATTCCACAAAAGGTAAGAATTGAAACAACCCAAATGCAATATTTTATCAAAAAACGATGCATGTATGAAGCGTAAGAAAACAAGACTTCAAACAACATCCATTCAATGGATGATCCAAAAGCATTGAAATGGTGAAACGTGGGTACTTTAGTTGTACGCACATTCGCCGTGTTCATAAACATCCAGGCCTTCCTCTTCAATTCTTCTGGAAACCCGAAGTATATGCAATTTTTTAAGTACAAAGAAAAGAATCAATCCTGTTCCAAGTGCCCAGGCAAAGAATACCAGGACACCGATTGCTTGTATGCCCAATAATTTGGCACCACCACCATAGAGTAATCCTTCCGAGGTTGAGAAGAGTCCGACAGCAAGGGTTCCTAATGCCCCACTGACCCCATGAACCGATATGGCACCCACCGGGTCGTCAACTTTTAAAATTTTATCAAAGAATTCTACTGCAAAGGGAAGCACCAATCCAGCCAATGTTCCGATCAAAACAGCTCCGGCCGGATGGACGGCATCGCATCCGGCTGTTATAGCTACCAATCCGGCGAGGGCTCCGTTCAGGGAAATGGAGAGCGCCGGGCGTTTGTAACGGCCCCATGACACGAGCATGGCCGTCACAGCACCCGCTGCAGCAGCAAGATGGGTGGTTACCGCTATGTGACCGATGGCCACCGCATTTTCGGTTCCGGAAGCAGCCAACTGGGATCCGGGATTAAACCCAAACCAGCCAAACCAAAGGATGAATACCCCGAGGGCTCCCAAAACCAGGTTGTGGCCCGGAATGGCATGGGGCTTTCCTCCATTCTTGTATTTTCCCAAACGGGGACCGATCATTGATGCCCCTGCCAGTCCTACCCATGCCCCTACCGAATGTACAACGGATGAACCGGCAAAATCATGAAACCCAAGCTGGCTTAACCAGCCTCCACCCCAGGTCCAGTGCCCTGAAACCGGATAAATGAATACGGTAATGGCTACACTGAAAATAAGATAGGCCTTGAATTCGGTTCGTTCTGCCATCGCCCCCGAAACAATCGTGGCAGAAGTAGCAGCAAAAACAGTCTGGAAAAACAGATTCGCATAATCGGAATAATGCTCCCCGTAACCATCGCTTTGAAAGAATAGATCCGGCATCCCAATCAACCCTCCCCATGAATCGCCGTACATGAGAGTGAACCCAATCATCCAGTATAATAAAGAACCTACAGCAAAGTCCATTACGTTCTTCATCAGAATGTTTGCCGTGTTTTTGGCCCGGGTAAACCCTGCTTCAACCAGGGCAAAGCCAGGCTGCATGAACATTACTAAAAATCCGGCCATCAATATCCATACGGTATCAATGCCTATTTGCAATCCGTGCAATGTTTCTTCCATGATTCATTAATTTTGGAGGTTATTTTTCTTTTCCTTTAATATACAGCGACTCATCGCCCTTTTCTCCAGTCCGGATGCGGTAGGATTCTTCCATAGGGAGAATGAATATTTTGCCATCGCCTATTTCGCCAGTCCAGGCTGAAGCCAAAATCGCATCCACGGTTTTTTGTAGATTCTTATCTCGGACAATAATGGAAAGCTTTGTCCGCTCGATAGAGCTGGTATCATAGGCAATCCCACGGTAGACTCTCCCTTCGCGGGCTTGCCCGACACCTCTTACATCCCAGTAAGAGAAAAATTCTATGCCTGCAGCATGAAGTGCTTCCGAGACATCATTGAATTTTGTTTTTCTGATAATCGCTTCAATTTTTTTCATCTCATTACCATTGTTAATTTTTAAAGGTATTCCCGATGTATATCGGGATTAATCATCATCTTGAGTGTATGTATTAACCATGCTCGTTTCATACGTTTAAAATTTATAGTTAGTCCCATAACTTCATCCTAAATTTAAGAACGTATGGAACCGCTTCGCTCTCACATGAACTTCTTTTAATCATTGCCTTTGGCGAACTTTTGATAAAAAAGTACATGTTCGTTTCATATAAGCTCTTTTTTATTGTGTGAGCAAATAAAAGAAGAAAGATAGAAAAACAGCTATAAAAGAATAAATAATCTATAAAATAGACATATAAATAACAATAATTTAATAAAAGAATTAAAAAAATAGAAAAATGTTATATTGCAACAAAGTGTTTTTTCTATTGATAGCTCTTGACTTGCTGGGGAGATGGGTCGTACTACGAGTTTTGATCAAAATCATTCACCGATCCGAAAGCTCCCGGGATGCCACGGGGATCGTCAACGTAAAGAACGTTCTTTAAGGAACCCTCCTTTGCGTGCATCGTTTGAAAACACCTTATTTTTTACATCCTCATGAACTCTGGAGCGGAGTGGTTCTTTTTCTCCGGTTGAATAGCAACAATAGCCTAAATAAGATATCTTTGCAGAAATACTTTAAGAATTGATCATGAAACTTTGGGAGGAGAAGAAAACATTAAATCAGGCCATAGAGAAATTTACCATTGGCAAAGACCGTGAATTGGATTTATATCTTGCTCCCTTTGACATTGCCGGCTCGCTGGCACACATCAAAATGCTCGAATCAGTGGGTCTGTTGAGCCACCAGGAATGGGTCAGGCTCGAAGGGGAATTGAAAAAATTGTATTCGAAATCTGTTCGTCGCGAATTGGTCATTGAGGAGGGGGTTGAGGATATCCATTCGCAAATTGAAATCTACCTGACCGAAGCGCTTGGCGATGTCGGGAAAAAGATACACAGCGGTCGATCACGAAACGACCAGGTTTTGGTAGACCTGAAACTCTTTATGCGGGAGGCAATCAACGAGGTGGCTTGGAAATGTTCCGATCTGGCCGACTTGCTGATCCGGAGGAGTTTTGAAAACAAAGATGTTCTGATGCCTGGTTATACCCATCTTCAGGTAGCGATGCCCTCCTCTTTTGGTCTGTGGTTTGGTGCGTATGCCGAAAGCCTGGCCGATGATCTGCAACTGCTTTTATCGGCCTATAAGATTGTGAACCAAAATCCCCTGGGTTCTGCCGCAGGGTATGGCTCCTCATTCCCCCTGAACAGAAAAATGACCACGGAACTTCTGGGATTCGAATCGCTCAATTACAATGTGATTTATGCACAAATGGGAAGGGGAAAAACAGAAAAAATTGTTTCCTATGCCCTGGCAAATATCGCTTCAACCCTTTCGAAGTTTGCCTTTGATGTTTGCCTGTTCATGAGCCAAAACTTTGGTTTTGTGAGTCTTCCTGACGAATTTACAACCGGTTCGAGCATTATGCCTCACAAAAAGAATCCCGATGTTTTTGAACTTATCCGGGCTAAATGCAACAAGTTGCAGGCAATGCCCCAGCAAATCATCACAATCGCCAACAATTTACCCAGCGGTTATTTCAGAGACCTCCAGATCATAAAGGAAATTTTTCTCCCCTCTTTCGATGAATTGATGAATTGTATGGAAATAACCCTGCTCGCCGTGGAAAATATTTCAATCAATAAAAACATCCTCAACGATTCAAAATACAATTCCCTGTTCAGCGTTGAGGAGGTGAACAAAAGGGTTCAGGCCGGTATCCCCTTCAGAGATGCCTATAAACAGGTACGTGAAATGATCCAGGAAGGGAATTATAAACCGGAAAAAAGGGTAACATACACCCATGAGGGAAGCATCGGAAATTTATGCCTTGATGAAATAAAAGAGAGAAAAAACCGGATTCTGACGGAATTTAACTTCCTGATTGCGAAGGAAGCAATCCGAAAATTAACTACGTAGCTTCTTACTTCCTTCATACATCCACTGTTAAACCCCCCAAAACCCCTTCCAAAGTTAACTTTATGTTATTTGAAGTGTGTTTTAGGACATAAAAATGAAATAATGACACATTTATCCTATATTTGATATCATTTCGTAAGAATAATTTATTATTTTCTTTCAATTAGAAAAATAAAGGGTTCAACAACCAACATGTGGGCAGGGGAATATTGGGTGAATTGGAAGAAAAGGAAAGACAGCTAAGGAACAATGAGCAAGAAGCGAATACCAGGAGTCCGGGGATTATACGATCCCAAAAATGAACACGATAGTTGCGGAATTGGATTTGTGGCTCATATCAAGGGAAAACCGTCGCATGAGATTATAGAGCGGGGCCTTGATGTACTACTGAATATGGAACACAGGGGAGCCACCAGTGCTGACAATAAAACCGGCGACGGAGCTGGTTTGCTCATGCAGGTTCCGCATGAATTTATTACAGAAGTCCTGAAAATGGATGTAGGTGAACAGGGCCAGTACGGGACAGGCCTCCTTTTTTTGCCGAAGAATGAACACGAAGCCAGCCTTTGTATCGACGTGTTGACGGAAAACATCAAAGCGGAAGGACTTTCTTTGGTGGGGTACCGTGATGTCCCCGTCGACAGCTTGGCTCCGGGCGATATTGCAAAAACCACTGAACCGGCTATCAGACAGGTGTTTGTTAAAGCCGATATGGAACAAGACGCCCTTGAGCGGAAATTGTATACCGTACGAAAAAGGACAGAAAAAACCATCCGCGAGTCTACCCTCAAACACAAAAAAAGTTTTTACCAGCCCAGCTTTTCTTCCAAGGTAATGATCTATAAAGGGATGTTAACTCCCGGGCAGTTAAGCGACTACTTTCCCGATCTCCACCACAAGAAGTGTAAAAGTGCCATAGCCCTGGTACACTCAAGGTTTAGCACGAATACCTTTCCCACATGGGATCTGGCGCAACCTTTCAGGTTGGTGGCCCACAACGGCGAAATTAATACCATCCGGGGCAACCGGTTGTGGATGCAGGCACGGGAAGCATTGATGAAATCGGAATTTTTCGGTGAGGATCTGCTCAAACTCCTCCCGGTGATTGAGCCTGGAAAATCGGATTCGGCATCGTTCGACAATGTGCTGGAATTTCTGCATATGGCTGGCCGGTCGTTGCCTCATTCCCTCTGTATGATGATCCCGGAGTCGTTCAATGAGAAAAACCCGATCCCGGAAAGCCTTAAAGCCTTTTACGAATACCACTCAACCATCATGGAACCCTGGGATGGCCCGGCATCCATGGTATTCTCGGACGGAAGGTATATCGGAGGAACCCTCGACAGAAACGGATTACGCCCTTCGCGGTATGTGATCACAAAAAACAACCTCATCGTAATGGGATCCGAAGTGGGCGTCCAACCTTTTCCTCCGGAAGAGATAAAAGAAAAAGGACGGTTACGCCCAGGGAAAATTCTGCTCGTTGACACTCAACTCGGAATCATCATTCCGGACAAGGAAGTGAAAGACCAGCTCAGCAAACGAAACCCATATACGATGTGGCTTAAGGAAAACCGAACCCTGATGAGCCATATCGTTGTAAAAAAACGGGTCCCTTCGGCCATGGAACATTTCGATGTGTATTCAAAAGTGTTTGGTTATTCAAAAGAAGAGGTGTACGAGTTGATCAAACCCATGAGCATCAACGGGGCTGAACCAACCAGTTCCATGGGGAATGATATACCCCCTGCCGTATTTTCGGATAAACCAAAACGCTTGTTTGACTACTTCAGGCAAAATTTTGCACAAGTCACCAATCCTCCCATTGACCCCATACGGGAAGGATTGGTAATGGCCCTGACCAATTATATTGGTTCCTTAAACTCAAACATTCTCATTGAAAGCCCCGAACATTGCAGGCTGATTAAATTTACCGGCCCTCTTATTACCAACACCGACCTGGGAAAAATAAAAGACCTCAAGGATGAGATGTTTTCCCATAAAACCATTCCCATGGTGTTTCCTGTAAAAGAAGGAGTGAAGGGATTTAAAAAAGCCCTGGATCGGATGCTGGCTGATGCTGAGAAAGCGGTTGATGATCAAAAGAATTACATCATTTTGACCGACCGGCCTATTTCCAAAGACGTTGCTCCCATTCCTTCGCTTCTGGCAGTTGCTGCGGTGCACCACCACCTGATCAGAGCTCAAAAACGCATGCAGGTCGGGTTAATTGTTGAGACCGGGGAACCACGCGAAGTCAACCATTTTGCCCTGCTCCTCGGCTATGGAGCCAGTGTTATTAACCCTTACCTGGCTTTTGCCGCTATTGACTTCATGGTGAAAGAGGGGAAAATCGACCTGGAATACAAAGTGGCCCGAAAAAATTATATCAAAGCCATCGACAAAGGACTCCTCAAGGTGCTATCTAAAATGGGAATATCTACCCTTCGGAGTTACCACGGGGCCCAGATTTTTGAAGCCATTGGCATACACGAAACGATCATTGGGAAGTATTTCTCCGGGACCACATCAAAGATTGGAGGCATTGGCCTGGAGGAGATTTACAGGGAAGCAGTTATGTTCCATGAAGAAGCCTACAAGCCTCAAATTACTCCTGAACGGTTCCGTTTTGAGCACAGCGGGAATTATGCATGGAGGAAATATGGGGAACACCATGCCTGGAACCCTGAAACAATCGGGCTCTTGCAGTGGTCAACCCGGATCAATGATTACAATAAATACAAGGAGTTTGCCGCTCTTTCCGATCAACAAAATGCAAAACCCACCTTTATCCGGAGTTGCTTTAAGCTGAAGCGGAATCCGATTCCGGTGGAAGAAGTAGAACCGGTTGAAGAAATCATGAAGCGCTTTGTTACCGGTGCCATGTCTTACGGATCCATCAGCAAGGAGGCGCATGAGGCGTTGGCTGTCACCATGAACACAATAGGCGGAAGGAGCAATACCGGCGAAGGAGGCGAAGACACCGCACGTTTTGCCACGGTGAAAAACAGTAAAATTAAACAAGTTGCTTCAGGCCGGTTTGGGGTGACAACCCATTATATCGTAAATGCGGAAGAGTTGCAGATAAAAATCGCCCAGGGAGCCAAGCCTGGGGAAGGAGGTCAGTTGCCCGGTTTCAAGGTGAATAAGATTATTGCCCGGCTCCGAAATTCAACTCCGGGAATCACCTTGATTTCTCCTCCTCCCCATCACGATATCTATTCGATTGAAGACCTGGCTCAGTTAATTTATGACCTGAAAGTGACCAATCCACAGGCAAAAGTATCGGTTAAACTGGTTGCTGAAAATGGCATCGGAACGATTGCTGCCGGGGTTGCGAAAGCATATTCCGATATTATTGTTCTGGCCGGGGGAGAAGGAGGTACGGGAGCCAGCCCGGCCAGTTCAATTAAACATGCAGGATTACCCGTTGAACTTGGGATTGCTGAAACCCAACAAACACTTGTGCTGAACAACCTGCGCGGAAGAGTGAAACTCCAGGTTGACGGCCAGCTGAAAACAGGCCGCGATGTGGTTACCCTCGGATGTTTTGGCGCCGAAGAATTCGGTTTCTCAACCGTTGCCCTTATTGTGCTGGGATGTGTCATGATGCGAAAATGCCATATGAATACCTGTCCTGCAGGAATTGCAACCCAGGATAAAAAATTGAGAAAACGGTTTACCGGAAAAGCGGAGTATACCATCAATTATTTCAGGTTTATTGCCCGGGAGGTAAGGGAATACCTGGCTGAAATGGGATTCAGAAAATTCGAGGATATCGTTGGAAGAACCGATCTACTCGAAGTGAACATGAAAAGCTTCAACTGGAAAATGAAAAATATCGACTTTTCAGGATTGCTCTATAAACCGAAAGAAGCCGGTGTTTTTGATACGCATAATACGCATCCGAATACTAGGAATATATCAGACCACCTTGATTTTGAATTGATACGCAAAGCAAAAAAAGCAATCAATGGGGCGGGAAAAGTCTGGATCTCAAAAAATATTGGAAATACAGACCGCACAACAGGTGCCATGCTTTCCGGTGTGATTGCAAAAAAATATGGTGAAGCTGGCTTGCCCGATGATACCATACACTGTGCCTTCCATGGAACGGCAGGACAGAGTTTTGGAGCTTTCCTGTGTAAAGGAATTACTTTCCGGCTCGAAGGGGATGCCAATGATTACATCGGTAAAGGTCTTTCCGGAGGAAAAATTATTGTGGTGCCTCCGCTGGGATCATCCTTCAGACCGGAAGAGAATATCATTGTTGGAAATACCTCGTTATACGGAGCGACCCGTGGGGAGGCCTATATCAGGGGGGTGGCCGGAGAACGGTTTGCTGTAAGGAATTCGGGAGCTAAGGCAGTGATTGAAGGAACAGGCGATCACTGTTGTGAGTATATGACCGGCGGATGCGTGGTTGTCCTGGGTAAAACAGGAAGAAATTTTGCTGCCGGAATGAGCGGGGGAATTGCTTATGTAATGGACCAAACCGGAGATTTTGATTTTTATTGCAACAAAGGACTGGTGGACCTTCAGCCTGTCGGAGATCAAACCGATATCGATGAATTGCAAACCTTGATTAGCAGGCATATGATCTGTACAAACAGCAAAGTGGCATCCAATATATTGACAAACTGGGATGAATACTTGCCAAAATTTGTAAAAGTCATTCCATATGAGTACAAAAAAGTGCTGGAAGAAATGAAAGTGAAAGAATTACAGAGAAAGTTGCAATTGACGGAAGACGATCCGTTGCGCCATGAATAGGCCTACAAAAAGAGAATGTAAAAGAAAAATACCATGGGTGATCCAAGAGGTTTTTTGACCATCCCGCGAAAAAATGGGGAGAACCGTCCGGTTCAGGAACGGATTTATGATTATGGGGAGGTTGAACAAACGTTAAACCTGGATGACAGGCTGTTGCAGGCATCCCGGTGTATGGACTGCGGGATTCCTTTTTGCCATTGGGCATGCCCTGTGGGAAGTAAAATTCCCGAGTGGCAGGATGCCCTGTACAGAAGGAATTTCGAAGAGGCTTATGCCATCTTGCATTCAACCAACAGTTTTCCTGAAATAACCGGCCGGATATGTCCTGCTCCATGCGAGAAATCGTGTGTTCTGGCTATTCATGAGGAACCCGTAACAATCAGGGAAAACGAATGTGCTACCGTGGAGCAGGCTTTCGAAAGAGGATGGATCGTAGCCAATCCTCCGAAAATCAGAACAGGCAGGAAAGTGGCAGTTATTGGTTCAGGTCCTGCCGGACTATCTGCAGCCGATGGGTTAAACAGAAACGGACACTGGGTTACTGTTTTTGAAAAAAACGATGCCATCGGAGGACTGTTACGTTACGGAATTCCTGATTTTAAACTGAATAAACGAGTCATTGACCGCAGAATCGATTTATTTAAAGAAGAAGGAATCGAATTCATAACCGGGGTTCAGGTTGGAGTAGATGTCAACAAAGAGGAGTTGTTGAATGCATACGATGCGGTTATCTTAGCCACCGGGGCTGAACACCCCCGCGATCTCAAGGTGGAAGGGCGTCATCTCAAAGGGATTCATTTTGCCCTGGATTTTCTTATACAACAGAATAAAGTGGTTGCCGGCCAACAAATACCGGAAGAAAGCCGGATCCTTGCGAAAGACAAAAATGTGCTGGTCATCGGAGGGGGCGATACAGGTTCCGACTGTGTAGGGACAGCCATCAGGCAGGGAGCCAGGAAAGTGGTTCAGATTGAGATCCTGTCCAAACCACCCGGGAAAAGGGACCCCAACAATCCATGGCCATACTGGCCCTATACCTTGCATACCTCCAGTTCCCATGAAGAGGGGTGCGAAAGGCGGTGGAGTCTCTCCACAAAAAGATGGATCGGGGAGAACGGAATGGTAAAAATGGCAGAAGTTGTTACGGTCAAATGGCGAAAAGAAGAAGACGGAAAATGGCGCATGAGCGAAGTGCCGGGATCGGAAGAACGAATCGATGCGGATCTGGTCCTGCTTGCATTGGGTTTTACCCAACCCATTCATCAGGGATTGTTGGACATTCTTGGGGTTGAATACACTCCGGACGGCAAGGTAAGCGTCGATGCCAGCAAGCGAACATCCGTAGCAGGGATCTTTGCTGCAGGAGATGTGGAAAGAGGAGCAAGCCTTGTGGTTCACGCCATTGAATGTGGGAAAACAGCTTCCGGCCATGTACATACATGGTTGCAAAAAATAAGCGGAGGAACCGCTACCCGGAAATGAGCGGTATGTCCTTCGGACGTTTGTGTTTCCAACGCCTGTGTGACCATAGATAATATTCCGGTTTTTCCCGGATAATAAGCTCCATTTTACGGACATAGGCAACCAGAATATCTTTTGCTTCCATTCCATCGTAGGATTCAAACAACGGAGAATGGTAGACTTCATATTTCCCCCGTCCGGTTTTTTTTACATATTCAAAGACCAGGGGTTGTTTGGTGCGGAAAGCAATCTTCTCAGGGCCTGAGAAAAAAGCCGTCTCCTGGTTCAAAAAACGAATCCATGATTTTGTATTGGGTTGGGGTGACTGGTCAGCCAGAAGCCAGATTGCCCGGGGAATCTTTAACCGGGAGAACTCAATGACCATTCGGGGTGTTTTTTCCATGGGAACCATCACCGGATGATAGCGCTTCCTGCTTTTTAACAGAAAGTTGTTGAAAGTAAGGTTGTTCCGTGTGGGGGAATAAACAGCGATAAGCTGATGAGACAGAAGGGCTGGCATTAACGAACACCATTCCCAGTTGTTGTAATGCATCCCCACAATAATGACCGACTTGCCTTCCCGGTAATAACGGTCAAAAAGCGCAAGATTCTTAAAGACGATGTGCTTTTCAAGGGTTCTCCTGCGCATACTGTAAGCTTTTAATCCTTCAACCAAAAGATCGCATAAGTGTCTGTAAAACTTGTGGGCGATCATCCGGATTTCCTTGTTGGTTTTTTCAGGAAAAGAGTTTGTAAGATTCGATAAAACCACTTTTTTCCGGTATTTGATAAGGTAACGGATCAGAACATAGCCGATCGTTGAGAGCCCGTATAAAACAGCCAGGGGCAGGTACGAAAAAGCCTTCAGCAGGGCAACAACCAACTCATTCAAGACCCTGTGGGACCATTTTTCCTGGGAGGAATTTTTCATGAAAACGATTCTCAAGTAAAAAACCGAAAGTAATGAACTTTTCCTGAATAATAAATTTTACCTTTAGGAGAAAAGAAAAAATCAGGATATGTAACGTTTAAAAATAATCTATTATGACAATTACACTACCCGATTTACCGTACACGTTAAATGCCCTGGAACCGTACATAAGTGAAAGAACCCTTGAATTTCATTATGGGAAGCACCACCAGGGGTATGTAAACAACGTGAATAACCTGATTGCCGGCACCCCTTATGAGAATGCATCCCTTGAGACGATCATCAAAGAGGCCGAAGGGGGTATTTTTAATAACGGAGCCCAGGTGTGGAATCATACGTTTTATTTCGGCCAGTTTTCACCGGATGGATGCCGGGAACCAAAGGACAAACTCAAAGAAGCATTGGAACGGGAATTTGGTTCTGTGGAAGGGTTTAAGGAAGAATTTTCAAAAGCAGCGGCAAGCCTTTTTGGTTCCGGATGGGCATGGCTTGTGGTCAATGATGAAGGAAAACTGGAGATTGTTCAGGCCAGTAATGCCGGAAATCCACTGAGAATCAACAAAAAACCATTGCTTACCTGCGACGTGTGGGAACATGCCTATTACCTCGATAAGCAGAACGCACGGCCGGATTATATCCGGGATTTCTGGAAAATCCTGGATTGGAAAGTGATCAGTGCACGGTTTGCAAAATAATAGGGAAGTCCAGCGAACCCCTTAGTGTATTTTATCGGAAATGCTGGTGAATATCCGTTTCAGAAAAGGGATGTTTAGCCGGCCTAAAAGGCTTTTTTTTCCATAGTGTAAAAGAATGTTTCGCAAGTAAATAAATAACCCCAGACTATGCGCTGCAAAGAGTACCGGATCGAGACGAAACAGGGAATAAATAAAGATCATTAGCGATCCCAGGGTGCTTATAAGCCAAAAGCCCAAAGGCAATACAGAGCTTTTTTTGTTCTCGGAATAGAGCCATTGGTAGATAAACCGGAAGGTAAAAATGATCTGCCCGGCGGATCCCCAGATCATCAGCCCCAGGGAGACCTCCTGATTTCCCAGTATGGTTCGTAAATTATGGGAGGATCCGAAAATAAGCCACAGGAGACCGAGAAGGGGTAAGACCAGGATTAGGCCTCTGATGATCCGGTGAATTTTTAACCAGGCATTTTTAAGCTGAAGGTTCCGGATATAAATAAAGTAAACCATGAATTGTCCCAGGACAATGGCAAAATCCAGACGAAGGAGTCCATAGATCACCATGATAACGGATCCCAGTAAGCTTAGTTGCCAGTATAGAACAGGCGAAATAATCTTTCCTTCTTTTTCCGACTTAAACCACTGGGCAATGGTACGGGCAAAGAAGAGAAGTTGGGCTGTAAAACCCAATCCGTATATCAGGTAATGCTCCATTGAACAGATGTAAAAAGAGGGGGTAAAGATAACAATTCAAAGGAATCCGAAGGATGGATTTTTGTCCGATTATCAGGATTCAGCATCTTCCAGTTCGCTCAGTGTATGGCGTGCAGCATTTTGCTGCGCTTCTTTTTTTGTGGTACCAAATCCCTTCCCTGCCTCTTTGCCGTCTATTTCAACCCTGGCAACGAAGGAAGGTTGACGGTTGCCTTGCATAGGTTCTTCCTGGGTGATGAAATGGATTTCCCGTTTGTTCTTCTGGCTCCACTCAATCAGACGGCTCTTGAAGTTTTTGTCGTTCTGTTCAATTTCATGGAGATTCACATACTGGGAAAGGATCCTTTTGGTAATAAAATATTTCGCGGCACGGTAATGCTTATCCAGATAAATAGCTCCGATGAGAGCTTCCAGAACATCCCCGTAGATGTGGCTTTTATCCTGGGTACTTTTCGTATTCATATCGATAAAGACATTGATTCCCATTTCAAAAGTAAGCCTTGTGAGAAAATCCCTGTTTACCAGTTTGGATCGCATTTTTGTGAGGAATCCTTCATCTTCCTGTGGAAAACGGTTGTACAGGAAATCGGCAATTACGGCGCCCAGGATGGCATCCCCAAGATACTCCAGTCGTTCGTTATTGATGAAATTGCCTTGGGTGTCGGTTATGGAAGCAGAGCGGTGAATAAAGGCAAGATCGTATAATTTCAGATTGCCGGGGCAATAGCCGATCAATTCTTTTAAAAACAAATAAAACGCTTTTCTGGGTGAAGAAAAGAGTTTTATTTTTTGTGTTAATTTTCGGACCACCATTTATCCAATTTTTTTGAACAGGAGGGTTGCATTATGGCCCCCGAATCCAAAAGTATTGCTCATGGCGATTTTGATGTCCCTCTTTTTTTCTTTGTTAAAGGTAAAGTCAAGGTTGTTATCAATTTCGGGGTCATCGGTAAAATGATTGATGGTTGGGGGGATGATTCCATGGCGGAGAGCTAAGACACAAGCGATTCCTTCCACGGCCCCGGCGGCACCCAGCAGATGACCGGTCATGGATTTGGTAGAACTGATACTCAGGGAATAGGCATGGGGTCCGAAGGTAGTAACGATGGCTTTGGGTTCAGCAATATCCCCCAGAGGAGTGGATGTACCATGGACATTGATATAATCGACCTCTTCCTTTGATATTCCGGCGTCCTCTATGGCGTTTTTCATCACCAGAAAAGCTCCGTATCCTTCAGGATCTGGCGCTGTCATGTGATACGCATCGGCCGACATGCCGCCTCCTGCAAATTCAGCATAGATGGTAGCTCCCCGTTTGACCGCACTGTGGTATTCTTCGAGAACGATGGCACCAGCACCTTCTCCAATCACAAAACCATCCCGGTCTTTATCAAAAGGCCGGGATGCTGTGGCAGGATCGTCATTCCGGGTCGATATCGCTCTCATGGAATTGAATCCCGCGATACCTGCTTCATTGATAACCGCTTCCGATCCGCCGGTGACCATCATAACAGCTTTTCCCAGACGGATCATATTAAAGGCCTCAATCATAGCATGCGACGCCGAAGCACATGCTGTAACCGTCGTGAAGTTAGGCCCCCGGAGACCGTATCGGATCGATATCAAGCCCCCGGCAATGTTGGCGATCATCTTGGGAATAAAAAAGGGAGAAAACCTGGGAGTCTCTGATTTATAATTGCGTATTTCTTCGAAAAAGGTTTCTATCCCTCCAATACCGGCTCCCCAGATTACTCCGGACCGGTCTTTATCAATCGTTTCCGGAGTAAACCTGGCGTCTTCCAGGGCCTGCATAGCAGAGACCAGAGCATACTGCGTGTAAAGATCAAGCTTGCGGGTCTCTTTAGGATCCAAAAAGTCCGTTGCCTTAAAGTCTTTTACTTCACAAGCAAATTTGGTTTTATGATGGACAGGATCAAATCTGGTAATCCCGGTTGCACCACTAACCCCCTTTATCGCATTCTCCCAAAACTGGGATACCGAATTGCCTAAAGGATTGATGGTTCCAAGACCGGTTATGACTACCCGTTTTAATTCCATAAAAATGTTTCAGGAGTGATTATTTAACAGCTTCTTCAATGTGAGCAATTGCTTCTCCAACCGTAACAATCTTCTCAGCCTGGTCATCCGGTATGGCTAAATCAAATTCCTTTTCAAATTCCATGATCAGTTCTACCGTATCCAATGAATCTGCTCCAAGATCATTGGTGAAGGAGGCTTCATTTGTTACTTCACTTTCGTCAACACCCAATTTATCAACAATAATTGCTTTGACTCTTGCTGCAATGTCTGACATAATTCTAATTTTTGGTTAATACTAATTTCTTAATTTGTGAAAAAATCGCTGCAAAATAATAAATTTACCCTTGATTTATCAAAGAAAAAAATTAAAAAATAGCGTATGGGCATAAAATAAACCAATTATAAAAGATTAAATTTGAACATATTAATTAAAAGTTCAATCTTTCTAAATATTGGAATGAGTAACAAAAGAAAAATAGCCATATTTGCCTCTGGATCAGGAACAAACGCTCAGAATATTGCAGAATATTTCAGAAACAATCAGCAGGTGACAGTCGATTCGTTGTTCTGTAACAGAAAGGATGCCTTTGTGTTGCAGCGAGCTGAAAAAATGGGGGTCCCATCTTTTTTGCTTGAAAGAGATCTCTTTTATTCGACCGATTATTATGTCAGGTTACTGGAAGAGCGGGGCATTGATTTGATTGTACTGGCGGGTTTTTTATGGTGGGTACCTGAGAATTTGGTAAAGAAGTTCCGGATCATCAATATTCATCCGGCCCTTTTGCCCCGGCATGGAGGAAAGGGTATGTATGGTATGAAGGTCCATCAGGCTGTGGTGGAGAATAGAGAAGAGGAGACTGGCATAACAATCCATTATGTGAATGAAAAATACGATGAGGGAGAGATTATTTTTCAGGCAAAATGTAACGTAGAGAAAAACGACCGTCCGGAGGATGTTGCTCAAAAAGTTCATCAGCTGGAATATACATACTTTCCGGAGATTATCGAAAAAGTAGTTTTACAGAAGAGGTGACCCTGCGGGGTTTTCGGATAGGGATTCCACGCGTTTCCTGTTTTCTGTATGTTAATTCCTGTTAACGAAAGAACAGGATTTTACCGTTTATTTGAATGGAGTAAGATGGCTATTTGTACACCAGCAGGGATTGGTGTTGGCGGTTCCCTTTTGCCCGGGGTGTTAAAGAATGTTAAGGAGTTAATTATCAGCTGTTCTTAGAATTATATTTGTGCTATGAGCCGGAACATGTTATTCACATTAATAGCTGCCATGGTTGTGGTCATGATCGGGTTGATCGTTGTCCAGTTCACTTCCATACAGAAGGCTTCACAAATAAAGGAAGAGCAATTTGACCAGTCGGTAAGGAATGCAATTGATCAGGTAATCAAACGAATGGAAAACGAAGAAACCCGGTTGGCACATCAATTGGCCCAGGATGAAAAGTATTCCGTGCGTGAGCGGTCACCGGTCCGCTTTCCGGCGGGGTTCCAGGCTGGAATGAGTTTCAGCCTGGAATTTTCCAGACCCAACTATTTTGGAAGCTATCAGGAACAACTGCAATTTTATTCCGATACCCTGCCGCAAAATATAACCCGGGATTCCCAACGGACAGCTACCCCTTTTACCCGCGTTCAGGATATGAGTTATCTCCGTCAGGAGATGACCGAGGCCAGGCTGGATCAAAGCTTTTTTGTGCACGAACTGTTAAAAATACAGGAACTCCCCCTGAAGCAAAGAATTGATTCGTTGGAACTGAGAAATCGCCTGGATGAAAGTTTCCGTTCCCGCGGAATCAACCTCGATTTCAGCTTTGCAGCGCTTACTTCGGATGAGGGAAAGACCGTGTTGGTTGCCGGAGATCCCGACCTAAGTCTTACAAAAAAAGGAGTTTATCCAAGCCATCTCTTCCCCAATGATATCAATGAGAAAGCAAATTGGTTGCATGTATACTTCCCCAGAAAATCAGGATATATCCTCAAAGATACCGGGATCACCATAATTCCCCTGTTTATTCTGACCAGCCTCTTGGTTGCTATTTTTACCTTTACGATCCTGATTATTCTGCGCCAGAAAAAACTGTCTATGATTAAGAACGATTTTATCAACAACATGACCCACGAACTGAAAACTCCTATTTCAACCATATCCCTGGCCAGTCAGATATTGGAAGACGGAACCATAACCAATACCCCGAAAACGATAGAGCAAATTTCAAAGGTGATCAGTCAGGAGAGCAAAAGACTTAGCCTTCAGGTTGAGAAGGTCTTACAGATGGCAGTATTTAACGAAGGACGGCTGAAATTAAAGTTTAAAGAAGTGCATCTTCATGGCCTGATTGAAAATGTGGTGGAGAATTTTGAATTGAAAGTACAAAACAGAAAAGGTCAACTGTTGACCCGCCTTGAAGCTGAACAGGAAGAAATCAAGGGAGACGAAGTACATATTACCAATGTTATTTTTAACTTGCTGGACAATGCAATGAAATACAGCAACGGTTCACCGAAAATTGAAATTACCACAAAGAACAAAAAAGACAAGGTAGTGGTTTCTGTGGAAGACAATGGAGTCGGAATTCCTAAAGAACACCTGTCTCAGATTTTTGAACGTTTTTACCGTGTGCCTACAGGGAATATTCACAATGTAAAAGGATTTGGTCTCGGCTTGAGTTATGTGAAGAAGATCATGCAGGTACACAATGCAGAAATAAAGGTTGATAGTACCCTGAATAAAGGAACAAAATTCAGTTTGATTTTCCCACTAAAATAAAAAAACCATGGAACAAAAAGTGAAATTATTATTGGCTGAAGACGATGAAAATCTGGGGCTTTTATTGAAGGAGTATTTAATTGCCAAAGGATTTGAAGCGGATCTCTATCCCGATGGGGAAGCAGCCTACAAAGGATTTATGAATGGGAGATATGATATTTGTGTACTCGATATAATGATGCCTAAAAAAGATGGATTCACCCTGGCCAAAGATATCCGGATGATTAATTCCGATATTCCAGTCATTTTTCTGACAGCCAAGAATATGAAAGAAGATGTGATTGATGGTTTTAAGTTGGGGGCCGACGATTATATCACCAAACCCTTTAGCATGGAAGAGTTGATTTTCCGTCTTGAAGCCATTTTGAGAAGGACCTCTCAGGATACCCAGGGGAATAATCAGTTGCTTTTCAAATTGGGAAAATTTACCTTTGATACCCGTAAACAAACGCTTTCTGATCCCAATAAAACGGTGAAATTAACAACCAAAGAATCCGATTTGTTAAAACTGCTTTGTCAGAATGCCAATAAAGTGCTGGAACGAAATTATGCCTTAAAATCCATATGGATTGATGATAACTATTTCAATGCCCGAAGCATGGATGTTTATATAACCAAATTGCGAAAGCATCTGAAAGAAGAACCCTCGATTGAGATTATCAATGTTCATGGAAAAGGATATAAACTGATCATGTAACTCCGGTTGTTTTTTATCAGTCCAGTTTAAGAACAGCCAGGAATGCATTTTGCGGGACTTCCACATTTCCAATCTGTTTCATGCGTTTTTTTCCTTTTTTCTGTTTTTCGAGCAGTTTTCTTTTACGGGTAATATCCCCTCCATAACATTTGGCAGTAACATCTTTACGGACTGCTTTCACTGTTTCGCGGGCGATGATTTTTGATCCGATAGCGGCCTGAATGGCGATGTCGAATTGTTGACGGGGAATGAGTTCCTTGAGTTTTTCACACATTCTTCGTCCAAACGGATAGGCATTGTCAAAATGGATCAATGTGGAGAGGGCATCCACCATTTCCCCGTTGAGGAGGATATCCAGTCTTACCAGTTTAGCTGTTTTATAGCCGCTCATATGGTAATCAAAGGATGCATATCCTTTGGAAATGCTTTTCAGTTTGTCATAAAAATCAAAAACAATTTCTCCCAGGGGGAGGTTGAATACCAGTTCAGCCCGTTCAGCCGTCAGGTAGTGCTGGTTTATGAGGGTTCCTCTTTTGTCGAGACAGAGATTCATCACCGGGCCAATAAATTCGGAAGCGGTGATGATACTGGCTCTGATAAAGGGTTCTTCAATGATATCTATGGAGGTAGGTGCCGGCATGCCTGAAGGGTTGTACACATCGGTTACCGATCCGTCGGTGAGATATACCCGGTAGGAGACGTTGGGTACGGTGGTGATTACGTTCATATCGAATTCTCTTTCGAGCCGTTCCTGGACGATTTCCATATGGAGCAATCCGAGGAATCCGCAACGGAAGCCAAAACCCAGGGCGGCTGAAGATTCCGGTTCATAGGTGAGGGATGCATCGTTGAGTTGCAACTTCTCCATGGCGGAACGGAGGTCTTCGTAGTCATCGCTGTCAACCGGGTAGATCCCTGCGAAGAGCATGGGTTTAACCTCCCGGAACCCTGCTACTGCCTGTTTGCATGGATTTTTTACATGGGTGATGGTATCGCCCACTTTTACCTCACGGGCCATCTTAATTCCTGAGATGATGTAACCGACATCCCCGGTCGGGAGACTTTCCCGGGGGATCATGGCTAGCTTGAGCACTCCTATTTCTTCTGCCTGGTAGCTTTTCCCGGTGGCTTTGAATTTGACCAGGTCGCCCGTTTTGATCTTGCCGTTAATGATTTTATAATAGGCAATGATTCCACGAAAGGAATTGTATACGGAATCAAATATCAGTGCCTGGAGAGGTGCTTCAGGGTCTCCTTTGGGTGGCGGAATCTTTTCAACGATGCTTTCCAAAATTGTCTCAACACCCAGTCCTGTTTTGCCACTGGCATGGATGATCTCTTCCCTGGCACAACCAATCATATCAATGATCTGGTCTTCCACCACTTCCGGAATGGCGTTGGGTAAATCCATTTTATTCAGCACCGGAATGATTTCCAGGTCATATTCAAGAGCCTGGTACAAATTGGAAATGGTCTGGGCCTGAATGCCCTGTGTGGCATCCACAATCAGCAGAGCTCCTTCACAAGCAGCGATTGACCGGGATACTTCGTATGAAAAATCAACATGTCCCGGTGTGTCAATCAGATTCAACCGGTAGGTTTCCTCTTTGTAAGGAAAATCCATTTGAATGGCATGGCTCTTTATGGTGATTCCCCGTTCCTTTTCCAGGTCCATGGTGTCGAGGACCTGGTCGTGCATCTCCCGGGCCTCCACCGTTTTTGTGAATTCCAGCAGACGATCTGCCAGTGTACTCTTCCCATGGTCTATATGGGCGATGATGCAAAAATTCCGTATAAACTTCATCAATTCGTTTCCTAATTCTGAACCAGGTCTTTTCCTGATTTTCGCAAAGATATTTAATATATGATAGAAATCCACGTCCTATGGACAAGGTAATGTATTTTTTGCTTTGCTTGTATATCAATGGAGTTGGAAGACCGGAGACGGAAGAACGGGGTGGGTAGGCAGTATGGTTTTTTTGGTTGCATGGAAGACCCTTCATCCGGGGTATGACCAATGCTTTGGAATTTGGCTAAAAAGCAGGGGCAGTTCCCTGATGATTCGGCTTGCAATGACGGATTAATTCAGAAGTTATGTCCTTTGCCATCCTGTAGCCTTCCGACCATTCACTGGCCCGGGGTCCTGCTATGTTAAGAATTTGTATCTTCCGGGCATCGATTTCCGCCAGAATACGTTCCTTGTCCTGTAATCGATTGCTGCTTGTGACATTCAGCAAAAAAACAGGTTTTTTGAGGAATTTCGCATGTTGAAAGGTCAACCGTGTTCCACCGGTTAATGGGCCGGCATGGAGAATCAGCGTGCCATCCGAATCTTCCACATTTCTTTTTGTTCTTTCTGCATATCCTCTTTTCGTACACTCCTTCAGCGGATATTTCTCCCCGATGACTCCATCTTCGGCCAGTCTCATTTTGGGACACCATCCCCCGCATGGGAATCCCAGGCTCAAGGCTGCATCCAATGCACCCCTGTCAACACCGGTTTGGCCTCCACTAATAATTTTTTGGCACAACATTTGTACAAAACCTTATAGACTTTTGAACTGCCTCATAGCTTAAATGAACCGGATAAAGGTAGTACAAAAAGAAGAAAGTAAGTTTTTTCATATGTTTGGTTTAGTTAGGTTAAGTTAAACCCGGATTGCAAAGGCATCCGGGTTTTTTTGTAATAAAGGAGAGGGGGAACATTGATTCCGAAGGGTTGATTCTGAATAGGGGATCAGGGAATCTTTGTTGTCTTTGGTATAAATGCCGCCATGCTTTTTTTGTCAATAGCATTGTGAACGAAAAGAAGAGAACGCATAGATAACAACATTGGTCCTCTCTTCGGGAGATTGGACGGACCGTGTGGTTGTTTTGAAAGAATTTTGATGGAATATTGTTATATATGGAAGATTCAATGGTATTTTAACGATTCATTTGACGTAAAAGAAATGAATTATTTCATAGATTTCGATGACGTATTTTTTATGGGTCAGTGTTTTTTCTTTTTCAGAAGAGGGAAATACATACTAACCACTGGTAAATAAAAGATTTAACACCGTATCAGAGATGAAATCAACACCTGTCGCCTTTGTCCTTTTGTTTATGGGTGCAAGTCTTTTCAGGCTTTCAGCGCAGGATGTTGCTTTTTCACAGTTTTATTCCAATCCCATGTATCTGAATCCTGCTTTTGCCGGTTCTGTGGAGGTTCCGCGGGTTGTGCTTCAGTACCGGAATCAATGGCCTGCCTTTCGTAAAGCCTACACGACTTACAGCCTGGGCTTTGATTTCCCGGTGGAGGCGCTGCAGGGCGGAGTAGGTCTTTTTTTATTGAACGATGGACAGCTGGGCAATGCCCTGAATAAACTACAGGTTAGCGTCATGTATTCACGGTTCATTCGTCTGAGCCGACAGTGGTATATGAACGGGGCCGTTCAGGCCGGTTTTTGTCAGAACTCGCTGGATGCAGGAGGCCTGATTTTTCCGGATAACCTGGATCCCCATTATGGAAACCATGGGATCTCAGGCGAAACGTTTCCGGATCTGAATTTTCGTTATTTTGATGCTTCTGCCGGGATGTTGTTTTATAACGAAACCTTTTTTATGGGTATCGCAGGGCATCATTTGAACAAACCCAGGCAATCCTATTCGGGAGATAGTTTAAGTGTTGTACATCGCAAATATACATTGCATGCCGGAGCCCGGTTTCCCGTATTGTACCGGAGTGCAATGCGCAAGATGTTCGATCTCTCTCCCCAGATTATCCTGCAGAAGCAGGGAATTTTCACCCAGGTGAATTATGGTTTTTTCATCAACCGGAAGGGAATCTCCGGGGGCGTATGGTTGCGCCAGAATCTTACCCTGCAAAACGATGCCCTGATTTTCCTGGTGGGATTCATAAGCGATAACTGGCAGTTGACCTACAGTTTTGACTGGACCATTTCGGGACTTGCCGGACTGACCGATGGCAGCCATGAGGTTACGCTTTCTTTTTTATTGAAAGATCCACATGGCCGGCCCACCTTTCCCTTTTTCCGATCCCCCTGGGATTACTAACGAATCAGCAGAACCTGGCCTTTCATTTCCCGGAAGGCTCCCAGCATGTCATAGTATTGGGCAGTCCAGATATAATTCCCCATGGGAGCCGGTTTGCCGTTTTGGAGGGTTCCGTCCCATTTCTCGTCGGGATGTTCTGATTCGAATACCCGTTGACCCCACCGGTCATAAATCGTTAACTGAAACCGGTCTGGATTGATCCCTTTTCCTGAGAGCATGAAGAATCGGTTTTCCGGAATATCGCTTGATGGGCGAAAAGCATTGGGTGCATACAAGGTGCGTGGGATGATCTCTATCGTAGCCCGGGCTGTATCGAGACAGTCAAATTCCGTGCCGGCTATCAGTACCGGATGGTAGGTGCCTACCTCATTGTAGATATGCAGGGGTGGATCCTTGCCCTCAAAGGTCTCCCCGTCATCAAAATCCCAGAAATAGGTTTTTGTGTTTTTTGATTGGTTGGTAAAGGCAATCACGGCTTCATCGGAATAGGTTCTTTTCGGGGTTGCCTGAAAAGCAGCCGTCGGGGTGCTGTGAACCCATGCCAGGTCTTTTTTTATGAGTGTATCCTGGCATCCGGTCAGCAAGGAAGCTACGCGTACACCCAAATCAAAATAACCGGTATCTGCCAGTTGGTACGTGTAGGGATTGCCCCGGCCTACCCAGAGCTTATTTTCCAGCCACCAGTAATAGGTTACCTCTTTTTCGTCTGAATTTCCGGTAGCTACTATGCGTAACGGCTGACACCCTTCGTCTTTATCGATGGTAAAATCAACCCGGGGTATCCGTTTGAATTTTTTAAACACCGGCTCACTCACACATCCGTATTCCTCAACCTGCAATCCTACTTCCGTAAGTGGTGTTTCCAGCGATACATAGAGGGAATCGTTTCCGGACGTTTCCTGCAGATTCCCGTTGACAAACCATGAAAAAGATGTCGAATCAACAGAATTCAGGTAGTGAAGTTCCACGTGATCCGTGTAACAGAGGCTGGGGTCGCCGCTGAACCGGACTACCGGTGTGGGGTATATTTTAATCCTATCTGGAAAAAGATAACTGGCTTTGCAGTTGCTGGCCTGTTCAGTTACTGTTAGGGAGACATCATAAAAGCCGGATTTCTGGTATGTATGATCCGGATTTTTCCCGGAATATCCGGAGCCGTCACCAAAATCCCATCGATAGTCAATCCCGGTGTAAGGTATATCTTCGGAAAAAGAGACCTCCAGGGAGTCGCATCCCTGTGACGGATCAGCTTCTACATAAACCTCTTCAGGGAAGCCTGCAAGAGGAAGGCTGTTCGGATCACTGGAACAACCGTTTTCTTCCACTACAAGGGATATTTCCGGATTGGTGCCTATGCCCAGTGAAATCCGGAAATTCCTCGGATAGTCCAGGGAATCCACAATAAGACTCGGGCCAAAATTCCAGTAAAATGAGGTGCTTTCGCCTCCATCACCCGTATAAAGGACCTTTCGGTTAAAATCAGCACACAGGTCATCTTCACCGCTGATTTCAAATGTAGCAGAGGGGGTAGGGTAGAAGTGCAGGATATAGCGACGGGTGGTGTCGCACCGGTCGGGGGTCAGGGCATTGTAAAAAACAGTATAATCACCCCATTCGGAAACCGTTACAACCACGGAAGTATCGGTAGGCCGGTCTAATTTCACTGAAGGATCATCAGACCACCAGGTGGTTTCCAGGGGCAGATCCCAGGGAGATCCGTTGGTATAGGTTATTCCCACTTTCATTTCTGTGGATTTCTTATCACAAACAACCCGATCAGACAGCAAATCGATGTGGGGTATGGGAAACACTTCCAGAAACATCTCATCGTAGGCCCGGCAACCAAAACTGTCGGTGACGGTTACCGCATAGCGACCGGTGGAATCGGCTGTGATCGTTTGGGTTCTTGCACCGGTATTCCAGGAGTATCTTCTTTTGAGGACCTTCCCGGCATCGAGTTCAAGTGCGAAGGGTTCACATCCTGAGGTGTCTATACCCAGGTTGGTGACCGGCCTGCTCAGGAATACGTATACCGAGTCGGACTGGGGACAGCCAAATTCATCTTTTACGTCCACATAAAACCATCCACTGTCTTTCGCTGCTATCGTCTGGGTTGTATCGCCCGTATTCCAGCGGAACTCCTCAAACCACCAGCCTGCATCCAGGAGGATCGAATCGCCATAACAAAGGACCAGGGTGTCCTTCTGAAAATTGATGCTGCTCCCCAGGTCCAGCAGGTTGTCCAGGTTAAAAGAAACGCTGTACCCCAGCGACTCCTGTTGGCCGTAACTGTATGAATAGGCATAGAAGCTCTTGTCGGGATTGTCAATCCACAGGGTATAGACTCCCGGATCGACTTTTAACTGGGCGTAATAATTGCCGCCAAAACTGCTTGAAGGCCATTTTATATCATATTGAATCGAATCCTGTAATGCAAGCTCTCTAAGCCGGGTATCGTTCAGATAAATATTGTTGATTTCGGAGGAAGGAAAAACCGCATTGATGAAATAATCGGAGTCGGCCTGCTTCAGTTCATAGACCACAAAATTGGCACTGTTGCGAAACTGGGCCCTTGGAGGCAGGATGATCATAAAGGGCTCAAAGTTCCCTCCGGAGAAACTACCCATGTCTTCCGACTGGGACTGGCTGTACTGGGCAATCAACACCGGTTTCTCTGCTATGATCCTTTTGGGTTGGTAATGAAGCAAAACCGTATCCCTGAATTCTCCCCGGTTTAGGGTGTCCGGTTTTAACCCGTTGATCCAGACTATGGTGTGGTCTTCCTGGGCCAGAATGCGCAGGCGGTCCCAGTACCTGAACCGGTAAGGGATGGTGAAAAATTCCCTGCCCCAGGTATTCACCGGGGGAATCTGTTCATACAGGTGGTCTCCGGTATGGCTGAGTGCACCTGACGGAACGATGGCTTTCATGGATCCCGAGAAAAAGGCAACGGGTTTATCAGACCGGACATAACTCCCTGTGAGATCCCCTTGTCCTGGCCAGTTTGTATTGTTCATTGACTGTACCTGGTACGACTGACCCCGGTGCAAGGTGATCTCCCAGGGTTCTCCCTTCAGGTGCTTGTTATCGTGTGTATTGACCGAAGGAGTGATCTGTAGGGTGGTTGTATCCTGTGTAGCAACAATCAGAAATTCGGTGTTGCGTCCGTTGTCATCGGGTTTTGGATAGGGTGTATAGCACATGGCATAGTATTCCATTCCCAGCGATGGAGTCGGAAAGATCACAGCGGCATCGCTGGAGTTCTGGTCCCAGTTCATGGCAAACAGATTGACCGGTTTTTCCGATACCAGGTGGATTCCTTTGTTTTCAATGCTTTCCGATCCGAAATGCTCCAGGGTTTCCCAGGGAATATTCACGGGTACTGAACGTCCCGGGTTTACATTGTAGGGGCCTCCCAGGGGGGTTTCCCTGGGGCCATACGTCAGGGTGAAGGTTGTGGCTTCACGGGCGGTAACCCGTATCTCCAGGAAGTGATCCCTCAGGTTCATGTGTTCCATAAATCCGAACCAGAAATCGGTTCCCTCGGTGGAACGATGGCAGGGATCATCCACAGGCTGTGCCCATGCTGAGGAAAAGAATGCCATCAGGATCAGAAGACTGATTGCTCGCTTCATAGTCATCGGTTCAGGTTTCTTTACGGGTACCGGGTGGTACATATGTCCGGTATATCTGGAAGACAGACAAGAGGAGCATTGCCCCTACTGGATCTTTGCCGGATGCCTCTTCCCGTAAGGAAACAAAATTTTCCGTTCATATGGGTCGTATTTCCACCATCAGATGGTTCCTGGGGACTACTTCATTGGGTTTTACATGGACCTTTACGATTTTCCCGTTAAAGGGCATCGATACATTGTTGAACATTTTCATCGCTTCCAGGATGAGGATGGTTTGCCCGGCTTCTATTCGATCTCCCTTTTTGATAAAGATATCTACCACGGTTCCCGGAATGAAAGAGAAGATCTTATTCGTATCGGGAGTCATGTAAAGCGGCCTGTTTTCAAATTTTTTTGTAAAGGTTGTCTGGTACATCGCTCCATCGATCACCAGCCTTTGTAATTCTTTCTGTTCTTCCATATTGTTTTTGTTTGGATTAAAACGGAGGGATTCCATGTTTTTTCTCCGGTCCGGAGATATCTTTATTTTCCGATACCTGGAGGGCGTGGAGGATCATGGAACGGGTTTCTCTGGGTTCAATGATTTCATCGATATATCCCTGGGAAGCGGCTACAAAGGGATTGGCAAATTTTAGTTTGTATTCTTCGATTTTTTGTTGCCGGGTTGTTTCCGGGTCTTCCGACTCGGCGATTTCTTTCCGGAAAACGATATTGGCAGCTCCTTCGGGTCCCATGACGGCTATTTCAGCGGTAGGCCAGGCAAACACAAAATCAGCGCGCAAGTGGCGAGAATTCATGGCGATATAACCGCCGCCATAGGCTTTTCTCAGGATCACGGTCACTTTCGGTACGGTAGCTTCGCTGTAAGCATAGAGGATTTTTGCTCCGTGGCGGATCACTCCGGCGTGTTCCTGGTCCACACCGGGCAGGTATCCCGGCAGGTCTTCCAGGGTAGCAATCGGAATGTTGAACGCGTCGCAATACCGGATAAAACGGGCTGCTTTGTCGGAGCTGTCTGTATCAAGAACCCCGGCAAGAACCATGGGCTGATTGGCTACAAAACCTACGGTATTGCCTTCCATACGTCCGAACCCGATGATGATGTTGGGAGCAAAATGCTCCATGATTTCAAAAAATTCCGATCCATCGGTTATGGCCCGGA
The DNA here is from genome assembly GCA_964408795.1 of uncultured Mariniphaga sp. Classification (GTDB taxonomy): domain Bacteria; phylum Bacteroidota; class Bacteroidia; order Bacteroidales; family Prolixibacteraceae; genus JABMQB01. Next base: position 64,170 of record CAYPAW010000054.1, read on the forward strand.
TAATATCGCGCATATCGTAAGGAATCCGGGGATTGGCCGGTACGATTTCATCGATCTTTTTTCCTCTTTTGGGTTCTTTAGGCGGGAAAGCCATGGCTTTCACCTTGTTGTTTCTGGGAATATAGGAGATCAGTGTTTTAATCTGTTCAAAGCATTCCTGTTCGTTTTTTGCATAAAAATGGGCATTTCCGGTAATCTCGGCATGCACCCTGGCGCCTCCCAGCTCTTCCATGGAGATCTCCTCACCCAGCACCGATTTGATGACGCTGGGCCCGGTAATGAACATTTTGGAAATATTCTCCACAACAAATACAAAGTCGGTCAGCGCTGGTGAGTAAACAGCTCCCCCGGCACAGGGGCCCAGGATGACGGAGATCTGGGGAATCACCCCGGAAGCCAGTGTGTTACGGAAGAAGATCTCTCCGTAACCGGCCAGCGAATTAACCCCTTCCTGGATGCGGGCTCCTCCTGAATCGTTGATCCCGATCAAAGGAACCCGCATTTTCAGCGCATGATCCATGATCTTGGTGATCTTCCGGGCATGCATAAGTCCCAAAGAACCTCCTGCAACCGTGAAGTCCTGGGCAAAAATACATACCGGCTTATGAAAGATTGTTCCGGTACCTATAATAACCCCATCCCCATGAAGTACCATTTCTTCCATGCCAAAATCCTTGGCACTATGGGCTACAAAAAGGTCGTATTCATGAAAAGACTTTTCATCCAGGATAGCCAGGATTCGCTCACGGGCCGTCAGTTTCCCCATCTTTGCCTGTTTCTGGATGGCCTTGATTCCACCCCCCTTCTGTACCTCTCTTTTCCTCTTTCGTAAATCGAGGATGTTGTTTTTTAGTGACATATGCTTTTTTTTATTTTGTTTCTCAGCCTGATGAATTAACTGTCCTGATTTTGTTTGACAAAGCGAAGGTATAATTTTTTTTTTACCGGGATGCCCAAATCGTTATGATCAATGCAATGATTCCATAGGTGAAATTGGGAATCCAGACGGCAAAGAACGGATCCATGGTTCCGCTGATAGCAAACACGGTGGACATCTGGGCAAAAAAGATATAGGAAAAACTGAAAAGCAGGCCCAACCCGAGATGAAAGCCAAGTCCTCCTTTCACTTTCCTGGAAGCAAGGCCTGCTCCGATAAGTGTCATGATAAATACCGAAACCGGACCGCTGGTTCGTTTGTGTTTTTCGATTTCATATTCCGTGGGATTGACTCCCCGTTTCTGCATGCTTACAATGTGCCTTTTGATATTGGGTGTAGTCATCATTTCCGTTTCGTTACGGATGGTCCGGTATTCATCGGGTTGCATATTCAGGGTTGTATCCATCCGATACCCGGTGATCACTTTTTCATGACCCTCCCTAAGGGTTCGCTTCCAGTATTGGTTTAAGATCCATTTCCGGGCTTCCGGATCCCACCGTATATTCTCAGCGGTTAGTTTCTCCACCAGTTGTTTCCCTTCAAATTTTTCCAGTACAAACTTGTCTCCAACATTGTTCCCGGAGAAACTGCGCATGTAGATGTAAACTCCCGGCTCTATCTGCCGGTGTATCTGTCTTTCATTGGTCACATAATTCTTGATATAGGCATTTCGAAAGTTAATCCGCACCTCGTTGGCCGGAGGGATAATATAGTTTCCCAAAACAAAAGAGAACACTGCTATGACCAACGCGGAAAAAAGATAGGGAACCATCAGCCTTGTGTAGGAAACTCCGTTGCTCAGAATGGCAATGATTTCTGTGTTATAGGCCATCTTGGAAGTGAAGTAAATAACGGCTATGAAGGTGAATAAACTGCTGAACAGATTGGCAAAATAGGGGATGAAATTGAAATAATAGTCAAAGATCACTTTCTTTACCGGGACTTCATTGGCAAGATATTCATCGAGATTCTCGGCTACATCAAAGACCAATACGATCATGATGATGAGAATAATCGCGTAAAAAAAAGTACCCAGAAACTTTCGGGTAATGTAAATATCCAGTATTTTAATGCATCGCATATTATAAACGTACCGATAAACAATGAATCATTTCTTCTTTCCAGTCTTTAAAGTTCCCTGCATTGATTTGTTTTTGTGCTTCCTTCACCAGCCACAGGTAAAAAGCCAGGTTATGCTGGCTGGCAATTTGAGCTCCCAGTCTCTCCTTTGAGATGATCAAGTGGCGCAGGAAGGCTTTGGAATAGTCGTGATCCACAAAAGATGAGCCTTCCGGGTCAATGGGTGAATGGTCGTTTTGCCATTTGGCATTTTTAATATTGATGATTCCTTTACGGGTAAAGAGCATTCCGTTTCTTCCATTTCGGGTAGGTATTACACAGTCAAACATATCGATTCCCCGGTCAATGGCTTCCAGGATATTCACCGGAGTTCCAACTCCCATCAGGTAGCGGGGCCGGTTTTCGGGCAATAAGGCAGCCGTTATTTCCACTATTTCGTACATGATCTCTTCAGGTTCTCCTACGGAGAGGCCTCCAATGGCATATCCGTCGGCCTGGTAACCTGTGGCTTCCTGAGCTGCTGCTTTTCGGAGTTCCGGATAAACAGCCCCCTGGATTACCGGAAACAGCGATTGTTCAAATCCGTATTGTGGAGATGTTGTCCTGAACCGGTTGAAACATCTTTCAAGCCATCGCTGAGTCAGGGCAAGGGATTTTTGTGCATAAGCAAATCCGGAATCTGCAGGGGTACATTCATCCAGGGCCATCATGATATCCGCCCCGATATCTCTTTGGATGTCAATAACTTTTTCGGGTGTGAAAAGGTGGTATGATCCATCGATATGCGATTGGAAATGAACGCCTTCTTCCGAAAGTTTCCGTATATCGCCCAGTGAGAAAACCTGAAACCCTCCGCTATCGGTCAAAACAGGACCCTTCCATCCGTTGAAGTGATGGATTCCACCGGCATCCCCGAGAACCCGGATCCCGGGACGAAGATAAAGATGGTAGGTATTTCCCAGGATGATCTCCGCTTGGATATCCTCCTTAAGATCCCTTGTGTGAATGCCCTTCACCGAACCAGCTGTACCTACCGGCATGAACATGGGGGTGTGAAAATCCCCATGAGGAGTGGTGATTCTTCCTGTACGTGCTGCGGTTCCTTCGCAGGAGTTCATCCGTTCAAACTTCATTCGTCCTTTTTTTCCCGGTTGCAAAGATAACATATAACTGGTTTCGCTTAATCGTACTGTTTTCAAGAGTTGTTAATTAAAATTAAAAAACAACCGGTTTCTTTTACGAATATACTTCTAAATTTGCTTTCTGTGGTTGGTTTTTCCCATATAGCGGATTTGATGGCAGAACAAAGCCCTGCAAAGATTTTTCTGCTGATTCTGGTTGCCGGATTGTACCTTTCCAGGTTTTTCTGGGATTTGGTCATGTGCCGGTATTTCTTTTTGAAAAAGAAAGCCCCGGCAAATCCTGAAAAACCTTCTTTTTCGGTGCTGATGGCGATTCGCAATGAAGCATCCAACCTGAAGAATAATCTTCCTTCTCTCTTAAGCTCGGAATACCCACATTATGAGGTAGTTGTAGTAGACGACTTTTCTCAGGACCAGTCCTTTAGCATTCTCGGATTAACCCGGGCCAAATACCGTCACCTACGGTTATCGGGTTTGAACCAGGAAATACGTTATTCAACCAAGCAGGCTTTGAATATCGGAGTAAAAGCGGCCGAAAACGATTGGATAATCCTTACAGATCCTTCGGTGGCAAATTACCCGGCCGGATGGCTTTTCTCCTTTGCTGAGAGAACAGGAGGTTCCCATAATCTCATTGTAGGTTATACAGGGATAACACCCGGAAAAGGATGGCTTCACCGGCTTTACCGAAATGAATTGTTCTTTCAGCAATTTCAGAGTTTCGCATGGATTGCCTGCAGAATGGGTTTCGTTGCTGAAGAAACCAATCTGGCATTCCTGAAAAAGAAATATTTTGATACCAGGGGATTCGCCGGTGCCATGAATGATCTTTATCAAAATATGGAGCGGGTCGTTAATGCGTTTATCTCAGCAAAAAAAACCACCGTGAATTTGTCTCAGGAAGGAGTAATCCGAAAAAACCCCGGGATCACCCGGGAGGCCTTCCGGGAGCGGATCCTTAAATCGATTCACATCAAACGAAAATTGCCCTTCGTAAAGCGCTGGATGCTCCTGATGGATGACCTTACCAGGCTGCTGATCGTTCCGTTAACCCTTCTGACACTGTTTTCTTTCCGTGAGATTATCCTTATGTTGATACCGATCATTTTATTAAAAATTGTTTTACATAGTACTCTTTTATTTTATATCCAAAAACGTTTGAACGAAGAGAAAATATTCCTATCTTCGTTACTATATGAACTGATAATTCCTTACTACCGGATTCTTTTTTTGAGGCATTATGTAGGTTCGTTATAAGGTTGCCGATGGAACAACAGTTAATCAAAAGCCTTTCTGAAAAGGCAAAACAGGATTATGCGTTAGTCCGGGCTGCATTAAACGAAGACGAAAAAGCATTTGCCAAATTGCTAGCCCGGTACAAAGACACCATCTATTTTATGCTTCTCAAAATGGTCAACAACAAAAGCGACGCCGAAGACCTGACCCTGGAAGCATTTGGGAAAGCTTTTAACAACCTGCATCAATATTCACCCCATTATGCATTTAGTACCTGGTTGTTTAAAATTGCCTCAAACAATTGCATTGATTTTCTGCGTAAAAAAAGGGGAATTTTTGTATCCATAGAACCAGGCAGTGAATCATCTGAAACCGATTCGCAATCCCTACGGTTAAAATCAAAGGATTTGAATCCCGAGGAAAAACTAATTCGCAAACAGAAGGCGGTTCTATTGCGTAAAGTCGTTCGCAGGTTAAAACCGCGTTATCAGGTTTTGGTTGAACTGCGCTATTTCAAAGAGTATTCGTATGAGGAAATAGCCCGTGAGCTGAATCTTCCCCTGGGAACGGTTAAAGCCCAACTGTTCAGGGCCCGTGAATTGCTTTTTAAAATGATCGATGCAACGGAAATCAGCAACAAGGATTGAGGAGTATGGAGATTATACGCACCTATTTTCCTGACTTATCCTCTCTTCAGTTGGATCAGCTGGAAAGGTTGAAGCCCCTGTATGAGGAATGGAATGCAAAGATCAATGTGATTTCCCGAAAGGATAGTTCCAGGATCTGTGAACGGCATATATTGCACTCCCTGGCTATTGCAAAGGTCATTCGCTTCACCCCGGGAAGCCGCATTCTTGATGCCGGTACGGGAGGAGGATTCCCGGGGATTCCTCTTGCTATTGTATTTCCCGGATCGGAGTTTCACCTGGTGGATTCCATCGGGAAAAAAATTCACGTGGTAGAGGCTGTGGCCGGAAGCCTGGGATTGAAAAATATCAGGGTCAATCAGGAGAGAATCGAAAAGCTCTCCTACAGGTATGATTTTATTGTAAGCCGGGCGGTGACCCGTTTTCCCCGTTTTGTAGGCTGGGTGAAAGATAAAGTGTCTCCCGATCAATACAACGACCTTCCCAATGGCATTTTCTATTTGAAAGGGGGAGATTTTCAGGAAGAGATCCGTCCGTTCCGGGAAAAAATCCACCTATATGAAATCTCAGATTGGTTTAAGGAAGCTTTTTTTGCGACCAAGAAGCTGATCTATCTACCTGTTTAGGAAGGAAAATTCGCTGATTCGGATGTAAGTTGAAAGGTCTTTGTCTGTTCAAAGGGCAGAGAAAAAACGGGCTTTTCCGGAGGGTTTAAAAATGCGGAATCAGAAGAAATGCCGGAGGTTGGCAAGTTATTCATCTCCGAAGAAAACGCCCATTTTGCGTGCTTTGGTGATCAGGGTGGAGGTTGTTTTTACCAACCTGAGTTTACCTCCCACTTCGCTCAGTGGAACGGTTGTAAGCCGGTCATTTTTCAGGGCTACCATGGTTCCGTATCGTTCTTCGGCAATGCATTCGGCTGCGAATGCTCCATACCGGGTAGCCAGAATCCGGTCCATGGGTGTGGGGCTTCCTCCCCGCTGAATGTAGCCCAGTACAGTTTCGCGGGTTTCAATACCCGTATACTCCTTAATGGCTTTCGCCAGGTAGGTCGCAGCTGATTTGCTTTTCGGGTGTTCAATGCCTTCGGCAACCACGACAATGGAAAAGGGTTTGTCTTCTTCGTACCGGAGTTCAATTTTTTTGCATACCGATCGAATCCTGTAGGGAATTTCCGGAATGAGAATTATATCTCCTCCTCCGGCAACACCCGCATACAAGGCGAGCCATCCGGCATGATGTCCCATCACTTCGATGATCATCACCCTCCGGTGCGAATTGGCGGTCGTATGAAGACGGTCGATGGCATCTGTAGCGATCTGTACGGCTGAATCAAAACCAAAAGTGACATCCGTACCCCATACATCATTGTCGATGGTTTTGGGTATCCCGATGATGTTTAATCCCTCCCGGGAAAGCATATGGGCTGTTTTCATCGTGCCGTTGCCTCCGATGCATACCACACAGTCAAGCCCTAAATCCTGGTAATTCTTTTTTATCAGCTCCGGTTTATCCTGTTCAGGACCTCCGTTTTTTACAATTTTATAGGGTTTTTCCCTGGATGTTTCGAGAATGGTGCCTCCCAGCGTGAGAATCCCCGATAAGTGCGATCCTTTCAATTTTGTATATTCATTATTGATCAATCCCAGAAATCCGGCTTTAAATCCGATAACCTCCATGCCATACTCAATAATAGCCGTCTTACCTACTCCACGGATGGCAGCATTCAAGCCGGGACAGTCTCCTCCTGCCGTAAGAATACCGATCTTCTTTTTCGTTTTTTGGCGCTTCATATCTTGGTATTTATAATCTACAGATGCATTCTTTGTTCCCTTAACGCAAACATTGCTTTCATGGTTATCAACCCTTCTCTGAAAGTTCATCGAAAGAAGAAGATTTTGTATTCATCCCTTTTTTCTGCCGGACACCGGATATCTCCTCTCCGCAGGGTAGAATATAAGGATTTATTTTATTATCTGGGAACATTGTCCCAAAAAATAACCATTTGATTGGGAAAGAATAGGTTGAGAGAAAAGAATGGAACGCTGATTCCTGAATAGGGGACCAATCCATTCCGATCCTACGAAGGACAATCCGCGAATCCTCAATTCTTAACAACATTTTAAGAAAAAAGGCAAACAAAATAGACGAAGTATCGTACAAACCCTATATTAAAATTGTAAAAACAGAAAGGAAAAAATTATGACAGAAAGTGTTTATAAGATTATTGAAGTGGTTGGGAGCAGTCCTGAATCCTGGGAGAAAGCAGCTCAGAATGCCATCGACACCGTATCGGAACATCTGCGTGATTTACGAATTGCTGAAGTCGTTCAGATGGATATGCACCTGAACGAGGGTAAAATTGAGTTTTACCGTGTTAAGATGAAAGTATCGTTTAAATATCAGGGGTAAGAACACGATAAACAGAACAATGCATGAAGGATCTTTTTGTAATATTTTATTAATTTTGTGGTATTCATAGCAGATTAAACGAACCAACATTAAAATTATACAAAAATGAAAAAGTTATTTTTTATCTTTTTGGCAGGCATTGTAATGATTTCGGTATCGTGTCAGAATAAGAAAAGTCAGGAAGAAGCTGCGGCTCCTGAAGAAAAAGCCGCTGAAGATGGGTGGATGGTTCTTTTTGACGGAACCAGCACCGAGGGCTGGCGGGGTGTGAACATGGATACCCTACCCGGTGCATGGGGTATCAGTGACAATACGCTTCATTGTGTAGGTTCCGGAATGGGAGAAGCCGGCGCTGAAAACGGAGGCGATATTCTATATGACAAGAAGTTCTCAAATTTTCATCTGAAACTGGAATGGAAGATCTCGGAAGGGGGTAATTCAGGTATTATGTACCTGGGCCAGGAAGTGGAAGGAGACCCAATCTGGAAAACGGCTCCGGAATACCAGGTCCTCGATAACGAAGAACATCCCGACGCCATGCTGGGAAAAGAGGGCAACCGCCAGGCCGGATCGTTGTATGACCTTATACCGGCTGTTCCCCAGAATGCCAAACCAGCCGGCGAGTGGAACAGCTGTGAAATCATGGTCTACAAAGGGACCGTGATCCATAAACAAAACGGGGAAGTGGTCGTTGAATACCATCTGTGGACCGATGACTGGAACAACCTGGTTGCCGGTTCAAAATTTCCGGATCTGAATCCCGATTGGGCCAACGTAGCAAAAGAAGGATACATCGCCCTGCAAGACCATGGCGATGATGTTTGGTACCGGAATATTATGATCAAAGAATTGTAAGCTGTTACACAATCAGAGAAAGGGCATGAGTAACTCATGCCCTTTTTTTATTTGTTAACATATCAAAACTTTTTTTTCAATAATATTGCATTAAGTTCGCCGTTGAATAGTAAACGTAAACTGGTTGTGTGAAAAGTCTGTACTTCCTGCTCCTGATTGTTTTTCTGCATGGTGTAACCGCTGCCCAAAAGATATCGGTCAGCGGGTATATTCAGGATGCCCAAAGTGGCGAAATGCTGATCAATGCCAACATGTATGAAAAAGGTTCTCTGGAAGGGACCATTAGCAATGAATACGGTTTTTACAGCATTCCCCTTGAACCGGGAAGCCACACCCTGGTATTCTCCTATGTAGGGTATAAAAAAAAGGAAATTATTCTGAACCTGAGAAAAGACACGACCATACGTGTTGAACTTGAATGGTTAAGTGAACTGGACGAAGTCACGGTGTATGGCAATGAAACATCGAAAGTCGACCGCGCCCAGATGAGCATGGTGGAAATTCCCATTGCTACCTTATCGAAAATACCGGTTTTACTGGGCGAACCCGACGTTTTAAAAGTGATACAGCTGCTTCCCGGTGTACAGTCGGGTACCGAAGGTACAAGTGGTATTTATGTCCGGGGAGGAGGTCCCGATCAAAATCTCTTTTTGCTCGATGGCGTGCCTGTGTACAATGCTAACCACCTCTTTGGCTTCTTCTCGGTATTTAATCCGGGTGCCGTAAAAACCGTGAAACTCTATAAAGGGGGATTCCCGGCACGATTCGGAGGCAGACTCTCCTCGGTTATTGACATCCGGATGAAAGAAGGAAACGATAAAGAATTCAAAGGGGAATTCTCCGTAGGATTAATTTCTTCGCGTTTTTCGATCGAGGGACCGATTCTCAAAGACAAAACCTCATTTATTGTCTCCGGAAGAAGAACGTATCTTGATATTCTTGCCAAACCGTTTATAAAAATTGCCAACAGGCACAGTGAAAGCAGTATCCATGCCGGCTATTATTTTTATGACCTCAATGCCAAAATTAACCACCGGTTTTCAGACCGTAGCAGGTTGTTCTTTTCTTCCTACCTGGGTCTTGACAAAGCGTATTCTTCCGATTCCTATTACTACGTTGATAACCATATCCGGTACGATAGCTCGGATAAGATGAGCATGAGATGGGGCAACATGACCCATGCTCTTCGGTGGAATTATGTATTCAATCCAAAACTTTTCAGCAACCTTACGTTAACCTACAGCAAATACAATTTTGATGTGGGTCATGAATATCTTCAGATCAACACAAAAGATCTTACCAAAGAGGAAGATATTTTTGAGTACCTGTCGGGAATTACGGATGTAGCTGCAAAAATCGATTTCGATTATTATCCGCTTCCCTCCCATTCCGTGAAATTCGGGACAAGCGGTATATTCCATACATTTGAGCCCGGGGTGAACCATATAAGTTATACCGATAACCAGGACCCGGATGCATTGGCCCAGATCGATACAACGTACGGGAACGAAAGCCTTTCGGCCTATGAATATAGAGCATATGGCGAAGATATTATCGATTTATCGACAAAATTAAAATTGAACCTGGGGTTGCATTTTTCGGCTTTTCATGTGGAAAAAGAATTGTATACTTCGCTGGAGCCGCGCGTTTCATTGAGGTTTCTCGGTTCGGAACGATGGTCGTTAAAAGCCTCGTATGCCAAGATGAGCCAATACATCCACCTGCTTTCCACCTCCACCATCAACCTGCCGACCGATCTTTGGCTGCCGGTAACAAAAAAGATCAAACCCCAACATTCGCATCAGGTAGCCATCGGTGGGTTCTTAAATCTTCCCAAGGGATTTGATTTGTCGGCAGAGCTTTTTTATAAATCGATGGACAATCTGATCGAGTACAAAGAGGGGGCTTCGTTTGCGGGCATCAGCGAGGGCTGGGAGTCGAAAGTGGAATCCGGCAAAGGATGGGCCTACGGATTGGAGCTGCTTCTGGAAAAAAATATTGGCAAAACAACGGGATGGCTTGGATATACCTGGTCAAAAACCGATCGTCAGTTTGAAGCCATAAATTTCGGAAAGATCTTTCCGGCCAAGTACGACCGGAGACACGATATCAGCATCGCCCTGACCCATACATTCAGCGAACGCATTGATTTGGGGATAACCTGGGTTTACGGTACTGGAAATGCCACAACCCTGGCGCTGCAAACGTATCCGGACCTGGAACAGCAGGCAGATCCATGGTATTTTTACGAACAGGGAATCGAATATTACGGGGGACGCAACAATTACCGGATGCCTTCGTATCATCGCCTCGACCTGGGGGTCAATTTTCACAAACAGAAAAAACACGGAATCCGAACCTGGTCGGTGGGCCTGTATAATGCCTACAGCCGACAAAATCCGTTTTTTCTGTACTGGGGCTATGACCAAACATCGGGGTACAACAACCAGGGCTGGTACTACGAAGATTCTAAAAGGGCATTGAAACAGGTAAGCCTGTTCCCGCTGATCCCCTCGGTTTCTTATACGTTTAAATTTTAATGGCATGAAGAAACTATTGAAAATACTTGCTGCTCCTGCTTTTATCTTCCTGTTTTTTTCCTGTGAAAAAACGATCGAATTTAAAAAAGGCGAGATTGCTTCCCTGATAGTTGTGAACGGTGAACTGCACCCGGGCGATTCACTCAGGGTTCAAATTAAGAAGAGCAGGAGTACCCTGGAAAATAATTTCTTTTATGAATCCCTGCCCGACGCAACGGTGAAATTGTTTAAAGACGGAGCCTTTGTTGAAGAACTTCGTTATGTGGCCCGGATGGATACCTTTATGGAATACCTGAATTACGATGTGAATGTTGAACATGAATACCCAAACGGATATTACGTTTCCGGGAACGTCCTTGTTCAATCCGGTTCCACTTACTTTCTGGAAATAACCAGGGAAGGATATGAGCGGGTAACCTGTGAAACAACCGTTCCTTTTCCGGTGTCCATCAACAGCTTTTCATTGGTATGCGAAAACGCAATGGATGAATATTCCAACGGATACATAAACATAAAAACGAAGTTGAATTTTTCAGATCCCGGAGCGGAGAAAAACTATTACAATATTAAAGCCGGAGGTGTGATGGGATATGACAAGAACATCCCGGGATATTCATATTTCCATGGATACCATTACGGAACGAATGAAGATAACATTTCCCCTTCAGATACGATTTTAATCACTGCGTTGTTTTTTCCTTATTTCCATTCATCTGACCCGGTTTTTAATGTGGAATCAGAAGGTATTCATGATTACTCTTTCTTTGCCACCCAGTTTACCGATGAGCTTATCAATGGAAAAGCGTATACCCTGAGCCTTATTTTCGATTATTTCAGAAAAATACATACGGAATACGGTGAGTTTTATACGTTGACGTTGCATCTGGAAAACCTGTCGCCGGAATTTTATCTCTATTCGGTTTCCAAGGCGCAGCAGGATTGGGTCAGGGATAATCCCTTTGCAGAGCCTGTCCCGGTTTACAGCAATGTTGAAGGAGGACTTGGCATCTTTGGATCTTCGGCAGCCCGTTCAATCAGCGGAACCATCGGCGAATACCCGATGGCCGGGAAAACCTATATCCCGGAAGAAGCGTTTTACAAGGATTATGCGTATTAACCTGAACGCTTCATGAGAGACAAAAAAATTCGATGAATTAAGACAGGGATCGTTGAGGATGAATCCGGGTTCCTATTTTCACCCGGGATAATACCGGGAGTCGTTCAATATTTCTTGTGCATTTTCTGCCTGCATCAATTGGGGCAGGGATACATTGGGATTTCTTTCCATGTATTTCCGGACGATCTGCCAGCCGATCCAGGCTCCGGTTCTTCCGGGTGATTCCACAGGAAACCCTTTGGTGTAAGGGCTGTCATCCATCAATCGTTTGATATCCATTCGTTCTGAAGAGAAAAGCCGTTTGTTTTCCACCAGCGACATCCACATTTGGGCTTCATTTTCTTCACACCATTGCAGTTGTTGTGCGGTATAGCCTATTTTCAGGGAATCCTGCATCCGTGGAAACATAGCATCCAGAAAGTAAAGAAGCCTGCCTTGATAGATCATATGGCTCAGCAGGTGTTTCTCCTTTCCGTTTTTTGTAAATTCACTGGCCCCCCAACCCATCATTATATCCACCGGAATTCTTTCCCTGTGCATCTTTCTCTGTTGATACCGGGGAATCCCCAGTCCGTCATAATATGAACAATCCGGTCCCAGGTATTTATCCAGACTGACTCCGATCAATCCTTCGGCAAGCACAATGGACTGGTTAAATCCGGACAGGCAGGTGTAGATATGGGGAATGTTTCTATCCGGGAAATAATACGCGTAGTGCCTGAATGCCCGGTTCACCTGTTTTTCTATTTCGGACAAGTCGGAAAATTCTGAATCCACCTTTTTTTTTACCTCCCGGATAAGACTGTCTTCAAGGAATCGGGTAAGTTCCGGAAAGAACATTTCGTCTTCGACATCTCCGATACGGATCATCTGATGGCTGAATAGCGAAAAAAAATCCGGGTGTTTTTCTTTCAGGGTGAGAATTCCTGTCTTCAGGTTTTCTTGCGGAACCGAGAAAAGCAACTGATCAAACCGGATAACCGGTGTGTCTGCCTGAATACCTGAAATATCCACATCCAGCCTGCCTCTTTGGCATGCACAGAGGGTTATCAACAGCAAAACACCCCATAAAGAAGATTTTCGATTCTTCATGACTTCCCCCATTTGTATTCATTACGTTTAATCGGTAAAAATATTGCGAATTTGAAGGAAAAAGAGGATTTTTGTACCGGCATGATCTTTCTCTGAAATGAAACAGAATTTTTTAACCGCAGGACAATGAAAATTGCATTGGCACAGCTTAACTATCACGTAGGGAATTTTCCACAAAATACGAAGAAAATTCTTCATTTTATCAACAGGGGCAGGGATGAGAAGGCTGACCTGGTTGTTTTTTCCGAATTGTCAGTGACGGGTTATTATCCGCATGATCTGCTTGAAAAAATGGAATTTGTTTCGGAGGCTGCGGCGGCCGTTCAGACCCTGGCCAAACATTGCCGGGGGATTGCAGCGATTGTAGGTGCTCCTACCATCAATGAGGACGAGCGGGGGAAAAAATTATTCAATTCTGCTCTTTTCCTTGCAGACGGGAAGGTCCGCAGTATGCATCACAAAACGCTTTTGCCGACCTACGATATTTTTGATGAGTACCGCCATTTCGAACCCAACAAACAGTTTAAGGTAGTTGATTTCAAAGGGGAAAAACTGGCGATTACTCTTTGTGAGGATCTATGGGATGAACAGCCGACCTCCAATGAGTTTGGGAAAGATAAACTCTATCAAGCATCTCCTCTGGAGGAACTCAGCCGGCAACATCCTGGAGTGGTGATCAACATTGCTGCTTCCCCGTTTTCGTGCAATCAGGAAAACTGGAGAAAAGATATCCTGGTACGGAATGCCAGGCAATACGGTCTGCCGCTGATTTATGTAAACCAGGTGGGGGCCAATGCCGAACTGATTTATGACGGAGGGTCGGTAGTGATAGACAGCCAGGGAGCGATTATCCGGGAACTGAAATACTTCAAAGAGGATTTTAAGGTGATCGATACGGATACCCTGAAGGGGCAGGAATGGCAGCCCCGGATGAACGCTATCGAAAAAATACATCATGCGCTGGTGTTGGGGATCCGGGATTATTTCAGGAAATCGGGATTCACATCGGCCATTCTGGGGCTGTCAGGAGGAATCGATTCAGCCGTAACCCTCGCACTGGCTGTCAGAGCCCTGGGAGCCGGGAATGTCAGAGCTTTGCTGATGCCCTCGGCCTTTTCATCCGCCCACAGCGTGGAGGATGCACGCCAGCTGGCAGATAACCTGAACGTACGGTACGATATCATCCCGATTCAGGATGCCGTTGACCGGTTCAATGAAAGATTGACCCCGATTTTCAATGGACTGCCTGCCGACAGCACGGAGGAAAATATCCAGGCCCGTACACGGGGAGTTTATCTAATGGCTCTGTCCAACAAATTCGGAAATATCCTTCTCAATACAACCAATAAAAGCGAATGTGCCGTGGGATACGGAACCCTCTACGGAGATATGAACGGAGGACTGGCGGTGCTGGGCGATGTATATAAAACCGATGTGTTTCAACTGGCCCGCTACATAAACCGTGAACAGGCAGTGATCCCTGAAAATACCCTGTTAAAACCCCCGTCTGCAGAACTAAAAGAGGGACAGAAAGATTCCGACACCCTCCCGGAGTATGAAGTACTTGATTCCATTTTGTATCATTATATTGAGTTAAACCTCCCGCCGGAAGAAATTTGTAAAAAAGGATTTCCCGAAGAAACGGTTGTCCGGGTGATCCGCATGGTCAATACCAGCGAATACAAACGGTTTCAGGCAGCTCCCATCCTGCGTGTAAGTTCAAAAGCTTTTGGTTTTGGTCGTAAAATGCCCATAGTAGCCAACTATGAGTAGAACCTTCCCGGGGGAACATGCGCGGAAAAGAGAAATCCCGGCTGTTCAGGATCGAATTAACCCTTGCTTGCGAATAGCGGTTCGATTATTGGGATTCTCCTGCCGGATTTCACAATAAAATAGTAACTTTGATGTTTTATAACATATAAAGGATTTGGGTATGCTGAATTCTGCAGGAGGCGTTAAAGAGATTCTCGAAAATCCAAAATCGATTCTGAGCCATCTTACTGAGGAGGAAAAGAATGAGTTGCTGAATGAACTTTCCATTTTATATTTCAAGAAGAATGAACTGGTTTTTAAAGAAGGGGATGAGCCTTCTGGTTTTTTAATTCTGGTTACGGGGAAAGTAAAAATTTTCAAGGAAGGGGTTGGCGGACGGGAACAGATCATTCGCATGGCGAAGCCCATGGGGATTATCGGTTACCGGGCTCTTTTTGCCGATGAACCCCATATAGCTAGTGCCGTAACCCTCGAAGAATCAAGAATATGTGTGGTTCAGAGTGAATTTATCTTTGACAAAGCCTTACGGAATGTAGATTTTTCCTTGCACATGATCCGAAAACTTGCCAGTGAACTGGGATTCGCCAATCTGCGAACCGTAACCCTTACACAGAAACACATCCGGGGACGACTGGCCGAATCCCTGATCCTTTTAAAGGAAAAGTACGGATTTGAAAACGACGGGGAGACGTTGAAAGTCTTTCTTTCTCGTGAAGATATTGCCAACCTGTCGAATATGACAACATCCAACGCCATCCGTACATTATCCACTTTTGCCGCCGAAAAAGTCATTGCCATTGATGGGAGGAAAATAAAAATCCTGGATGCCAAACGGCTGGAAAAGATAAGCAAACTAGGGTAATACAGGAAAGAAAAGGATAAAACCTTCGTGGGACGTAGGGGGTCTGCAAAAATGGTCAGATATCCGTTTATTTTTTGCTGTCCATCCGGTTATGTGCCAGGGTAATCAGGTCCGTGGTAGTTCGTATGTTCAGTTTCTCCAAAATTCTCCTCCGGTGGGTATCGATGGTATGCTTGCTTAGATAGAGGATTTCACCGATTTCTTTGGAGGTTTTCCCTTTGCATATCAGTCGGGCTATTTGTTTTTCCCGGTCACTCAGACTGGAATTTTCGATGTATGGGAGATGGTTTTGTTTGCGGTTGTAACGTTGGAGGCATTCCCGCAGGTCATCAATGTCGATGGGTTTTATCAGGTAGTCGAAAGCTTCGGCTTTCAGGGCTTTTATGGCGTATTGGTTAAAGGCGGTGACAAAGATGAAGGAGGGGAACACAAAATTATCGCGTACTTTCTGCACCAGGTTAAAACCGGTCATGGCGGGCATTTCAATGTCGAGAAATACCACATCGGGTTTGGTTTTAACGATGCTTTCAATGGCCTGTTCCGGATCCGTTTCGCTGGCGATGATCTTCACATGGGGAAAATGCTTCAGAATGTCAGCCATACGGTTCAGGGCTAATTTTTCGTCGTCAACGATTATGGCTGTGATGTTTTCCATGGTTTGGTTTTATATACTTTGCCCCGGCCTGAAGGCCGGGATTATGAATATCTCTGCTTTGTTTTTCCGGTTAATCATTTCAAAAGGGGAACGGTTATCTTTACTTCTGTGCCTCCCGGCTGTCCGTTGTCTTTATAAAGGTCGGAAATCTCATACACAATTTTGACTTTTTTAAGCTCAAAGTAGAGATTCAGGGCGTCATTTACTATCTGCAATCCCCTTCCGGTACTCATTAATGAGTATTGTTTCGCCTTTTCCCTCCCGATCCCGTCGTCGGAGACAAAGATTTCAAGTTGATTTTTCGTGGTTTTAAAACGGATGGTTATGTGCCCTTTTTCTTTCAAGTGTTTGATCCCGTGTTTGACAGCATTTTCCACAAATGAATGGATCAGCATTTTGGGGACTTCCATTTCAGGGAGGTTTTCTTCTCCTTGGATTTCATAATCGAATAAAAAATTCATTCGTAATTTTTCAAGTTCCAGATAATTCCGGACAAATTCCAACTCTTCTTGAATCGGGATGGCTATTTCTCCTGACAAAAGAATTGATTTTCGTAGCAGCTTACTGTATTTCCCGAAATAATACTGCGCTTTTTCAATATCCTTGTTTTCATACAATGCACCAACTGAATTGAGAATGTTTAAAGTGAAATGTGGGTTTAGCTGTTTTTCGAGGGCATTGAGCTGCAAAGCAGACATTTTCCTCTCATTCTGAAATCTCTGCTCAGCCTGTTTCCTTTGTACTTTTTCGATTATGGTCATGATGAGTAGCAACAATAAAAATATCCCGATATATCCGGCATATTGAAGATAAAACAGGGGATTTATCTTGTATTCGTACAGTAATGAAGAATCAGATAAACTGAAAAACAGTTCATTTTTCCCCGGACTTCTTTTTATTGAGAATAATGAGAGGGGGTCATAGGATTTATATCCCGGGAATTTAATTGCAACCGGATGGGAATAATCATTCCGGCAGATTATGAATCCAAGCTGGTCATAGCTTTCTCCCAACCATTCAGAGATCCCGTCCTTCTCCAGGTCGATTTCCTGAAAATTCGTATTGTCACTAATAGGAATAATATTCCGGGTATGGATCAGGTTCAGGTCAAAATCGTATTCTTCGATTTTCCCCGCCAAGGCATAATGGAGTAAAATTTTATGGATGCCTTTCTGAGGGTCGGTTAACAGGTTTACACGCTCTTCATGTATTTCAAGATGAATCTGTTTGATTAATTTTCCCTGCAGGGAGTACAGGGAAAGCGAGGAGGAGTCCCTGTTGCTTTTATGGTGATACAAGGCAACCAGGAAAATCTGGTTGTTGAATAGCGCCGGTCTGATATCTACATAGGAAGAATAAAATCCTACCGGTATTGGGTCAAATAAAAAAGAAAGGTCGTCATCATAGGCCATTAGCCAGCAAATGCTGTCGGAATAGATATAGTCATCCGGACTGTTCCCGTGTGCTGGAATCCATCCGAAAAATTCCGGGTGCTGATCCTTATCAATATCAAACAGATAAGGTTCATCAAAACCGCTTCCGCTTTCCGGGGTTGAAATCAGGATGTCGGCCTCTATGGTGTAAATGAAAAGTTTCCTCGGACGATACGAATAACTGGCAAAAACATCAAAAAACAAATCCGATTTGCCGGGGGAATCGCCGGGTATCAAACGGATATCCTGAATAAAAACATCCAGTTTGCCATCATGAAGATAATGGTGGGTTATAAACCGTTTCTCAGTTATCTTTTTGCCAGAGAATACATCGGTAATCCATAAAAACAGGGAATCATTCAGACAGCTGAAAACATACATTTCTTTGCATCCGTCGTGGTTGTAATCCCCAAAAAAATGATGATACATGTGGGGATGTTCACCGGGGTAATTCCACTGATCTATAATCTTGTTGTTTTCATGAATTAAGGTATGGTTAATAAAGATTGGATTGGTATTAATTATAATCTTCTCACTTATTCCATCGTTGTTCAGATCATCATACCAGCAATCCATATGCTGGATTTTTCCCTCTGTTTCAATCAGCTTCACCCTATATTTACCATAATCAGGGAAAAAAGGGAAGGTCGCAATGGTAATCAGGGTTGCCAAAACCCAGGGTTTTGCCAGAAAATGAAGGTTTTTTTGTATTTTGGGATAACCGAACACGTCGTTTATATTTATCGATTATTAGCTGTAGACTGATAACAAGGGGTAATTTACACATAATAATTGATTTTGTAAAACAATTAAGTATATTGAGGATTAATAAATATTAAGCGAACAAATGTTCGAATAATATGTTATTTTTACACGAACCGGTTTATGAGGTATTCAGTGTTATTTATGTCGGATAAAAATGGGCATGGCAGTTTCACCTAATGAAGAAAACAAATATAAAACAGCTATTGCAATAAATGAATTACGAACCGTAGTATGAAGGAAGCTTTTTTGTATCGGAAACTTGATAAAGAAAAAATCCGGTGTGATCTTTGTGCGCATCGTTGCGTAATACAACCGGGGAAAATCGGGATATGCCATGTAAGAGAGAATATTGGGGGGGTGTTGTATACGGATGTATATGGCCGGACGATTGCACAGCATATGGATCCGATTGAGAAGAAGCCTCTCTATCATTTTTATCCCGGTTCCAGGGCTTATTCCATTGCCACACCCGGGTGCAATTTTCGTTGTCTTTTTTGCCAGAACTGGGATATTTCGCAAATCACAAGCCGGAATATACTGAAGCTGGGGAAAGAGGCATCCCCGGAACAAATCGTTCGGGAGGTAAAAAGAGCCGGGTGCAAAAGCATTGCCTATACATATACCGAGCCCACCATATTTTTTGAATACAGTTACGACACAGCACGTCTGGCACATGCTGAGGGAATTAAAAATGTGTATGTGTCAAACGGATACATGACCCCCGAGATGCTCGATAGGATTCATCCCTATCTGGATGCGATCAACGTGGATCTGAAAGCATTCAGGGATAAAACTTACCGGCGTATGCTTGGTGCACGGTTGCAACCGGTGCTGGATAATCTTATAAAGATCCGTAAAATGGATATCTGGCTGGAAGTTACCAGTTTGCTGATTCCCGGCATGAATGATGATCCCGAAGAGATCCGGGATATGGTTGGTTTTATTGCCGGGGAACTGGGAAAGGAAGTTCCCTGGCATATCAGCCGGTTCTTTCCCGCCTATAAAATGCAAGAAGTGCCGGTAACTCCCCTGGAGACCCTGCAACGAGCAAAAGAAGCCGGATTAAAAGCCGGGCTTCAATACATATATATAGGGAATGTCAGAACGGTAGGGGATTCAGATACCTTTTGTCCTCAATGTGGCGCATTGATACTGGAACGTTCGGGTTTCGGAATCACCCGGAACCGTATTCAGGATGGAAAATGCCCTGAATGCGGGTTTAAAATTGCCGGGGTAGGATTAGGATAGTCTATTTTTTCGGTTTATTTCTAAATAACGGATAGTTAAACAGTAAAAGTAAAAATCATGACTTATTTAAAAACCCATATTCAATGGCTTGATGAATTTCTTCCTGAAGGATTACCGGTGCCTTCGTCAACGCTCATAAGCGGTCCCGGTGGAACAGGAAAACCCCTGGTGGAGTTTGCCTTTGTGGATGCATGGCTGAGAGCTGGAGGTTCTTTGATTGGCATTCCTCTGCAATATCCATCCGGTGAATTTGTAAAAACTGTCATGAAAAAACTGTATAATCTTGATCTCAATGAGTTCCAACAAAAAATTGTTCTTGTTCAGTTTGATCCCTCTGTAAAGGAAATTGAAAGACTGAATGAGGACACCCTGAAAGCCAATATGCTGAAACCTGAAATATGGGACAAAGCAATCGCGGAAGCTGAAAAATTGCTGGAAAAAACGGAACTGGGAACCATGATTTTTGGTTCTGCTTTAAACCTGTTGCTCTTTAATGATCAATATAAAAACCGCATAGTGAATAAACTCAGGGATATATTGCAAAACGATAAAAGCCGAACCTATACTTTTGCTGTGAGTACCAGTGCTTTTGCACACGAGATAGAGGATCTGGAAAAGGTGGCCGACAATTTAATGTTCACCCGAATGGAAAAACCCATGAAGCTTCTTTTGAAAATAGACAGAATGAAAGACGTCAAATTCTCAAAAGAGGAAAAAGAAGTTCCCATATCTGCTGAAATGCTGAAGGAAATCAATGCAATTGCCGAAACGACCCGTAAAACAAGAATTCCGGAAATACGAAAAATGAATTGATGCATTTATAAAATGAATATCCTTATCAACGTTAACAACTGACAAATGAAAATTACAATCATTTATGACAATACGGTTTTTCGAAGCGATCTTGAACCGGATTGGGGATTTTCGTGTCTGATAGAAGCCCATAACAGAACGATTCTTTTCGATACCGGATCCGATGGGGATATCCTTCTTGCCAACATGAAAAAACTTCACATAGAGCCCTCTTCCATTGACGATGTGTTTATATCCCACGCTCACTTTGATCATGTAGGGGGGCTGTCCGCTTTTTTGAATCAAAACAGCCGGGTGAATGTCTTTGTGCCGATTTCTTTGAGAGGGGTACGCAAAGCACAAAAAGTGATCCATATCGATAAACCTCTAATGCTTTATGAGAATTTTTTTTCTACCGGGGAACTGGAAAACATCGAACAATCCATGGCTGTTCAAACCGACAAAGGACTGGTTTTGGTTGTGGGGTGCTCACACCCGGATATGAAAAATATTCTGGAAGCAGCTTCAACCTTCGGGAAAATATATGCCATTGTCGGTGGGTTACACGGGTTCGACCAATACGATTTATTCAATGGGATGGAATGGATTTGTCCTACCCATTGTACCCAACACAAAGCCGAGATCAAAGCCTTGTATCCGGAAAAATACATTGAAGGAGGAGCAGGGAAAATTATCAATTTTTAAAAACACCGAAAGATCATTTCTCAACAAAACGATGCCAGGAAGAAAAACGGAACCCGGAAGAGGGGTTTTTATGGGTGTTCTAAAGGGTTTAGCATGATCCCGGAGCGTTGGAAAAACAACACGCTTCCCAGGGCTTGTTACAGAACCATGACTGGAATTAATTTTTTTCATGCGTGCCTTTCATCCTCTTCTGCCTCTGCCGCCTCCCATTCCGCGGCCTCTGCCGCCACCCATTCCACGACCCTGACCGCCACCCATACCGAGGCCTCTGCCACCTCCCATTCCCATTCCGCGACCTTGTCCTGAACCCGGAGTGCGGTCACCTTCTTTACGGGCTGAATGGATGCTGTCAGGCAATGTCGGCTCCTGTAAGGGCTGGATTTCCCCGTTTTTGACTTTTTGAACGGCTTCTTGTACCTTCAGATTGCGGCACAGATAAACCGAACAACCCAACGAGTGAATCTCATAAAACGAAGAAGGACCTATGTTGCCAACGAGGATTTTTTTGATGTCACGGCTGAGTAACCGTTGAATGCCCTGGGCAGATTCATCGGCCCGGATTCCCGGGAAGGTTTCAAATTCCAGGGTTTGAGGATCCAGAAATAAAAAAAATTTTGAATGCCCAAACCGGCCTGATATTTTCGAATCCAGGGTATCCCCTGATGATGCGATCAGATATTTTTCCATGGCTGCAAAATATTTTTGTCCGTTGCTATTCTTCTTTTCTAATGATTGTTTTTAAAGCACCGTTTCTTAATGTAAAAAGTTTGTATTCTTCAGGATGATTTTTAAGCTCATCTTCAATCCATTGCCTGTGTTTTCTGAGGATTAACAGCGATTCCTCAGGCTCTTCGGAATAAACAATCACAGGAATAAAATGTCGGTTTACCATTTGTATATTCCTCCCAAATTGTCTGGATACCAAAACATGTACGTCTTCGCTTTTTAACAGATGAATAATGCTTTCCCCTTTTTTCCGTGATCCGTGTTCTGCATCATAGGATTTAAAGGGATTCAAAATTTCTTTTACATAAGCAGGACTTGTATGATCCCATTCATAAATTAAATATTTATCTGCATCCCCAAAATGTTTGGGTTGAAAATAGCCGTCATGATTCACAGCAAAAGCGTAACGAATTACTTGATTATCCATGGCAAATGAAATTTATATCTATCCGCAAATTTCTTTTCAATGGTATCCCCCTCAGACAAGTCTACAGGAAGAGAGGGTTATTTTTTAAGCATCTGATATTTCGTAGTGTTCCATTTTTTGTGTCTGCCAATCAGATTCTCCTGGCTTTGTTTGAAATCATAAAGTTATATTTTTTTTTCACACAAAAGCGCTTCCTTTTTTTGTTTTGAATTCTTCCGTATAAACGACGATCCAGGGTTTTTCGTTTTTAGCGAAAGGGGTAACGCCTGCGTTATGTCGTTCTACGCTTTTTCCGAAATCAAAAGCTGATCCGGTGTAATACCGGGTTTTTGACTGGCTGAACCATATATAGCAGGAATATTTCATGGTTGGAAGAAAAAAAAGGGGGAAGCAACAAATTTGACTTCCCCTCTTTTCAGTAGCGAGAGCGAGACTTGAACTCGCGACCTCATGATTATGAATCATGCGCTCTAACCTGCTGAGCTACCTCGCCATACATCACTTATAGATGTACAAAACCTGCGATCTTCCCGATTTTAATCGGGACGTTTTAACTTGCTGAACTACCTTGCCATAAAACTATTACAATCTGCCGGAGAGTGCCCTTCTCCTGTTTGCATCGAAGGGTACCTGGTATTGATTTTTTGTCTCGGTTTTTTTGGTTGTTAACTCCGCTTTCTGAAAACATGTATACTGCAACCGACAAGGTGTTTAGCCTGGTTTTTTTGAATTTTTTTTTGGCAATTTGAACGCGGTGCAAATATAGTATTTATTTTCCATTGGCCTGAAGGTTATTTAAATTTTGCTTTTTTTTACCGCGATCATGGTAAGAGCGTTGTTTGTTCTGTTCAGAATAGCTATATTGCCAAAAAAGCAAAAAATGGCTGATAAGGTTAAAATACAACTGGAATTCGTCATAAATTGTTCCCCCAAGGTGCTTTTCAACCGGTTAAGTACCGCTTCAGGATTGGCTGAGTGGTTTGCCGATGATGTGAGGGTGAAAGGAAAAAGATTCACTTTCATATGGGGAGAAACGGAACAATCGGCTGATATGACGCTCCATAAAGAAAACCGGATGGTACGATATAACTGGGTGGATGAGGAAGGGTATTTCGAATTCAGAATTTCCCAGGACGAACTGACCAACGATGTATCTCTGATCGTCATCGATTTTACCGATGAGGATGAAATTGAAGACAGCAAAGAGCTGTGGACCACCCAAGTTGAAGACCTCAAGCATATTCTGGGTTCTTAACAAATTTTTACTTTCTTTTTCTTCAAAATAGGTTAGCTTTGTACTGTTTCCAGGGGGTAGCTAGCAGTATGAAACGTTTGCATCTATATGTGATCAAATCTTTTATCGGGCCATTTTTCATGACCTTCTTTATTTGCATGTTTATTCTGCTCATGCAGTTTCTTTGGAAATACGTGGATGAAATGGCGGGTAAGGGACTTGAGTGGTCTGTCATTGGAGAGTTGATCTTCTACGCTTCTTTTGGACTCCTTCCGCTGGCTTTTCCCCTCTCCATGTTAATTGCTTCCCTGATGACGTTTGGGGCACTGGGGGAGAATTACGAACTGGTGGCCATGAAATCTTCCGGTATTTCTCTTTTTCGAGTCATGAAACCGCTTATGGTAGTTGCCTTCCTGATGTCCTGTGTTGCTTTTTATTTTGCAAATTATATACTACCGGAGACCAACCTCCGTTTTGCCGCCCTTATATGGAGCGTCAAGGAACAAAAACCTGAACTGATCATCAAAGAGGGTGTTTTTACCAACGAAATTGACGGGTACAGCATCCGGGTCGGAAAGAAAGACAAAAAAACCGATGCCCTGCACGATATCCTGATCTATGATCATACCAACCGCCGGTCGGTTGAAGGGAATGTAACGGTTGCCGACTCCGGGTTTATGTGGATGACAGAAGATAAAAAGTACATGGTTCTTACCCTCTATAACGGGATCAATTACCGTGAAGGGGAAGGAAATTCCCGGAGAAACAATATACGCTACCCACGGTATGAAGACCGTTTCAGCAAGCAGGTTCTGAATATCCTGTTAAAGGATTTTGAGTTTAACCGGCGGGATGAAAGCATCTTCCAGAACAATTACCGGACCTTACGCATCAATCAGTTGCGTGAGGTGGAAGATTCGATGCATGTCGATTATTACCGCAGGGTACGAAATTTCTTAAACCAGATGAACCTGAATACTGCCTTGCGCAGAAAACTCCTGGACCGTACGGTTGAACACGACTCCTTAAAACAGAACTGGACAATTACCCCCGACACCCTTGTAGACATAAACAGCATGCTGGCCGGTCTGGATGACTGGGAAAAAGATCAGATCATGGGAAGTACCGTCGACAGGGTACGCCGGAATCATCAGCTGATCAACAACAGCGTCCGGGTCATTTATGAACGCAAGAAGCTTATCAACCGCCACGAAATGGAAAGGCATAAAAAATTTACCCTGTCCATTGCAGTGTTGATCTTGTTTTTTATAGGGGCCCCGTTGGGAGCTATCATCCGGAAGGGAGGGTTGGGTATGCCCGTAGTGGTTTCGGTTCTTTTGTTCATTCTCTATTATATCCTTTCCATGACCGGTGAAAAATCAGCCCGTGAAGACCTGTGGGATATGGTGATTGGAATGTGGTTTTCTTCGGTGGTTTTTCTTATTCTGGGAGGCTGGCTGACCTATAAAGCCGTTACCGATTCAGGGATCATGCACTCCGAGACCTATACCGATTTTTTGAAAAAAATAAAATTGTACCGTTTTGTACGGCGGAATAATCAACCGGATGAAGATTCTGCAAGTAACCAATAAAGTACCCTATCCGGCCAACGACGGTGGAGCCATTGCTACCTTGCGCATGGCAGAAGGTTTCTCAAACCTCGGTTTTGAGATTACCGTTTTGGCAATGGTTACCCTTAAACATCCGGTTACAATGGAAGAAATTCCCGGAGAATTGAAAAAAAAGATCCGATTCCGATTGGTGCCTGTGCCTGCAGCCATACATCCTTTTAAAGCCCTGAGAAATCTTCTTTTTTCAAAATTGCCTTACAATGCGGAGCGTTTTATAGATAAGAAATTCCGGCAGGAATTGTCTGCCCTGCTGGCCAGCGAAGAATTTGATATTGTACAGCTCGAAGGATTGTATGTATGCCCTTACATAGAAACGATCCGCACCCATTCCAACGCCACGATTGTCTACCGGGCCCACAATATTGAACACGAAATATGGGAACGCTCGGTGGCTATGGCCAGTGGATTAAAAAAAGGGTATCTGAAAATCCTGAGCCGGAGATTGAAGCGGTTTGAAACCGGATGGCTCAATGCCTATGACCTCCTGGTACCTATAACATCCCGGGATGGGGAACTACTGAACAGGCTGGGAAACAGCCGGCCCCTTCAGGTGGCTCAAACCGGCATTGATCTCACTCATCTGACTCCCTGCTTTTCATCCATGAAATTTCCTTCCGTGTTTCATATAGGAGCGCTCGACTGGGCTCCCAATCAGGAGGGAATTCTCTGGTTTCTGAAAAACTGCTGGGGCCGGTTGACAGCAAAATATCCGGATCTGAAATTCTTCATTGCCGGTCGCAATGCTCCCGTGTGGCTGGAGAAAAAATTCATCCTCCCGGGGGTAGTCTACCTGGGAGAAATAGAGGATGCCTATGCATTTATGAACTCCGGCGCCGTGATGGTGGTCCCCCTGTTTGCCGGGAGTGGAATGCGTATAAAAATCATTGAAGGAATGGCCCTGGGAAAAGCCATCGTTTCCACCTCCATAGGTGCCGAAGGAATCGATACAACACACGGTGAAAACATTTGCATTGCCAATACCGCCGATGCATTTGTGAAGGAAATTTCCCGACTGACAGAAAACAAAGATCAGGTTGAAAAGCTGGGGTTGAATGCCATTCACTATATTCAAGAGAATTTTGATAACTTCGCTATAGCCGGGAAATTGGCCGGTTTTTATAAAAAATATCGGAAATGGGATTAGCGATTCTTTTTTGGGTGCTTTTTTTTATTCTTTTTTATACCTATGCCGGCTATGCATTGATCCTGTGGATTGTTTTAAAGCTGAAAAAAACGTTTTTCCCGGCAGAAAAAAAAGAAATGCCGCATGCCTATGAACCGGATGTATGCCTTTTCGTAACAGCTTTCAATGAAAAGGAGGTAGTGGATCAGAAAATTCAGAACTCCTTTTCCCTGGATTATCCGCGGGAAAAAATGCAATATATCTGGATGACCGATGGTTCTGACGACGGAACTCCCGATTTGTTGAGTAAATACGGGCAGATTGAGGTGTATCATCAGCCGGAGAGGTGCGGAAAGATCCATGCTATGAACCGGGGGATTTCCTTTGTGAAAGCTCCCATTGTTGTTTTTTCAGATGCCAATACGACCCTTGGGGAAAAATCAATTCGCGAGATGGTTCGTAGGTTTGCCGATCCGCAGGTGGGGTGTGTCGCCGGAGAGAAACGTATTGTGGAAAGAGAAAAAGACGA
This sequence comes from uncultured Mariniphaga sp., assembly GCA_964408795.1. Classification (GTDB taxonomy): domain Bacteria; phylum Bacteroidota; class Bacteroidia; order Bacteroidales; family Prolixibacteraceae; genus JABMQB01. The sequence continues at coordinate 91,131 of CAYPAW010000054.1, forward strand.
TGCCGCCGGTGCCGGCGAAGGTATCTACTGGAAATATGAATCGTGGGTGAAAAAAATGGACGGAGAACTGAATTCGGCTGTAGGAGGCGTGGGTGAACTGTTTGCTATACGGAAAGAACTGTTTGAAGAGGTCGAGAATGATACCATTCTGGATGATTTTATTATATCCCTTCGTATTGCCAAAAAAGGGTATCGGATAGCGTATGCTCCGGAAGCATACGCTGAAGAAACCGCCTCAGCCAATGTGAAGGAAGAACTGAAAAGAAAAATCCGGATCGCTGCCGGAGGAATCCAAACCCTCGTACGATTGAAGGAGCTGCTTAATCCCTTTCGATATGGACTTCTTACCTGGCAGTATGTTTCGCATAAGGTTTTACGGTGGACGATTGCACCGCTTTCTCTTTTTCTTTTTCTGATTGTGAACGGGTTGATTCTCGCCCTGGATGCAGGTTTCGGAGTGGAGAGTTTCTATGTGATTCTTTTCTGTTTTCAATTGATCCTCTATGTTTTTGCGTTGGCCGGGTGGTATTTTGAAAACCGGCAGATCCGTCAGAAACTCTTTTTTGTTCCCTATTATTTTGTTTCAATCAATTATGCTTCGCTACGGGGGATTATCCGTTTTTTTAAGGGTAGACAAACGGTCAATTGGGAACGTTCGAAGCGGGCCTGAAGGAGTTGTTCGTTTTTTGTCGGGATTTTTCTTTACTTTTGCAGCTGATTTGGAAAGCATTTTTTTGATATGGAACCATTTAAGCTGAACTCCATTCCGGAAGCAGTGGAAGCAATCAGACGGGGAGAACTGGTGATTGTTGTGGACGATGAGGACCGGGAGAATGAGGGTGATTTTATTACTTCAGCAGCCTTGATAACTCCTGAGAAGATCAATTTCATGGCCCGATACGGTCGCGGGTTGATTTGTGCTCCTTTGACGGAGGAACGGTGTGAGGAGCTGGAACTGGATCCTATGGTGGGTGAGAACACCTCGTATCATCAGACTTCTTTCACGGTTTCCGTTGATCTGATTGGGCATGGCTGCACTACCGGTATTTCAGCGGCTGACCGGGCCAAAACGGTAAAGGCCTTGTCTGATCCGGTAACCCGGCCTGAAGATCTGGGACGCCCCGGGCATATCTTTCCCTTGAAAGCGAAAAGCAAAGGGGTTCTGAGACGTTCCGGACATACCGAAGCAAGCATCGATTTGATGCGGCTGGCAGGGTTACACCAGTCGGGAGTCCTGGTGGAAATCATGAACGACGACGGAACCATGGCCCGGTTGCCCCAACTGGTGAAACTAGCTGAACGGTTTAACCTTAAAATCATCACCATAAAAGACCTGATATCCCATCTGCTTCTAAGCGAAAGCCTTATTAAAAGAGGGGTGGAAGTTTCCCTTCCTACACGATACGGGAAGTTTCGGATTATTCCGTTTTTGCAGAAATCAAACGGCCAGGAACACGTAGCCATCATAAAAGGATCGTGGGAGAAAAATGAACCGGTCTATGTGCGGGTCCATTCCTCCTGTATGACCGGCGATATTTTTGGTTCTTTGCGTTGTGAATGCGGAGAACAATTGCATAAAGCCATGGAGATGATCGAAGAAAAGGGGAAAGGAGTGGTCGTTTACATCCAACAGGAAGGAAGAGGGATCGGTCTGTTAAACAAAATTGCTGCCTATAAACTGCAGGATGAAGGATTGGACACCATTGATGCGAATATTCATCTGGGTTTCCAGCCCGATGAAAGAGACTATGGTGTGGGTGCACAGATATTGCGCAACCTGGGAATAACCAAAATGAGGCTTCTGACCAACAACCCGGTGAAAAGAGTAGGTCTGGAAGCCTACGGACTGGAGATTGTCGAAATAGTTCCTCTTGAAGTGGAACCCAACAAACACAACCAGCGGTACATGAAGACCAAGCGCGACCGAATGGGACATATCCTGCAGAAATTTCGTTACGATGATGAATAAAGATACGCAGACGATACATCGGTATTCACGATCGAATGCACCCTTCTGCTGAAGATTCAACCGGAGAAGAGATAAGGTAAAAGGAAAAAGCCTATGGATGCCAAAAGCCTGCGGATCGTTTTTATGGGAACGCCCGATTTTGCGGTAGCCAGCCTCAAAGCATTGGTGGAAAACGGGTATAACGTGGTGGGCGTGGTGACGGCTCCGGATAAACCGGCAGGACGAGGGAAAAAAATTACTTTCCCGGCCGTTAAAACCTATGCCCTCGCTAAGGGCCTCAGCATTCTGCAGCCTGAAAAGCTCAAAGATCCGGATTTCCTCTCGGCCTTGCGGAAATGGAATCCCGAACTGCAAGTAGTGGTTGCCTTCCGGATATTACCCGAAGAGGTGTGGAAATTGCCCCGCCGGGGAACCTTCAACCTGCATGGATCCATTTTACCCCAATACCGCGGAGCAGCACCCATAAACCGGGCCATCATGAACGGCGAAAAAGAAACCGGAGTGACAACCTTTCTGCTCGATCATTCCATCGATACCGGGAAGATTCTTTTCAGTGAGAAATCACCCATCGGGGAAAACGATACAGCAGGTGAAATCCACGACCGTCTGATGAAAACCGGCGCTGCCCTGGTGCTTAAAACGATTGATAAACTGGCCGAAGGGAAATGGAATCCTCAAAATCAGAAAAAAGGGGTTGGAAAAGAAACTTCTTTGAAAAAAGCTCCGAAGATATTCAGGGAAGATTGCCGGATACCCTGGGAAAACAATGCAGAATCAATACGCAATTTCATCCGGGGTCTGTCACCCTACCCGGCAGCCTGGACAACCTTTGTACATAAGAAACACGGAAATCAAAAAGAGGTGAAAATCTATTTTGCCGAAAAAGATTCTACCAAAAACCCTTCACAACCCGGAACCATCGCTTCCGACGGGAAAACCTTTCTGAAAATTTCCTGCGGAGATGGATGGCTCAAAATAACCGACCTCCAGTTGGCTGGTAAAAAACGAATGAAAACGGAAAATTTTCTGTTGGGATGGAATGACCCGGAAGCCTTCAGGGCAGAATAGCGGGAAAAAGAGAAAAGTGAGTCAAGGAATCAAAGAAATCAATGAAGATTCCGGGATTCTCAGAATTTCAGAATTTCAGAATTTCAGATTCTCAGATTGTAGGATTAATGGAATCAGGAATCAGGAGCCAGGATGAAAATCTAACCTGAGCTATTCATAAATTTTAAAAAATATGAAACGAACATGAACTTTTTTAATCAAAAGTTCGCCAAAGGCAATGATTAAAAGAAGTTCATGTGAGA
>CAYPAW010000055.1:0-14838 GCA_964408795.1 uncultured Mariniphaga sp.
TTATAAAACCTTTCCTGAAAGTATTGTCAATGAAGAAAAAAACAAACCCTGGTACCATTTTATCCTGTCAGGTGGTAGCATTTAAAAGCGGCACTGAAATTTTGTACTCATCGTCATAATGAAAAGGATAGGAGTTTTTAAATCTTTGAGTTCATCATATTGTTTTTCCCATTCCAGATAACCTAAATGAATGTAATCCTTGTATCGTTCAACAAAGTTGGAAGATTCCTTTTCCTGAATTTTCTGCCTTGAAGCTTCATCCGGAAGAACAGGGGATTTAACAACATTCTGTTTGATGGCTTCAACCAAAGGATAATCGCAGATGGTTTGAACGAAAATTGCTCCGTTATTGTGTTTCGGGGTTGCAGAAAAGTCTGTTTGCATACCGATACCGGAACCGTTTTTGAGCTTCAGCTTGTTACTAATATCTTCAATGCTTTTAAACCAGGCCAGCGAACTGTCGTGAATATGATGAGCTTCGTCATTCAGCACCACCAAATCTTTTATTTTGTCACTTCGCAGTACCTTTCCCAAATCCAGTCCTTTTGAAGTATCTGCATCCGGTTTTGGTTTAACGCCTAAAAATGTAGTCTCAAAACTTTGTTCAGGTTCTTCGTTAAAAAATACCCTGTGAATATTGGTCAGAAAAATATTTCCCGATTCGGTAATTGGTTTTAGTTCATCCTGGATATGCAATGTCGGTTGGAAATCGTTCTGCCAGTCTTTATCACTGTATCCATTATCAGGAATGAACGGTTCTTCAATGAACATTTTTAATTCTTCAAAGTCTTTTTTGAGCCGGTTTAAAACAATGATGTTTGGAGCAATTACCAGGAAATTTTTCGAAAGTGGACTTTCCGGTTCGTATAGTTTGTGAAAATAACTCCAAACCAAAGTCAGCCCCATTACTTTAGTTTTTCCGGCTCCGGTAGCCATTTTAATTACATACCTTGTCCAGCTTTCATAGAACATTCCGGTGCTTACACGTTCAGAAGAATCAAAACGCAATAATTCATACTTGTCTTTAGCTTGTGCTATCTCATACAAGTAAATAATTGATTCAATTGCTTCACGTTGGGAGAAGAAAAAACTAAATGTAGTTTGTCCAATTAAATGTTTCTGATTGAACCAGAAATTCAATAGGGACTTTGAAGTTTCCGAAGCTCCTTTGTAATCTTCATCTCTCCATTTTGCAACCGCCAAACGAATTTTGTAAACCAAAGGAGGCAAAAGCTTTTCATAAGCGTTTTGAAACAAATCCATTTGTCTCTTTGTCGGTGCCCATCTTTCGTTTGGTGTCAATATTTTAAATGGGTCTGAATATTTCATTTACCAGTCACTATATATGATTGTTCAAATTTAATATTTTATCCTTGCGTTGGCAAAATGAAGGTTCTTTTGACTGCGAGGTGGTCGACTGTGTGTTGGGCCAGTCAAATGCGCCTGAATGTGCGGTGGGTTTCCATTTTCTTTGGCTTTATGCAGCAAAAAGTTCATAGTCATTGTGTCGTTGTCTTTTTTCTTCGGCTTGCTTGTAATGTTCCGCAAATATGATTAGTTGCGGATTGCAGGGTACTTTCCTGTCGAAAAGCACTGAGGCTGGCGCGGGCTGTAAAACTTGATAATCCGCACCGAAACCGCAATTAAATATATTTTGCTATTTATATTTTCTTCAATTGTTTTATTAATATTTCCAATCTTCTTATAAGTTCGTAATAGGTAAAAACATCTATGACATTATTATATTTTCTTTTTATTATCTCAAAATCATAGAGTTGGTCTTTATTGAGTTGATTGTCTCTTCCCATAATTATTATTGCATTCGGATTGACAATCTTGATTTCCAAATCATCAGGAAGTTCTTTCTTATACCTTTTATTTAACTCGGCCTCTCCATGTTTACCAATTTTATTTAAATAAAAAATGTATTTTTCAATCTGCATAATAGAACCAGATAAATCTCGACTTGGAATATGGTTATCTCTATACTTAGTATTTGAAACAATGCTTTTCTCAAATGGAATTTTTATCTCAATAATATCAAGGTTACCCATAAAATCGACAAGCGCAAAGTCAAGTCTGCGTGTTATGCCACTATAAATGTCTTTAAACTTAACTTCCTTAAATGCTTTTATGTATTTAGGATACAAGAGCAAAATCAATTGAAGTATATCTGATTGCCATTGATTTTCTGAGTAATTAATTTCATTGTAGAGCATTGATTTAAGCTTCTCCAATAACGTATTGAATTTTAGTATCTCTGAATCTTTAAATGTTGCTTGTATATTGCTCTCAATTTTAATTGATTTATTATTAATGTAATTCTTGTAATTTGATTCCTTGTCCTTTGCTGAATCTAAATAATTCCGGCATTGTTAATTTAGTATAGTTTTTGTATATTTGGGCAATTGCTAACTTATTTTTAATCAGTATGAATAATTGTCCAAAGTGTAAAAGTCGGAATTTTCGTAAAGATGGTATAGTCAAAAAGAGGCAAAGGTATTTTTGCAAGGATTGTAAACACCACTTTACGGTGGAGCATGTTGGTAAGCCCAACGAGTTAAAAAGAGATGCACTCATTTTGTATCTTGAAGGATTGGGGTTTCGTTCAATTGGGAGATATTTAAACGTAAGCCATGTGGCTGTTTTCAATTGGATTAAGTCTTTTGGGGAAAAGCTTGAAGAATTCAGAAACCCTGAAGACATTGAGGTAATTGAGTTGGATGAAATGCATACGTATATTGGCTCAAAAAAAACTATTGCTGGATCTGGATTGCTGTTGATAGAAATGGGCACAGGTTCGTCAACTGTGAAGTTGGTACGAGAGGAACAGAAACAGGAATAAAACTGTGGGAGAAGATTGAAGAATTGGCAAAAGGAATTGTATGTGCTGATTACTGGAAGGCTTACAATGAATTTGTCCCTAAAGAATTGTTGGTTCAATCCAAGGCTGAAACCTACACTGTTGAAGGCTACAACAGTCTGTTCAGACATTTTCTCGCCAGGTTGAGAAGAAAAACAAAATGTTATACAAAAGCAAAATATATGTTGGTCCATTCAGTCAAATTGTTGATGATGAAAAGAAATAATCAATTAGCTATACTTTTTTAACAATGCCTTAATATTGTAAACAACACCAAATGAAAACAGGGCATGCAGCCCTGTTTTTTTTGTATTGATCAGAAAGCACCACAAGTAGGGTCTGATGATTTTCTTAAAATATAGACACAATATACTGAATATCAACATAAATGTGTTCATGTTTACAGGGTTCATTGTTGGCATAAATGCACGGTTTTGTATAAATTGAGTTCAAAATCCTTGCAGATATGATTGATTACACGCCTTGCAATACTTCGCAGGCTGCCTTCTTTTACTACCCAGGAACCTACCGCAGGCTTGCCCGCAAGCATTGCCTGAACATTGCAAAGAGGAAACGGAAAACAAACAAGCAGATCCGCCGTGGTATCAGGGAGCAGTTTCAATACATTGCCTAAGACATAAAAACAGTGGACAATTTGTTGTTAAAACCCGGCCGGTCCAGGTTGCTTGAAAAACGAGACAGGGAACTGATAGAAACCATCTGGACAGTTTACAGCCAACAAAAATGGATGCATGAGAACAAAACCCATCCATGCGAAAACCGCATTGTAAATATTTTCCAGCCTCATGTGCGTCCGATTGTCCGGGGTAAAGACAAAGAGAAAACGAAATTTGGAGCGAAAATCAATATCCGTGAGGTGAACGGATTCTGCCGGATAGACCGGTTCAGCTGGGATGCCTATAATGAAAGTACGGATGTTACGATGCAGGTAGAAAATTTTAAACAAACCTAAAGAATGGATAAGATGACAATTATTGGGAAAAGAACTTATGCCAGGCCAGATAGTAAAATTATACTGTGCTTAGAAAATCAGCAAACCCTAATTTATCAACAGTAAAAAATCCTCCATTCTGATGCAACTTTGTTCTTTTGTGCCAGAAGAAATGCGTATTTTGTTTTTTGAAAAGGGATTGGTAGCAAAGAATTAAATTTGTACATATGAAGATAGGAATCTTACGCGAAACACGGCGATGGAAGGATAAAAGAGTTGCTGTAACACCGTTGACGGCAAAAAAAATTATCAGTCGTTGGCCCGGGACGGAAATCTATGTGCAGCCTTCTGAAATACGGGCTTTCAGTGAAAAAGAGTATAAAGAGGCGGGTGCTGTGGTGAAAGAAGATCTTTCGGAATGTAATCTTCTGATGGGGGTTAAGGAAGTGGCTGAAGAGACGTTGTTGGAAGGAAAGACCTACATTATGTTTGCGCATGTGGCAAAAAAACAACCACACAACCGTTCTTTTTTCCGGGCCATGGCAGAAAAGAAGATCACCCTGATTGATTATGAATATTTTACCGGCGATGATGGATTCAGACTGGTTGCCTTTGGTCATTGGGCTGGGGTGGCAGGAGCCTGTTATGCCATCAAAGGGATGAAGAAAAAGTTTCAGGAGAAGGACATGCCGGGACCTGCTGCATTTTATGATGCCGGAGAACTGTTTGATTTCCTGAAGCATATCAGCATTCCTCCGGTGAAAACTGTGATCACCGGGGATGGGCGGGTAGGACAGGGGACTGCCATGGTTTTACGTCAAGCCGGCATCACAGAGGTCTCTCCGGATGATTTTCTCTCAAAGCATTTTCGCAACCCGGTGTTTTGTATCCTGCCTTTCCAGGATTATGTGCGGCCCAAACCCGGAAGTGCAAAGACGTATGATGATTTTTTTGCTTCGCCTGCTGATTTTGAATCCACCTTCCTGCGTTTCACCCGGGCTGCTGATGTATATATTCCCTGCCATTTCTGGCATCCCGATTCTCCGGTTTTTTTCAGCGCTGAGGATATGGCTTCCCCGGATTTCACGATTCGACTGATTGCGGATATCAGTTGCGATATCCCCGGTCCGGTGGCTGCGACCCTTCGCACCTCTGAGCATGACCATCCTTTTTACGATGTGAACAGGAATACGCTCCAGGAACTACCTCCCTTTTCCGGCAAGGATACAATTACGGTGGTTGCTGTGGATAACCTGCCGGCTGCCCTGCCCCGGAATGCTTCTGAATCGTTCGCTGAAGATCTGTATGCCAAAATCTTTCCGGCTCTTCAAAGCATAAAGCCCGGAGAAACAATCGAACGGGCTACCATTCTGAAAAAAGGAACCCTGACTCCGCGGTTTGCATACCTCAAAGACTTTCTTACTGCATGAAACGAGCCCCGATAGGGACACCCCTCTCCCGCTACGCGGGATCTCCCCTCAAAAGGGGAGAATAGAAAAAAAGGAACGGGAGAGTTCCTCCCGATAAATATCCGGAATACCTTTGAAAATAAACAATTTTAATAGGTAGAAAATAAAAAAAGGAGTACCCGGAAGGATACTCCTCTGCGTTCAATTACAATTGCTATTATAATTCAACAGACGCTTTCAGGTTTGTAGCTTTGATCGATTTGTACTCCAGCTCCATGGTTCCTTTTCCTTCCACCAAAAACTGATAATCTATTTTTCCATAGGAAGGAACGGTCAGATACTGAATTTCAGGCTGGTGTTCTTTGTAGTTCGCTTTGTCCATGTAGAGATCGGTGAGTTCTCCTCCAGCCACCACGTTCACTCCGGTAACTTTCAGTATATCCTGTGGATGCAATTTGTTTGTTGCAGCCTCGTAGGTCATGGAAGGCAATGCTTTATCGTTGGACAAACGTATTCTTACCCGGAACAGGTTTTTGCCGATTTCCTGAATATCGAGGGTTTCCATTTTTACTTCCGGTGTATTTTCAGCTGCAAACAGTACGGCAGCGGCATTTCGGTGGACCAGTTCCGTAAGCATGAAAGGATGAGGCAGCCGGGAGCTCATTTTTACCCAGCCCCCGATTTCAATATCCCCATATAAGGGGTGTTCATAGGATTCCCAATCTTTATAGAGTTCCCCGAGAGCCACATGATCATTAAAATCAAGTTGTTCGCGGTTTCGTTCGGGTGATCCGCCCCGTCTGAAAGCATCACCTTCGTTTCCCTGCTGAAGGGTGGGAGTGGGTTTTTTAATATCCTTACGGTAGGTTTCATGGTCGCGGATGAACAGTTCTCCTGTGAAAGCATAGGCTCCGATGAGATTATACAGGTAGGAGTCGAAATCCCCGTAGGTCCCATAGAGATCGTAGGCCGGCTGATATACATAGTCGGGGGTAATTTTTTCTGAGTTGATTCCTAAAACGTCATATACCTCCACATCCTTGCGGTTGATGTTAATATCGCTTCGCGACGGAGGACGTAACCACATACCCCCGTTGTTATGAAAGGCATACGCCATGATGATGTTGGGCCGTGCTTCGATAAACTGTGCTACGGCTTTTAACCCGATTCCTGACAGTGGGAATAAGCCTGCTCCGCTCTGTACATAGGAAGGCATCCAGTCGTATCCCCAGTTCCGGTTTGGATCGAGATATCCTTCAGGGTCTTCATTGATTCTTCCGTCGCCGTCGTTATCGATCCCTTCTTCTCCCAAAACGGTCCATTCGCCTTGTTCTCCCTCTTCCACAGGGATCATCAGCCGGTCATCTTCAGGATCAGTTTTGTACCTTCCAAAAGGATCGCGGATACGCATCTGGCAAATGTTGCCATCTTCATCCAGGTCGTCATAGCCGTCTTCATTTACCAGCCCATCGTTATCGTCATCATGGGGAACCCGAATGGTGCGGTTTGTGCTGGGTGTATTGGCATCTTCAAAGAAATGGTACCTTCCATCCACATTCACTACCGGAATTATGTAATGGGCATTTTTATCCACCACATGGGTTATTTTTTCGTTCACCCCGTATTTTGTGAGCAGCATATTGGCATAATACAGACAAACCTCACCAGCCTGGATTTCATTCCCATGGATATTCCCATCCACATAAACTCCGGGTTTCTCCAGATGGTTGCCTGTTTGTGGATTATTGATCGTTAGAGCCCGGATATCTCTTCCTTCCTCGCTCTGTCCTACCGTTTCCAGGGTTGTTAAAGCCGGAAAAGCCTCGTGTAGTGCTTCCAGAGCCTCATTAACCTCTTCATACGAATAGTAGCGGTCAAATCGCAGGGGTACTTCTATTTTCCCTTTATCGGATGCGGATGCCAGGGTAAATGAAAAAAGTAGTGTTACGAGTATATAGCGTTTCATAATGAACCTCCTATTCTGATTTGTTGGCTATCGGAGCCGGCATTTTTGGATTCTATTCTGGCCGTGATGGTCTGTGGTTTTTCCGTTTTTACAATCCAGGTCAATTTTTTCACCTGGTTTCCGCCGATGTTTCCCAACGGAGTGCGTTTGAGGCCATCCAGGAAATCCAGATCGTTCTCTTCGAGGCTGATGATCACGGGTGCCGGCTGGCTGTTTCGCTGGCCCATGCTGATCGGGTAGGGGAAGTATCCTCTGTTTTCTACGTAGATCTCAAGTTTGTAGATTCCCCCTCCCAGGGGAGTGACTTTTTCTTCGAGGAAATGAAGATCCGGAAGTTTTTCGGTTAATTTCAGCAGCCAGGGCAATTGAACCGAGCACAGGGTATCCATTCTTTCTGCCGGAGGGGTATTATCCACATAGGGAAGGTATCCGCCAATTTCCACTTCTCCCAGGGTTGGGTGATCGTAGGATTCCCAACTGGCAAAACCTTTGCCATCCAGGTCTTTATCGATATAGGCAAGCAATGATTTATCCTTTGTGCTGAGTTTTCCCTCTTCCGTTGGAGCAGGCATGTTTTTCATCATTCCGGCCATTTGTTTGGGGGTGACTCTGCCGGAGTTCATCATTTCTATAATCCCTTTGGCTGAAAAACGATCCGGGGCATGATGAGCTTTCAGAAAGGCATCGATTTTTTCTTCTCCCAAAGCCACAAAATCTTCAGCTTCCATTTTTTCAACTTCCTCCAGGGAAAGGGCTTTGTCGTCTGTTTTTTCCTCTTTGGCTTCAGGAACCGTGAAAAGATTCATGCTGAACGAAGGCAATCCCAAATGGTAATAAGCCCAGAGTTCAAAGGATCCGTTCTTATCTTTTTCAGGTTCCAGTTTTTCGGTGTTAAAATTTTTCTCTTTCAAATAGGCTTTGTAATCTTCCGAGAGTTTTGTGTAGAATTTCAGGTCGTCTTCCTGGGGATTCACAGCGGCTCCCAGTCCCATGAAACTGGCAATCATGGAAGGGGTTACCTCTACTCCTTCCGGCACCATCGGTTTTACGAGTTCGATGACCTCTTCCATGGAATAGGTTTTATCGGGATCGGCTCCCAGCATAGTGGCATATCTGCGTGGTATTTTGAGGCTTTTCATGTTGGCCCCTCCTTCCCGTCCTCCCTGTGGGGGAGCAATACAGAAATCGGATGTACCCAGGGTAAATACCATCGCTATTTCCGGATGTTCGTAAATAAATTTCATGACCGCATAGGTTTCGGGGGTATATCCCGCATAGAGTCCTGCATCTTTGTTTTTATGGTCAAACAGGTGGGGGAAATTGATCCCGGGATTCACGCCTCCGGGGCCATCTTCGTTGTAAGAGCCATCCCCATCGTTATCTATTCCTTCGGGGTATACTTTGTATTCCCCCCGTTCTCCTTTTTTTGTGTCGGCCCGAACCATAATGCGCGAATCTTCAGGGGATATTTTAAAAGCGCCTTCCGGATCTTTTACCCGCATTTGGGTGATATACCCATCCCCGTTCAGGTCTTCAGGACCATCTTCATCCACTAGGCCGTCAACATCCTTATCATTCTTCCTGTCGTTGGTTGCTTTTTGATACACCATGGATGAAAAAAAGACTTCCGAGGCATCCGGATTCGGAACCGGAAGAATATACCATTTGATGGAAGCGTCATTTTCCAGATTGAGAAGCATTTGTGCTAAATAAAGAGCCCCTTCTGTGGAAAGGGGAGTGATCCCTTCCCAATTGGCGGCTACAAAAACAGCCGGTCTCTCTTTCCGGTTTTTTCCAATTTCCAGGATAACCACATCTTGTCCTCCCGGACTAGTTGCAAGGTCATGAAGCGCTGTGTTTTCAGGATGAAGCCTGTTAAGGGATTCCAAAGCCTCCTGAACTTCCGCATACGTATGATACCTGCTAAAATCGATCTCTTCTTGTCCATTGCTCCGGTAACCCAAAAGAAAAAATACTCCGGCCAACACTACAAAACGAAAAGGTAGTTTTTTATACATAACATATTTTTTTTGCATGGATTAAAAATAACTATTTTATTTATTGATGAATGCATTTGATCCAATTTATTTGAATTCCCCCCTGCATTCTTATAGTTTAAAATATTTTGGGGTTTCATCCATTTCAGAAAAGGGATAAGATAAACTATCCCGGGGTAGTGTCACAGGGGTATTTGGTTGAGTTTGGGTTGACTTCTGTTTTTCCCAATTCAGCTTAACCGAGAAAGAAAACCTTTCTTCCCATCCACGAAGGTATTCCAGGGGGAAAGTAAAAAAAAGGATTCAGGAAGGAGATAATTACCAGATTGTGTATCTTTATACATGGTTAAAGGGTATATGGTAATCGTTCATTGGGTAGAGGGATCATACTACCCTTTTGATCAAAGGTTCTTATCATTCATCTTTTAAATCAACCATGCCATGCGAATTTTTCGAACTGTAACTGCGCTATTTTTTATCGGTGTTTTGTTTTCCTGTCATCCTCAGGATCAGAAGCCCAACATCCTCTTTATTATGAGTGACGATCATGCATTTCAGGCAGTTAGTGCCTATGAAGACCGGTTGGCTGAGGTTGCGCCTACTCCCAACATTGATCGTATTTTTGAAAATGGGATGCGTTTTGACCGGTGTTTTGTTACCAACTCCATCTGCGGACCTTCCAGGGCTACCATATTAACCGGTAAGTACAGTCATCTGAATGGGTTTACCGAGAATGAAAAAACAAAATTTGACGGAAGTCAGATGACCTTCCCAAAGCTTCTGCAATCTGCCGGGTATCAAACGGCAATGATTGGCAAGTGGCACCTTGATTCAGAGCCTACGGGTTTTGATTTCTGGGATATATTGCCCGGTCAGGGAAATTATTACAATCCCGATTTTATTAATCCAGAGGGACAATACCGGGTGGAAGGGTATGTTACCGATATTATTACACAGAAAACACTGGCCTGGCTGGCAGAAGCACAGCAAAACGATCAGCCCTTTATGCTGATGATGCACCATAAGGCTCCTCACAGGGCCTGGGAACCAGAACCGGAATTTTTTGACCGTTTTAAAGACGTGGTTTTTCCTGAACCGGAGACCTTGTTTGATGATTACAGCAACCGGGGAAGAGCTGAAAAAGAACAGGCGATGATGATCCAAAAGGATATGCAGATTGAAACAGACCTGAAAATGTGGACCGATACCACGGTCTCCCGGTTCCAATGGTTTGCCAACCGGCTAAACGATGAGCAGTTGAAACAATGGAATGCTCATTATCTGCCTATGATTGAATCTTTCAGGGAAGATAACCCGCAAGGGGATGATTTGGTGCGGTTTAAATACCAACGCTACATGAACGATTATCTGGCTTGTATCCAGTCGGTCGACGCAAGTGTTGGGGCTGTTCTGGATTACCTGAAAGCATCGGGTCTGGATGAAAATACGATCGTTGTTTATACCTCCGATCAGGGATTCTACCTGGGAGAACATGGTTGGTTCGACAAACGGTTTATGTTTGAGGAATCGTTGCGTACACCGCTGGTGGTTTCATGGCCGGGAAAAATCAGACCGGGAACGGTGAACAACAACATGGTCTCAAACCTGGATTTTGCCGAAACATTCCTGGATGCAGCCGGTGTGAAGATCCCGGAAGAGATGCAGGGAAGAAGCCTCGTGCCGGTGCTTAAAGGGAAAACACCCAATGACTGGCGAAAAGCCCATTATTACCATTACTATGAATACCCCGGATGGCACTCCGTTAAACGACACTATGGCATCACAACCGACCGGTATAAACTGATCCATTTCTATTACGATATCGATGAGTGGGAACTCTTTGACCTGGAAAAAGATCCGAATGAAATGAGAAATGTATACCATGATCCGGCCTATGCTGAAATCCGGAAAGATCTGCATGAACAGCTAGACAGGCTGATGGAACAGTATGGTGATAGCGATGAACTGGCCCGGTCTATGATTTCTGAAGAATAGACAAATAAAAAGGCCGCACCTTAAAAGATGCGGCCTTTTTATTGTAATAACAGATCTTTATTATTCGTCTGATTTATCCTTAGAATAATCCATAGCCGCCAGCCGTTTGTAGGAGTTAAATCTCCATTTGGCATTTTCTTCCGCTGCTTTGAACAGATCATCTGCTGTTTCGGGGAATGATTTCTTCAAAGATGTATAGCGTACTTCCCCGTTGAGGAATTCGCTGAATTTGCTCCAGTCGGGATCTTTGGAGTCGAGCTGGAATGGATTCTTTCCTTCTTTCTCCAGCAGGGGATTGAAACGGTAAAGATGCCAGTATCCGGCTTCCACGGCTCGTTTTTCTTCCTCCTGGGTTTTTTCCATACTGGCTCTCAGACCATGGTTGATACAGGGTGAGTAAGCAATAATGATGGAGGGTCCCGGATAAGCTTCCGCTTCTTTCACTGCTTTGAAGAACTGATTCTGGCTTGCGCCCATAGCCACCTGGGCTACATACACATACCCGTAAGTCATCAGCATCGCACCCATGTCTTTTTTCCGGATCTTTTTCCCTGAAGCGGCAAATTTGGCTACTGCCCCTGTTGGTGTGGATTTGGAAGACTGTCCCCCGGTATTTGAATAGACTTCGGTATCCAACACCAGGAGGTTAATGTCCTGCCCTGAAGCCATCACATGGTCCAATCCTCCGAAATCGATGTCGTAAGCCCATCCGTCGCCACCAAATGCCCAGATGGATTTCTTAACCAGGTATTGTTGCAGGGCTGCAATCTCTTTGGCATAAGAACCTTTGCTTTCAGAAATAGCCTTTACCACTTTTTCGGACGCTTTCATGGATGCCTCGGCATGGTCTTTGTTCTCTATCCATTCGGTAAACGCTTCTTTTTCAGCATCGGAAGCACCATTGGTTATTGCTTCGTTCATGATCGCTGTTAGGCGGTCGCGTTGGGCATTGATGCCTTCCACAAATCCAAATCCATATTCGGCATTGTCTTCAAAAAGGGAATTGGCCCATGCGGGTCCGTGTCCGGAATCTTTGTGCGGACAATAAGGGGTGGCAGGAGCTGTACCTCCATAAATCGAGGAACAACCGGTTGCATTGGTGATGATCATTCGCTCACCGAACAACTGGGTGATCAGTTTTATGTAGGGCGTTTCACCGCATCCGGCACAAGCTCCCGAAAATTCAAATAAAGGCTGGGCAAACTGTGAGTTTTTCACCGATTTGGTTTTATCGATCCGGTTTTCTTTCAAGGAGACGTCATTCACCATGTATTCCCATCTGGGAATTTCCTCTTTTTGTGTCTCCAATGGTTTCATGATCAGCGACTTATCTTTTGTGGGGCAGACATCCACGCAGTTGCCACAACCGGTACAATCCAGTGCACTTACCTGGATCCTGTAGTTTAATCCTTCAAACAACTTGGTTGGAGTCGCTTGTAAAACCTCGGTTCCTTCCGGAGCCTTTTGAGTTTCTTCGTCGGTCAATAGAAATGGGCGTATCGCTGCATGAGGACATACAAATGCACACAAGTTACACTGAATACAAGGTTCCGGTTGCCATTCAGGAACATTCACAGCAACGCCCCGTTTTTCATATTTTGTGGTACCGGGTAAAAAGGAACCATCTTCAGCTCCCAGGAAGGTAGATACCGGAAGACTATCTCCCCTCTGGGCATTGATCACATCCACCATTTGGGTGACGTAAGCCGGCCGGTCTTTGGACGGTTCGGCAGGTTGTACCTTAAGATTTTTCCAGGCTTCGGGGACCTTTACCTCTTTCACATATTTCCCGCCGGCATCCACTGCTGCATAATTCATGTTTACGATTTTTTCTCCTTTGCGACCGTAACTCTTCACGATTGCTTTTTTCATTTCACCGACAGCCATTTCGTAAGGAATTACCTGGGTGATGTTGAAAAAGGCGGATTGCATAATGGTATTGGTTCGGGTTCCCAGTCCGATATCTTCCCCCAGCTTCGTGCCATTGATAATGTAAAACTTAATGTCATTCTCAGCCATGTACTTCTTCATGGCGTCCGGAAGTTCCTCTTTGGTTCTTTCTTCATCCCAGATTGAATTCAGCAGGAAGGAGCCTCCTTTTTTCAATCCTTTAAGGACGTCGTATTGGTGAATATACGCCGGAACATGGCATGCAACAAAATCGGGAGTATTGACAAAATAGGTTGAACGGATCGGCTGATCTCCAAAGCGAAGATGGGAACAGGTAAATCCTCCCGACTTCCTGGAGTCATACTGAAAGTATCCCTGGCAGTATTTATCGGTGGATTCGCCAATGATCTTTATGGAGTTTTTGTTCGCCCCCACGGTACCATCGGAACCCAATCCATAGAATTTTGCCTGATAGGTACCTTTCGGTGACATGTCAATTTCTTCTTTTACAGGAAGCGACTTAAAGGTTACATCATCCACGATTCCGATGGTAAAGTCGTTTTTGGGTTCAGCCATTTCAAGGTTTTCATACACCGAAAGGATTTGTGAGGGAGTGGTATCTTTCGATCCCAGTCCGTAACGGCCGCCAACAATAATTGGGGCATTTTCTTTTCTGTAGAATGCCGATTTAAAATCGTGATACAAAGGTTCTCCGTCTGAACCAGGTTCCTTGGCACGGTCGAGAACAGCAATTCTCTTCACCGTGGCAGGCAATACCTTAAACAAGTATTTGGTTGAAAAAGGACGGAACAGGTGAACGGTTATTAATCCTACTTTCTTGCCCTGAGCCGTTAGATAATCGATGGTTTCACGGATCGTGTCCGTGACAGATCCCATGGCAACCAGTATATTCTCTGCATCTTCAGAACCGTAATAGGTAAACGGATGGTATTCCCTGCCTGTTATTTTTTTGATTTCCTGCATATACTCTTCCACGATATCCGGAACCGCATCATAGAATTTATTGGCTGATTCTTTTGCCTGGAAAAAAATATCCGGGTTCTGAGCGGTTCCCCGTGTCAGGGGATGTTCAGGATTCAGCGCCCGGTTGCGGAATTCCTGCAAAGCCTTTTTGTCAACCAAAGGCTTCACATCTTCCATGTCAATGGCTTCGATTTTTTGTATCTCATGGGAGGTACGGAAACCATCAAAGAAGGCCAGAAAAGGAATCCTTGATTTTATGGTGGCCAGGTGGGCGATGCCTGCAATATCCATTTCTTCCTGAACCGACCCGGAAGCCAAGATGGCAAACCCGGTCTGGCGCGTTGCATAGATATCGCTGTGTTCTCCAAATATGGAAAGGGCATGGCCTGCCAAAGCACGGGCACTGACATGAAAAACCGTAGGAAGCAATTCTCCTACCATCTTATACATCGTAGGGATCATAAGCAACAATCCCTGAGAAGCCGTGTAGGTTGTGGTTAATGCTCCTGACTGAGCTGCTCCGTGAACAGCTGCTGAAGCTCCTCCTTCACTCTGCATCTCTGCCAGACGTACCGGCCTTCCAAACATGTTCTTCTTCCCAAATGCTGCCCATTCATCTACATATTCCGCCATGGTCGAAGATGGCGTAATCGGATAGATACAGGCTACCTCACTAAACATGTAACTCATATACGACGCTGCATAGTTCCCGTCACATGTGATGAATTTTTTCTGTTTTGTCATTTTTTTTGATTTTCGATATTTGATTCTTTATTTTTAAT
>CAYPAW010000056.1:0-9835 GCA_964408795.1 uncultured Mariniphaga sp.
ACATGAACTTCTTTTAATCATTGCCTTTGGCGAACTTTTGATTAAAAAAGTTCATGTTCGTTTCATATTTTTTAAAATTTATGAATAGCTCAGGTTAAAAATACAATTTGGTTCCTTTTTTTGTATTATTCAGGAATCCTGTTTCAATACCAAACGTTTTTTATAATACGATCAAACCATCCAAAGCAGAGAGCTTCAACCGGAGCTTCATTCTATTTTATCCATTCTATGATAGGATGGAGGCATACCTTTGTATTTTATCACGAATTCAGCTTTATTGCAGAAAACAAAACTTTCGTTACGGTGGTCGCGTTCATCCAGTCCGATCCGTCGGAATACATCGGCCCATGTGGCTACATCAGCGTATTTTTTTATCTGTTCATTTGTTACCGGCTGATTCTCCCACTCAGGGTGCATTGTGACCATTTGTGCATAGATATGTTCAGCATGGTCTTCAAACTGGGCATTGAAATGATATGCACCTTTAATGTTTACCCAGGCCAGGAGTTTTGACAGAACCAGATACGTAATGACGATGAGAAAAGTAATGGGTGGCCAAAGAAACCACGGATCTTTGAGTCCATCTTCTTTCATTTTTTCATGGATTACCTGAAGATGATCATACTCGTTATCTTGTGCATGACGCCCCCATTCAATGACATTTTTGGCCCGGTTTACCTTGTTGGTATTTCGAAAACAACGTGTAATCATAGCATACTGTTTTATTTCCCATTCGCGGTATGGTATAGATGCCAATATTTCAAGTAGTTTGGCTTTCCCCAGGGTTAGTTTACGCCCGGCCACCAAATCCATAGCGAAGAAAAACAATTTTGCGGCTATACTGTAACGATATCTCGCTCTTGATAGTGATGCGTGTTGCTCGGCTTTAAGGTCAATTGTTGTCATGTATAATGAATTATAAATTACAAACAAACATTGTATATCGAGATGAAACGAGCACAATAAAAAGTCTTTTAATACACAGGGACATGATTATGCGGGTTCCATGCGTTCCCATTAAAAAATTAAAAATATAAACGAATGAAAATACAAATTTTTGGGGTAAAAAGGTAAAATGATGCATGAAAAATTCTTAGAGGGTTTACCCTTTCTGAGCTGTTTTATAACCCAGTGAATGGATGATTTCCTTGGCTTTTTCGATCTCAATGCGATCGCCTTGCATGGTTACGGTCTTGTCGGCCAGATTTACCAGTGCCTTATTCACAGAGCCTGATTTCTCAAGGCTTGATTCGATATTTGCCTTGCAGTGGTTGCAAGTCATTCCTTCCACTTTTAATGTTTTTGTTTCCATCGTACTATTGTTTACCGGAACTACGTCCTTGTTTTTTGATTTCAAATATTTTTGAATAGATCCGTTTATTATTAAAGCCATCAATGCAACTCCGGAGGCTATTTGCCACCCATTAAGAGGTTCGGCATGCAGGTGCCCGGTATGCTGTTCTGTGAGTACTGCAAACCATTGGGCGGGCAGGGTATAATCGATCATCAGGCCAAAACCCAGTGCTCCGGCAATGATTACTGACAGGTATGTCAACAGGCTCTTTTTTCCCAGTACGCTGGCTATCATGGTTATGGTTGCTGCATTGGTTGCCGGTCCGGCCATTAAGAGCACAAAAGCAGCTCCCGGACTTATGCCTTTCATAATCAATATGGCTGCCAGGGGAATGGAACCCGTGGCACAAATGTAAAAAGGGATGGAAACAACCAGGATCAGCAACATCTGAAGAATGGGGGGCAAATTCAAAAGTTCAAAAAAATCATTCGGAATAAGCACTGAAAAAATGGCTGCCAGCACCAACCCAATTATCAACCATTTCGATATATCCTGGATGAATTCAACAAACCCGTATCGAAATGCGTCCATGATTCTTTGAAAGAATGGTTTGTGTTCCCGGGGTGGTTCCCGGAACGTTCGTTTTGTCGGTTCATTTTTTGTAACAACACTGGTGATCAGTCCGCCTGTGATCCCTGTTATCAGGGCAGCAAAGGGCCTGATAATGGCAAAAGGCAATCCCAATAAGGAGAAGGTTGCAAGAATGGAATCGACCCCTGTTTGGGGGGTCGAGAGTAAAAACGAAACCGTTCCCCCTTTGGAAGCCCCGTTTCTATAGAATGCTGTACCCGTTGGAATTACACCACATGAACATAATGGCAGAGGAATGCCAAACAGAGAGGCTAAAACAGACGATTTAAGCGGTTTGCCGTTGAAATAACGATCAATTTTTTCGCGGGGAATAAAGGCGTACAGCAAACCGGCAAATAAAAAGCCCAACAGAAGATACGGCGACATCTCGCTTAATATCTTTACGAAGTCAATCAGAAATGTGATGATGTATTGCCGTACTTCCATACCCTGTAATTTGTTGTTACAAAGGTATGCATCCCGAATCGATTCGTCTTTACACGATTTTGGTAAAGAGTTATATCATTTTTGTTTTTTGACCCCGGGACTTGAAATGCCAAGCAGCAAAAACCGGTCGTAGCATACATCCTGGTTTGCCGCGGGAGACTATACTTCATCGAGCGGCTTGCGTTTGTTATCTTTGAGCTGTTTGAAATGAGAAGGCGACAATCCCGTTACTTTTTTGAATTGATTGGAGAGGTGCTGAACACTGCTGTACCCAAGTTGCCAGGATATCTCGCTTAACGTAAGCTCATCGTAAACCAACAGTTCCTTTGCTTTTTCAATTTTCTGGTTGATTACATATTTTTCAATGGTCGTTCCTTCAACCGAAGAGAAGAGATTGCTTAAGTACGAATAATCGTGCCTTAATTCTCTCGAAAGGTAATCGGATACATTCACGGATTTAAACCCGTTTTTAGCATAATGAACCTTTTCAATGATCTTTGTTTTAATTTGGTCAATCAACTTGCCTTTTTTATCGTCAATTAATTCAAAACCATTTTTATACAATACTTTTCTTACTGCTTCCATTTTTTCTTTTGAAAGCGGGGAAGAAAGACTCACCTTTCCCAGTTCAACGGTTTCTATATTCAAATCAAGCTTTGTAAGTTCGTCCTGAACTACTTTGATGCAGCGTGGACAAACCATGTTTTTTATGTGCAGGATTGTAGCCATACTTGTACGTTCTTATTGTTACACCCATCGCCTGTAGTAAGGGTTTCCTTGTTCCTGCAAAATACATCAAAGCGAAGAGAATAACAATTTTAACCAACGATAAATTAGACGGGAAAAATAACGAATAAAGTCGTGTAAGAGGATATCACCTGAGTGCGCATTGCCGGCAGGTGTGATTCGATGTTTTTTTCAGACATGGTGATTCATACGCTGACATCCTTCCACGGATCCCGAACGCATACAACAGAGGGGTATTTATGCTGTTTATCTGTAAATTTATTACCTTTAACACAATTTTAATTGTGCACACAAAAAAAGCGCATTGTTAGAAAACGGGTAAGTGTGTCGTTTATTCATAGCATGATGACCAACCAGAATAAATTTACCCTTCCGAATGGATTAACCCTTTACCGGATTGTGGTTTTCCCTTTGATTCTTTATTTTGCCCTGTCGGGGAAGGAATTGCTGTATGTTGTTTTCTTTGTTTTCAATCTGCTTACGGATATTGCAGACGGGTACATTGCCCGCCGGTACAAACTGGAGACCGAGCTGGGGGCCAGGTTGGATTCCATTGCAGATGATCTGTCTTATCTGCTGGCGTTTACAGGCATTTTTGTGTTTAAATGGGATGCTTTCCGGCCGCATGCGGTAAGTTTCTTTTTTTTTGCCGGGTTCCTGGTCGCTACGGTTGTTGTTTCGCTGATTCGTTTCAGGGGATTTCCCAGTTTTCATCTTTATACGACCAAAATCGGAGGCTATATCGAGGGGATTTTTTTCATCTGCCTTTTTACGGTGGGTTTCATCACTCCGTTATATTACGTGATGATCATCTGGGGTACTATAGGCGCTATAGAGCACATAATCATTCAGTTAATAATCCCGGAATTGCGTTCCAATGTGAAAGGATTGTACTGGGTGCTTAAAGAGAATAAAAGCAGGGAATCAAAGCAGGAGAGATGACGGTTTTTCATTCTTCATTTGAGATGAGTTACCTGTGGTTGCCATTCATTGGGTTGATCATTGGTTTACTGTCGTCTATGACGGGCAGCGGGGGTGGTTTTTTCTTTTTACCGGTGTTGATTCTTCTTTTTGGGATACCGGCCCATATTGCGGTAGCCACATCCCTGGCGGCTTCGCTTCCTGTGTGTATGATTGGTTCTTTGGGGCATCTCCGGTATGGCAATGTCGATCTTCGCATGGGAGCGGTATTTGCCGGCGCAGGAATTCTCGGAGCGATCCTGGGGGCTGCTCTGGCCAACCGGCTCACAGAAATGCAGCTGAAAATTGGTTTTGGTATTTACTCCCTATTGATTGCCTTGACGATCGCTCGTAATAACCGGAAACAGCGCAGGGCAGAAAAAAACGGAATTCCCCTTCCGGAAGACGGAACGCTGAAGCGGGTGTCCAAAGGTTCAGCCTATGGATTTCTGGCAGGGATTATCACCGGAACCTTCGGAACCAGTGGAACCGCTCCGGTGCTGGCAGGCCTCATGTCCCTGCGCATGCCGATTAAACTGGTGGTAGGGACCTCGCTGATGGTTAGCCTGATCAATACCTTCTCCGCTCTGGGTGCCCATTTTTTCGTGGGTGAAATAGACCTTACCCTGGTTTGGTTCCTGGCTGTAGGTTCAATCATCGGAGCTTATGCAGGGAGCAAATGGCTCGCCGGAATCAATATCTCCCGGGCTGAACATCCGATACGCAAAGGCTACGCCGTAGCGATGGTTGTCCTGGGGATCCTGTTAATCATAAGTTCAATCTGAACCATTACCGATGATTTAGCCTATGGAACATGGCATACAAATCATTTATCTGATCATCGTGGTCTATTTTGTCCTCGGGGCCATCGGATTTTTCTTCATCAATCGAAAAAAAGAGCCCGCTGAAGCCCGCCAGAGCTGGATAAAGTACGGAACCTATTGTGTGATCATCCATATCCTGTTTTTCAGTATGGCCATTCAACCCCTGGTTTTTCGTTGCCTCTCGCTACTCATTATCGGTATGGGAGGGTATGAACTTTTTGCTCTGTACCGGAACTCCGGATACCGGCAAACCCTTTTTTTTCTTCTTTCCATGGTTGTTTTCCTGATGTTCGGTCTGTGGTTTTACTGTTTTGGCAGACTGACGAAAGGGCCTCTTCTTTTTGTTTTTCTGGTGTTGTCGGTTTTTGATAGTTTCAGCCAGATTGCAGGCCAATTGTGGGGCCGGAGAAAAATTATTCCGAAAATAAGCCCGCAGAAAACCTGGGAAGGCCTTGCCGGCGGTGTGGTAACCGCACTGATCAGTGCGGTGTTCTTTGACAGACTGATCGGGAGTGGGCCACTGAAGGCCATTCCAATGGCTGCAGGAATCGTTCTGTTTGCCTTTATCGGCGATATGCTTGCTTCGTTTTATAAAAGAAGGTATCGTGTGAAGGATTTCAACCGACTGATCCCCGGTCATGGGGGATTCCTCGACCGGTTTGACAGTCTGATTGCCGGAGGTGCCTGGTTCGCTTTCCTGAAATTTGTTCTATATTCGTAAAAGATTTGGGTGTGAACGAAACCAAAGAAGTGAAAGACCTTTGAAACAAACAATTCCAATCCTATGAAGAATCAAATAGCATTGATGGGGATATTTCTGATAGCAATTCTTTGTTTGTTGGTTTTTAATGAATTGATATACAGAAGATTGGGGCTTAAGGGAGAAATTACCCGGAAGTTTGCCCATTTTACAGCCACGCTGTCTACAGTGACTTTTCCGTACCTTTTTGTTTCCCATTGGTACGTATTGATCATGGCTGTTTTCTTTTTTCTGGTGTTGTTCATCAGCCGGAACGGTACCCAGTTGAAATCCATTCATGATATTGACCGGAAATCGGTGGGAAGCTATCTTTTGCCCCTGGCCATATATCTGACATTTCTTATTTCGGATTTGCTGGATAATAAATTCATCTATATACTGCCTATTTTGATCCTGGCAGTCTGCGATCCCATGGCCGGTATTCTGGGACTCAATATTAAAACCTACAATCATAAAATAAAGCTGTTTGGTATCGAAACCAAAAAGACCCTGTTGGGATCGGGATCCTTTCTGGTCTCGAGTTTTATTATCAGCCTTATCGCCCTGTTTTTTTACCGGATGGTTTTTGACCTGAAGACGTTCTGGTTGGCTTTGGGCATCGCCGGGGTGAGCACCCTGGCAGAAATGGTCAGTTGGCGGGGAACCGATAACCTGTTCATCCCGATGAGTGTGTTATTGATGCTTATGCTATTCTTGTAACACGAGTAAACCGTATACTGGAATCTATGAAATTAATGGTAAAAGGAGAGAATATTCTCAATATCCCCAATGCGATCAGTTTTTACCGGTTGATCATGTTTCCCGTGATCCTGGTATTTGCCCTGAGGGGCAACGAAAAATTGTTTGTGATCTTTTTATGTATCAGTCTGGTAAGCGATATCTTCGATGGAAACATTGCTCGTATTTTTAACCTTAAGACCCGGTTTGGTGCCCAGCTTGACAACCTGGCCGATATGGGAAGCTATATCCTGGCCCTTCTGGGTATATTCCTTTTCCGGTGGAGTGACGTCAGTCCCCATCTGTGGTTTCTCTATATCTTTCTGGTAATCTTTATTCTAAGCTATATTGTTGGATTTTCGCGGTTTGGGAAAGTTCCTGGGCTGCACATTTATTCAGCGGTAACGGCCGGCTATATCCAGGGTTTCTTCTTTTTTATCCTTTTCGTCTGGGGATTTTATCCCTGGATGTATTATATCGCTATGGGCTGGGGGATCGTTGCCTATATTGAGAAAACGCTTATTCTGTTGCGACTGGACGAAATCAAATCAGGGGTTAAAGGGTTGTACTGGCTGATTCAAAAGGAAAGGCAATCGAACCGATAGCAAGATCAAAAGTCCGGAGCCGGTACTTCAAAGTTGTAAACCCCACTACCTACCTTAAAAACAGCATATCCTTTTTCCATGCCTACAAAGGATACCTCTTTGTTCGCCTCTGCGGGGATGTTGTTTTCCTGTACCTGGTTCGGTTGGTCAGCGGGTATCCGGATCGTAGCATGGCTTCCCACAGGAACGGTAATATGCATTCTGAACCGGTTGTTATGGTTTTCCCATTTGATGCCGGCTTGTCCATAGGGAGTCAGGTTTGAATAGGTTACAAAATCCAGTTCATTTACCGGCTGGGGGCTGAAGAGGATATGCCGGTACCCGGGTTCTTCGGGATCGGCCTGCATACCTGCCAGTTTACGGTAAAACCATACCAGACCACCGCCAAACATCGGGTGGTTGTGTGAACCTTCCTGATCCCAGCGTTCGCGTGTTGTTGTTGAGCCCAGCTCAATCCAGTGTCCATAACCGGGTTGGGTACGTTTGTTCATGGCTTCATACGCTTCCTTTTGCATACCGTTTTCTGCCAGTACTTCAAAAAACAACTGGGTGCCGAAGATGCCGGTGTCCAGATGTCCGTCGGCAGCCTGGATGTCGTTCTTTAAGGCGGAGATTACTTTTTCGTACCGCTCTTCAGGGACTCCCATTTTCAGGGCAAAGAGATTTCCGCCGTGGTTTCCGTAACTTCCGTTTTTTTCATCGTAGAAGTTTTTCATGAAGGCCATCCGTGTTTTTTCAGCCAGGGTAGCATAGGTGGATGCTTCCTCTTTTTTTCCCAGCATGTTTGCGGTTTTTGCTGCAATGTCGCAACACCTCCAGAAGAAATAGGTATGTACCATTTCTTCGGGGACCTGTTCTCCGGGGGTACACCATTCGCCCAGGTTGAACCACCTCAGGGGTTTCTCGTCATGGCCGGTAGCTTGTGCGAACATAATCCCCCGGTCATCCACCCAGGTTTCCATATACCGGATATAGCCTTTCATGCCTTCATAGTTATCGGTGAGGATATCCCTGGCTCCATAGTGTATATAGAACTCCCAGGGCATGATGCAGATCGCCGCGCCCCAGCCTACGCCGCCACCGCATCCGGGTTGCCAGGGAGCACCGTTGGGCACATATCCGGTCTCGGGATGCTGGGCTTCGTAGATATCCCGGATCCATTTGTGGTAGAAGTTTCGGGCATCGAAATTATGCATGACCGTAACACATGCCACCTGTCCGTCACCGGTGTAGGGTGATCGCTCCCTGTGTGGACAGTCGCTGGCAATGCCACCATGCATGTTGTCAAGCTGACTGCGTTTCCAGATCCGGTTGATTTCGTTCAACAGTCCATTGGAGGTTTCAAAGTGTGCTGTTTCTTCGATGCAGGTATTCACCGCTTCGGCAGTCAAATGTTCCGGTTTTAATTCTCCTGGCCAGTTGCTGATCTCCACAGAACTGAAAACAAACCAGTTAAACCTGGCTGCATAGTTCTCCGGCCCATCGCCCCGAAAGATGTAGGTGTTGTCACCGGAATATTCGTTGCTGTTGTACCGGATTGCAATTTTATGCCCGGAAGACCCTTTTACGTTGTTCAGTTTCAGGCGTCCTGAGATTTCTACGCCAAAATCGACACAATAATTTCCGTTGGGCAGTTTTCTGATCTCCTTGGGGGTCAGGCGTTTGGTCACTTTGTCGGGCCGGGCTGTATGAGCTACCAATCGTCCTTCGGGGGCTTTGCGTACAACGGCAGGCTCCCAGGCCGCATCATCATAACCCGGAGTACACCAGCCCGGTTGTTCCTTGCGGGCATCGTAATGCTCTCCGTGATATACGAGGTCACTGATGATCGCACTCTTGGAGGCTTTCCAGGACGTATTGCTCACCACAGCATCTTTCGTGCCGTCTGCATACTCAATATGAATCTGGCACAGGAACCTCGGTGACCCGTAAGAGCGGGTCCAGTATTTCGGAGCGTTGTAAAAACCGTTTCCCAGGATGCTTCCGATAGCGTTGATTCCCCGTTGAAGCTGCTCTTTGATATCGTAGGCCAGGTACATGACCCGGTATCCCCTGAAATGATCTTCCACGGGGATATATTCATTGATTAGTCCCGGACGTTTCCCGTAGTTGGTCTGATTGGGTACCAGCAGGTCGTTTCCTACTTTTTTACCGTTCAGGTAGAGTTCGAAATAGCCCAGACCGGTGACATAAGCCACGGCATTTTTCACTTTTTTGTTTATTTCGAATTCTTTTCTGAACACCGGGGCCGGGGGAGGCATTTCTGTGGGCATCGCGTCGGGTCCTCCAGGCGGTTTGGGCAAAGGCTCCTCGCCCTGCCAGGGAGCTCCGATCCACTGGGCCTGCCAGTCTGATTCCTTCAGCAAACCCATGCGCCAGAAACCGGGTTCACTCCATGGGGAAACATTTCCGTCCCTGTCCCACGTGCGCACCTGCCACCAGCATTCCTGGCGTGAAGCCAGCGGGATACCCTGATAGGCCACCCGGAAGGATTGTTCCGATTCCACTTTGTCGCTCTCCCAGAGGTCCGGATGCGTAAGCTTCTTGTTTGATGAAGCCACACGGATCTGATACGCTGTTTGTTTCTGGCCCCGTTCCCCGTCTCGCGCAATATTCACCCAGGCCAGCCGGGGATTCTCAACATCCACAACCGAAGGATTTTCAAGGTATTCACAGGTGAGCAAGGTGGGGGTTAGAACCGGCTGTGAACAGGAAAATGTCATCACTGCCAGGACCCCAAAAAGCAGAGATCGTTTCATATGATTAAAGTGTTAAATTTCTAAGGTATCATATGGAACTCGCATAGCTTTAATCATCATCTTAAGTGTAAATATTTTACATGCTCGTTTCA
>CAYPAW010000057.1:0-13819 GCA_964408795.1 uncultured Mariniphaga sp.
ATGATGATGATATGTTGTTGATAACGGGAGATAACATAGAATGTTATCCTCGTTATCAATAACAAGTTTCACTGAATCCACCATCGTCCTCTCATCCGCTACACCCGAAGTCCCAGGTGTCACTAACATACAACATCTAGAACCAGGAGCCACGAACCAAGAGCCAAGAACCAGGATCATCAACTCCGACGAAGTCGAAAACATTTCGCCTAAGAAAAAATGCACCCTCCTTCAGAAATGTATGTGATAAAATATCAATTCCGACGAAGTCGGAACCTCTTCCGCCTAAGAAAAAATGCGTAAAAAAAATGAATGAAGTGGAGCGCTCGAAAATCTTTATTTCTTCTTCTTTAAATGGCCTAAAAGATTTTTCGGTGAACGGGTCATCTTTTTGTCCGTGCGAAGGGACTGGTAAGCGATTCGGATTTAGAATCGTGTGAAGGGACAAAAAGATGGGCACCCGTCCGAAAAAGATTTTCAGCCTTGACTTTTTTGCTTCGTTTTTGTGTCAAGTTACCACATTATAGAAATGCTATATAAGAAAGAAACAAAATGCGTAACTTAACGACAGTAGTTCTTTGCAGTTAAAACCCAATCTTTGTCTGGTGCTTAAATGCCCGCCGTCAAGTCTGGTTCCGGCTGTTTTTGACTATATGATTGGTGACACATTAGTGATCCCGTTTAAGAGAGTAATCTATTTATAATAGCCGGGCAAAGAACTTTAATTAAAATTTCAAGTCATGAAAAAAGCAAAGTTAAGGTTACTAAATCCCAACGCAGCAGGAATAGATGTAGCAAGTGAGGTTCACTATGTGGCTGTCCCACCAGACAGGTGTGAGCAACCGGTAAGGTCTTTTTGTAGTTTTACAGACGATATCCATGACATGGCAAAATGGCTAACAGAATGTAACATTGATACAGTTGCCATGGAATCTACGGGTATTTACTGGGTTCAATTATACCTGATTCTTGAAGAATACGGCATTGAAGTTTTTCTTGTAAATGCCCGGCATATAAAAAATGTAACTGGTCGCAAGTCAGATGTGCTGGATTGTCAATGGATACAAGAATTACATTCTTATGGATTATTAAGTACCAGTTTTCAACCTGACAATATTACCCGAGAACTGCGAACTTACATGAGACATAGAAAGTCATTGACTGAAAGCTATTCCCAGCAAATACTTCATATGCAAAAAGCTTTTGAGCAAATGAATATCAAATTACACAATGTGCTTACCGATATCTGTGGAAAATCGGGACAATCCATTATAAATGCTATTCTTAATGGCGAACTGGATGCCGAAGTTTTGATAAATTATGTCGATCCAAAAGTTAAAGCATCTAAAGAAGAAATCATAAAATCATTAAAAGGAATCTGGCGGGATGAACACCTGTTTGAATTGAAGCAGGCATATGAATTGTACCTCATTTTCAAAGCAAAAATAGGGGAATGCGACCATCAAATAGAAAAAACTTTACAGAAAATAGGACAAGTGGAGGGTGTAGTTAACAATGCACATGAAATTAAACGCCGGGTTTACAGTAAAAACCGTCTTCATTTCAATGGCACTCAATATCTTTATAATATTCTTGGAATTGATATTACAAAAGTTTTTGGTATCAGTGAGTTAACAGCTATTGAGATAATTTCCGAAACCGGTATTAATATGAGTAAGTGGAAAACTAAAAAGCACTTTGCCTCCTGGTTAAACCTTGCTCCTAATAATCGAATATCAGGAGGGAAGTTGCTAAAATCGAAAAAAAGTAAACGAAAAAATAAAGCGGGACAGGCATTTTTAATGGCCGCATTTGCAATCCAGCGGAGCGATAATTGGCTTGGGCAATACTATCGTAGAATGAAATCAAAAAACGGTCCATTAGTTGCTACAAAAGCAACAGCCCGGAAACTTGCAATTATATTTTATGAAATGGTGAAGAATAGAAAAGAATTTAATCCATTGCCTATCGAAAACTATTTGAAAACATATAATAAAAGAAGAATACAATTTATTGAAAAACAAGCCTCTATATTAGGTTATAAACTGCTACAAGTAAGTGGTGTTTCTTAAGAGACAAAAATGAAGGCCCGTCCGGCAGGACAAATGGGGCTTGGGGCGCAGCCCCAAAACAAACGATCAACAAGGGGAATTGCTCGTTACAAATCGAATATTTGGATTAATAGAACCAGGAATAGGGGGAAATGAAGAGGAGTTGTCGTTGTTATTAATGATCAAGACCCCTAACAACGCGAGCGAAGCGAGTGGACAACCATGACAACGCGAAGCGGACAACCATAGCAACCGTATGCCATTGATCCCATTGATCTTTATCGCTCCAATTCCTCCTTCAGCTCATAGATTCCGTACGGTTTGGCTCGGATGGCGAGGTTTTCGTCGATCAGGAAGAGGGTGGGGGTAGCGTACACGTTGTAGGTTTCGGTTACTTCTCCGTCCCACCCTTTCAGGTCGGAGAGGTTAACCCATGCTTCGATGCCTGTTTCAGAGACTGCTTTCCACCAGTCGGTAGCCATGGTATCCAACGATATAGTTACAACTTTCAGGTTGGTGGATTCCGGTGTGTGCAGCCACTCTTTTAGTTCCGGGATCACCTCCAGGCAATGGGGACACCAGGAGGCCCAGAACAGGAGCAAGGTAGGTCCTTCCACGATGGCAGACAGCGATACCGGGTTTCCGTTGCTGTCTGGGAGGGTGAAGTCAGGAACCCTGCTGCCGGGAACCATCTGATGGAAATCCAGTCTTCGTTCCAGGGTGGTTTTCTCGTCGGTCAGACAGTGGGTGGTTCCATAGTTTTTGGCAATGTGGGTCAGGGCTTTGTGGAGTTGTAAATTTTCAAACCCCCGGACCATGTAATCGAGAATAAATTCATACACCGCCGGGTTTTCACGGACCTCTGAGAACACCACATCCACGGCTTTGATGAACTCCTCTTCCTGTTGTTCCCGGGAGAGCCCGTATTGGCCGTACGACTGGATATAGTGGATCACCTTATCGGTGTAAATGGAGGTGTTGATCAGTGCTTGATCGGTAAAATCCAGGTTCCGAAAGTAATTCTCGATATAGAATCTGTGTCCTTCCTCTTCAGACAGGTACGCATCCACCACCGGTTCATGGTACATGCGCATGATCCGGGAAGCAAAAAGGTGTTGGTATTCCTCAACCGATTGACGAATGAAGGTCTCTCGTTCCATCATAGCCAGGTTGTAGGCATCCCTTTTCCGGTTTTGATCGGAAGGGCTGTTCCGGGGATGGTTCATCTGCTGCCGGAGTTGGTTCAACCCCTGGCGGTACATTTTTTCCTTCTTTAGAAAGGCAAACCAGGCTTTGTTCTCCTCCGATTGGTGGATGATCCGTTGCTCCTCCGGGTTGTTAAAATCGGTCTCCACAAAAATGTCTTCCCGGTTATAGATCAAATCGAGTTGTTCCGGAGGTTCGCCCATCAGTTTCGCAACCCGTGTTTGTCCCAAAATGAGCCGGTACATGCCCGGATGGGCATCTTGGGGAAATGCGTAGGTGAATTCCCGGGTCAGGGATACCCCGGGGAGACCTTCCCGGCTGCTCAGACTGTCGAGGAAGATAAACCGGTCGCCCCGGACCTTGCCAAGGGCGATGGAAACATGGGGATGATTGTCCAGGACGATTTTCAGATGGTACGGTTGTGCATGCCCGGCCAGGACAATAAAAACAAATGATAAAATAAAAGCATAAGGCCTCATTGGATCTATTCTCTGTTCATTATTTCTGCATAAAATTAGGATTTTTTTGGGAAAGAAAGGAAAGAACCAGGAACCAAGAGCCAGGAACCAGGAAAGGTGATAGGGTGGAAAAGTGGAAAAGTGAAAGGGAAAGAACCAGGAACCAAGAGCCAGGAACCAGGAAAGGTGATAAGGTGGAAAAGGGAAAGAATCAAGAACCAAGAGCCAGGCCAGGGACTGTTCCCGATTTCTTATCAGGAACTGATAACCGACAACCGATAACCGTCAACAGTCACAACTGACACGAAGCGAAGCAGAGTCCCGATTTCTTATCGGGAACCTTTCCCGCTTCATGTCATTTGCTACACTCTGAAATGCGGGGTGTCATTAACAACCGATCTCATCGCTCGTCATTGCTCTTTTTTTTCTCTGTTTCTTCTACCTGTATGGAGCTTTCCTTGTTTTTGATGATTTTCCGGATTTTTACCCGGTTTCCTTCTTCATCCAGGAATTCATATACCTCTGTTTCGGTCTCTGGGTTCTCTTCATGGGCTTTTTTTGTCATGATCCGGACATGGTTGTTTCTTTCGGGGTGAAATTCCCGGATGTCTGACGGGGTTTTTATCGCATGAATCAGCACATTCATTTCGGGTTCTTCCCCGGTTGGTTCTTTCCGCACGATGGTAATTTTCTCCCGTCCGTCGCGTATTTTTTTCTTTTTGTAGGAGATAATTCCCGGATCGCTCAGGTCAATGACGTTGCCACCGGCTTTTGTACGCATTACGCTGATCTCTCGGGGAGCAGCCAGGGCTTTCACATTCAATGGACCTTCCGGGATCACGGTTTCATCGTCTTCGCTGATAAAGAGAAACTTCTTCCCCTCTTTGAGCAGGGAATCCGAATCGACCTGCCTGCTTTCCACGGTGATCCATTTCCGGTCTTTCCCGATGGTATCCCCGTGCCAGACAAATAGTCTATCTCCCTCTATGACCGTATCGAGTTCGGTTATTTTCCCATCGGTTTCCATGATCAGCTGAATGTGTTTTTTTGATTCAGCCTCTTTTTCCTGCGCACCAGCCAGACCGGTCTGGAGCAACAGTGCCATAACAATCCACAATCCGGTTAATCCTTCTTTTTTCTTCATGACATTCGTTTTTTTATGTTTCCAGACAAATATAGTTTATGTGCGGTTTATCAACCCGTTAAAGCCGGGTTAAAATCTGTTAAGGAAAAGTTAAAGGTGCAGTTCAGGTTTTTCAATTGCGTATATTTGGCATGTTATGAATAGAAAAAGGTTCATCGGGCTGGTCATACTCATGAGCATTTCACTCCTTGGGATCATTGGGGTACAGTTGATCTGGATGCGCAATGCCCTGAAGGTTAAAAACGAACTGTTTGAGCGGGGAGTTACCCGGGCATTGATCACCACGGTGGAACAGTTGGACCGGATGCACAACATGGGAGTGGTGAATGAGCTGATGTTTAGCGAATCGGCCGGCAGGAGCCCGCACCCAGCTTCCGGAGCACGCGTTTTTTCAGGGTTTCCCGACTCGCTTAAACGTAACCCTGTGACCATCATCCGGCAAACCCGTCCCGGCAACCGGAAAACAACCATCGGGTTCAGCATGAATACAGACAGTTCGGAGAACGGAATGATACAATACGAATATGAATCCGTACATTCCGTATTTGCTGACGACAGCAATTTGCTTGTTCTTCACAACCCCCCGGATACCGTCGGGGATCTGATATGGTTCCGGGATACCCTTCAGGGTGATGTGGATTCATTGATCACCCTCAGTGTGGAACGGATCGATTCACTGGAGACAGATCTGGATACGCTCTTTGAGGTAGCTCCCGATTTTTCAAAAAGCATCAAAGTCAAAACAAAAAAGCTGAAAAACATTGCCTCCCGGGTGGTGACTGAAGTGGTTTCCTGGGATGCCTTTGAGGCAGACCCTCAACGAATCAATGAAACGCTGAAAAAGGCGCTTGCAGAACAGCAGATTCCCATTGCGTATGAATTTGGGGTGTTGCGTGATTCCATTCCCGTGGAACAATCGGAATCGGCCGATTCTCTCCTCTTGGTTCATTCCCCGTTTCAGGCATCCCTTTATCCGAGCAACCTGTTTGCCCGGAACCTTATCCTTTCGGTCTATTTTCCCCGGCAGGAAAGCTTTATTTTTCGTTCTGTCAACTGGCTGCTTATCCTATCGTTTGTTTTTTCCCTGATTATCCTGCTTACCTTTGCTCTAAGTATCCATTACATACTGAGGCAAAAAAAGATCTCGGAAATGAAATCGGATTTCATCAACAACATGACCCATGAGTTTAAAACACCCATTGCCACCATTTCGTTGGCTGCCGATTCGGCAACCAATGAAAAAGTGATCGGTGATCCTGAGAGAGTCCGTTATTTTCTCGGCATGATTAAAAAAGAAAACACCCGGATGAACCGGCAGGTTGAGGATATTCTGACCATCGCACGACTCGACAAAAAGGAGTTTGATTTTGCTTGGGAACCTGTTGATCTGCATGCCTTGATTAACCGGGTTATAGAGGGAATTTCCCTGCAGGTCGAAAAACGTTCCGGGAAGATACAAACCTTTCTGGAGGCATCCCATTCGGTGGTGATGACCGATAAAACCCATGGCGCCAACATCATTTATAATCTGTTGGACAATGCCATTAAATATTCCGTGGACCCTCCAGAAATTACCCTAACGACCAAAGAGTCAGCAAAAGGAGTTACCCTATGTGTCAGGGATCAAGGAATGGGAATGACCAAAGCCGTTCAGGGGAAGATTTTTGAAAAATTCTACCGGCTTTCAGGAGGCAATATTCACAATGTGAAAGGGTTCGGATTGGGCCTGAGTTATGTGAAAGCCGTGGTGGAAGCCAACCAGGGGAATATTAGCGTCCAGAGTGAACCCGGAAAAGGAAGTATATTTTGTGTATTTTTACCCTATATACGGGAAAACAGATAGATTATGCCCGATCAATCCCATATTTTTCTGGTGGAAGATGACCTGAGTTTCGGGGCGGTGCTGAAATCGTACCTCGAGATCAACAACTACCGGGTTACCTGGGTAGATGACGGCAAATATGCTCTGAAACATTTCAGGAACGGGGTTTATACCCTGTGCATTCTTGATGTTATGCTTCCCAATGTGGATGGATTTACCCTGGCTGCGGAAATACGGAAATCAGACGGTAGTGTTCCTTTGATTTTTCTTACGGCCAAAACCTTGAAAGAGGATATTCTCCGGGGGTACCGCATCGGAGCCGACGACTACATTACCAAACCGTTTGATACCGACGTGCTTTTATGCAAGATAGAAGCAGTGATCAAAAGGCAGGGCGACAATGAAAACCCTGAATCCCGGATTTTTCAGGTTGGAGCCTACCGGTTTGATTCCACCCTTCGTCAGATAACCTTCAAGAAGGAGATACGAAAATTATCCCCCAAGGAGGCCGATCTCCTGAAATTGTTATGCGAACACCGGAATAAGCTTCTTCCCAGGGAGCTCGCATTGAACAAAATCTGGGGAACAGAGGATTACTTCACAGCCCGAAGCATGGATGTATTTATCACCCGTCTGAGAAAATACCTCTCCGAAGATCCTTCGATAGAAATCAAAAACATCCATGGAAGCGGTTTTTTTCTTTCCGTAAACGGATAATTCGCCGTTCGATTTGTACATTTAACCCATTAACCATACTAAAAAACATAAACGAGCAGGGTTAGTATTTACGCTCAGGATGATTGTAAACCTCAATCCTGATGGCTATCGGGACGGGGAATGCGCGTTATCCCGATGGCTATCGGGACGAGATACCTTATAAAATTTAACACTTTTAATGAGATGAAAACAATCGGTTTGGTGGGAGGGACTAGTTGGATCTCCACGGTGGATTACTACCGGATCATAAACCAGTATATGAATGAACGGCTGGGAGGCTTGCATGCTGCGCGGATGGTTCTTTATTCGGTGAACTATGGGGAGGTTGATGCAGTCATCAGTCAGGGCACCCTGGAGGATGCCTGGCCGGTGATTCAGCCGGCAGCCCGGGCTGTGAAACAGGCCGGGGCTGAATGCATCCTGCTTTGCGCCAATACCATGCACCGGTTTGCCCAACAGGTCCGCGAGGAAACCGGATTGCCCCTGATCCATATCGGGGAGGTGACGGCTATCGAAGTGCGTAAAAAAGGCCTGAAAAAAGTGGGGTTGCTGGGAACCCGCTATACCATGGAAATGGATTTTTACCATGAAAAACTTCAGGAACAGGGAATTGTTTCGTTGGTGCCGGATAAAAAAAACCGCGACTATATCCATGATGCGATCTTCCATGAATTGCTCAATGAGAAGTTTCTTCCGGAAACAAAAAAACGGTTTCTGGAAATTATGGACGATCTGGCATTGAAAGGGGCAGAAGGAATCATCCTCGGATGTACCGAAATACCCCTTCTGATCAATCGGAAAGATACCACCCTTCCGCTTTTCAATACCACAGAGATTCATGCCCGCGCTGCTGTGGATTATGCATTGGGTTGAGACAATCATCGTATCCTTTACCTTATTTATGTATGAGACTCCGATATCAGAAAAACAGGAATTATCCAGGGAAACGTGTCTGCAGGTGCCTCAAAAAATGGATTTTGATCCTTCCGATGCTTTTGGAGCTGCCTATAGCGTACGGACAGGATACGAAGGTGATCCTCACTTCCGGCGCTTCCATTCCCGATCTGTTTCATGCCGGCATCGGATTTTCCGTGGATAGAAATGTCGTGTTGAATGTTAAACTGGGAAATGCCTTTCAACGGGAATTCGGTTTTTGGGGAACCTACACCATCGGTTCGGATGTCAGTATTTATTTTGGGAAAGAATCAGAAAAATACAGGGCAAGAAAATGGGCGGTGAATACCGGATTCACATTTCTCAAAGATGAAAACAGGGCTGCGGTGTGGAAATACCTCTATTTTGATAATTCGCTATCGTACGATCTTTTCCTGACGGGAAATATTATCTTTCAGCCTGAAGTGGGAGTCGCTTTTCAACTCTTCAAAGAACGGTATTCAAAACCGGATTATAAACCGGGATGGTTTGGTTACCTGGATATCAATTTTCCTGTAATACCCGTATTTGGGGGAAGGTTCAGGTTTATACTTTGAAGGGGAACATCCCCTGAAGACCATGGAAGCCAATTCCGGCTTTGCTGTACTATTCCCCTTAATTATCTGTGAAATGAAGACAGATACAATTATATATATTCCATAAAAAGGGAAAAGGTAACCCCGTTCCGGCGGTTTTTTTCTATGCTATCAAACATATAATGAATGACTTACAATGGTGATCCTTTATTTGGTAGTGTTTTAGGTAATCTCCCGGGAACGTGGAGAATCATTTTGATTTCTTTAATTAATTTTTATGTTGTACCTTACCTTACCAAACAGTATAAAATGTTCATTCACTTTACATTCTATCTTATCAGGTAAATTTATTCTTCCGTAATGAAACTAAGAAACCTTCAAACTAAAAACAACTTTATTGGGTAAGCCTCTCCGGGGATGAGTCTCTGTGTATTATTAGTTCCAGGCCCGGAGAGGCAGGCAGTTTTGTAGACTGCCCACACAAAGCTACCATCCGGGAGCGACTTTTGCAAATTGGCACTTGCAAAAGAATGCAAAAGAAGATAATGCTATAGATAAAACCTTAAAATCATGAAATCATTTATTACAACAGTACTCATCCTATTGGTTGTATCTTTTTCATACAGTTTTCCAATAAGGGAATATTCTGCTTCTTTTGATCATGAAGTTTGTCAAAATGAGGATCAGGTTATTGTTGAAAACATTTCAATTGAGATCATTCATATTGACGGACAGCAATGTGAAATGACAGCAGAAGTCAGTATCGGATTCAACAATACCTATATTAAATTAACCTTTACAGTCGTAGCGGATGATTGCACGGAAGCTTTGGCAATCATAATGGATACCATACAAAAGGCGAAAGAAATGATAAAACGTGTTTGAATGAATGATCAGAGGAGAGCATTGCTTTCCTCTGTCTTTATCTCTTCCAGGTAAAACCACGAAAAAACCCACAATGAAAAAATATTGGTTCATCATGATGATTCTGCTGGCGAATTGTAATTTTTCAGCCAGCCAGGAAATATACTCAGGAAAAGCGGAGTACATCGTTGAATTAAAGCTCGATAAAAATTCAGATTTGGGTTCAAGGAGATTCAGTAGTGTGTTGTTGTTTAATCAGAATGAGACTTTTTATTATGAAAATTCAGAAACAGAGATTCAGGAAACCAGCGATGGATTGAGTGTTTTTATGAATTTATCCGGAAAAGAGAAGCATTCTGTTTATAAAAACTATGTGCAAAATGAAATGATCTCAAGTGAATCAATTCTGACCAAACACTTCAGGGTGTACGATTCCATACCCCAAATAAAATGGGAACTTTTATCCGGTCGGAAGCAAATCGCAGATTTGGAATGCAGAAAAGCCACGGGACATTTCAGAGGGCGTGACTACAATGCCTGGTATTTTCCTGATGTACCCCTTCGTATTGGTCCATGGAAGTTGGGTGGATTACCGGGTATTATTATGGAAATAAACGATACAGAAAAAGAGGTAAGCTTTACCATAACCGCTCTTTCTTTTCAGCTGTCCCCAAAAGAATTGGATTTGATCCAACCTGTTAAAAAAGGGAAAAGTATTGATTTTGAAGATTTTTTTGATCTTCAGTATCAGAAGGCAGAGGAATTGAAAGATTTTTTAACAAGTACCGGTAACTACGATGATGTAGATATTAGCAGTCAGGTTTTCAGCATTGAAAAAACGAAAAGGTAGTTACGATCTGTGCGTTCCCACCCCAATAACCTAAAGCAGAATGATCTTTATAAATGAATGTAAAAAAGTTGCTTGTTCTGAATGTCTTGGTTTTTCAGGTATGGATTTTACAATCACAAACTGAAAATATTCTTCAGGGTTTTGTTTTTGATACGAAAGAAACTCCTTTGGAGAGGGCAGATATTATTGTTTCCTCTTGGCCTTCAAAAGGGGATAGTGTACAATACTTCGCTGTTACTGATTCAAAAGGTTTTTTTAAAATGGATTTAGATCCGTTGGTTTCCATTATACATGTGAAAGTTTCTTTATTGGGAAAAAAAACAAAATTTTTAATCCTCCGTAAATCGGAGTTTTCAAACAAAACACAGCATATACTATTATCTGATTATTCTTTCCGGATCAGTGAGATTACCATTCGGGCCAACCGCTTGCCTTATGCTATACGTGAAGACACTACAGAATATGATGTCGGATCGTATATTGATCCGGGGGATGTCAATGTCAGGGACGTCCTGGAAAAATTACCGGGATTTATAGTCAGCGAAGAAGGAGATATCTTTTTTAAGGGAAAAAAGATACGCCAGGTTCTGATCAACAATATGAATCTCTTTGAGGAAAATACACGGATCCCTATCCATAACATTGGAGCAGAATTGATCGATACCATTCAGGTCATTGAAAATTATACCGAGAACCTGGTATTAAAAAACTTTGATGAAGAAACGGAAAGCATCATCAATCTGAAATTTAAAAAGAATCTTTCCGGTTTTTTTTTACGATTGCAACCATGGGTTGGAACCCATTCAAAAATTCATTTACAGGCGAACATTTATTCATTACGCAACCGTTCCGGAAATATTTTGTTGTTAAATCATAACAATACAGGAAATACGGTTCAGAAAATTGGAATTAAAAGGTTGGATTATGAAGAAAATACAAATCCCGGAATTCTTCAGCGATCACCGGTTTTTTCCAATGAAATTATGAACCCATTTGATCTAAATGGATTAGAGGATTTTAATCAATTGTATCTGGGCAACTATCATTTCAATTACAGATTAAAAAACAATGCATCCCTACAGGGAAATATTCAGGGATTTTCTGAAAACAGGTATTTTAACCATTCGCTGTTTAATGAGTATCTTATCGGGACAGATCCTTATCCTTATCAATTAACACAAGACAGAATTAGAAATGATAAAGTTGGGAAATTTATGGTTACCTATCGAAGCGATCCTGTTCCTGAATCGAATTTTCAAACTACGCTTACCCTTCGCAAGAATTTTGCTACGAATTCCTATACTGAACTTTTGGTTTCTGACAGTATTTCCAGATCTGTTTCTGGTTTGTATGACGAGGAATCCTTTGAGATGTTTGTATCGTCAGAGTACACCAAAGCGATAAAAACCCGGGGTGCGTTTATGATTCACACCCATTTCTTCAACGGCCATTACCCGCAAAAGGTAAATCTCGTTTCGGATTTATCAGATTCCTTGATGCAGGATCCACAACAAAACCGAACCTTCCAGGCAACAAAAGCAGGTACTCGACTTTTTTCACTGGAGACGAGTTATATGCAAAAATATAATGCCTTAAAACATTTTGTCCGTTTTTATGCAGGAGTGAATAGGGAGGTTCAGAATATGAATAACATACTGAACGATGTGAATTTACCTAATCCTTATAATGAAGGGGTTTCCGATACCAA
Organism: uncultured Mariniphaga sp.; assembly: GCA_964408795.1. Classification (GTDB taxonomy): domain Bacteria; phylum Bacteroidota; class Bacteroidia; order Bacteroidales; family Prolixibacteraceae; genus JABMQB01. The sequence continues at coordinate 12,290 of CAYPAW010000057.1, forward strand.
ATTAAAAACACAAAAGCTGTTTCTGGGCTCAAAGTATCGGTTTTCACATAAAAATATAGAAATGTCCGTTGAGTTAAAACCTGTTCTGTTATTAGCTGATCTGGCAGAATCCGGAAGGGTATTCAGGAAGGAAAAAATCCTTTTTGTTGAACCATCATTTGCCCTGTCGATGAGAAGACCGCTACATAATCTGTTGATTGCTTATTCTTTGGATCATTCCCTTTTGCCGGTCGAAAAATATACCCATGGAATCTTGCTTAAAACTCCCAGGCATTATCAGGAAGGTTGTGATTTCTTTCTAACCAGAAATCAAAATGTATTGTTGCATTATGTATATACGAATCTGTTTCATCATATCATTTTCAACGGGAGTGTTTTGGGGAATCATCAAAAGCCGGGTGTGGGATCGATCATCCAAATTGAGCATGAGAAAAGAGTCAGCCGCCTGGTACAAACGGAAGACTTGAATTCGCTCTTTATGAATCTGCAGTTTGAGAAATTTGTGAAATGCCTCCGATCCAGGTTCAGTAGTGCCTTTAATTTTTCCCTGATTGAATCAGAAAATCAAATTTATACAGATAAGCCCCAATTGTTTACTGCTTTTTCCAACGGGTATCAATTCTGGTGGAATACGGTATTTAAGGGACCTTTGAATGTAAATCTTGGTGTGGATTACGCTACCAATTCTCTAAAGATCGAAGAGGAAGTTTATCCGAATAGTGAATCCTCGTTATTACATGGTGAACTGGAAATGAAGATTGACTGGTTATCAGGATTGTATTCCGGTATTTTACTGGATGCCTATCATGTGGACGAAAGCAGGAAACTCTTTTTTTTTGTTGATCTGATGAATAGATATTCCTTTAAAAATTCAACGCTTGAGTTATCTGTCACAAATCTGTTCAATGAAAAGAGATTTTTTCATACGCACCTTTCGGATTATTCGAGAAGCATAAATGAGTTTTCTGTACAGTCCATTTATTTTATGTTGAAGTTCAGTTTCTATATTCCGGTCCGGTGAAATGAAGCGGGATTCCTGCCTGGCGGCAGACAGGAGTCCCCGATAAATCGGGATTAGTTCAACCAGTGTCATTCAGTGCTCCTAAATATGCCGGATTCTGAATGCCATGTTTCACTGAATCCACCAGCGGAATTTGTAAGCTTGCGAAGCGAATTCTGAAAATTACTAATATCCGGTATCCAAGGCGAGAGCAACGAGTGGACAACCATGACAAGTGAACCATCCTTTTGGTCCTATTATTAACTCTGTGAAACACAGTGGATCACCGTGTTCCTCAGTGTAATATATTGCGAATCAAGTATCAAGTACCCTTCTGATCCTTCTGATCTATTGATCCATTAATCTTTTAATTCACCATTCCACCGTTCCACCATTCCACCGTTCCACTTTTTCACCTTTCCACTTTTCCTCATTTTTCATTTTTCACTTTTCCCCGCTTCATTACATTCAGCGGGATTAGTTCCACTTTCGACATTCAGTTCTCCGGCAAATGCCGGATCCTGAATGTC
>CAYPAW010000058.1:0-80403 GCA_964408795.1 uncultured Mariniphaga sp.
ACAGGGAGAGGCTCTTCCCGATACGCTAACGCTACGGGACAGGCACACCACTCCCGATATACATCGGGATACGGGTTCTTCTGCTTACAGCGGAACAGGCTGTACACGGCGGTTCGCCAAGTCGTCAGGAATACCCAAGGGACAATTTTCCATCCCATTTAACGGGTTTAATCTGATTGTAAAGTTCCAGCAGTGGAACATACCCTCGTTTCTTCAACCGTGATAGTAATTTAAAAAGATAATTTAACTTTATACATGAAACGTGAAGGCAGTATTAGTGGTTGGCCTGCCTACGCCGAAAGCTTCGTCAGGTAGCGCAAAAAACCCGCTATAATGGGCTGAAGCCCATTAAGGCCTACTGAAACCGTTGGGCACAATCACCCTTCCGGTTAAACATCGAATGAGTTTAAAAACGAACAGTAAAAATGATGAGATAAATGAGATATTTTTATAAATGGACTAAAAAATATAATATACTGCTATTCAAAAATTTAGCTTACCTTTAGTCGGAAGCATAAGAAGCTACACCACGATGGATCAAACAATTGAAGTATGACAAAGGAAAAAGGATATAAAAGTTCACCTTTAAGCTTTAATCGAAGGGCTGTTATTGCTTCTGCCTCTGTGACAAAAGATAAAAATACAATACATTGTTTTACCGAAGTAGATATTACAAAACCAAGGGACTGGATTAAAAAGTATTTTGAAAAAACAGGAGAAAAACTTTCGTTGACAGCCTACATTGTGACATGTCTTTCAAATGTTATTAAAGATTATCCTCAATTTAACTCATTTATCAAAGGCAAAAAACTAATATTGCTTGATGATATTACAATAAGCGTTTTAATTGAACGTGAAATAGCAGGGGAGAGAGTGCCTGAACCAATCGGAATTAAGCAAGCGCAGGATAAGACTTATCTTCAAATACACAAAGAAATAAGAGAAGCAAAAAGCCAACAAACTGACAAACTTGGTGGACTTTCAGGTCAAACATGGATTAGTTTAATACCGGGTTCTTTTCTAAAATCTTTTATTCGGATTGCGGATAAGAATATCCACATGGCAAAGAAGTACGGAAAGATTTCAGTAACTGCGGTTGGAATGTATAGCAAAGAACCATTTTGGTTTATTCCACATGGGACAGCGACAGTTTTAATTACCATTGGGAGCATAGAAAAAAAAGTCGTTGAATTGGATAATCAATTTGTATCAAGAGAACATTTATGTTTAACAGTTTCCTTTGACCATGATATAATTGATGGAGCACCAGCTTCTAGATTCATGAATCAATTATTAGAGACAATTAAAAGTGGACAATTAATGCAGACAGATTAAAAAAAATGCCAGTGCCCAATCGAGTAGACGGCCGGTGAGCTAACAAGCCCACCGGAGCGCCTCTCACACCACCCAGGATACGGGCCACCTACTGGGCGGTTCATCAAACAATAGGAAAGAGCATAGGAGTAAATTTACATGGGTCAACTTTCTGATACTATGTAAACATCAGCGTTTCTGTATCTAATAAAATTTTGTGTAACTTGACAGGCCAGTGCTTCGAAATCGGCAACAAAAACAGAAAGGCATTGATAAAAATCACTACCGGAATACGCAACCTTGAGTGCAATAAACACATCCATTGAGAAGAAAAATCTACCATGAGAAATTTTATTGTCATTTTTGCCATTGGAACAATCATATTTATACTCTTCCCTTCCTGTGAAAAGGACCCTGATATAGAGTTTAAAGAACCTGCATTTAAGTTGGAGTTTTTAAGTGGCACGGTAATAACTGAAAACGATTTGTTGTATTACGATGCTTCTTCACATCTGTTTCATTTAAAGAGTGAATTAGACGAAAAATCCTTGTCAGACTTTTCGGTAATGATTTATGGCGATACAATTTATCAAGGGAAAATAGTCTCAAGTGTTTCATCTGCTATTCCTGATTATCCCTATTACATTTGTGATGGATTATTTCTCGGAAATGACATTATTGAGATAAGGAGTACAATTGAATCAGAAAACTTGCTAAACGACGAACGCATACTAAATTTGTTGAGTAGTCGAAATAAGTTGAGAATGGGATTGAGTTGTTGGTTTCAGCATATTTCAGTAAGCCATTTTTGCGAGCATCGCTCTACTGTAAATTGGGAGATAACGATAAAGAATAACGATGAAGTGGATTACTTTATTCTTGACCCCTTGAAAATGGGTGAACAGGATTTTCTTACATATACAAGCGGCTATCCTATCTTTGTTGGCTCTCCGGCAATAAAAATCTGGACAGGGAACAACCCTGACTACTATAATGTAGATATGGGCAGTTTTTCTATACTTCCAAAAAATGAAAAAGTTACTTATAGTTTCTCTGTTGACTATCATAAAATTGAGACTGGGAATTACAAAGTACTTTCGCATTTTCAAGGTTTAAGAGACCGTAAAATGCTTAATATAAGGCAAAAAAGCAGAGATATTTGGGTTGGTACATTAATGTTTGAAGATAGTAATGTTGCAGTTGAATAAGATAAAAAATTTACACAAAAAAAACCAAATAATGAATTATTAGATAACTTTGTTCTACATATAAACGTTGTAGCACATTTAAATAGTCAACCAACTGAATTGTTAAAGTCCAACATGAAGAAATAAAAATACTTTTGAATCTCATAAATACCTAATAATGAGAAGACTATTTCATATAATTATTTTGTTCGCTCTGATCATTATTTCAGGTTGCTCGGAAGATGAACGAATAGAAGAAACATCCTCAATCTATCTTCAAGAATTCTCTCTTGAAGATTTGTACTTTACTGATACTACTCTGACCTATAATTTTAACGGGGACTATAGGGATGATTTTTCAATGGAATTATCATGGATATTTGACACGACAGACTATGACTACACCCTGGAAAGCAAACATAGTATGTTTTTCAAGTATTATAATGAAATAAAATGTGGCATGAGTAATTGTATAGATTGGGAATCACAAAGAATGTGGCAACCTGGTGATACAGTATTCGATCCTTATAGTTTTCAGACTTGGTCCATACGATCAGGTGATTATAAGATTAATACTAATAATATAGATACATTTCGAAACGAAATTTCAGGTTTAAAGAATGATGATGTCTACTGGGCTTATTATCTTGAATCAGAAAATAGAATCCATTATGGTTGGATAAGGCTTAATTGCGGTCTTTTTGCAGAAATTGCATATAACCTAATACCCGAGGAACTTATTCTCATCGGACAGCGTTATTGATTAATAATACGTCCTACAACTGCCTGTTGTAGCATTCTATCTACTACCGTAGGAATACCTGGCAGGCGTGTCTTACCGTTTTTACTTGGGTATCTCCTTGCCCCGTATGGGCTAAAGAATGTATTTCCCTTCACGAATGGGTTCGCATAGTTCTCCCCTGTTTCAATCAAAATAGGATTTTAGCTGACCAACGCTCATATGGTCTATTCCTCCTGCCCCCTGTTTTTCACAACTTCGGTGCAGGCTTCCGTGAGATTCCTTGCTGATAGTACCTTGTCAATTGTTTGCATACATCTTCCGTTTCTCTGCGGCATTTGCCAGTGGCTTCAAGCTTTACCTGATCCGCTTGGCATAACCGCTGTTTGATGTTCAGCCCTTCCCTGAATTGTGAGTCCTCCGTGGATCTCACGGCTCGTTTCCTTCATGGAATATGGCTTCTGCTGACTTCTCCCGGTTCATCACGTGAACAGGAAGATCTCCCCAGAGCCTGTCCCGTATTGGCGGGATAAGAACATAATCCTTCCTCCGATTCCTGCGGTATATACGGTAAAGCGAATTCTACCTTTTTGGACTTTACAATGTTGTGCTTGTTAATCCTCACTTTACAGCCTCTTATACCGTTTCTGTTTCCCGTTACACGGGACAGGCTGTCAGTACCGGAGTTTGCCGGGTTGCTTTCCCGGTTGTGCCGGGAAAGGCTCTTCAGTGCATCCCTCACGGGAAACTACCTTGCGGCTTGCTAAGGGTTCGAAGCGTTACCTCCGCCCATAAGGGACTTTCACCCCATGGAATTTTTTAACATCGCTGCTGGTTATTCTGAGAAAATTTGTATTTTATGATAAATATAAATCATATTATGGTTATATGTTTTCTATCGGAAAGAAGATTTAAAGTCGGAGCAAACATGCAATTTGATACATTGTGATATTGAAAATTCCTTTCGTGTGTGAGCTTTTACGGCCGAAAGGTTTTTTGCCGATGTTGCACTTACAACACTCTTTTCATCTGTTTAAAATTTATGAATAGCTCAGGTTAAAACCGACTTAAAACAAGACAGCAAATAATATAAAATTGTTTGGGACAGGATTACAACCATTAGAATGTAGATATTGCCATTATGATAGGAAAGGGCTCGGATGAAAATGTCATTTGGATAGTGAGAAAGATTGGAAAACAAAGCAAGGACAAAAATTGATTGTTAGATGGGGAAATATAATTGGCTTTTGGCAAAGACAAGGCTTGATATTAATTGAGAAACAAAGCATGGAAATCAATAACACCGCACAATCGAGTAGCCCGCCCTGCTCCCGATGAATCGGGAACAGAGGGAGACTCTTCCTGAGACGCTAACGCTACAGGACTGACACCCCATTCCCGAAAGTTTTCGGTATACGGGTCTTTCTGCTAGCAGCGGAACTTGAAGTATACGGCCCCGAAGTTTCGTGGTTACGTTCTGTTGTTGGAACTCAACAACTAATATCCGGCTGCCTGGCCGTCTTTCCGGGATTCGGAAGCCCCATAATAAACGTTGTTCTTCTCATCCCACATAATGGCCTGATATCCTCCGAATCCACCGTTTGAAAACTGAATCGTATGTCCTTTTTTCATTAGTTCACGAATGGTATGGTACGAAAAGCCACTTTCCAGGTACACCACTCCTCCGTCGTTCATCGCTTCACCTGTAGGCTGGCTTGATCCGCTGTGTCGTATTCTCGGGGCATCTCCTGCTTCCTGAAGGTTCATTCCGAAGTCGATCAGGTTACAGATCACCTGGACATGTCCCTGGGGTTGCATGGCTCCTCCCATTACCCCAAAGCTGATCCAGGGTTTTCCATCTTTGGTAATAAAAGCCGGAATAATGGTATGAAAAGGTCTTTTGTGGGGTTCATAGACGTTCATATGCCCCTCTTCAAGAGAAAACAGCTCCCCCCGGTCCTGAAGAATAAATCCCAGTTTGCCGGGTGTCATCCCGGAGCCCAAACCGCGGTAGTTGCTCTGGATTAGAGAAACCATATTCCCCTCCTTGTCGCTTGTCGTCAGGTAAATAGTGTTTCCCTGTTCCAGGTCGCCGGCCGGATAACTTCGGGCCGCCTTCTCCTCATCAATAAGAGCAGCCCGTTGTTTTGCATATTCTTTGGAGATCAGCTCCTCAAGGGGAAGATCATTAAAAGCAGGGTCGGCATAATATTTTGCCCGGTCTTCAAAAGCCAGTTTTTTTGCTTCAATAAAAAGATGCATGTATTCCGGCGAACCAAAGCCCATGCGTTGAAGATCGTAATTCTCCAGAATGTTCAGCATCTGCAGAACAGCCGTTCCCTGGCCATTGGGAGGAAGTTCCCAGACATCGTATCCCCGGTAATGGGTCGACAGTGGATCTACCCATTCCGAGGTATGGTTCTGCATATCTTTCATGGTTAAAAATCCACCGTTTTCCTGCATATAGGCCACGATCTTTTCCGCAATCTCCCCTTTATAAAAAACATCTCTTCCTTCTTCAGCAATTGTGCGTAAAGTGTTGGCCAACCAGGGATTTTTAAAAATCTCCCCTTTGGAAGGAGTTTTTCCTCCCGGCATAAAAATCTCCTTAAACCCGGAAAATTGTTGAAGACTTCGTGCTCCGGTTTGCCAGTAGTAGGCAATCAATTCCGTGACCGGAAATCCATTTTCAGCATACGATATAGCGGGAGCCAGAATTTGCTCCATGGGCAGATTTCCAAATCGGTTATGAATCTCAAACCATCCGTCAACGCAACCCGGCACCGACACCGGTAAAGGACCCAGTGCGGGAATTTTTGTGTATCCCTGTTCCTTAAAATAATCGAGTGTCAAATCGTATGGAGAGCGTCCGCTGGCATTCAGCCCGTAAAGCTTCCGGGTTTTGGCATCCCAGATGATGGCAAACAAATCTCCCCCTATGCCGTTGCCGGTAGGTTCCACAAGTCCCAGCACAGCATTGGCTGAGATGGCAGCATCCATAGCATTTCCGCCCTCCTGAAGTGTCTTCAAAGCCGCCTGCGTGGCCAGCGGCTGACTCGTACAGGCCATGCCATGCTGTGAAATAACTTCCGAACGCGTAGCAAAGGGTAATCCCGTTAAACGATCCTGAGAAACCGCCAGAACAGGAAGTACTAAGAAAAGAATAAGGGGAAGAAGGATTTTCATCTCATAAAATTTTTTCATGGGAATAAAATTAACTTAAGATTTTGTATATCTGGCATATCGTGTAATCATTGCATGTTCAATCTCCATAACCCAGGAAACGCATCCCGTCCCGATAGTCATCGCCATTAGGGTTTATCATCATCCTGGGGGTGAATAACAACCATGCCTGTTTCATATTTCTCGGTATTTGTTTTGCTTTAACGAATTGGTATTCCTTACCTGCCCAAGGTTGAATCCATTGAATTCAAGGCACCTTTTCATGATGCAGCATTTCATAAAACCTTAAAATTACAAAAAATCTTTCTCTTCCTGAACTGTTGTAATCATTCCTGTTTTGTTATCTTCGGGAGCAAATTTGCATGGCATGGAAAAATTCCTGGAAACCGTAGCCCGCTATGTTTTCAAACATCATTCTTCCGGCATGGACGATGTCTGTTTGATCTTTCCCAACCGGCGTTCTTCGGTATTCTTTACCGCTTATCTTCAGAGGCTTTTGGTCCAACCGCTTATCGGCCCAAAGCATACCACGATCAATGAATTTATTACCGGCTTTTCAACCCTACAACGGGCCGAAAGATTAAAACTCATTGCCATTCTGTATGAGGTTTTTAGGAAACACTCCGGCACAAAAGAAAACTTTGACTCATTCTATTTCTGGGGAGAAGTATTACTATCCGATTTTGAAGATATAGATAAATACCTGGTAGAGGCAATTTCTCTGTTTCAGAATATTGCAGACCTGAAAGAAGCAAGCTCCCGGTTTGATTTTCTGGAAGAAGCACAAAAGGAGGTTTTATTGCGATTTTGGGGTAGCCTGGGCAAATGGGAAACCTTTAAAAACCAGGAGGAATTTCTCCGGATATGGCGTATCCTGGGACCGGTATACCACGACTTCCGAGAAAGACTGGTTCAGGAACAGATCGCCGATGAGGGCATGATCTTTCGTCAGGTGGCAGAGAAAATCCGCTCCGGAGAAGGAATTCCCCTGGCTTTTAACCGGTATTATATCATTGGACTGAATGCGCTTAATGCCTGCGAAAAAGAGGTGCTGACCTATCTGAAAAATGCAGGAAAAGGAGTTTTCCTCTGGGATTACGACGAAGTATACCGGAAGGATCCTAAAAACGAAGCTGGTTTTTTCATCCGCCAAAACCTTGCAGCCTATCAACCCCCGGAAGATTTTTCTCCCTGGAAAGAGGGATTCAATACCGAAAAGAAAATTCAGTTTTTTTCCGTGGCTTCCCTAAACGGACAGGCACAGATCCTCCCTCAGATACTAGAAAACTCAGATCAGTCGTTTGATCATACAGCCCTGGTATTGGCAGATGAATCCCTGCTTTTTCCTGTTCTGGGTGCAATTCCTGAATCGGTTGCATCGGTCAATGTGACCATGGGGTATCCGGTAAGAAACGCCTCAGTGTATGGGTTGGTATCCCTCCTGGGTAACCTGATGAACAACTCAGGCAGAGAAAATGCTCCGGAAACCGGCTTTTACCACCGGCTGGTATTTGATATTCTCAACCATCAGTTACTGGGTGAGATTGAAACACAGAAAATTCGCGAATTCCAGGAAACGGCCAGGATACAAAATAAAATTTATCTAAACCCGGAGGATCTGTATTTTTCCCCACTGCATAAACGAATCTTCAGCATCCCACGGAAAGTTTCGGAATACGGAGCCTATTTCAGAGACGTCTTAAAAACATTGTATTTCCATGTGAAGGGACAACGACCTGATAACAAAGTTCTTCCTGAGCTGATTGTCGGTATTTATCAGGCCTTTGAAAAACTGGAAACTACCTTGTCGGAGGTGGAATCTTCCGGGAATCTTGAAATCAGCATTCCGGTTTTTTTCCGGTTGCTGCATCAGTACCTGCGTCAGGTTTCCGTATCCTTTGAAGGAGAACCTCTCAAAGGATTGCAGGTTATGGGAATCCTTGAAACCCGATGCCTTGATTTTTCCAATGTGGTCATCCTGGGATTCAATGAAGATTTCTGGCCCCGTTCCTCCCTGGCACCCTCTTTTATTCCCTATGATCTGAGGCTTGCGTTCGGACTTCCCACCATTGACAACCAGGAGGCAATGTACGCCTACTATTTTTACAGGCTGATTCAACGGGCTGAAAACATTACCGCAACATACAACACCGTGAAAGAAGGAATACGAAGCGGTGAAATTAGCCGCTACGGATATCAGCTGATCTACGATTCCAAACACACCGTACACCAGAAAAACCTGGAATTTAGGTTCCGAAGCCAGGAGATGAAAAAACTGAACGTTCAATCTTCAGAGGAAATAATTCATTCCCTGGTAAAACGATTTACCCTTGAAAAACCTCTCTCCCCAAGTGCCCTGAATACCTACATTGGCTGTAAATACCGGTTTTATCTTCAATACGTGGCCGGACTTCCGGAGAGCAAGAAAATAGCTGAGGAGGTCGACAGCCGGTTGTTTGGAAATATTTTTCACCAGGCAGTGGAACAGGTATATAACCTGGCTGGCCATACCGTTACCCCTGAATGGATCGATAAAATGCTCAACGAAAAAAAGGCTGTAGACCAGGCCGTACAAAAAGCGTATGCAAAAGAATTTTTCAAAACAGACCATCCCTCAAAGATCCGTTTTGATGGAAGTACCCGCCTTTCGTATGAATTTATCCGGACCTATTTGCAGCAACTCCTCAAAGTCGACCGTGAGCTCGCACCTTTCGACTTAATCTCACTGGAGAAAAAATATATCCGGATGCAGAAGGTAACCGTTCACGATAGGGTCCTGCAAATTCCTCTGGGAGGCAGAATCGACCGTTTAGACCGGGTCAGGGGAACGCTTCGTGTAATCGACTATAAAACGGGTTTCGTTAAATCCTTATCCTTCAGCCAGGTAGATCAACTGTTTGACGGTAGCCAGAAAGATCAGAAAAAAGAAGCCTTCCAGGCATTCCTCTACGGACTGATCATACGGGAACACTTCCCCGGCGAATCCATACGCCCGGGTATCTATATACTGCGGAAATTATTCGGCAACAACTATAATCCCTATTTTAAAATAAACCATAAAGAACTTTCCCTTGATGATGTTGTTGATCCCCTTGAAGAAAACCTGGCCCTTCTGTTAAAGGAACTCTATTCCCCGGAGAATACCTTTACCCAGACAGAAATTACCGAACATTGTCTGACCTGTCCCTACAAAATCATTTGCCACAGGGAGTAGAAAATAGAAACATAAAGTAGTTATGAGGGGATATTCAGATATTTGGATATTCAGATATTCAGATTTTCAGATTTTCGGATTCTCGGATGTTCAGATGAATAAAACCAGGAGAAGTGATACGGTGGAGGAGTGAAAAGGGGAAAGGGAAAGGGAAAGAATCAAGAATCAAGAACCAGGAGCATTGATTCCGACGCAGTCGAAAACATTCTGCCTAAGAAAAAATGCGTACAAAAAATGAATGAAGTGGAGCGCCCGATCCGGCAGCCGCCGGACTGTTTGAGTCCGGCAGGACAAATGGGGCTTGGGGCAACGCCCCAGAACAAGCAATCAACAAGACGAGTTGCGAATCCTGAGCCCGAAGAAAAAGTGGTCACCAGAATAAAAACAACTCAAAAAAAAGGTCAGCGCTGTTCAGGCGTGGTTTTCATGGTTCTTATGTTCCTGACGAACCATTTATAATATAATTTATAATATAATTTATAATATATAAGATAATCAAGGACATACATGCCCGAAATCAACAATCCCAACTGCATTGAAAAACAATCCGCTTAAGACAAATGCAAAAAAAATCAAAAAAATCTTGTCTTTTAAAATCCTATTTTTTACTTTTATTTCATCAAAACCCAAAAAACCGTTGATCATTTAAAATGAAAACCCGCATCAGCATACCAAACACATGCATTCATTTTCACCATTCGCTGCGAATTTTTTCTTTAATCGGGATTTTTGCATTTTCTTCTTTGACAACCCCGGCCCAATTGGCTCCTGGAGATATCGTCTTTACCGGGTATAATTCCGATGATCCGGATCAATTTTCATTTTTGGCAACAACAAGCATTTCCGGGGGAGAGGTCATTTATTTCACCGACCGGGGATACGCCGATGAGATACCAGGCTGGACAACGGCGGAAGGAATCCTGAAATATACTGTGCCTCCGGCAGGATTAACAACCGGAGACATGATCGTCATTGAAAATGACGGGGGATGGACTATCCTTCAGGGTTCCGGATCCATTGAAAGTGTTAGCGGAAATTTCTCCCTTGCTAATACCGGAGACCAGATCTTTGCTTTCCAGACAGAAGACACAGAAAATTATTCCCCATTTTTTGTGGCTGGTATTCATTGCAATTATGAAAAAGAGGCAGGAGAAGAAAATGGCATTACCGATCAGGAAAACTGGGATCATGTGACTGCTGCAAACAGCGACAATGCCATGTCGGATCTTCCGGATGACCTGACCCATGGTACGGATGCTCTCTGGTTCCACGGCGAGTACGGGACGGGGAGAAAATACGAATTCGACAACGGGAAATACAACAATACCATTACCCAGGGAACGAAGACGGAGATTGCAACCCATGCCAATGCAATCGCCAACTGGGCGGGAGATAATTCAATACCTTTTACCCTTGGTTATCCCCTATCCACGGCCACTGTTGTTTCCGGCACCTGGAATGAATCTTCCACCTGGGACAACGGCATCCCCGGAAAAACAACCGATGTTACAATTCGTCATGCTACCACTGTCATCGCCGATGGCGTGATCCACAGTGGGATGGTCGCACCGGGAGGTCATCTGGGAATTCAGCCGGAAATCACCTTTACCTGCACCGACCTTCTGACCATTCAGTCGGATGACTCCCAAAGCGGATCTCTGATCCCGGAAGGAACGCTTGTTGCTGAAGTTTCCTGTGAACGCTTCCTTCACGGCGACAGGTGGCATCTGGTAACCCCGCCGGTAAGCGGTCAGGAAATTGCTTCCTTTTTGATGGATGCCGCGAACAACATCCCCCTGGACGGCAGCAACCGGGCTATAATGAACTTTGATACCCCTTCCAACAACTGGACCCCTTACTTCACCGATGTTACACCGGGCACCTTTGTCTCAGGAGAGGGCTATGCCATTCAACGGGAAACCGGGGGAACAGTGACCTTTCGGGGAACCGTCCTCACCGGCCCCGTGGAAGTCACGGTTTCCAATGAAGGAGAAAGATGGAACCTCACAGGCAACCCCTACCCTTCCGCCATCCATGTTACGCAGGCCGCCCATGAAACCCATAATTTCCTCAACCAAAACAGCAGCAGCCTCGATCCAAGCTATACAGCACTCTACCTGTGGGATGAACAGGAGTTCTATTCCGGTAACCGGAATGACTATAAGATCATCAACAATGCCGGTTCAGGATCCCTGGTCCAGAATTACCTCCAAAGCGGTCAGGGCTTCTTTGTGAAAACCCGGGAAGGAGCTTCCAAAATAACCTTCACCAAAGAGATGCGAACCAATGAAACCGGGACAGCCTACAAAGCCGGAGAAGAAACCTGGCCGGAGATCCTTATTACCCTTCACACAGAAGACAAAACAGCAACAACTACCCTGCTCTTTAACAGGAACATGACCCCCGGTCTGGATGTGGGGTATGACGCCGGAGCATTTCAGCTATGTGAAGATCTCTTCCTCTATTCAAGACTTATGGTGGACAACGGAGTAGATTTTGCCATTCAGTGCCTGCCCAACGATTTTGAGAATCCCCTTACCATCCCACTGGGAGCAGAAACCCCTGAATGGTCAGAGGCTGAATTTTCCGTGCAGAGAAAAGAATGGCCTCCGGAGACGGACATCATCCTGGAAGACAGACTGAATCAGGTTTCCATCTTCTGCAGCGAAACCAATGAACCCTACAAAACGATTTTGCGTGAACCCGGTACGGGAAGGTTCTTCCTGCATGTGGGAAACCACTTAACGGCCTCTTTGCCAACCTACCCGGATAACCTGACCGTGCTTCCGGTGCCTGCAAAAAATACCCTCATCCTTTCCGGAGTGTACGGCAAAAAAATACATCTCAGGGTGTATGACCTTTCCGGTAGAATGGTAGCTGAAACCATGCCAACAGGGGAAGGAAAAATAAAAATGCATTTCGCGGACCAGAAGAACGGAATCTATATTCTTTGTATGAAAACTAAGGATCGTTTAATACATAAAAAATTCCTTTGGGCGAGATAATCCGGAAACCGGAAACGAAAGCCTGGAAACCAAATTGCGAAAGAGGGAGCCGAAGGAGGTTAATTAACAAAAGAAAAAAGTAGATTAAAAAAGCAACAAAACAGAAATACGGATTTAACACAGGATCAGACAACAACTGAATGAACAAACAACCAAAGAAAGAAGAAAACAAAGGGGAAAAGGATATCACCCGGCGAAAAGCCTTGAAGAAAGCCGGGAAATATAGTGTGTGGACAGCCTCGGTGATGTTGACAGTGCTTAGTCCCAAGGCATCTCAGGCAACCTCACCGGTACCACCACCACCCCCCAAATGGTGAACAAAGGATCGCATTATTGGAATGGAAAGTCATTCCCTCAAACAACCCCGGAGCCCTTTGCTTCTGAAAGCTTAAAGCGGAAAGAAGAGAGGGCTCCTTTTTTTAGAAGAAGAATAAGGGGTTGTCGTAGTCGTTAAAATCTGTTTTAACTAAATTGGAAATGTTCGTGCAGTTATGACTGCCTATCCACAGGTTCTACAGCATATCCGAATTAGCCAGGGTAGCCTGATTTTGCAAAGTTATCACTATCATACTATTTGCTTATTACAAACAATGACAACGATGACAACTGATTCATACTTTTACTTTGCATAGTTCACCGACCGGGTTTCGCGGATCACGGTGATTTTGATCTGCCCGGGGTAAGTCATCTCATCCTGAATTCTTTTGGCGATATCGTACGACAGCTGTTCAGCTTCCTGATCGCTGATCTTATCGGCACCGGCGATCACTCTCAGTTCCCGGCCGGCCTGTATGGCATAGGTTTTCATCACCCCCGGGTACGAAAGAGCCAGGTCTTCGAGGTCTTTCAGTCGTTTTATGTAGGACTCCACGACCTCACGGCGGGCTCCCGGACGAGCTCCTGAGATGGCATCGCATACCTGAACAATCGGAGCCAACAGGGTCTGCATTTCCGTCTCATCATGGTGAGCACCTATGGCATTGATCACATCCGGTTTCTCCTTGTATTTCTCAGCCAGCTTCATGCCCAGGATGGCGTGGGGCAGCTCTGGTTCATCATCGGGCACCTTGCCAATATCGTGCAATAAGCCGGCCCGCTTGGCTTTCTTGGGATTCAGTCCCAGTTCCGAAGCCATCACAGCACTCAGGTTAGCTACCTCACGTGAATGCTGAAGGAGATTCTGTCCGTAGGATGACCGGTATTTCATCTTCCCGATGAGCCGTATCAGCTCAGGATGCATGCCATGGATCCCCAGGTCGATGGTCGTACGTTTCCCGGTTTCAATGATCTCTTCCTCGAGTTGCTTTTTCACTTTGTTGACGACCTCTTCGATGCGTGCCGGATGAATCCGCCCGTCGGTGACCAACTGGTGAAGCGCCAGGCGGGCTATCTCCCGACGCACCGGATCAAAAGCAGAGAGCACAATGGCTTCGGGAGTATCATCCACAATGATCTCCACACCCGTTGCTGCCTCCAATGCCCGGATGTTCCTCCCTTCACGACCGATAATCCGCCCTTTGATCTCATCGCTCTCAATATGAAAGATCGTAACTGCATTCTCAATGGCCGTCTCGGTAGCTACCCGCTGTATCGACTTCACCACCACCTTCTTAGCCTCCTTGTTGGCTGTCTGCTTGGCTTCCTCCACAATCTCGTTAATGAAAGCCATGGCTTCCGAGCGGGCCTCCTCCTTCAGGGATTCCACAAGCTGAGCCTTGGCCTCTTCGGCTGACAGGCCTGATAAAACCTCCAGCTTATCGACCTGCTGACGATGAAGTTTTGCCAGTTCCTCGTTCTTTTGCTCCAGTACGGCCAGCTGGTTGTTCAGGTTCTCACGGATGGCATCGTTATCCTTCCGGGTGATCTCAAATTCCCGGATCCGGCGCTGCAGATCTTCCCTCCGCTGGTTTAGCGAGACCTCCTTCTGATTCAACCGGTTCTCCTGAGCATTTATCTTGCTGTTCTTCTCATGGATGAATTTCTCGTGTTCGGTCTTCAACTGAAAAAATTTCTCCTTGGCCTGAAGGATCTTGTCTTTTTTGATGACTTCACCTTCTGCTTTCGCTTCCTGAAGCAGTTTGTCCTTTTTCTTCCTCAGCGCCTTATCCCAGATATAATAAGAGAGGAATCCTCCTCCTACAAATCCGGCTGCCACTCCTATAATTATTTCTAACATCTTTTTTATTTTACGTTAAACCTAAAAAAAAACCGCAAACTACCCCCCGGTGACGAACCGGAGACGGTAACATGCGGTTTTTCGATATGATACAGTCGAAGCTTATACCCTGGTCTTCCTGTTCAGAAAACCGGTTACATCCTCGTTTACATTTCGTATTTCGTCCAGGAGAAGATCGTATTTTTCCTCTTTTTTCTCGTTCAGATATTTCAGTGCAAATTGAAAAGCAGCCATTGCCAAAATATCCTGTGAATCCTTGTCTGCATACTGGCTCTTAAAAAGCAAAACCATGTCGTTCAGTATTTTTGCAGCATGCCTGTACTTCTCCTCATCCTTTCGTTCGACAACCAACGGGTATCCCCTGTTGCCGATCACTATATTTATTGAAAGTTTGTCTTTCATGCAACCATTACTTATTCAGCAATGCGATACATTTATCGATTTCCCGCAATAATTTATTAACCTTTTTTCTGGCTACCTGTTTATCTTCGTATCCAGATTTCCAATAGCCAGCTATCCGAAGGTTTTCATATTTCTCAGCCAGTTTGGATTTTTCTTCCTCAAGAACTGCTAACTTCTGTTTCAAATCCCGGATGGTTTCCCCGAGTTGGCGGTTTTCATTTTCCACCGCCTCATAGAGAGCAAACAACTCGGCTATCCTGGTTTTCAATTCCCTGATGAGATTCAAATCATCTCTGGCCATTTTTGCTGCATTTCCGCAACAAAGGTAATATTTTTAGCGTTCCGTAAAAATCTATCCCCTTCTTTATGGGATAATCTTTTTCACAACCGGTATATTTGTACATTTACCGGGTCGGGCAAAAAACAATCCCGAATCAAACCGGCATTTACCGGTGAACAATTTGTTTGGAATTAAAACACCCATATGAAGCATTTTGTTTTTCTTTTTTTTCTGTTGGTGATTTTCCAGGCTGCTTCCCAGGAATGTTTTTTCTCGGAGCCCGTGAGAATTCCCCTTCAGTTATCCGGCAGTTTTGCAGAATTGCGGTCCGATCATTTTCATTCGGGAATTGATATTCGTACGCAAGGCAAAACCGGATTGCCTGTATATGCGGCTGCCGACGGATATATATCCCGGGTGGTTGTGTCGCCCACAGGCTTCGGTCATGCCCTTTATATTGACCATCCCAACGGAACAACGACTGTGTACGGACACCTGGAGAGCTTCCGGGAACCCCTGGCTTCCTGGGTAAAAGATCTTCAGTATCAAAAGGAAAGCTTCTCTCTGGATGTGTCACCCCCACCCGGAAAATTTCCGGTCACCCCAAATACCATGATCGCCCGGAGTGGGAACAGCGGAAGCTCCGGAGGACCCCACCTCCATTTTGAGATCCGGGACCAAAAAACCCAGGACCCCCTGAATCCACTGAATTTTATTCATCCGGTGGAAGACCATAAAGCACCGGAAATCCTGAGTCTCGCCATCTATCCCCTGGATGAGCATTCCCACGTGTTTTTTACCCCCCGCACAAACCGCTACGACGTAGTCTTTTATGACGGGAAATACCATCTGAAGAAAAATCCGGTGATCCCCCTTCACGGGAAAATAGGCTTCGGTATAGAATCCATCGACTATCTGGATGCCAACTGGAGCCGTTGCGGAATCAACTCCCTGGAACTTACAATCGACGGGGAAAGTCACGTTTTCCTTGACCTGAACCGCTTCGCATTTGCACAAACAAGATACCTGAATAGCCTGATCGATTATGCCTACTTTAAAAGCCATAGAAAACGGTTCTACAAAACATGGAAAGATTCCGGAAACAAGCTGGACATCTATACACTCCGGAACCATGACGGCTCCCTCCAGTTCAACGACAACCAAAACCATACCGTTGAACTGCAGGTTAAAGATTCTTATGGCAATACCTCGGTCCTCGAGTTTACCGTAAAAAGTGTGTTCCAAGAGATCAACAAACCGGAGGGAAAAGGGTTTCAGCGGTTTTATCACCATCAAATCAACACCTTTGAAGCCGAAGGAGTCCGGTTGGTATGCCCCGAAAATGCTTTCTATACCGATTTTGATTTTGTGTATGACATCCGGTATCAAAACGATCATCCGGATTTCTTTTCCGACATCCACAAAATACACAGAAATACAACGCCTGTGCATAGCTCCCTCCAACTGTTTATAAAACCCAAAAGTCTTCCTTCCCCGCTGGAGAACAAAGCGCTGATCGTCATCGTAGATGAAAAAACCGGGAAAGCAGGTTCTGCCGGAGGATCGTTTGCTTCTCCCTATGTTATTGCGAATATCCGGGCCTTCGGAAGTTATGCCGTGGCTGTGGATACCCTCCCACCCTCCATAAAACCGTTAAGTATCAGAGGACAAAATACCCTGACAGAGAGTGCCCGGATCCGCTTCCGGATCGATGACGACCTGTCGGGCATCAAAAACTACCGGGGAACCATCGATAACCAGTGGGTCCTTTTTGAATACGACGCAAAAAACAACCTGATAGTATATACTTTCGACAGCGAAAGACTGGAATTTAATAAGAATCATCACCTTAAGCTGGTCGTCAGCGATCAAAAAAATAACATGGCTGTGTATGAAGCTGCTTTTTATAAATAGAGGATCAATGAATCAAAATGGATCAATGCAGATCCATGCAAGTAAATGAACCAGGAGTAATCAGTTACAAGTCAGATGTTCGGATTTTTAGATTTTTAGATATTCAGATATTCAGACAAACCGTTAACCACTCCCCTATTCCCCATTTTTCACTTTTCACTTTTCACTTTTCATTTTCTTCCCTTTCCCCTGTTCCACTCTTCCACCTTATCACTTTTCCTGGCTCCTGATACCTGGTTCCGCTTTTTTTCATTTTTTTTCTTCTTCCGTTCATGTTTTCCCGGAACATAGGTTTTATCATTTCTGGTATATATGAAATGATTATATTTGTTGCTCATCGAAAACTTTTAAAACAGCATTAAAAATGAGAAAACGATTGTTTGGATTCCTGCTGATGACCGCAGCACTGCTTTTTTTACAGGTACAATCTGTCAACAGTTGTACGAATTTCCTGGTTACCAAAGGAGCTTCGGTGGATGGTTCCACGCTGATCACCTATGCAGCTGACTCACACACCCTTTATGGAGAACTGTATCACTGGCCGGCAGCCGACTACCCGGAAGGCTCAATGTTGCAGATCTATGAATGGGATACCGGGAAACACCTGGGCGAGATACCTCAGGTACCCCATACCTACAGTGTGATTGGGAACATCAACGAGTACCAGGTAGCCATCGGAGAAACCACCTATGGAGGACGAAAGGAGTTGAGCAGTCAGCCGGGAGCCATTATGGATTACGGAAGCCTCATCTATGTTGCTCTTCAGAGAGCCAGAACAGCCCGTGAAGCCATTGAGGTGATGACCTCCCTGGTTGAGGAGTACGGGTATTCCAGCTCAGGCGAATCCTTTTCCATTTCGGATCCTGAGGAGGTGTGGATCCTGGAAATGATCGGAAAAGGAGAAAGCAGCAAAGGAGCCGTATGGGTAGCTCTCAGGATCCCCGACGGCTACATCAGCGGGCATGCCAACCAGGCCCGGATCACTACTTTCCCGTTGGATGACTCCCGGAATTGTCTCTATTCAAAAGATGTGATCTCCTTTGCACGCGAAAAAGGATGGTTCAATGGGAAAAACAAGGATTTCAGTTTCTCGGATGTGTATGCACCGGTAGACTTCTCGGGAGCCCGCTTCTGCGATGCACGTGTATGGGCCGGATTTAACAAAGTGGCCTCAGGAATGGATCCGTACGAAGAATATGCACTTGGACACATCGAACGGGGCGGGGAAAACAACTTCCCGACAAACCGTCTGCCCCTATGGATCAAACCCGATAAGAAACTGTCTGTTCAGGATGTGATGGATATGATGCGCGACCATTTTGAAGGCACCAAACTGGATATGACACAAGATGTCGGCGCCGGTCCCTTTGAACTGCCTTACCGGTGGAGAAATTTAACCTGGGAGGTCGACGGCGAAACCTACATCAATGAACGAGCCATATCCACTCAGCAAACAGGTTTTTCCTTTGTAACCCAAAGCCGGAGCTGGTTGCCTGATCCTATTGGCGGAATCATCTGGTTCGGCGTAGATGACTCCTACAGCTCCTGCTATGTCCCTATGTATTGCGGAATCACAAAAGTACCCGAATGTTTTGCCGTTGGAAACGGGGACCTACTGACCTACAGCGAAACTTCGGCATTCTGGACGTTTAACTACGTAGCAAACCTCGCCTACCTGCGGTATAACGATATGATCACGGATATTCAAAAAGTTCAAAAAACCCTGGAAAATCAGTTTGTTGCCTACATACCGGTGATCGATAAAGCCGCCAAAGCCCTCTACAACGAATCAGGAGCCGACAAAGCCAGGGAATTCATCACCTGGTATTCGGTAAACGAAGCCAACAATACAACGAAAAAGTGGAAAGATCTGGGACATTACCTCCTCGTAAAGTATATGGACGGCAATATAAAACGTGAAAAAGACGGAGAATTTGAACGATCCGAAACAGGGTTGCCCGTATATCCCCTCTTTGAGGGATACCCCGAATGGTGGTATAAACTGATCGTGGAAAAAACCGGGAATCATTTGAAAGTGGCCGAATAAAGATCAATAAATCAATACGGAGTAAGGGGATTCATGTTCTTTAGACTCGTAATTTTTGACCCGAAGCTGGTTCATGGTTCCTGACTTTTCACTATTCATCTTACCCCCTTTTCCCCTTCTCCTTCCATTTTTTAATTTTTCATACCTTTATAATTGTTTATTTTCAAAGGCATCATATGTAACTCGCATCCCGATAGCTATCGGGATGAATCATACTCGTTTCATTTCTCCTGTCAGGGAATACGTTCTTTCTTTACATCGGCATGATCCATCCCAAAAAGATTTGCCGTATCAAAAAAAATATTAATTTTGCGGCCGGTTTAAAGCAATCTCTTACACAAAAAAGTGTAACATTGCCACAATTAAAAAATTACTGAGCGATGGATTTAATAAAAGTAGCAGAAAGTGCTTTCGGCATTGAGAACAAGTTACCTGAGAATGTGAGGGCAGGCGATACCATCACGGTACACTATAAAATTACAGAAGGAAACAAAGAGCGAATCCAGAACTTCCGGGGTGTCGTTATTCAGATCAAAGGAAAAGGGAACACCAAAACCTTTACTGTACGAAAAATTTCGGGAAATATCGGTGTAGAAAGAGTTTTCCCGGTGGGATCTCCGTCGATTCACGGCATTGACATAAACAAACGGGGACATGTACGCAGAAAAAGAATCTTTTACCTGCGGAAGCTTACAGGCAAAAAAGCACGTATCAAAGAAAAAAGATATTAATTCGTTACACTACCTGGCGAGAGTTGCAATGAGATTCCGTTGTTATGGTTATTCACTCGCTTCCCCCGCGTTAATTCTTACAAAAGAAAATCAATGTAGATCCATATAGGTCTATGGGATCAGTGTAATTAATAGAGCCAGGAACCAAGAACCAGGAGCCAGGAATCAGTAACCAGGAACCAGGAACCAATTGCACGTATCAAGGTATGAGATAAAAATCTGAAAAACTGACAACCGATTCAGTGACACCCAGCTTTCAGGATCCGGCATCTGCCGGAGAACTGAAAGGTGATGGTGGAACAAACAACCGTCAATCGACTCAACTTTTCAATGAGATCCTCTTGCTTACTTTACTCTATTCCTCTTTTCTTTTTTCTTCTTCCCCGGATATGGAGTCCCGCATGGAAGTATCAGCCATTATATTTTTATATTTCATATAATCCATAACTCCGAGGTTTCCTGCTTTAAAGGCTTCTGAAATAGCCAGTGGCACCTGAACTTCAGCTTCAATTACTTTAGCCCGGGCTTCCTGAGCTTTGGCTTTCATTTCCTGTTCGAGTGCTACGGCCATGGCTCTTCGTTCTTCAGCTTTAGCCTGTGCAATATTTTTATCGGCTTCTGCCTGGTCCATTTGAAGCACAGCGCCAATATTCTTACCAATATCCATATCGGCAATATCTATGGAAAGGATTTCAAAAGCTGTACCTGCATCGAGACCTTTTTCCAGTACGACCCTGGATATAGAGTCTGGATTCTCGAGTACTGTTTTATGGGAATGAGAAGATCCGATTGAGGAAACAATTCCTTCGCCCACACGGGCCAGCACCGTTTCTTCGCCAGCCCCGCCGACCAGTTGCCTGATGTTGGCCCGGACGGTTACCCTGGCTTTGGCGATCAGCTGAATCCCATCCTTCGCTACAGCGGTCACCGGAGGAGTATTGATCACTTTCGGATTTACCGACATCTGAACCGCTTCAAATACATCCCGTCCGGCCAGGTCAATAGCTGTGGCCATCTTAAAAGACAGATCAATGTTTGCTTTGGATGCCGAAACCAAGGCATGTACCACATTGTCTACATGACCTCCGGCCAGGTAGTGCGCTTCCAAATCATCACGATTCAAGCTGACACCCGCTTTGGTTCCTTCAATCAAAGCCCGCACAATAACCCCCGGAGGAACTTTCCTGAAACGCATCAGAAAAAGCTGAAGCAAAGAAATGCGTACTCCTGAAACCAACGCCGAAAACCACAAGCCTATTGGAATAAAATACAAAATGATAATTAAAAGGACAATGACTCCAATGATCATGCCCCATGCACCAATTGATTCCATGATTTCTTATTTTTTAGGTTCAACAATTACACTATTTAATAAAACTTTAACCACTACTATTTTCGTCCCCTGATCGATAAATAGCCCGTTGGATTTGGCTTCTATCGTTTCCCCCTTTATCTTCACCTTCCCCATCGGATTCAGGCGTCCCAGGGTGATCCCGGAATCTCCGGGTTGTATTTTTTCATGCAGAAAAGTTTCCACTTTGCCGGTAATCTGTGTTTCAAGCAACATTTTTTTTCCGGCTTTCGATTTGAAAAAGTAATAAAACATCGCAGGAGACGCTATCAGAACAAAAGCCAGCGCGATAAATCCTGCTACCGTTCCGTATTGTACAAATGCAATATAAACACTGATCCCCAACAAGACAAAACCACCAATCCCTGCGATGGTTATTCCCGGAATAACAGCAAATTCAATCAATAAAAGCAATAATCCCAGAAAAATCAACAGAATAATTACAAACAAGCTCATCCCGGTTTAATTAATGGTTGCTTTTAGTTCCCTTTCAATCAATGCCTCTTTTAAAGGAATCAGGCTTTCCTTTTTGCCCTTTCGGATTTCACAGCTTCCTTTGTAATGGGTGATTATCGTGCTCTGCACCGCCTGTAAATAATCATGTTCGCATATTTCAATCAAGGCGCCAATCACATATTCAAAGGAGTGAATATCATCGTTATGGAGTATCAGGAATTGATCGTTGAGGGCAGCGTTGTCCAACGATCTATCCGGATCTCTTTTAATCTGTTTTGATGTCATTTGCTATTCAGTATTTCTTTTGCTTCATTGATGGTTATCCGTTTGCCGTCCCGGTAGGCTACAACAAAGGCATCTTTAACTCCTTCCTGTCTCACTTGTTCCTGCATCTGTACAGCATCTTCAAAGGTAGTTAAATTTCCTGTAGTATACACCGTCACCCCCCGGTCATCGGTGTACGAATCAATATCCCGTATCAGGGACAGCTTTTTATACAGCCGGTCAATGTATTCCGGGAGACTCCGGCTGTAAGCTCCTATTTGGATCTTAAATACGATTTCCGCGGTTTTTTGTTTTTCCGTCTCACGGGTTTTCCGGGGTTTTTCCGGGGGGGGTAATTCCACGGGAATATCTTCTTCCGGAGGCTCGACCCTCACTGCTTTCTTCTCATCCAATTGCTGCTTTAAGGAACGGATTTCCTGTGTAAAAAGGACTGTTTCCTCTACCCCCACACTATCCCAATATGCCTGTTCCAGCCGGCGTGCTTCTGCGTAAGCCTGGTCGACCTGTTCCTTCAAGGACAAAGACTCCTGTTCCAGCGACAGGATCTTTTGCGTTAAAGCCTCCCGGAGGGTAGGCGTACTGCTGTAAAGAGCACGCAAGGAATCGGATGCAGCCATGCTTCGCCTCAGGCGTTCCCCGGCTTCCTGACCCTCCCGGAAGAATTCCAGCGCCCGGGGTCTCCTGAAATGCTCCGGAAAAAGGTACGCAATCGCTGAACTTACCTGAAAATGAATCCGCTCAAAAGAGGGCTCTCCGGCTTCTGTAACCGCTTCCTCCTCTTCCGAAGGATTGCTTTCAACCGAATGGTCGACCGGTGTATCTTCCGATTCTTCTGAAAGATTGCTTTCAACCGGATGATCGACCGGTGTATCTTCCGCCTCTTCTGAAAAATTGCTTTCAGCCGGATGGTCGACCGGTGTATCCTCCGAATGCTGAACAGTTTCCGAAAAAGAGGATCCACGCAACGAATCTCCCGGGGGAGCATTCACCTGATCAGTACAATACTGAATCCTTTCCTCAACATTCACCGATTCCTTTTCTTCATCGGTTCCATAGTTTTTAAACCGGTTGTAATATTTAATGGCTGAATTCCAAAGCTCCTGACTCTGAAAATACATCCCTACATAGTAGAATATCTTATCGGGGGTATTCCCCGATACCGCCTTTAATAAATACTGATTTGTTTCATCCGTAAAAATACCCTGTTCAGCCAGGCAGACTCCGTAATAATAATTCAGCATGCTGTTTTGAGGATCCCGGGCCAGGAACTTTTCAAAATAGGAAGCCGCTTGTATGAACTCTCCGGAATCAAAAAGCTGAACCGCATAGTCCAGGCTGTCCTCCTGAGGAATTGCCTCAACCGAACTGTATGCAGATACCGCCATTAAACAGGCAACAGAGGTGATCGCATAAAATATCTTTACTGTAACCTTCATGTTTCCGTTCGTACAACAAGTCGCGTATGGAAACATAAAATTACAAAAATTGTGCAAAGCACGTCTGTTTGACAAAGAATCATTTTTTTTCTATTGAATTCCGTGATACCCATTAATTTCTTTCAGATTAACGTATATTTGTAGATCATGCGCTGAAAAACCAGGACTTAACGATAGAACAGATTCATATGAAATTAATGGAAGGAGATAAAGCCCCCTTTTTCAAGGGATTCAATCAGGACGGCAAATGGATCAGTCTGGACGATTTTAAGGGGAAAAAGCTGATTCTTTATTTTTATCCAAAGGATAATACACCCGGGTGCACGGCGGAATCGTGCGATCTGAGTGATCATTATTCTTTTTGGATAGAAAAAGGATACGACGTGGTGGGTATTAGTCCCGACAGTGTAACCTCCCATAAGAAATTTGCTGAGAAATACGATTTCCGGTTTAATCTGATTGCGGATCCTGAAAAGGAAATCCTGAAGGCTTACGGGGTCTGGGGAGAGAAAAAAATGTACGGACGAACCACCCTGGGCGTACTGCGTACAACCTTTCTTCTGAATGAAGCGGGAATCATAGAAAAGATTGTAGACAAAGTGAAAACCAGGGAACATAGTGGTCAGATCATTGGATTAATCAACCTATAATTAAAATCAAAAGATATGGCAAACCAGGACCAGACACAAATGAACAAAGAAAAACTGAAAGCGCTTCAGTTAACGATGGACAAAATTGAGAAAAGCTATGGCAAGGGATCGATCATGCGGTTAGGCGATCAACCGGCCGAGAACATTGCGGCTATACCGTCCGGGTCTCTCGGGCTGGATATTGCGCTGGGCGTAGGCGGGTACCCCAAAGGACGCGTTATTGAGATCTATGGCCCGGAATCCTCAGGAAAAACAACCCTGGCGATCCATGCGGTGGCAGAAGCCCAAAAGGCAGGAGGCATTGCCGCTATTGTGGATGCTGAACATGCCTTTGATCCCTACTATGCCCAGAAACTGGGTGTCAACATTGCAGAACTGCTCATTTCACAACCAGACAATGGCGAACAGGCCCTTGAGATTGTCGATAACCTGGTACGATCGGGAGCCATCGACATCATTGTGATTGACTCGGTAGCAGCCTTAACCCCCAAGGCTGAACTCGAAGGCGAAATGGGCGATTCACGCATGGGCCTCCAGGCCCGGTTGATGTCTCAGGCTTTGAGAAAACTCACCGCCAATATCAGCAAAACAAAAACATGTTGTATTTTTATCAACCAGTTGCGTGAAAAAATCGGGGTTATGTTTGGAAATCCCGAAACAACCACCGGGGGGAATGCCCTGAAGTTCTATGCTTCCGTACGCCTCGATATACGCAGAATCGGTCAAATCAAAGAGGGCGAAGAGGTGCAGGGAAACAACGTCCGTGTAAAGGTGGTCAAAAACAAAGTAGCTCCTCCTTTCCGGAAAGCTGAATTTGACATCATGTATGGCGATGGAATATCCAAAACCGGAGAAATCATCGACCTGGGCGTTCAGTATAACCTGATCAAAAAAAGCGGATCCTGGTTTAGCTATGGCGACTCCAAACTGGGCCAGGGCCGGGAAGCCGTGCGTAAACTTCTTATGGATAACCCCGAACTGGCTACCGAACTGGAAACAAAAATTCTGGAATCCATAACGGGACTAACAACGAAATAACAACAATACCAACGGCAGTGTGTACTGGATAATCGGCACCTGCCGTTTATCCAGTTTTTTTATATCTGTAAGTAACAAAAAAATGAAGGTCATTAAATTTGGCGGAACCTCCATAGGGTCAGCCGAGAACATCAGGAAAGTAAAAGACATTATTCTTCAGCAGAATGAGAATGCCATTGTCGTGGTTTCAGCCCTGGGAGGGGTAACCGATAAAATATTGAATGCCGCACGGATGGCTTCCATGGGAACGGGGTATTTTCATGCCGAGCTGACGGAAGTGAAAAACCGCCATTACCGGATCATCGAAGAACTCTTCGGAACAGATGCCAATGCTGTAAACGAAAGAGTAGACAAACTCCTGAAAGAGATGGAAAAAATCCTTACCGGGGTGACCCTGGTAGGGGAACTGACGCCGAAAACCATCGATCGGATCGTAGGCCTGGGAGAACGCATGTCGTCGCACATCATTGCACGCTATATCCCGGGGGCTGTATGGAAAAACTCAGCCGACTACATCCGTACCGACAGCAATTTCGGGAAAGCCAATGTAAATTTTAAAGTAACCAACCAGCTGATAAAAAATGAATTCTCCGGTCTCAAAGGAATCGCAGTAACTCCGGGTTTTATTGCCGGCAACGATTCGGGTGAATACACCACCCTGGGCCGCGGAGGATCGGATTATACCGCAGCCATTTATGCAGCCGCCCTAAATGCTACTTCGCTCGACATATGGACCGATGTAGATGGATTCATGACCGCTGACCCCCGGGTGATCAGCAAAGCTTACACCATAGCAAAACTTAGCTATGCCGAAGCCATGGAACTCTCCCACTTCGGGGCCAAAGTGATCTACCCGCCAACCATCCTTCCGGTATACAAAAAAGGAATTCCCATACTGATACGAAATACCTTTAATATGGAAGGCCAGGGAACCCTGATTACCCATAACGATCAAAATAACAAAAACCTGCCAATCAAAGGAATATCCTCGATATCAGGCATCGCACTTATTACCGTCCAGGGAATCGGAATGGTCGGAGTTACCGGTATCTCCATGCGCCTGTTCACAGCCCTCGCTAAAGAAGATATCAATGTGATCCTGATCTCCCAGGCTTCGTCAGAAAACTCAATCAGCGTAGCCGTTGAAGAACAATCCATCGAAAAAGCGGAAATAGCCATCCGCTATGAGTTCGAAAAAGAGATAAAAACCGAACGAATCAACAAAATTGAAATTGAAACCAGACTCTCCATCGTGGCCATAGTGGGTGAAAACATGAAGCATACCACTGGAATTGCCGGTAAACTGTTTCAAACTATCGGCCGTAACGGTATCAACATAGTAGCCATTGCTCAGGGTGCTTCGGAGTTGAACATATCTTGGGTCGTCAGAAACAGCGATCTCCGGAAAACCCTTAATGTGGTCCATGAATCTTTCTTCCTCTCAGAAAACATCGAATTGAATGTTTTCCTCATGGGGGTTGGCACTGTTGGAAGTCATCTGCTCAACCAACTGAAAAAACAACAGGAAAAACTGTTGAAGGAAAACCACCTGAAGATAAAATTAACCGGTGTTGCCAACACAAAAAAGATGTTCTTCTACCGTGACGGTATTGATATTGCGCTCTTCAGAGAACGACTTGATAACTCCAACCTGATCTCAAGCCTGGAAGGATACGTAAAAGAAATGACAGAAATGAACATGTACAATTCGGTATTTGTAGATTGTACAGCATCTGAAGAGGTGGCAAAACTGTACGGAACGATCCTTGAATCCAACATTTCAGTGGTGACCGCAAACAAAGTGGCAGCTTCTTCAGAATACCTGAATTATCTTAAACTAAAAAATACAGCGAAACGAAAAGGCATCAAGTTTTTATTTGAAACCAATGTAGGAGCGGGATTACCTATCATCAACACCCTGAATGACCTGGTTCGTTCCGGCGACCGTATTTTGAAAATTGAGGCGGTCCTTTCAGGAACCCTGAATTTCATCTTCAACACGCTTTCTCCCGAACGTACATTCAGTGATACCATACGAATGGCCAAAGAAAAAGGCTATTCAGAACCGGATCCCCGGATGGACCTCAGCGGCATCGATGTAGCCCGGAAAATACTGATCCTGATACGTGAATCAGGGTATAAAATGGAGATGCAAGACATCACCATCAACCGGTTCATCCCGGATGAATATTTCGAAGGTCCGGTGAGTGAATTTCTCAAAAACATCTCGCGTGTGGATGAGGATTTTGAAAAACGCCGGAAAGTTCTGGAAGAAAAAGGCAAAAAATGGAGGTTTGTAGCCAATTTCTGTGAGGGCAAAGCCTGGATAGGTCTCCAGGAAGTAGGCAGGGAACACCCGTTTTACGACCTGGAAGGAAGCAACAATATGGTGATGTACACAACCGAGCGCTATCAGGAGTTCCCCATGCTGATCAAAGGTTACGGAGCAGGAGCCTCCGTGACAGCCGCCGGGGTGTTTGCCGACCTGATTAAAGTATCGAATATTTAAAAGAGATGAAAGAACAAACTACATTATCCTCTTATACGATGGAATGCATGTGAAACAAGCCCCGATCCAGATGGTTATCGGGAAGGGGTGAGTTATCCCGATATTCACCGGGAATATCATAAAAAATTAACCATTATAAAAACATGAAACATATCGTGATTCTTGGCGACGGAATGGCCGATGAGCCGTTGGCAAACTACGGGAACCGCACTCCGCTGCAGATGGCTCACAAGCCGTATATCGACTGGCTTGCCAGGTACGGGCAAACCGGGCGTCTGATTACCGTTCCCGAAAGCATGCCCCCGGGAAGCGAAATAGCCAACCTGGCTATCCTGGGTTATGATGTGGAAAAAATTTATGAAGGCCGGGGGGTCCTTGAAGCCGCCAGCATGGGGGTGGAAATCAAAGAAAACGACCTGGCCCTGCGCTGTAACCTGATTTGCCTGGAGAATGAAAAAATAAAAAACCACTCGGCAGGACATATTTCTACCAAAGAAGCTGAAGAGATTATTTGCTTCCTAAACAAATCCCTCGGGAATGATAAAATTCAATTCCACCCCGGCGTATCTTATCGCCACCTGCTGGTAATCAAAGAGGGATTAAAAGATCTGAACTGCACACCACCCCACGATGTCGTGGAAACACCGTTTCGTCAGGTGCTAATCCATGCATCATCAGAAGAAGCCCGTAAAACAGCCAACCTGCTGAATTACCTGATCATCCGTTCCCGCTATCTGCTTGCTGATCATCCGGTAAACCGGAAACGCAAAGCCGAAGGTCTCGATCCGGCCAACTGCATCTGGCCCTGGTCACCCGGATACAAACCCGCCATGAAAACGTACCGCGAGATGTTCGGCATCGAACGGGCAGCCGTCATCTCAGCCGTCGACCTGATCCGGGGAATTGGCGTGTATGCCGGCATGGATGTAATTGAGGTGGAAGGGGTTACCGGACTTTACAACACCAACTACGAAGGAAAAGCCAAAGCCGCTGTGGAGGCACTGAAAGATCATGATTTTGTATACCTCCACATCGAAGCAAGCGACGAGGCAGGCCACGAAGGAGATGTGGAACTGAAAACAAAAACCATCGAATACCTCGACCAGCGGGTCGTGAAAACCATCCTGGAAGAAACAAAAAAAATGAAGGAAGAGGTCGCCATAGCTGTATTGCCCGACCACCCTACCCCATGCGCCATTAAAACCCACACCCGCGAACCGGTGCCGTTTGTCATCTTTAAACCGGGGATCCAATCCGACAACGTAAAAATTTACGACGAGTTCAGTGTTGAAAGCGGGTCACTCGGCCTCCTCAGGGGTAACGAATTTATGAAACGGTTTCTGGAACTTCCGGTAGACCAATAGCAGAGGTGATGCAACATAGACTTTCATCCCTGATTCACGTCCTGCGAGCTTCGGACTATATTCCAGGGTTTATCA
The DNA here is from genome assembly GCA_964408795.1 of uncultured Mariniphaga sp. GTDB lineage: Bacteria > Bacteroidota > Bacteroidia > Bacteroidales > Prolixibacteraceae > JABMQB01. The sequence continues at coordinate 29,357 of CAYPAW010000058.1, forward strand.
CATCCCTCAATCGATGAATGCATTATAATTTACAAAAAGGTATTTGATATCCCATACGGTAAGCTTACCGTGATTTTTCGTATTTTTGCCTTCCACTATGAACTACTACAGCACCAACAAAAGAACACCTTCTGTCACCCTGAGCGATGCCGTTACCAAAGGGTTGGCTTCGGATAAAGGACTTTTCATGCCTGAACGGATGGAAAAATTTGAACCGGCCTTTTTTGAGACCATCCACCGGCTTTCCTTCCGGGAAATTGCCTATGAGGTCGCTATGAAGTTTTTCGGTGAAGACGTGGATTCATCCAGCCTCCGGGAGATCGTTTATGATACCCTTTCTTTCGACTGCCCGGTGGTGAAGGTCAGGGAAAATATCCATTCACTCGAACTGTTTCATGGGCCTACCCTGGCGTTCAAAGATGTGGGAGCCCGTTTTATGGCCCGCTTGCTGAATTATTTCTCCGGCAACAAAAAACAGCAGATCCATGTTCTGGTAGCTACCTCAGGCGATACAGGCAGTGCCGTTGCCAACGGATTCCTCGGGGTGAAAGGAATTCATGTCTGCGTACTCTTCCCCAAAGGAAAAGTCAGTACGATTCAGGAATCCCAGTTTACCACCCTGGGAAGAAACATTACCGCTCTCGAGATTGACGGTACATTCGATGATTGCCAGCATTTGGCAAAAACCGCTTTTCAGGATCAAGAACTCAATCAAAAGCTGACATTAACTTCGGCCAACTCGATCAATGTAGCGCGTTTCCTGCCGCAGGCTTTTTACTATTTTCATGCCTTTGCCCGGCTCAAAGAAAAGGGAGCCCTGGATGGCAAAAAGCTTGTGATATCGGTTCCCAGTGGGAACTTCGGAAACCTGACTGCCGGTTTGTTTGCCCGCGAAATGGGACTGCCGGTAATCCAGTTCCTCGCAGTCAATAATACCAACAACATCGTATTTGAATACCTGAAAACCGGCTTGTACAAACCACGCCCATCGGTCGAAACCCTGGCCAATGCCATGGATGTAGGTGATCCAAGTAATTTTGCCCGCATCCTTGATTTATACAAAAATTCGCATTCGAAAATTTCCGGAATACTAAAAGGATACTGGTATTCCGATGAACAGATCAGGGAAATTATTAAACGAGTGTACGATCAAACCGGCTACCTCTGCGATCCCCATGGAGCCTGCGGATATCAGGCCCTGGAAGAATTCCTCACAGAAGGCCAGGTTGGCGTTTTCCTCGAAACAGCTCACCCGGCAAAATTTACCGAAACCATGGAAAGCATCATCGGAAAAGGAAAAGTCCCCCTGCCCGGTAAACTGGCGGAATTCATGAAAGGAGAAAAACAAAGCTTTCCGCTGGGAAAGGATTTTAAAGAATTTAAAGAATTCCTGATGAAGCAGCAAACCAGATGACCTGAGCCCCGGTCAAATACAATGCAGGAATAAAAAAAGATCCGGGAAAACTGCGGAAGGTTATCCTGTTTTCAATGGTTACGTATCCTTTTCGTGCTACCTGATTATTGGCAGCCTCACAATAATTCCCGGAGCGTACTTTCGTCCAGAGTGATTGTTTTAAGGACTAAAGAACAAAAATGTGGGGGTTTTTTTCTACATTCGGGGTTTGAACTCAACCGGTGCTATTCACAAAAATCCGTTTTAAAAGCCAACTACCATGAACCTTACCAGAAGAATCCTTCTATTCATTCTACTGACTATTTTCCTTTCCTGTTCCCGGGAAATTCATTTTTTTCATCCTGAACACAGCCGGATCCGTTACCAGGGAAGAATGGATTTTGCCGATCCTTCGCAACCTGTGTTAATCGGTTCTGCTTCGTGTGTGGAAATAAATTTTACGGGCGATTCCTGCATCGTATTACTCCGGAACATGAATTCTCCGGCCATGTATAATTTTGTTTCAGTGGAAATAGACGGAGCCTACCAGGGAAGGGTAAAGATTGCTGCCGATACGATGGCTGCTTATTCCTTTGTATCTGACTCAGAGAAAGCGCATCACAGGGTACGGATTTTCAAATCTACAGAAGCTTCAAACGGGACTCAACCATAACGCATGACGATATGTTTGCTTCGTACCCTGTTTGTTTCTGATCCATAGAATGGAGAAACGAAACCCACCCTTTCTGTCCACTGTAATGACCCCAAAGGTAGATTCAAACAAGAAAAAAAAGGCATGTTAAAACCACTTTTTCCTCTTAAAGAACATCAACATCAGGAGAGCCAGCACCACCATTGCACCCCACATGATAAAATAGCTGTATTTGAAATGCAATTCCGGCAGATAATCAAAATTGGTCCCATAGATCCCCGCAATAAACGTTAACGGAATAAAAATCACTGAAAAAATTGTCAGGAATTTCATTTTATCGTTCAACCTGCTACTGGCTGTAGTATGGTAAACGTTCAGCTGATCCGTGAGCACTTCCCGGTAATTCTCCACCATTTCCGTCACATGATTGATATTGTTTTTCAATTCTGCCAGGTGGAAAAAAGTCTCGGGTGTGATGAGGTCAGAATCGGATTTCGCAAAAGCCAGGATCAGTTCCCTGGCGGGTTTCATATTCTTTGCCAGAAAACTGATCTCTTTTTTGTATCGAAAAATGGTATCCAGCACATCCCTCTCCGATCCGGTTTCCAGTTCATCCTCATCCAGGGTTTCAATGTTCTCCCCAAAATTGGAAAGCACCATGATGTAATGATCGATGACCACATCCATCAGAGCAAAGGCAAGGTAATCCGGTCCGGCTTCGACCATGCGTTTTTTCTTTTGGCGTATCCGGTTTCGTACGGCCTCAAAAAAATCGCCTTTGCGTTCCTGAAAAGAGAGCAATACCCGGGGGGTGATAATCAGGCTCAGCTGCTCATACACAATCCCTTCCTCAGGGTGCCCCGGATTTAGCATTTTCAGTGAAACAAAAACAGCATTATCGTGTTCCTTGAAAACAGGCCGAAGACCGGTATTCATCACATCATCCAGGATAACTGTATCGATGGCAAAACCTTCGGCAATCTCCTGCATGACCTGCCGGTCATGAATTCCATCGATATTGATCCATGTGGTTGTTTCCGTTTCCTTAAACTTCAGGATTTCCTGTACGGTATTAAACCGGTATTCCGATACGGTGTCCTGGTTGTAATCGATCACCCGTATCATGGGCTTTTCCATCTTCTGAACTCCCCTAAAGTGAAGGGCTCCGGGAGATAATCCTATTTCTTCCTTTTTTTTACCAATAAACCGGGCCATAGTAACTACTCCTTCCAGGGCACCAACGGTGATTTGTAGTAGTTTATATCCAGGGCATCAAACCGTTCTCCATGGGCAGCCAGTCTGATTTTGTATTCCTCCCAGGAGCGTTTTTCCGGAGCGGTCCAGCCTATTTCAGCATATCCCGGAAGCCTGGGAAAAATCATAAATTCCACCTCTTCCAAATTGGTTACGGTCTCAGACCAGAGGGGTGTTTCCACACCCAGAATGTTCTCCCGTTTAATGGCCGGGGAATAATTCTCAGGATCCCAGGTATATCCGTCGTCAACCTCAATATAGGCGGCCCAGGCCAGGCCAAGGACGGTGGTAGAATCGTATTTCATATCTATGTATGCCCGTTTGGCCGGTGACATGATCACCTTCGCCCCTTTTTCGATGCCCATGGCGGTGTTCTGCTCATTGGCCCAGAATTGGACAACTGCTCCTTCAACAAGCTTGGCGTTAGCAATCTCATCCCATCCAATTAGTTGCTTCCCATGCGATTTTACAATTTCCTGAACGCGTTCAACAAAAGGAATGTAATCTTCCAAAGGAGTGGAATGCGATTCGTCACCGCCCATATGGAACCAGGGACCGGGAGTCATTTCTGAAATTTCACCCACCACATCATCAATGAATTGGTAGGTTATTTCCTTGTCGATGCAGAGGGTGCTGAATCCCACGCGGGTGCCTGTATACAATTCGGTTGCCTGGCCATCGCAATTGAGTTCGGCATAGGACGAAAGGGCTGCATTGGTATGACCGGGCATGTCAATCTCGGGAACAAGAGTGATCTGTCTGTCGGCTGCATACTGCACAATTTCCCTATACTGCTCCTGAGTATAAAAGCCTCCCGGACCACCTCCCACCTCAAGGCTTCCACCATGTTCGGTCAGGTTGGGCCACGATTTTATTTCAATCCGCCATCCCTGGTCGTCTGAAAGATGCAAATGCAAAACATTCATTTTGTACATAGCCAGGAAATCAATGAACTGTTTAACCTCTTCCACATTAAAAAAGTGCCGGGCCACATCAAGCATGGCTCCCCGGTATTCGTAATATGGCGCGTCTTTTATCATACCGGTGGGTAGAAAGATCTCCTTTCGATCCCCATCAGACACTCCTATTGCCTGAAGCAGGGTCTGCACACCAAAAAAACACCCTGCAGGCGAGCCGGTAAGAGAAACCCGTTTTTTTCCGATTTGCAATTCATAACTTTCATCATCCGTTCCCGGACCGGAAAGATAAATCCCCCGCCGCGGAGGATCAGCCGATAGCTTCACTTCCGGTTCGCTACCCATGATTTTCCCAAGAGCAGAAGCCAAAAAACGGGCAGATGGTTCGCATCCTTCCTGAGCATAAATTTTCACTTTTGAGGTGATCGTAAAAACATCGCCGGTGGCTTCCACCATCACCGGTAACGGAATAAACGCAGTCTTCGTGAGATCCGTGGGCTCATGATGCGTACAGGAAACCTGCACCATAAAGCTTAGCAGGATTGCCCCTGCAAACATCGTATTCAACATCCTTTTCATGATTGAGTTTGTTAGATTATGTATCGATAAAAATATGCAAATGGAAGACAAAAAACAAAACATTCAGAAAAACCGTATGATTTGACCTGAATTTACCCATTCCGGGGTTCAGGAGAAACCTGCCTTCAGGAGGTATTTTTACTTTTTATCCGAAAAAATCCCAGAACATCCCGTTATAATTGAAACTCTGAATCGTCAATAACCCGGAGAATCGCTTTTGTATTCTTTAAAAAATTTTAACCTTTTTTTATAAAAAGACAAATTATTTTTGAATGAACAATGTATAAATCAGGAAACTATGAAAACATTATTTTTCATTTTTATACTTCTCGCAGGGCCTCTGTTACTGCAGGCACAGACCCAGCAGGATACTTTACCGGAACAACCGGACGAACAGATCATCGTCCATCGCGAATACGATGAAAACGGAAACCTGATCCGGTATGATTCAACGTATACATTCGAATGGCACGGCGATACCATGATGGTTTTCCCCCATTCCCGGGATCCCTTCCTGCCTTACGGCTTATTTTCAGATCCTGACGACCTGATTCATCATTTTTTTTCCGACTCGGCACACCGTTTCTCCCCGTTCAATGATCTGTGGGAACAGGAATTCTTTCAGGAACATCTGAAGTTTTTTGAATCTTTCAAAGATCCTTTGTTTGAAGAGCGATTTTTCAATCCTTTTACCCATCATCCTGATTCGCTGTATCGTTTTTATTGGAACGACAGCACCTTTTGGCAACCCCGTATGCATTCTGGATCTCCCTTCAACAAATTCAGGAATTTTATTGAGGAATTTCACCGCAGCTTTCCGAACAGGGAGTTGCAATTCTTCGAGAATGAGCAACAGCAGCAAGAATGGGAAGAGATAAGAAAAAAATACCAACAAGAGATGGAGGAGTTTCATAGAAAATGGAACTCGGAGAAATGAAGAATCAAGAATCTTTTAATCGTTAACTTCAATCCCCGAAATCGAGGTTGAATTTTTTCCGGAGTATTTGCAGATCCGGGTTTTGATCTGCCATAGCCTGGTACTTCTCGTTGTCGGAATAGACAATTGGTTCTCCTTTTTTTTCTTCAATGCGGGTTGTAATTTGTATGGATGAATTCTTTAATTCCCTCCGCAGGAAAGAAACCAGTCCGGGTTTAATATTTTTGATGCTCTCTTCCTGAATCGTATTTTCCAGTTTAATGACAAACCGATTGTCCGGAGTAAATTCCGGAACAGAGACCAAGGCAGCTTTCAGGTTTGGGTTATCCATATCTGCCAGAAAAAGATTCCATTTTTCGTTGAACTGTTCTTTCGTGAAAGATTGATTCTGCTCCTGATTTTCGTTTTCTGTCTGGTTGCGGCTATCTTGCTGGTCTGTTGATTCTTTTTGTCCGGTAAGGGCATCTTTTATGGAGGGGGTTTTCATTTTCGATGAATACTTTCTCGTGGGTTGGGTTTTCTCAGTTCCCGCAATGGAGGAAACAGGCTCTTTCTTCTTTTCCTGTTTTTGGGTGGTTTTTCTCTTTTCTGAAAAGATGGGTTCCAGGGAATCCGGTTCAACGGCTATTTTTTTTTTACGGTCAGCTGGGCGATCCGGATGAGAGCAAGTTCAATCAGCAACCGTTTATTCTGACTGGTTTTGTATTTCAGATCGCAGTCGTTGGCTATCTGAAGGGCATTCAGGAGAAAATCGCCGTCACAGGAAGCAGCCTGTTGTTTGTATTTTTCTTTAATTTCACCTCCGACTTCCAGCAGCTGAATCGTCACCGGATCCTTGCACACCAGAAGATCCCGTAAATGAGCAGACAGCCCGGTAATAAAATGGTGTCCTTCGAAGCCCCGGTTGAGGATTTCATTCAATGTGAGCAAAACCTCCGCAATATTCTGATCCAGGAAATGTCCTACAAGGGAAAAGTAATAGTCATAATCCAGAACATTCAGATTGGTGATTACATCCTTGTAGGTTACTTTTCTTCCCGAGAAACTGACGATTTGATCAAAAATGGAAAGAGCATCCCGCATGGCCCCGTCCGCTTTGCGGGCAATCACATTCAATCCCTCCGGTTCAATGGATACATTTTCCTTTTCCGCAACATATGCAAGGTGTTGCATGATATCATCCACCCGGATGCGGTTGAAATCAAAAATCTGGCACCGTGATAAGATGGTTGGGATAATTTTGTGTTTTTCGGTGGTTGCCAGGATAAAAATCGCATGCTTCGGGGGTTCTTCCAGCGTTTTCAGGAAAGCATTAAAAGCAGCCTGCGAAAGCATATGAACCTCATCAATAATATAGATACTATAGCGTCCGATCTGAGGCGGTATACGCACCTGGTCGTTCAGATTCCGGATGCCGTCTACCGAATTATTGGACGCCGCATCCAGCTCATGGATGTTAAAAGAACGGTTGGTATTGAAGGCCCGGCACGATTCGCATTCGTTGCAGGCTTCCCCGTCAGCCGTCAGATGGGTACAGTTGATGGTTTTTGCAAAAATACGGGCACATGTGGTTTTGCCAATTCCCCGGGGACCACAAAAAAGATACGCATGGGCCAACTGGTTGGTCCGGATGGCATTCTTCAACGTCGAGGTGATCGACTCCTGAGCAACGACCGTTTTGAATGAATCCGGCCGGTACTTCCGTGCAGATACAATAAAATTCTCCATGCACAAACAAATTTGACACCCCATGCCGGCAGACTGGTAAAAAAAAAAACCGGATTACCGGATCTTTCCTGTTGTTTTTTTCTATTCCTAAGGTCTTGCTGACCGCTACCGGAGCGACTCGCACGACTCCTGAACAAACAGGAACGGGCGTCGTTATTCACGAAAATCAAAGATACATATTTATGCTGTTCCGGTCCAGAAAACTTATTAACAAAATCCGAACCAGCCATGGATCTCTCTTACTTCCCTTTTTTCATGAATTTTTTCCTTTCGGGATGAGTCGGCAGCTTGCCATGAATGTTGCCCCCCTCCCATTCGGTACGGCGGTATTTTTCAGAAAATTGCATCGTTCGGTCCCTCTCCCGGGATCGACGATCCGTTTGCCGGAATTTTTCCATCGCATACAGCGGAATGAAAACAACAAAAAGGACAATAAAAGCAGGAATCATCCATACAATCATGTCTTTTCCAATAAAAAGATGGATAAAAAGGATGATCCCCAGATAGAGGATTACACCGGGGCCTGAGAGGTACAAAAGAATTTTCTTTATCATAAGCGTTCCAAACACAAACAATTAATTCCGATACTAACCACCGGGATCCACACATACGCGGATTGATTTAAATGCCGGCGTATAGCTTGCAACGCACATATCATTAATGGAAGTCAGCCAATTGGTCTCCGGGAAATAGGCTGCCACACATCCGTTCCTAATGGGATAAGGAATGGCATAATAGCCCTCCAGTTTCCTCACTTTCCGGTCGTAATTGCTTGTGATGGTAACCATCTGTTCAGGGGCAATATTCCGGACATCCATATCTTTCCGGTTCATAAACAGGACCCGCCTTTCCGATTGAATGCCCCGGTACCGGTCATTTAATCCGAATACCGATGTATTAAACTGATCATGGCTTCGGATAGTCATTAACAGCAATTCATTCGGTTCAGGATCCACTCTTTCCAGGGGAGCATCGCTGAAGTGCGCTTTCGCATCATGTGTGTTAAAAATTCTTTTTCGCAAGGGATTCCATAGATAATATCCCTGGGTTGTTGGCTTTTGTTTATCGAGTCCCTTGAATGCAGGGATGGTTTGAGACATTGCCTGCCGTATATGGTTGTTGTCTTTCCCAAGCCATTGCCAATCGATGCCTTCATGGTTATTGAAGGTAGCTTCAGCCATAGCGGCGATGATCGATACTTCACTTTTCATAGAGAGAGAGCCCGGTGGAAAGCATCCCTGTGTGAAACCTATTTTTGCCATGGCATCTTCGACTGTACCATACTGTCTGACTCCTTCCCGGATATCCTCATCCGACCGTGACAGGCATGGCAGGATGAGGGCTCTTTTTCCTGTTACCAGGTGACTTCTGTTCAGTTTAGTAGATATCATTACCGTCAGACAGCATTTTTGCAGGGCTTTCTCTACATAGGCAGTGTCCGGCACTGCTGAAGCGAGGTTCCCTCCCAGTGAGATCAACACCCTGATTTTTCCTTCTGCCATTGATTGAATAGCGGGAATAACGCTCATTCCTGGCTTTCGTGGTGCTTTCATGGGAAATATTTTTTCAAGCGAATCCAAAAAGGTAGCCGGCATATTTTCTCCGACACCGGCTGTTCGTATTCCCTGGATATTGCTATGCCCTCTCACGGGTAATACGCCGGCTCCCGGACGTCCGAGATTCCCTTTTAACAGCATCAGATTGACAATCTCCCGGATGGTAACCATGGAGTTCCGATGGTGGGTTATGCCCAGGCACCAACACGAAATGGTTTTGTCTGCCTCCATATAGAGATCCGCTGTTTCCAGAATCTGGCTTTTCTTAATGCCGCTGGCTTGAACGATCCGTTCCCAGGAAGTGGCCATCACACAATCCCGGTAAGCCTTAAAACCAACGGTATATTTTTCAATGAATGCCCCATCAAGAACTCCTCCTTCTTCCTCTTCTTTCTCCAACATGGCTTTCACCATACCTCGGATAAGTGCCATATCACCATTAATCCTGGGTTGCAAACAGAGATGGGCCAGTTTGTTTTGTTTTCCAAGGTAGGAAACTGCTTCCTGGGGGTCGGCAAATCCCAACAAACTTGCTTCAGGCATCGGATTCACAGCCACTATTTTGCATCCCCTGCGGACAGCCGGCAGCAAAGTGCTCAGCATACGGGGGTGGTTCGATCCCGGATTGTGACCCAAAAGGAATATAAGATCCGTTTTGGAGAAATCCTCCAGAGACACACTGCTTTTACCAAAACCCAGACCTTCTGTGAGTGCTTTCCCGGAAGGTTCATGACATATATTGGCGCTGTTGGGAAGATTATTGGTGCCCAGGGTACGGGCAAACAATTGATAAAGAAAACCTGCTTCGTTGGAGGTTCTTCCGGAAGCATAAAAAACCGCTTCATCGGGATGGTTAAGTGACGTTAGTTCATCCGCAATCATACGATAGGCCTCATTCCATTCAATGGGCTTGTAGTGAGATGCATCTTCCTCCAGCAGCATGGGTTCAGTCAAACGTCCCTGCTGCTCAAGCCAATAACCGGAGGTAAGCAGAAGCTCCGGTACAGACCATTTCGTAAAAAAATCAGACGATATCATTCGTGTGGTTGCCTCGGCACTGACATTCTTGGCACCATTTTCACAAAACTCAAAACGGGAACGATGCTTATCCGGATTGGGCCAGGCACACCCCGGACATTCAAATCCTTTCAACTGATTGAGGTGGCCGATAATTTTCCGGCTCTTTTTCATCCCTGTCTCTTTATAAAGAAAGTTTAAGGAGGTTAATACAGCATCTATACCACCGGCAAACGTTTTGGGCTGATCATGACTTAATCCGATCAGTGACGTTACATCCTTTTCCAGATCAGCTGTTTCCAGCAAATGCACCGAACGGATGATCTCCCTGCCCAACGACTCCATCCCTGCCAGCCAGGCAATCTTCTCTTTAAAAGAGTCTATTTCGTCGGGGTTTAAAATATATTTTGTCAAACCACTTGCTTCAATCAGACTGATCAAAGGCGGGATCTGATACTCGGGAATTTCATCCTGGAGAATGGTATCCCTGATTTGTTTATGTATCGCAACAACATGAGATACATCGGGTAGAATAAACTCTTGTTTCCGGGTGTTAGCAATGATGCTTTGCTTTTTCCGGGTTAAGAATCCCTTTTTCATCAACGAATCAAAAACCATCCGGGAGAGTGTTTCTCCGTGAGCTGCTACCAACTCAACAGCTCTTGTTAAAGGAATCGGCCTTTCGATAATACCCAAACACCCTATGGTTTCATCCAGGGCAGGAAGTCCTGTTTCATCCATTTTTAAGACGGTCAGATTTTCCCAGTCATCATTGATCAGCCCCCTGAAAGAAGCATCAAAAAGCAGTGCACCGGCCAATGTGAGATTCAATATCTTCTCCGGTACCGGAAAATAACGGCCGGTTACCGGGTCAATCAGCAAAAGAAATAACTGTTCCGAATAGGTTCTCATGCATTGATCGTTTATGTAAATATACAAGAAAAGAAACGAACATTAACAACTTTTTCATCGGGCTGCTTCTTTTTTCTATATATTCGGATTGCCTTAAAAGGCAGAATTTAAAAAGCATGTACTCAGAACCTGTTACCGGAATAATCTTAAGCGGAGGGAAAAGCAGCCGTTTCGGAGTCGACAAGGCATTGTACCTATATCATGAAAAACGAATGGTCGATTATGCCCTTGAGGTAGTGCAACCTTTCTGTGATGAATTGATTGTAAGTACGAACAAAAGGGGGCATAGCCTCTTTGCAGGAATCCGTAATGTACCGGATATTTATTCCGATTGTGGCCCCCTGGGAGGGATTCATGCCGGGTTACTGCAATCAGAAAATGAGCACAATCTGATTGTAGGCTGTGATTTACCCTGTCTGCACCCTGATTTGTTCAGGGCTTTGATAAATCATAAACAGGGCTATCAGGTTGTGATTCCCATGCACCAGGAATTCAAAGAACCCATGGCCAGTTATTTTCATAAAAGTACCCTCCCGGTCATCGAAGATGCCCTGAAACAAAAAAACGTAAGAATCCTGGATGTGATCCCGCTGCTACATACCCGTTTTCTGAATGTTGAAAAAATGCCCTTTTATTCATCGAAATTATTTACCAACATCAATTCCCTCAGGGATATTGATGAACCAAAACTGCCAGGAAAATGATCTCTGTTGTACCCCAAAAACCTTTATCAGAAAAATGGATGAAAGCGGCTGTTGTGGGAAGTCTATGGGCTGTGGTAGAGATTGTGCTGGGCAGCCTGCTTCATAATGTAAAGATCCCGCTTGCAGGAAGCATTCTTTCGTTTATTACCGTTTTCCTTGTAATTGCTTTTTTCCAACTCTGGAAAGTAAATGGGATGATCTGGAGAGCAGGTGTTATTTGCGCTCTTATGAAATCACTCTCTCCAAGTACGATCATTCTTGGGCCGATGTTTGGTATTTTATCTGAAGCACTGATTCTGGAGATACTAATACGTTGTTTTGGGAAAAATTTTTTTTCTTATACCCTGGGAGGCGCACTGGCTGTTTTCAGTGCCCTGATCCAAAAGGCATTAACACTTTTAGTTCTGTATGGTTGGGATTTCGTAGACTTGCTGGAAAACATGGTTCTCTTTGCCGTCAGGCAACTTCATATAGAAGCGCTTCAACCTTCCCTGCTTCTGTTTATCCTTTCCGGAATTTATTTGACAGCCGGTGCCATGGCAGGACTTCTGGGGTCGATATCGGGTAAGAACTACCTGAAAAGCAAAAAATACAAACCAACAAATCTGTCTATAAAAAAACCTTCACAGAGTGTTTTATTCAACCATTCAGAGAAAGAGAATCACTCGTTGTTGCTTCTGCTGCTCCTTCTTGTATTCCTTATAGGTGGTATGGTTTTAATACACCGGGCCAATCTCTTGTATTCGGCTTTGTATTCACTTACATTCATTGTATTTACAGCATTACGGTATGCACAATATATGCGTTTTCTAAAAAAACCTGCCCTATGGCTTCAGCTTATATTCCTCCTTTTCTTTTCGGCATTCTTTTATCAGGGATTCACAATAAACGGTCTACTGCATCGTGAAGGGTGGATATTGGGTTTAAAAATAATCTTCAGGGCCTTGTTACTGCTTACAGCATTTTCAGCCATCAGCCGGGAACTGAAAAATCCAGTCGTTAAGAACATTCTCTATCTCAGAGGTCTTCAAAACCTGTACAAGTCCCTGGATTTGGCTTTTTCAAGCCTTCCCGGGCTTATGGAGGCATTCTCAACACAACCCCTGAGGCTCACCGGCTTTTATAGATTCACCCATACGATGCTTAACAGTTCCCGTTCCCTGTTCGATGAATTCAAACGCATGGATAAAAACAAGCCAACGGTTTTCGTAATTTCCGGAAAGGTCCATGCCGGAAAAAGTTCGGTCACCAAAGAAGTGGTTTCTCAGCTCATGGATCATAACCTGAACATTCGCGGATTCATTACAGAACCTGTTATTCATGATGATGGACTCAGAAGTTATTTCATAAAAGACATTTCTTCCGGTACCCGGGAGATCCTTTGTTCACAAACATACTCTCCCGGAAGCATCAAAACCGGACGTTTCTTCTTTTCAGAGAAAGGTCTGCTCCGGGGGCGTCAGATTCTGAAAAAGACCGTCGGGGAACCAACCGACATGGTAGTAGTTGATGAAATAGGCCCCCTGGAAATGAAAGACGGAGGGTGGGCACCTGCTTTAATACCGTTGATAAGAGCTACCCAAACACCCCAGCTTTGGACCGTAAGGGAACAATTGATAAACGTTGCCCTGAAGAAATGGGATATCGGGCAAGTTACTGTCTTTACTGTCCCCACCCACACCTCACAGGATATTGTGAAATATATACTGGGTCACTTGGCAGAAAAGGAGTAATGCAGAAATAATGCCTACGGATGTTGGCAGGTATCGGTGGAGGGTAAGAGAAAGGTTGAAGCTAAGTATGGGAGAGATTTTCCGATAAAACGGGACTGCTCTTGCGTCGCAGGAGGGTTGGTTATCAGGCGCTGTTCAGGGCTTTTTTGTAGGTTTGAATAGCTCGTTGTCTGGCAAAGGCAAGATCCACCACGGGAGACGGGTAATCCGGAGTATCCAGTTCAGGAATCCATTTGCGGATATACTGTTGTTTACCATCGAATTTTTTCTGCTGACTCAGGGGGTTGAAAACGCGAAAATAGGGTACGGCATCGCATCCGGTACCGGCAGCCCATTGCCAGTTGCCGTTATTGGAAGCCAGCTCATAATCAAGGAGTTTCTCAGCAAAATAGGCTTCTCCCCACCGCCAGTCGATCAGCAGGTGTTTGACCAGGAATCCGGCAACGACCATCCGCACCCGGTTGTGCATAAATCCGGTATGATTCAGTTCGCGCATCCCGGCATCCACCAACGGATAGCCGGTAGCTCCCCGGCACCAGCGTGCAAACTCCGGTTCGTTGTTGCGCCACTCAATAAAAGCATAGGGTTTCTTAAAGGGTTCTGATTTCACCCGGGGATAATGCCACAGAATATCGGCAAAAAAGTTCCTCCATATCAGTTCATTGAAAAACACCTCCGACAGGTCAGCAGCCACCCGGGTTAGCTCACGGATGGAAATCGTTCCGAAACGGAGGTGAACCCCCAGGCGGGTGGTTCCTTCCAGGGCCGGAAAATCCCGGCTATCCGCGTACCGACGAATCCGCTCTCTATCAATCTCCGGAGAAGGAACTTCTGTTCCCGGACCGGAAAAACCAAGACGCTCCAAAGAAGGCATTTCAAAAGGCGGACATTGGTAAAAATTCCCCTTTAAAGATTCAGAATCAAAGGGGGTTGTATTCTTATCAGAATATTTCTGCTTCCACTTTTTGCTATAGGGGGTAAATACCTGATAGGGGGAACCATCCTCTTTTGTGATTTCTGATTTCTCAAAAATCAGGTGATCCTTAAAAGTCCGGAATCCGATATTTTTTGCCTTGAACAGGAATTCCAATTTTTTATCCCGGGAACGTGCATAGGGTTCATAATCATGGTTGGCAAACACCTCCTGCACCGGATATTCATCCGTTAAAGAGCGGAAAATTTCCAGGGGTTCTCCAAAGCAAACTCTCAGGGACGAACCTCTTTTTTCGAGTTGCTTTTTCAATGATTCGATCGTTTGATATAAAAAAGGAAGGCGGTTATCACCGGATGGTAATGTATTCAGAATGCCGGTATCAAAAACAAAAACCGGCAATACAGGAAAGCCATTCCGCAGGGCATGGTATAACCCGGTGTTATCGTTCAGCCGCAGGTCCCTGCGAAACCAAAAGAGTACAATTTTATGCATAGGTTTATGATGCTACAGTTGCATGGGCAGATGCAATGATCCTCCGTAAGGCAAGGGTTATGGGACAGTCTGTTTGCATTCGTTTCAAATGCCGGGAAGCATTTTTCCTTTGCTGCCTGTCAGAAAACAAACGGGGCAATATCCCGGCAGGGATAAGCATCCCAAGCAGAAACTTCTCTATGTCCTCCCGGTGGCTTTTGAAGATGCTGTTTCTTACCTTATCTGCCATGTTACGAACATACACGGTATCTTCCAAACAGGGCACCTTCCACGTAAAAAACAGAAATTTCCGTTGTTCAACCCGGACCAGCCTCTTATGCATCAGCCTTTCAACCAGTTCCTTTTTTATGTAACTCAATGAATAATAAAGCCGGTTGAACCAACGGGTTATTTTTAGCGGATCATCAAATTTCCTGAACTTTGATAAAACAAATGCAAACAAGGGATCGTTGTTTGCAAACGAAACAATTTCAACCCGGTTTTTTGCAATTTTTATATTGCCCTGATATTCCAGCTCTTTCAATATCGTTGCGATGAGAGAATACTGACCCGGAGAGGAAGCCTCTCCTATTCGTCCTCCTTTGTTGGGTCGTATGCTCAGCAGATAGAGTTTTTCAGGAAGCAATAACTCCTTTTCCATTTTTATTCCTTAGTGGATTTTCTTACTTTAATGCGGATTATTTCTACATTTATGCATCGTTCCGATTAAGGACCATAAGGTACAAATATTTTAATTAAAACCATACAAGTGAAAGGATTTGCAAGCGATAACAATGCGGGTGTGCATCCTGAAATACTCAAAGCCATTGAATCGGCCAATAAAGACCATGAAGTTGGATATGGAGATGATCCCTATACCCGGCAGGCCATTGAACTTTTCAGGGAAGCATTCGGAAAAGAGACCGAAGTATTTTTTGTTTTTAACGGAACGGGAGCCAACGTACTGGGGTTGTCGTCGGTTACCCAAAGCTGGAATTCGGTGATTTGCGCCGATACCTCCCATATTGAAGAAGATGAATGCGGGGCTCCGGAGAAATTTACCGGATGCAAATTATTGCCGGTACCGTCTGTCGGTGGAAAGATCACCCCTGAGGCCATTGAACATCACCTGAAAGGATTTGGTTTCGAGCACCATTCGCAACCCGGAGTTATTTCCATTTCTCAGGTTACCGAAATGGGTACGGTATACCGCCCTGAGGAAATCATTGCCCTGGCCGATCTGGCTCATAAACACAATATGTATCTTCATATGGACGGAGCCCGGATTGCCAATGCTGCCGTATCCCTGGACCTTCCTTTTAAAGCGTTCACGAAAGAGTGCGGGGTGGATATCCTTTCGTTCGGAGGAACCAAAAACGGAATGCTGATGGGGGAATCGGTGCTTTTTTTTAATCCCGAGCTGGCTAAAAACACCAAATATCTGCGTAAACAAAGCATGCAGTTATTTTCCAAGATGCGCTTTACCAGCGCCCAGTTTATTGCCTATCTGAAAAATGACCTGTGGAAAAAAAATGCCGCCCATGCCAATCGCATGGCCCAATACCTGGAAGAAGAAATCAGAAAAATACCGGAAATTACCGTCACCCAAAAGGTGGATGCCAACGGAGTGTTTGCCCTGGTGCCCCGGAAGATCATTCAACCTTTACAGGAAAAATTCTTCTTCTACATGTGGAATGAATCCAATACGGAAGTTCGCTGGATGACCTCTTTTGACACAACTGAAAAGGAAATCGGGGAGTTTGTTCAACATATAAAAAGGTTGCTGGCCTCTTAACGAAGAAAGAAGTCAAAATACCCGTACGGAATCGCTTACATTCAATACAAATTCGTTCTATGTCGATATTCAGATATTACCCGGATAATCCTGAACAACAGGATAAAATCCTCGAAAAAAAAATATTGATTCACAGCCTGATTTTTCCGTTGGCATTTGTGATCCTCTTCTGGATGGTTGAAATAACCGAACAGGTTTTCGGACTGAATTTTGTTCCCTTCGGGATTTTTCCATTGCAGGTCAAAGGATTAAAAGGCATTCTTTTCTCTCCTTTTGTTCATTCCGACTACAACCATTTAATGGCCAATTCGCTGCCTTTTTTCATTTTACTGGCTGCTTTGGTTTATTATTACCGCAAAATTGCGTATCGGATTTTCTTTCTGATCTATCTCATTTCCGGTCTGTGTGTCTGGCTTGGAGGCCGTCCGGCGTGGCATATCGGAGCCAGCGGGGTAATTTACGGGCTGGCAGCCTTTCATCTGGTTAGCGGAATACTGCGCAACGATATCCGGCTCCTTACGCTTTCTGTTTTGGTAGTTTTCCTCTATGGGAGCATGTTCTGGGGGGTCTTCCCCCTACGACCGGATATCTCCTGGGAAGCCCACCTCTGGGGTGCCCTCTCTGGAGTGTTGCTGGCTGTCTACTACCGCAAATATGCCCTGCGAAGAAAAAAATTTGACTGGGAAGAGGAACCCGATGAGGAAAACAAAGAACCCGGACCGGAAAATGGATCCTATTTCTCGGAACCTACCTTCTCCTCAGAGACCAAAGCAGACAGCAAAAACCCTTCAAACGAATAATTTTTTTTCAAAAAAAATGGTTTTGTGAAAGGGTTACAATAAAAGTTTTTATTTTTGCGGCCTGAATAAATGAAGTTCTTAAAGGATGATTAGCAGAAGGATTATCAGAACCAAAGCGTTGCAAATCTTGTACGCCTATTACTCTTCCCCGGATCCATCCCTTAACCTCCATGAAAAAGAACTCTTTTTTGGCATCAAAAAATCGTATGATCTTTACCATTACCTGCTTCTTCTGGTCATCAATATGGCTGATTATGCGAAACGACGAATGGAAATAAACCGGTCGAAGCACCGTCCTACGGAGGAGGATCTCCATCCGAACACCCAGTTTATCGACAACAGAATGATCGATATGCTCCGAAAGAACAAGGCCCTGAACCAATACCTGAAACAGAATAAAATAAGCTGGGTGAATCATCCTGAACTGATCAAAGTTCTCTACAACCAACTGATGGAAGCCGATTTCTATAAAAAATACATGTCGGAAAAATCCTCTTCTTTTGCTGAAGACCGCATGCTGGTAGACCGTATTTTTAATAAACTGATCCTCTATTCTGAAGAACTCTATCAGGTTCTGGAAGAACAAAGTATATACTGGAACGATGATGTGGAATTCAATGTAGCAATGATCGTTAAAACGCTGAAACGTTTCCGGGAGACTTCCACTGAGGACCAACCGCTCTTGCCTATGTTCAAAGATGAAGAAGACCGGTTGTTTGCCAAAGAACTGTTCCGGAAGGCCATTCTTAACCATGAAGAATTACGGGAACTGATCAATTTTCACTCCCGGAACTGGGATCTCGAACGAATCGCTTTTGTGGATATCCTGATCATGCAACTGGCCCTCGCTGAGTTTCTCTTTTTTCCCGGTATCCCAACAAAAGTGACCTTAAATGAGTACATTGAAATATCCAAATATTATAGCACCGAAAAAAGCAGAAATTTTATCAACGGAATACTGGATAAATCATTAAAGAAACTTAAACAGGAAGGAAAAATAAAAAAATCAGGACGTGGATTAATTGGAGAAAATGAACCGCTTTGACAATGCACCCGACAGTGAACAGGAAGAAAAAATATGGATGGTTGATGGCGGCCTGGTTGATCGCAGGTAGTTGCGGAAATACCCAGGTCAATCAACAGCAGGAAAAAATACAAACCATGGCTCCGGAAGAAATCACGGAATTTGTAGTTAACGAAGAAATACATAATTTTGGAACATTGACAGCCGGGGAAATCGTTATTTTCAGTTTTGTGCTAACCAATACAGGCCAAAACCCGCTCATCTTAAAGAATCTGGAGCGCGATTGCGAATGCATCCGGATCCGTTTCAACGGAAAACCGGTTCTTCCCGGGGAAAAAGGAATGATTGAAGTGGAGTGGGATACATCCGGAATGACAGGAAAACAATATCAGCCTGTCGCGATGGAAATGAATACAAAAGAAAGAAAATACACCCTCGGGGTGGTTGCAGAGGTTCAACATAAAAATATGGATCGTACTTACGAAAATTTAGTAACCCGAGTTACCTTAAATAACTTTTAAAAATTGAAACGAATGAATTACTTATTATTCATGCAAAACACAGGAGAAGATGCCAATCCGTTGATGACCTTTCTGCCTCTGATATTGATTGTGGTGATATTTTACTTTTTCATGATTCGCCCTCAGGTAAAACGCCAGAAAGAAACCCGTAAATTTCGTGAAAACCTGAAAAAAGGCGATAAGGTGGTTACCACCGGTGGAATATACGGGAAAATTACCGAGCTGAAAGAAACTTCAGTGATCCTTCAGATCGATAATGAAGTACACATTAAAGTGGATAAAAACGCGATTATCAAAGATATGAGCGATGTCCAGCCACAACGATAACCGGGATCCGGTTTTTTCAGAGGGAGAAAAAAGAAGCCGTTCAGCAACAGAAGCGTCAAAAAACGGGCTTCCGAACAACCGGGAGCCGGGTATGCCTGTAAGAGAATAAATGCCTGTTGCCTCAACCATAAACCCATAAATTCATTAATTTTGCCTGAAAGCAATTTCAATGGCTCAACGGGATTTTTTGCGTATCAAGAACCTCCTTAAAGTGAACAAACTGCTGCAGGACAAGCAAGTAATTGTTTTTCTGATCTGTCTGGTTATCGCTGCATCCTTATGGTTCTTAAATGCACTCAGCAAAGATTACGAGACTACACTCACCTATCCGGTGCATTATACCAATGTTCCGGAAAAAAGATTTCTGGCCAATAATCCCCCCGGGAAAATTGACATCGACGTCAGAGCCCATGGTTTTGTACTCCTCAGAAACACTTTGAATCTCTCCTTTGCTCCGGTTATACTGGACATAACAAGACTTATCCCTCACGCAGAAGAAACAGAACCCCTGTCTTACACCATTCGAACGTCAGACCTCCTGAACAGGATTTCATCCCAGATAAGCAACGAAATCACGATCCTGGAAGTACATCCCGGATCGATTGTTCTGATTCTGGACAGTCTGGAAACCAAACAGGTGCCTGTTGAGGCCGATATCCAAATAGACTTTGCGGAACAATACAACCTCAGCGCCCCGTTGCAAATAATCCCCGAACAGGTTCTTGCAACCGGTCCGGGATCCCTCCTGGATACCCTCGAATCGGTGAGTACAGTGCACAAAACCTTCAGGGCGATCAAGAAAACAACGGAAGAGGAACTGGAATTGGTTGCCCCGGAAAAGGTAACCCTCAAACCCCGCAAAGCAAAGGTAATCATCCCGGCAGAAGAATTTACCGAAAAAATACTGAAGATCCCGGTAAAAATACTGGATAAACCCAATGATACAGACATTAAACTGTTCCCTTCGGAACTGGAGGTCTCCTTTCGGGTAGCCCTGAGCCAATATACAGCAATCAATGCAACCGATTTTCTGCTTGCGATCCCTTTTTCTGCAATACGTTCGGGACACCCCAACGTTCAGGTAACGCTTGAAAAAAAACCGGATTTCGTACGGGATATAAAATATTTCCCTCAAACCATTGAATACCTCATTGAAAAAGAATAACATGGCAGTAACAGTCGGCATAACCGGAGGCATGGGAAGCGGCAAAAGCATAGCA
The DNA here is from genome assembly GCA_964408795.1 of uncultured Mariniphaga sp. Lineage (GTDB taxonomy): Bacteria > Bacteroidota > Bacteroidia > Bacteroidales > Prolixibacteraceae > JABMQB01. The sequence goes on from CAYPAW010000058.1 coordinate 49,831, forward strand.
TGTAAAATCTTCAGACTGCTGGATGTACCGGTTTTTGAAGCCGACGGGATTGCCAAAGAACTGCTTGATAATCATCCGGAAATAAGAAATGAACTGACATCCCTCTTTGGAGAATCCATTTATCTTTCAGGTCAGGGGGCAAACCGAAAAAAACTGGCATCCCTGATCTTTCATGATCCGGTTGCCCTGATGAAAGTAAACAACATAATTCATCCACGGGTACGGGAAGCATTCATACATTGGACCCGGCAACAGAAAGCTCCCTATGTGCTGCATGAAGCAGCGATCCTTTTTGAAAGTGGATTCTACAAAATGATGGACCGGAATATTCTGATCAGAGCCGATAAAGAACTGCGCATACAACGCATCATGAAAAGGGATGGCCTTTCCCGGGAGCAGATTAAAGCCCGAATGGATCAACAATGGCCGGATGAAAAAAAAGCTCAGCTGGCGGATTATATTCTGGTTAACAACCATGAATTGCTGCTTCCGGAGATTCTCAGGATTCATAAAAAAATAGAAGAATATGGCAAAATTTGGTAAATGGATCGGAGGCGGACTGGGATGGGCTGTAGGAGGCCCTTTAGGAGCGATCTTTGGATTCATGATCGGATCGGTTTTCGATGGAACCTCAGTCCGTACATCCGATTATCCGGGAGCATCCCGGGGTCAAACCACCCCGGGAGGGTACGTGATGAGCCTTCTGGTTCTTATTGCTGCCGTGATGAAAGCCGATGGAAGAGTATTGCGTTCGGAACTCGATTATGTGAAGAAATTCCTGGTACAGAATTTCGGCCACGATACGGCCCAGGAAGCCCTCAAGATGCTTCAGGATCTCCTGAAACAAAACATCCCGGTAACCGATGTATGCCGTCAGATTGAACATCACATGAACTACTCCTCGCGATTGCAACTTATGCATTTTCTCTTCGGCGTAGCCCATGCCGACGGAAAAGTCGACCCCATTGAGTTGCAGCTGATCGAGAAAATGTGCCTTTCGATGGGAATCAGCCCTTCCGACTTTGAATCCGTAAAGGCTATGTTCGTGAAAGATGCCAATGCTGCCTATAAAATACTGGAAATAGACCCATCGGCTTCCAACGAGGAAATAAAAAAAGCATACCGGCGTATGGCCATGAAATACCACCCCGACAAAGTAAGCCACCTGGGTGAGGATTTCCAAAAAGCGGCCAAAGATAAATTCCAGAAAGTGAATCAGGCGTATCAAACCATCAAAGAAGAACGAAAAATCGCATAAAAAAACCCGGAATATATTTTTCCGGGTTTTTTTTCTTTTGATTTGCTCAATTAATCAGCTGTTTAAATCGTCAAACTCAATATCCGTAAATCCTTTTTTTTTCTCACTCCCTTCCATGACAGCAGCCACTTCCCCATCTTCCTCTTCCATTTCCTCCGGCTGCTTATCCCGAATATAGCCTATCACATCAAGAAGACTGTCAGTGAATTTGTCAAAATCTTCTTTGTAAAGGAATACCTTATGTTTCTCATAATGAAATTTTCCTTCATTCTCAAACTTTTTCTTGCTTTCTGTAATGGTAAGGTAAAACTCATCATTACGGGTACTTTTGACATCAAAAAAATAGGTTCGTTTGCCTGCGCGGATAACCTTAGAATAAATCTCCTGTCGGAACCGGCTCTCTTCCTCGTTGTTTTTTTCTTTTTTTGATACTCCTTCCATCATAATATATTTTGGTACAATCGATATGTTCTGGAACCGGATTCAAATATAAAAAAATCTGCGCAAAAAATTTAAAAAGTGTTAAGAAATACAGCAACCCGTATCAATCTGATCACAGAACGGTCTGTTTTCTTTCCACCCCTAATAAATGGTTTTTTTGGCTGCCAATAAGGTATTCAGCAACAAGGACACCCGGGTCATGGGGCCAACTCCCCCGGGAACAGGGGTTATGTACGAGCAATGAGTAGCCACTTCATCGAAAAGCACATCCCCTTTCAAGGCAAATCCTGATTTTGTACGGTCCGATTTTACGCGTGTTGTTCCCACGTCAATGACCACTGCCCCCTCCCTGACCATATCACCTTTCACAAATCCGGGATGCCCGATGGCAGCAATCAGAATATCAGCCTGGCGGCAGATCTCCTTCAGATTTCTTGTGCGGCTGTGAGCTACGGTTACCGTGGCGTTCACTGTTTTCTGGGACATCAGAATACTCAGAGGACGCCCCACGATGTTGCTTCTTCCAATGATGACACAGTTCTTCCCCGAAGTTGCAATGTTGTATCGTTTCAACAATTCAAGAATACCGTACGGAGTCGCCGAAACAAAGGAAGGCAGACCGATCACGGTCCGGCCTACATTCACGGGGTGAAAGCCATCCACATCTTTTCCCGGATCAATGGCTTCAATGACTTTCTGCTCCGAAATATGTCCGGGCAAGGGCAGCTGCACGATGAATCCATCCAGGGACGAATCCGCATTCAGTGCCAATACCGTGTCGAGGAGTTCTTTCTCGGTTACCGTTTCTTCAAACCGGATGAGAGAGGCCTGAAAACCTACCGCTTCACAATCTTTTATTTTATAGGCAACATACGTCTCGCTCCCCCCATCGTGCCCGACCAGTACAGTGGCCAAATGAGGAGGCCTCTCACCTCCCTGAACACGCCTTGTCACTTCAGCAGCAATCTCTTCCTTGATCTCCGCTGCTACTTTCTTCCCGTCCATTAAAATCATGGTTATTCAAATTAATTGTTCATAAAGAATCCACCATCAAAAAGAGGGGATGGTATTTAATCCATGGGATTATGAAACCAAATACAAAAACGTATAACCCCTTTGGTCCGGAGTCCGATGTCAGAAATGTCGCTCGCTTCTGATTTCCGTCTTTGGTTTCCTGACTTACAATTCCACGCAACGACAACCAAAACTCTCTCCGGTCATCCATCGGCAGATATCCCTGTCCGGTCTTTAGTCAGCCCCCCTGAATTTCAGGGGAGCATCGTAAGAAAATGCAGCGGCATTCCGATAGCACGTGGGTACGGCGAATCATTTTGTTTAAAAAGGTCTCCCTCTTTGCATGTTTCCCATCACCTGCCGCATATTCTTCCCCTGGGAAACCATTTTCATCATTTTCCTGGTTTCGCTGAATTGCTTTAGCAACTGGTTGACTTCCTGTATGGTTCTTCCCGAACCGTTGGCAATTCGTTTCCGTCTGCTTCCATTCAGCACGGCTGGATTTTCCCTTTCTTCCGCCGTCATGGAAAAAATGATCGACTCAATTTGCTTAAATGAATCATCGTCCATGTCTACATTTTTCAGGGCTTTGCCCATTCCGGGGATCATCGATGCCACATCCTTCAGGTTTCCCATCTTTTTTACCTGGTTGATCTGCCGCAGAAAATCGTTGAAGTTAAACTGATTTTTCGCGAGTTTTTTCTTCAGTATCCTTGCCTCATCTGCATCATACTGTTCCTGGGCTTTTTCCACCAGGGTAACAATATCCCCCATACCCAGAATTCTGTCAGCCATCCTGTCAGGATGAAAAACATCCAGTGCATCGATCTTTTCTCCGGTACCTACAAATTTAATGGGTTTGTTGACGACCGAACGGATCGACAAAGCAGCTCCTCCACGGGTATCTCCATCCAGTTTGGTAAGCACCACTCCATCAAAATTCAGGGTTTCATTAAACTCCCGGGCTGTATTCACCGCATCCTGACCGGTCATTGCATCTACAACAAAAAGGATCTCATGGGGATTGACTGCTTTTTTGATCGAAGCAATTTCCTTCATCATCAAGGCATCGATCGCCAACCGCCCTGCCGTATCAATGATAACCAGATCAAATCCATTTCTTCTGGCATGTTTGATCGCTGCCTCACTGATGGCAACCGGATCCCGGTTTCCCTCTTCCGTATAAACGGGAATCCCTGTCTGCTCGCCCAAAACCTTCAGCTGCTCAATGGCTGCCGGCCGGTATACATCACCGGCAACCAAAAGAGGATGCTTCCCCTTCCGGGTCTTTAACAAATGGCCCAGTTTGGCTGAAAAAGTGGTTTTCCCCGATCCCTGTAAACCCGACATTAAAATGACCGTGGGTTGGCCACTTAAATTAATATCACTGAAGGTCCCCCCCATCAGCAATGCCAACTCATCGTGGACAATCTTCACCATCATCTGACCGGGCTTAACCGCCGTAAGAACTTTTTGTCCCAACGCTTTTTCCTTCACCGTGTCGGTAAACCCTTTGGCTATCTTAAAATTTACATCCGCATCCAGCAAGGCCCGCCGAATCTCCTTCAACGTCTCAGCTACATTGATCTCCGTGATCAACCCCTGCCCTTTCAACAGCTTAAACGACCGATCAAGCCGTTCACTTAAATTTTCAAACATGCGCTTTTCCTTTCCTCTGAATTAAGTTCTGCAAAAATAAAAAAAATAATGCTAAAAAACATAAACCCTTATCACATTAATTATCAATAACATAAAATAATAAATCAAAGAAATTATCAAAATGATAGTACTTTGTATTGCATAGATCTATTTTTTGTTTATATATTTGCATAACAAATAACAATGTAAAAAAAGGTAATTTTCTAAAAAAAGTTCTATATAAAGTGTAACCCTTTAAAAAAAGGATCGTCTTAAAAACAAAAAAGAATACGAAAGCAAAAACAAAAAGCCATGAAAACAAAAAACAATGTTCAGCAAGCAATCTCCCATTCAACGGCACTGGTTATCGGATTGGTATTAACAGGTTTTACAGGAATTGCCCAGGGATCAACCCATGATTTCTTTGCAGATACCCATAGTGGGGCCAATGCAGAAATACGGGATAATAAATCATCCGTAACGGTTGAGGCATTTATCCGTTCCGAAGCCATGGTCCTTGAGATGAAATCTTCACTGGCACTGGAAGCATGGATGTTTGCCGGTTCGGATTACGATGTTTCGACAATCTCCTATGAAAAAGAAACGGAACTTCCGCTGGAAATTGAAAACTGGATGATGGAAGATATCCAGGCAATGACCTTCGAACAGGAAGAGGAAGCTCCCCTGGGAATCGAAAGCTGGATGACAAACAATAACCGGGCATTCACCTTCGAACACGAAGAAGAAACTTCCCTGAAACTTGAAGACTGGATGTTCAGCCATGGAATGGTAAACTTTTAAGGTGTATACGGGTAGTATTGGAAGGATCAATCTATGAACTATGTAAAGGAAAGGGAAAAACCATGAAAACAGAAAAAACAAAAGCACAAATGAGAAAAGGGATCCTGGAATATTGCATCCTTCTTGTACTGAAAGAAAAACCTCAATATGCCATCACAATTCTGCAGGTATTAAAGGATTCAAAACTGATCATTGTGGAAGGAACTCTGTACCCCCTGCTTACCCGGTTAAAAAACGAAGGGTTGCTGACCTATAAATGGGAAGAATCCACCCTGGGACCTCCTCGCAAGTATTACCAACTTACCAACAAAGGAGAGAATTTTCTGAAGGATCTGGAAGGCTCATGGAATGAATTGGTAAGTGCCGTACAATGGATTTACCAAAAGAGTGCATAATTTAGGGAAAAAAAGAAAAATACAACGTGAACACCATGAAACGAGCATCGTCCATATTGTTACCCAAGGCTATGATGCAAGCTATGCGGGTTCCATTGGCCCTGGGGTTTGAACATACATTGATTGCATTATATACTTGATATACTAAATCTTAAATTTACTTTACACTCATGAAAAAGACCTATACCATAAACATCAGCGGAACGGTTTTTCATATTGAAGAAGATGCGTATGAAAAACTCAATCTTTACCTGACCGGATTAAAACAGCATTTTGGCAACGATGCGGAAGGGGCTGAAATTGTTGCCGATATTGAAGCACGTATTGCCGAGATATTTCAGGCACACAAAACACCCGACAAAGAAGTGATCACCATGGAATGGGTGGATGAGGTAATTGAAACCATGGGAGTTCCGGAAGATTTTGAAGCCGAAGGAACACCCGGGCCGCGAAATGCCGGGAAAACATCAAAAAGGCTCTACCGGGATCCCGATCATAAAACGATTGGAGGAGTATGCTCCGGACTGGCGGCCTATTTCACGATGGATCCTGTCATCATGCGCCTGATATTTTTTGTGTTGCTCCTGCTCAACGGACTGGGATTGCTGATTTACATCATTCTCTGGATTGCTGTGCCTGAGGCCAGAACCACTGCTCAGCGTCTCGAAATGCGCGGAGAACCTGTCACCATAGAAAATATCGAAAAATGGATTAAAAAAGAATACCAGGATATCAAAAAACGGGTGAAAAAGCCAAACCCCGGAAAAGAGGTCCGAAAAACAGTGCCCCCAAAAGAGTAAAAGACCAAAACGAAACCGTAAGGATCCTTTGAGGATCTTTGAATGCTTCCCGGCAGGAGTATTTTCCGGACTGATGATCGCTGTAACGACCGTCAGGAAGGATTGTTCTCAGTTTTTACTATTCTTCGTATGCGGTAGGGGGTTTTGTGTTGCGATTCAAAATAGGTGCGCATTTGCAATTCAGCAAGAACCCCAATGGTTATAAACTGAATTCCACCCATTACCAGTAAGATTCCCAAAAGCAACAGGGGTTTCCCCCAGATATCGTGTCCGCTGATTTTAAGAATCAACAGATAAAGGTTGATCAACACCCCAATACCCAGGGTTATGATTCCCAGGCCCCCGAAAAAATGCATGGGTTGTTGAAGATATTTTTTAAAAAATAACATGAGCAGCAAATCACTCAATACGCGGGTTGTACGGTTCAGATTGTATTTTGATTTTCCATATTTTCGTGGACGGTGATGAACATCTGTCTGCGTAATGCGGGTTGCACCTTCGAGGGTTACCAAAACCGGTATATACCGGTGCAGTTCTCCGTAAATGTGAATGCTTTTGATAATCTCCCGGGTAAAGATCTTCAGGGTACACCCCAGGTCTTTCATTTGAATTCCGGTGGATTTGCGGATCATATAATTGGCAATCTTGGAAGGTATTTTCCGGAGGAACATTCCATCTTTCCGGTTTGCCCTGACGCCGGCCACCATGTCCCAATCTTCTTTTTCCATCATCTCTAACAGGCGGGGTATGTCCGCCGGGTCATTTTGGAGATCTCCATCCAGAAGCACTACATATTCCCCTTCTGCCTGGTCGATCCCCGCCTGAAGAGCGGAACTCTGACCGTAATTTCGTTTCAGTTCCACCATCACAAAGCGGCTGTCCCTGATTTCCAGTATCCGATCCCGGGTACCATCGGTTGACCCATCATCCACAAAAATGGTCTCAAAATCGTACCCGTCCAGGGCTTTCTTGATTTGTTCACTCAGGGGCAAAACATTGGGCTCCTCGTTGTATACACAAATGACCACGGATAGTTTCTTCCTGCATTCTTTTTTTTCCATTCCTGCCGGGGCTTCTGCCCTTTTTTTTATTATTTAGCGAAACGAATGTACTAAATCCTTCGTTAAGATGGTAATATTGTATTCAAAATCGCCTGAAGGGAAACAGAAATGATCCACATACTGATTCAAAAAAAATATTTTCCCTGGTTGTTGTTTTTCTTTGCCTTTGGTTTGTTCTCACTAAACAACGGAGGAATCAGCATCTATTTTCTGGACGAAGCCAAGAATGCAGAATGTGCGCGTGAGATGCTTGAAGAGGGGGATTTACTCAAACCCACTTTCAATTACACCCTGCGTCACGACAAACCCCCGTTGCACTATTTTTTCATGATGGGTTCCTATCTTTTATTTGGCATCAATGAATGGTCGGCCCGTTTTTTTTCCGCTCTTTTCGGAGCCTTAACCCTTTTCATTACGTTTCTTTACACCCGTAAATTCCTCAATGCCAGGGTAGCTTTCTATGCATGCCTCATTTTGTTATCCTCCATACACCTGAATATTCAGTTTCACTTTGCCGTTCCCGATCCGTACTTTATTTTCTTCCTCTGCTGGAGTTTTTTTCTCTTTTATTCGGCACTTACAACCGGTAAACAAAGAGATATTCTTCTGATGTATGTTTCCATCGGACTGGCTGTGTTAGCCAAGGGCCCGGCAGGTCTTCTGCTTCCCGGACTGGTCTTTCTGTTGTACCTGATCGTTACCCGGCAATTCACATGGACGCAGATAAAAAATCTCAGTCCGTTTACCGGCGCAGCCATTGTTTTGTTGATTGTTCTTCCATGGTTTATCTTAAACGGAGTGGAAACAAACGGAGTATGGACAAAAGATTTTTTCCTGCGGCATAATTTATACCGCTTTACCAACGAAATGGAAGGTCATGGAGGAATCTTTCTGGTTCCCTTCTTCTATGTTTTTGCCGGAATGCTTCCCTTCATTTTCTTTATCATTCCGGCCATTAAACCGATCTGGAAGGCCGGAAATACATCCTGTCTGTTCTATTTCCTGATGGTTGCCTTATCCCTCATTGTTTTCTTTTCCTTATCCCAAACCAAACTCCCGAATTATACGGTCCCTGCCTATCCTTTTCTGGCCATCGTCATTGCCTGGTATCTCACGGACGTTTCCAAGACCAGGAAGTCGATCATCCGGGCCTGGATGTGGATTCTTTTTGTGCTGATGGTATTGGTTCCTGTGGGGGGTTATTTTGCACTCAGAAGCGATCCGGTGCTTCGTTCAGCCGCTCCCTGGGCCTGGTGGCTTTCGGTGCTTCCTGCCGGAAGCCTGGGAGCCCTTATCCTGCAGACCAGAAAAAAAACAGAAGCATCCTTACGTACCCTTGGGTATACTTTTATCCTTGCTTCAGTGCTCTTTTTTCTCCTTGTCTTCCCGGCTGTCGATAAACACAATCCCGTTGCAAAAAGTTTGCCCGTGCTCAAAAACAAAGAGGTGGCCTATTACAAAAAATTCAATCCTTCCTATTCCTTTTATCTGAAGAGAAAAATACCCGAACTGAACGAAGATGAAATCCCCTCTTTTTTTGAGAACAATCCCGGAGGGGTGCTGATATCAACCCAGAGGCATATAGAGGAACTGCATCTTCCGGAAGAGTACACCATTCTTTTCTCCGGAAAAGACCTGTTTGAAAACCCGGTAACGGTTCTTGTATCCCAACAACCTTAACCGGTTTTTTTTCGAAAGAGCGAAAACACATTCCTTTCGGCAAATTTTCGTTCTTCCAGCGCATATTTTTTATCCAGCCACACGGTTGGAACAGTTACCAGAACCCCCAACAAGGCACCCACCCATATATCCACAAAAAAATGTTGCAGGAGGTAAATTCTTGACAACCCTCCCAGGAAGGAAATTACGAATAAAATCAACCCGGCAGATTTCCGGTTTATCAGAAGAGTCAACATGGTACAAAAAGCAAATACAGCCATCGTATGCCCCGAAGGAAAAGAATAATAATAAGCCAGCGGCGCCTCATAGAGAAACCGGGGAAAATCATCGTAATGAAAATAATGGAGAGGACGGGATGACAGTTGAAAAAATACCTTTTTGAAAAGATTGGTCAGAATAGCAGCCCAGGTTAAATTCGCCATCGTTAGAAGCGACCAGCGAAATTTATAGAAAGCCAGCAACAAAGCAATCACGGCCAGAAAACTTCCATGACTGATTGTGGAAATGAAAAGGGAGGAATCATCCAGCCATTCGTTGGATACGCTGTTGAGAGCCATCACCATAGACCCCTTCGCAAAAATAAGCATTCCGGCTCCCCCCAGAACGAGGAATACAAAAAAAGGAACCACGAAAAAAAGGGTTGTCTTCCGGAAACATAAACCGAAGATCGAACGACGTATGTTTTTCCTGTTATTCAATGCCATCAAAATACCAGATCACCGATAGTTTAACCGTATCGTATTCCCAATCGTGGATTCCATGGAGGTACTGAAGCCGCCAGGTATTTTTTCCAACCTCTTTTCGCAAGGCTGCATTAATAATCATAGGGCGGTCGCCATTATCCTTGTAGCCGTGGTATCCGGTTACCGATGCATTGAAATCCCAACTTTCACCGGCCATTTCAAAACCTCCCCCGTATTGAAACGCGTCATTTTGCAGGTTAAGTTCATCGTTGGTTTGCCAACTGTAAAAACCGATCATCGCCTTGGGCCTAAAGAAGATTGTTTGCATCCATTCAAAATCCTTCGAAAATGTAAGATCCATGTAATAACCGGGGCTATCGGAAACCCTGGCTGCTGCATAGGCTCCCCCCGAAGGAGCCCTGCACGCCATCCGCACCAGGGTGTTGGGAAACTTCCTGTTCTTAACCAGTTGCACCAGGGTACTGAAATAAAAATCACCCGGGACAATGCCCTTGCCATCTTTATCGCGGGCAAAACGTTCATCCCGGATCTGTTCAGACATCTGATACTTCTCCACAATCGTCCCGTATAACTCAATGGCTATTTTGCTGTGGGCAAAGGGAATCAAACATCTTCCGGAAAGATTCTGTGTAGGATCCCCCGTTTTGAAATGAAAATCTGCACCCAACTCAAATTCACTTCTTTCAGGAATGATCCCGTTTTTTAATTCCGGTACGGGCAACGCATTGGGACCCAGATATTTCGGACTTATTATCAACCACATTCTCCAACCTGGCATTCCTTTTTCCCATCCATGGGTTGTATTCCACCATTCCCAATCCTGTTCCTGGGGAAAAACAGCCAACGAAGAAAAAATCAGAAAAACCAAAAAAATAGGGTGTTTCTTCATGGGTTTTGTTTTATTCACAGATCCTATCATCCAAAGATAAAAAAACCCCGCTTGTGCGGGGCTTATTCTGACCCTGTACCCGGGATAATTTTTATGAATCCTGCGGACTAAAGGGATAATTTTCGCCTGATAGGTTTTGGAATGCCATCCCGGTGCACCATAATACAGGTCGTTTTATACTTTACATAGGCTTTGGTTGCGTAAAAAAATCCGTCGAATTTATTGTATTCACCCCAGGAATTTTTAACCACATAATATACATTCCCCTCCGTGTCATGAGCTGTTCCAACGATATGCATTCCATGGTCGTCCGTGGTCTGGTAATTATCGAAAGCAGCCTGTCTCATTTCCTGGGTAATCGTTGCTTCCTGAAAGGTATCCGGAAGAGCAATCGTTTGAAAATCCTTTTTCACTTCTACATTCACCTCATTTTCCGCAACCTGTGCCAGTCCGGTCCGGCTCGACAGGAATCCTTTTTCGCTAATGTCGGATGCCCAGGCTACCGTGTAGCCGCTTGCCAGTGAATGGTCGATAATTTCTTCCATTTCATGCAAGGGGACATTGAATACTTCATCCCACGACCAGTTATCCGGAACTTCCAGAATAAACCGGGAATAAAACGGATGGTGTGTGAACGAAGTAATCTCAACATAATCATCCATATCGAGGCCAACATATTCACGGGCAAATTTTTGTGGAGTATATTCGGTTCCATCAAATTCAAAGGTCCCGGGCAGTTCCCCCAGGTAACTATCCAGAATGGCCTCAAATCCTTCATCCCAGGCAGTCGACAGGTTGCCGTTCCGGTTGGTTACTACCCCCTCCACGTAGCTTTTTAATACCCGGTCCATTTCTCCGTGCATATGCCTTTCTTCCCCATAATGGAGACCGTCGTAAACCGATTCCGGAACCATCCCGTAGGTGCGAATCATGTTGGTAACGTCATGAAAAGCACCTCCTCCCGAAAAATGGATGTTTCCATGCATCCGGACATACTTCCGGGCTTTCTCCGAATAGGTATGCCATACTACAAACATCTCGGAAAGATCCATGTCTTTCTTTCCCAGCCGCAACAATTCGGATTCAAAAAAGGAAAGAGCCGAAAAAGACCAGCACGTACTGGTACCTGCCTGATTCTTTACCGCGGTATTGGGTAATACATAAACCTCCTCAAGAAGAAGACTGGCCTCAGGTTCCCCTTTCGGACCCTCCTTCGCAATGCTCACCTGGTAAAAAACAGAAAAAATGGTTAATGCAATAACAATCCGGTGTACCCTCTTCATATCTAGTATCATTGTTCGTTTTTAATGGTTTTTCCCGATCTCCATCGGGACAACTCCCATGAAAAGTATCATCTTACCTGTATGCAAACAGGTCTATTCATGGTCGTTATGCAAGCGAACTGATTTAAATCTAACGAACTCAAATTCTACATCTTATCAAAATACGACGGAACTGCGATACGTTAGGAAACGATAAATCTCCTCAGCCCGCTATGAAAAATGTCCAAATATATAAAAATTCAGGAATATTTTTGATCGATCGTGATCACGGTGCAAATGCAAAAGTTTGTCGAAAATGATCTTTTTTCCCAGGAATCCATTATTTTCGTTGCAAGACCGATCATCCCGGAAAAATTCAGGAATGAAAAGAGGAAGGGCCCTCCGGAAAAAGGTTCCGGAGGGATGGATGATAGCTAGACCAAACCTGGAGAGGGCGGATTGTACAGCAAACCAATCCGGCCATAAAGAAAAGGAGGTTGTGATCTGTGCCGGACAATAGAAAGTGCCACAACGCAAAAAAAAAAGGGAAATGACTGGAAATATGGATATTGTAATGCGGGATGAAGATTTTGTGCTGTATGAAAATGAAAAACCGCTGTTGACAGACAAAGGGCATGTAGTTTCCCATGCAAATGCCAGGCTTCTGCGGTTGGCTATAACCCATGAAATCAACCACCCCGGGGAGAAATTTTCTCCTTTGGTCCTTTTGAAAAAACTGAACGATGCAGAACCCGGACCACTGTTCCGGGAGGATAGAATCAAAGCCATACTGGAAAACGATCTTCCATTTTCCATTCACAATAACACCCCCATCATCCTCCGGGAATTAATGGAATGTGCTCCTTTGCTTTCCGAATTTATTTTCCTGAATGCTTCAACCTTTGCATCGGCCTTCTCCGCATTTTTATCAACCCAGGAAAACCATCCCTCAAAAGAGGAGGTTATTCAATCGGCCATTTTAAAGTTACCCATTGAACAGCAGGTTGTTCTGGATCTTCTCCTCACAGAAGAAAGCCCGGGATTTCTTCCCCATCTTTTGTTGCTCACGAACCATCTTTCCGTAACCGAATATGCTGCTTCGGTACTGATCCTCCGGGTGAAGAATAAAAATCCCGGGATCCGGGAATCCTTACCGTCGGCCGAAAGCTTCGCCTGGATGCAGCAATCCCTGATTCAGAAAGCCGTCATTGCCCTCGATTTTCTTACCCTCTGTAAAAACAGCCACTCGGTGTCCGTCATTCAGGAAATAATCAATCAGGGCGAAAACAATCAGACAGAATTTAAAAGCACCCTGCGCTGGGACCTTCACCAGTCAAAAAAGAATCCGGACATTGAATATGCCTCATTAAAGACCCTTTGTGCTTTTTTGAACAGCGACGGGGGAGATCTGCTCATTGGCGTTCGCGACGACGGATCCATCGAAGGAATCGAAACAGACCAGTTCATCAATACCGATAAGTTTTATCTCCACCTCTGGTCACTCATTAAATCAAGCCTCGGACAGGAAGTCGTCGAATGGATTAAAACGACCCATCAACAAATCAACCGTAAAACCGTATGCAGGGTACACTGTTTGAGGGCTTCCAGACCAGTATTCCTTAAACGGAAAGGAAACGACGAAGCTTTTTATGTACGAACCGGACCCGCCAGCAGTAACCTCGATATCCGGTCGGCATTAAAATATATTCAACAACATTTCTGAAATTCCTGTAAATTTGTAGAAAATCATCCCGTATGAAAGAAGTCCCCTCCCGAAGCATCGGATCACAGGGACAAAAACCAAAGGATACCAAAACAATAAATAGCAATTGTCGTATGAAGAAAGTAATTATTGCCAGCCATGAGGAATTTGAAAAATATCTGGGCAAAGAGATTGGAGCCTCCGACTATTTGAAAATCACGCAGGAACAGATCAATAAATTTGCAGAGGCCACGCATGATTTTCAATGGATTCATACCGATCCGGAAAGAGCAAAAAAAGAATCCCCCTTTAAGAACACCATCGCACATGGATACTTAACCCTTTCCCTGCTGCCCTTTTTCTGGAACGAGATTGTGGAAGTACGCAACTATAAAATGCTGGTTAACTATGGAATCGATAAGCTGAAATTCAACCAGCCGGTGGTCGTAAACAGTGAAATCCGGGCCCGGGTATGGCTCAATGATATCAAAAACCTCCGGGGAATCACCCGGGCTCAGATGAAAATTGTTACCGAAATTAAAGGAAATACAAAACCGGCTTATGAAACTCTGGTTACCTTTTTATACCATTTCAATGCCTGAGAACAGTCAAACAACGAGCCTTTGAAAAAAGAAAGGACAACATTATGCATCGGGTCGTTGGGCCTTTCCGAGAAAGCTATTGTTGTTTGCTTCAGGTTCTTTTTCAGCCTGTAAACGAATAAATTCGCTGACTTCTGTGTAAACACCCGAAAATTTTTATACCATTGCAGCCGGAATCTCTGAGGATACGTATTCCTCCCTAATATTATATGATGTGACCATGACTTTTAACGAATTTGATCTCAGCAGGGAAATACTGGATGCCATAGGATACATGGGATATCAGCAAGCCACACCGGTCCAGGAACAAGCCATTCCGGTTATTCTGAAAGGGAAAGATCTGATTGCGTGTGCCCAGACCGGCACGGGCAAAACGGCTGCTTTTCTGCTTCCCATTCTGGAATTTCTCCATAACCGGAAGAGACACCACACCAGTACCCTCGTTATTGTGCCAACCCGGGAACTGGCCATTCAAATAGACCAACAAGTCCAGGGAATGTCGTACACCCTGGATGTTACCTCCATAGCCGTTTTTGGAGGCGGTGACGGCGATGATTGGGGACAACAAAAAAAAGCCCTTACACGGGGAGCCGATATCATCGTAGCCACCCCGGGAAAACTGATTTCACACCTCAATATGGGATATGTGAAATTTGACAAACTCGAATACCTGGTTCTTGATGAAGCCGACCGAATGCTCGATATCGGTTTTTACGATGATATCCTCAAAATCATTTCTTTCATTCCGAAAAACCGGCAAAGTATGATGTTCAGTGCCACCATGGCTCCGAAAATCAGAGAATTGGCGAAAAGAATCCTGAAAGAACCGGTGGAAATCAACATTGCCATTGCCAAACCCGCGGAAGGTGTCCTTCAGGCAGCCTACCTGGTTCATGATGCCCATAAAATTAAACTGATCAATCACCTGATTGCCCATAAACCGGAGTATAAAAGCATTTTGATCTTCTGCTCCACAAAAAAGAAAGTAGCGGAAATAGAAAAAACCCTCAGAAACAAACAGTATAGAGTACGCAGCATTTCGTCAGACCTCGACCAGGAAAAACGGGAAGAGGTACTGCTGGATTTCAAATCCCGGAAGACACGGGTCCTGGTTGCTACCGACGTGATGAGCCGCGGTATCGATATCAAAGAAATCCACCTGATCATCAATTTTGATGTCCCCCAGGATGCCGAGGATTATGTACACCGTGTAGGCCGTACAGCCCGCGCCGATGCTACCGGAATAGCCCTGACTTTCGTGAATGAAGATGATATGGGCCGTTTCCAACGAATCGAACAACTCATAGAACGCGAAGTGCTTAAACTCCAAACACCCCATGAGCTAGGAGATAGTCCTGAATGGAACCCCCAAAAAGCCAACAGTGCCGGAAAAAGAAATTTTAAACGGAGCGGGAAAAAACACAACCCATCCAACGATAGAAAACGAAAATTCAAAAGAAAACAGTAACCCGGCATCCCCTCTTGATTCCTGGCATCAAATCAGGTTCAGACTGGCACAATATTTACCCAATGATTATCAGTCTTTATGAGCAATGAAATAAGAATCCTGTTGACTGGATACTAGTAGACCGGCATCACCCATTTTTCGGTGGGTTCGTATTTGCTGGCGCTGGCCCAGCGGATCCCGCGTTTCAGGATCTCCAGGGCTTCAGGCACATCAAAATCGGCCGCCACGTGGCCCAGCGAAGAGTAGAACACCCTGCCTTTTCCATAGTTTTTTTTCCAGACTACCGGCATCACACACCCCTCAATCCAGGAAGCATGGTCGCCATTAAAAGTGGTCGTTGCCAACACCTTCACATTTGGGTCGACATGCATATAATACTGTTCGCTGTGCATGGAAAAATCCGAAAGCCCCCGGGTTACCGGGTCTTTCTTATCGGTGATTTTCACGGTATAATCAATAACGCCTCCGGGGTGAGCCACCCACTGGCCTCCCACCATGAACTGATATTCCGTATTCTGGCGAAATGCATCGGCCAGGCCACCGTGCCAGCCGGCAATACCACACCCATTTTGAACGGCCTGCAGCAAGCCCTGTTCCTGTTTACTGCTGATTTCCGACATGGTGAAAACCTGAATAACCAGATCTACCTGATCCATGTACTCTTTATCGGTGTATTTTTCCAGGTTATTATAAACATTCACTTCGGCACCTTCGGATTTCATCCAGGGAACCAGGATGTCTACACACTGTTTGGGCTCATGGCCTTCCCAGCCCCCGTAAACAACCAGGATCCTGCGCCCCTGTAAACCCGGTAAATCTTGAGCCACCGCCGTTAACGGAATCAGCCAACTTAAAAACAGCCAATACTTTAGAAAAAACTTTAATCGTATCATACCATTCCATTTTATTGTACAACCGGAGCCCCACGATGATGCTCCGGCCCCTTACGGATCTCAAAGATAAAACAATTTTGATTTATCGCCGGCACAAAGTTTTCCCCTTTTCTTTCTACCTTTGTTTTGCAAACCGGAAAGTATAGAAAAACGCCGGGGTTTCAGAAAAGTCGATCAACCATTGACAGGGATCCTGAAACCATTCAGTCAATACAGCAAGTATGGAAATTGAACATGCATTGATTGCGTTGTATGCCAGATATACAAAATCTTAAATTAGTTTGATTCACATGAAGAGGGCCGTTATTGGATTGTCAGGAGGCGTAGACTCCAGTGTAGCCGCTTATTTACTGAAAGAGCAGGGGTATGACCTCATAGGATTGTTCATGGTCAACTGGCACGAAAGGGTAGGTTCTCTGACCAGTGCCTGTACCTGGGAAGAGGATGCCCTGATCGCCGAAATGGTCGCTAAAAAACTGGCTATCCCATTTCATATTGTGGATCTTAGCAAGGAATACAAAAAACGGGTGGTAGACACTATGTTTGCTGACTACCAGGCCGGACGCACACCCAATCCGGATGTTCTCTGCAACCGGGAAATAAAATTTGATGCCTTTCTGCATGAAGCCCTGAAGCGGGATGCCGGGTTTGTAGCAACCGGTCATTACTGCAGAAAAGCAGAGGAAAAAACCGGAGATCACCGTGTTTATAAGCTTCTCACCGGGAAAGATCCCAACAAGGACCAGAGCTATTTTCTGTGCCAGCTAAACCAGCAACAACTGGCCAAAGCCCTTTTTCCGGTGGGACACCTCTTAAAATCCGAGGTTCGTAACATAGCCCGCGAACAAAACCTGCCTTCCGCAGAACGTAAAGATTCTCAGGGGATCTGTTTTATTGGAAAAGTTGACCTTCCGACCTTCCTCCAGCAACAATTGAAACCTAAAACCGGAAACATCATTGCCATTCCGGCCGGATTCATGGAAAAGAAAAAACGGGGGGAAGCGGTCACAGACAACTACCGGAAGCTGTGTTATCCTTATCCTTACAAACCCTGGAACGGGAAAGTGATCGGAGAACATCAGGGAGCACACTTTTTTACCATTGGCCAACGAAAAGGGCTTCATATCGGAGGGTTTAAAGAGCCTCTGTTTGTGCTTGCAACCGACGTAAAACGAAATATCGTCTACGTGGGCGAAGGAAAAAACCACCCGGGACTGTACCGCCCCGGACTATTTATAGCGAAAGAGAATATACACTGGATCCGGGAAGACCTGAAAATGAAGCCGGGAGATCAACAGGATTTCAACATTAGAATACGCTACCGCCAACCTCTGGAGAAAGGAACCATCCATTGCAAAGAGGAAGGATACTACGTCCTCTTCAGAAAAGAACAACGGGGAATTACCCCGGGCCAATTTGCCGCCTGGTATCGCAATCAGGAATTAATCGGCTCCGGAGTAATTGCGTAACGAACTTATTGTATTTTAGCACAAAATTTGTTAATATGGTAAAATCAATGACAGGGTACGGAAAGAGGGAATTTGAATGGGGGACAAAAAGATTTACCCTGGAAATAAAAACCCTGAACAGCAAACAACTGGATATCAATACCCGCATACCCCCTATTTACAGGGAAAAAGACCTGGTGATACGCAAAGAGCTTTCGGAAAAACTGATCCGTGGAAAAGTGGATTTTACGCTTTACATGGAAAACATGGGAGATGAATCCAATGCCACGATCAACGAAACGGTCCTGGTTCATTATTTTCAACAACTAAAAAAAATCAGTGAAAACCTGGGGCTTCCGGTCAACGAATCAACGCTTGTGAATGCCATGCGGTTGCCTGAAACGGTCAGAACGAAAGCCGAAGAACTGGACGAACAGGAATGGCAGGAAATCATGAAAAACATACAAGAAACCCTGCATGCTCTTGATTCTTTTCGTATCCAGGAAGGCCATGCCTTAGCCAGGGATATGCATGAAAACAATATCGCCATAGGCAACCTGCTGGACACGATCCAACCGTTTGAGAAAAACCGCATCGAAACCATAAAAAACCGGATTAGGGATAGCCTTGCATCTTTGAAAATAAACGGAACCATCGACGATAACCGGTTTGAACAGGAGCTGATCTTCTACACCGAAAAACTGGATATCAATGAAGAAAAAGTACGGCTGCGAAACCATCTGTCCTATTTTGATGAGGTCCTGAACGCCCCGGAATCGGAAGGCAAAAAACTGGGATTCATATCCCAGGAAATCGGAAGGGAAATCAACACCATTGGATCCAAAGCCAACAACAGCGATATTCAACGAATTGTGGTTCAGATGAAAGATCACCTGGAACGAATGAAAGAACAGATAATGAATATATTATAAAAAACCGCAGGAAAGAATATTGTGCAAACGGAATTACCAAAAGGAAAACTGGTCATTTTTTCGGGACCTTCAGGAGCCGGAAAAACAACCCTGGTCAAACACCTTCTTCAAGGCAACCCCAAACTGGAATTTTCGGTATCGGCTACAAATCGAACACCCCGACCCAACGAAACCAATGGGAAAGATTACTGTTTTCTTTCGGAAAAAGAGTTCCGGAACAAAATCAACAACCAGGAATTCATGGAGTGGGAAGAGGTATACCCTGGCACTCTTTACGGAACCTTGAAAAAAGAAGTGGAACGGATCCGGGAGAAAGGGAAACATGTCATTTTTGACGTGGATGTAGCCGGGGGATTGAAAATCAAGAAATTTTACGGCCAGGAAGCACTGGCTGTCTTCATCATGCCCCCTTCGCTGAAGGAATTGAAAAAACGACTCATATACCGGTCCACCGAAACAGAAGAGAACATGAACAACCGCCTTACCAAAGCTGCCTATGAGATAAGCTTTGCGGAACAATTCGATCGGGTGCTAATCAACAATAACCTGAAAAAAACTCTCCTGAAGGCAGAAAAAATAGTGCGGAATTTTCTGCAGTAACCCATCGAGCAATACATTTCCAACCTCCCTTCTCCGGTCTTCGAATTTCGGACTTCCATCTTCTAACCTACTGATATTCAAATTTTATCAGACATATTCCGTTGGTTCCTTCCAAATTTATAAAAAAAACGTTTATTTATTTTTGCATATAAATATATTTTTTGTATTTTTACTGAACGTTGAATTTCTTCTTTCAACGGTGTGTTTGGGGGTTAAATGATAAGGGAAACAGAGGTTTCCCTTATTTCTTTTAACATCCTGACGTTTCAAATGATGATCCCTTTTTATTTTTCAATTCGTAAAGGATTACCCCTCCCGATGTACATCGGGATCGGGATTAAGCATCCTCCTGGGGATGAACATTAACCAGGCTCGTTTTTTTTCTCCCTTATCCAGGATCCGAATCCGGTCTTACCTCTAAGATTTCCTACGCACCAGGGACTTAAAAACGAAAAAAATCGGGCCTGAATTTTCAGACCCGTATGTACAGTTGGTTAAAAACGTCAGAAACAAGAAAGCTTAGCCTGAGCTATTCATAAATTTTAAAAAATATGAATAAAGCTCAGGTTAACCCCGACTTAGATGAAATTAAACTTTTGAAGAAAGTTTTACTGAATCTTAGTCGCTGTCGGAGACAGGAATAATTCATGAATTATTCGGGTTAGATAGCCAGGTTTTGTTTGCAGGCATCGAGCAGGAGCTCTGCATTTTGATTGGATGCATCCAGTTGGACGGCTTTTTCCAGAATATCCGCAGCTGCTTTAAATTCCGTTTTGGCTTTTTCAACCTCAGCCGTATACGCAGCATCCGTTGTTTTCAGGGTTCCTTCGTTCACTTTCTGATTGGCAGCATTTAACACAGCCACTCCTTTTTTATAAAGGGTATTTCCTTCAGAAACATACTCTTTAGCCAGTGCCTGACTCAGTCTTTCATCGCCCGGGAATTTTTCAACTCCCTCCATCAGGGCCTGTTTGTAAGCTGCTTCGTTCCCTTGCTTATTGTATACAACCGCCTTGTAATACTGGGCTGTTTCCCCTTTATAGTCTGATGCCACCGACTGGCTGAAAAGTTCAACTGCCTTGTCCAGCATGTTCCCTTTGTAGGCAGCTATGGCGCCGTTGTATATGGATGCGGCACCCCCATCTTCCGAGGTTTCAGCTGCTTTTTCAAAGCTCTCCACAGCTTTTGCATAATCTTCCAGTTCATTAAAGCATATTGCTTTGTACTCCCATGCTTTGGAAACATTGGCCCCAACCTCAATGGCTTTATCCAGGTACTCCACCGCCTCACTGAACCTACCTGCTTTATACCCGGCATATCCTATGTTAAAATTGATGCTTTCATCCACCTGAACATCGCCCAGGTTATTCATTGCTTCATCATACAGCGTGAAGGCGGTTGCCCAATCCTGCGATGTCAATGCTTCGTTTGCCCGGTTGATTTTCTCAGCTGCATCCTGACCATGAACCAGCATTACCGAGAAGAGTAAAATTCCAATACTTAATCCTTTTTTCATTGTTCCTCTTATTTTTCGTTAGTAATCAATTATCTTTTACTGCCCTTCCTGAACTCACTTCAAAAAACCTTCGTGGCCACCAACGCATGAAAACATCACCTTTCAGTAAAATATTTTGTCATTGACTGTCTGTGCGTTGTATGTCTTCATCTTTGCAAAGTATTTTCCTGTTTTTTACTTTTCGCAGTGGGCACATTGCTTTAAAGACCGTCAAAAATAATAAATCTGATGTAAAATCCTACGATTTGTCGTTCAGATCATTGGATTAATTTTTCCGGGGTCTTTGCTTTTTTTTATTTCCTATACTACAAAGGTCGTTCCATTTTTCCGTTCTTATTTGTCGCCCCGGGTTACCGACACAACCCCTTTAATGTTCCGGATCTTGTGCATCAGAAAATCGAGGTGTTCCAGATTGAACACGGTGATCTTCAAGACTCCTTCAAAGGTCCCTTTTCCTGAATCGATGTGAACCGATCGTATCTGGCTTCCCAGGTCTTTGGAAATGATATGGGTCAGATCAGACAGAATCCCTTCCTGATCGGTTCCTGATACAAACAAGGTAGCCAGAAACGAACTTCGTCCCCGGGCTCCTTTCCATCGCGCTTTCACGATTCTGTAAGGGTAACGTTCGATCATCCGGGACGCATTGGGGCAATTTTTCCGGTGAATCTTTATGCCATCCCATACGGTTACAAAACCAAAAATATCATCCCCAAAAACAGGATTGCAACAGGGAGCCAGCTTATAGGGAACATTTTTCAGCGTATTGTCGATCACCAGGTATTCTTCACTGCTGTCGAAAGTGAGATCCTGGGTATCTTTGCCTGACAGGATCTCTTCCACTCTCGCTTTTCCTGATTCTTCTGTTTGTTCATTCAGGATGCCTTTTATTTCCAGTACATCAATCTTCCCCGTAGATATCGAACCATACAGATCGGACGCCAGTTTGACCTTGTAATGCTTTAAAAGTTTGCGAATGGCTTCATCGTTCAGGTCGATTTTCCAGTTCTTGCATTTTCTTACCAGTATCTCTCTTCCGTTGGCTGCCTCCTTTCGATGCTCTTCATCCAGGCTTGCTTTGATTTTATTTTTTGCTTTGGAAGTTACCACGAAATCCAGCCAGTCCATTTTTGGCTTTTGTTTTTTGGACGTATCCACAGCCACATAATCTCCGTTTTTCAAGGCATGACGAAGGGTGACTTTCTTGCCGTTCACTTTTCCTCCCACGCACCGATCTCCAAGGTCTGAATGGATATCATAGGCAAAATCCAGGACGGTAGCACCGGAAGGCAGTTTTTTCAGGTCTCCCTTTGGAGTAAACACAAAGATCTCTTCTTTATACACATTGACCTTGAATTCATCGATAAAATCGACAATGTTCATTTCGGGATTTTCCAGTATCTCGCGTATACCGTTCAGCCAGGCATCGAACTCCCGGGTTCCTTTTCCTCCTTTATACCGCCAGTGAGCAGCCAGCCCTTTTTCAGCCACTTCATCCATTCTTCGGGTTCTGATCTGAACTTCCACCCATTTCCCCCGGGGTCCCAGCACGGTTGTATGCAACGACTCATAGCCATTCGACTTGGGAATCGTAATCCAGTCACGCAGTCGTTCCGGATTGGCCTGATACTCCTCGGTGATAACCGAATAAACCGTCCAGCAGTCACTCTTTTCATTTTCAGGCCTCGAATCCAGGATCACCCGAATCGCAAACAGATCAAAAACCTCATCAAAGGATACCTTTTTGGTTTTCATTTTATTCCATATCGAATGAATCGATTTGGCCCGGGCTTTCATGTCAAACGCAAATCCCCTGCTTTGAAGTTTTTTCTCGATGGGTTTCACAAAACCTGCCACAAAAAGGTTCCTCTCCTCTTCGGTTTCTTTGAGCCGCTCCGTAATATCCCGGCAGGCCTCAGGATTTCGGTATTTAAAACAGAGGTCCAGCAGTTCGGAGTTAATCGTATAAAGACCCAACCGGTGCGCGAGAGGAGCATATAAATGGGAAGTCTCATCTGCCAGTCTCTTTTGTGTATCGGGAGCATACCGACTGAGATTACGCATTACCTGCAACCGGTCGGCTATTTTGATCAGGATCACCCTGACATCGCCGGCAAGCGCCAGCAAAAGATGCCGGTAATTCTCAGGATGAAGGGCTACGGTGTCCGTCCCCAGAGCATTGATCTTCTTCATGCCTTCCAGGATGATCTCCACCGGATGCCCAAACCGCCTGTTTACTTCCTCAGAATCAACCCTTTTTGCAAGCGGTGCATACATCAGATTATGCAACAATCCGGCAACAACAGAATCATGGCCCAGACCAATCTCGGAAGCCACAATGAGGGCTACATCCAGGGAATGATTCAAAATTAATTCGCCCGTGGAAAAACATGCCTCGTCCAACACCGAACGGGCATACCGAAAGGCCTTTTCAACTCCGGCAACGGATCCCTCTTCGCACCCCTCGCTGCAATGCTGAACCAATTCCTGGTATCTTGCTGTGGTTTCTTCAGACAAACTCATCGCTTCTTTCGATCGTACTGCAAAAATAAAAAAGAAAACAGTTGAAAACTGAAAAAATTACTGCCTTTTAACCGGACAATCAACCCCGGTAAATCTTTCCACGGAAAATGACAAAATTCATGCAATCTTACCAAAAAAAACCTTCAGCATCCATCCGCTGAATAAACAATGAACCCCTGCTTTTCAGTACATTAAAAAATGATTTTCCTTTGAGTAAATAAAATATGAACGATATATAGTATAAAAAAGAGGACTGGAAACACGAAAGAGATGCATGATATGCAACATATGTAACACTATTGACAGATAATTTACACTCTTCTTTTTCCATCTTTTTTGCTAAAAACTAAAATTATTGTCATCTTTGTTAACCTATCATAAACTTTTAAAACTAATATTATGAGATTAAAACTTTTACTTCTTTTATTTTTTGTAGCATCCGGTGTCCTGAGCCTAAAGGCGCAGTACGATTATGTATATAATCCTGACACCATAAGGAACCTGGTCATTTCGGAAGCCAGGATGGATGAGCATCACTGGTCCTACATTGAATTAAGCAATGTAGGCAGCGATCCGATTAACCTGGGGTCTTTCGAGCTGGGTAACTTAACCTCATGGACCCTTCCATGGCCGCTTCCGGATGCTGAGAATGCAGACCATGCAGTTCCTGAGTACCTCAGGATCAAGCTACCCAACAAGATTTTATGGCCCGGGGATTGCTTCGTTGCAGGGACCGTTGCTGACCTGGCTACAAAAATGGTGCAGATAGATCCTGAAAGATGGGAAGGCAGACTCCAGACCCAGGAGGACATCTGGGATAAGTTGGATCTGCAACTTCACATTCCCAAAACCGAATGGGGAGATTATACCGTTGCTAAATTCCAAAATAAATGGAAAGACGGAACCGATTTCGACAGTGTTTCTCCCTACGGAGCTTCCGCACTGGAAACATGGAGCGGAAGAGATGTCTTTTTTATCAGGCAGCACCTTGCTGAAGGGGATTCTATAGTAGTGGATGAAGTAAACGGCGACTTCTCAAGAAACGGATTTCCCCCTGTCGGACCGAGGGATGTTGCCGGGGTCGAAAATGCCACCGCAACCCATGTCCTGGTACGTAAATATTCGGTCAAAGAAGGCGATTTGTTCGGCGACGACTGGCAGGATCAGGTGGGTGTAGACATTGAAGACTCCCAGTGGATCCCGATCCCGCGCCCAAGAAACGGATTCGGAAAGGAAGGCATTAAAGTCAAATCATTCTGGACCATCGGAAACCATGGCGACTATCACCTGAGCCCGCAAACTTTCACCTCGGATGCAATCGAAGTGAACTTTACCGATACCGTGATGACCGTTCCATGGGGTACCCGGAACGATTACAACATCATGAATTACTTCAATGAAGCACCGGGTATCGCTTGGTCATACGACTTTTCACCCAACCGTGAAGATTCCGCCTTCTCATCAGCCCGCACAGGGGATGTACTGAATCTCTATGTGTGCGGTAATTCACTGGAATTGTGGCACTTCGATATCGTGGTGGCCGAACCTACCGACGATGCCAATATTGTCATTCCGAAGAATTCCATGGCCCATGATCTCTACGGAGCCCGTTTTTTCCAAAATACCCAACCTTTCCATGTTACGGAAGGAGCTTTTGGGATGGATACCATTTACGATGTGGGATTCAACACCCGTATCGATACCTTGTTGAAATATTTGGAAAAAGCACCTGAAGCTTCATGGGTAGTTGAAACCGTTGACGGTGTTGAACGGCCGGATCTGAAAGACGGAGACAAGTTGGTAGTTACAGCGAAAAACGGTGCCAAGAAGACCTACTACATTAAGGTAGACGATTTCTTACCTTCTCACAATGCTTACCTGTCATCCATTACCTGGCCCGATATTCCTGATTTTTACCGTGGACTGTTTGGATGGGTAGGAGATACCATTCCGGGATTCTCAAACACCCAGTATGACTACACGGTTTCGGTACCGCCCGATGTAGATGGCGTACCTGCGTTGATAGCCAAACCCCAGGCGTTGAATACCAAGGTAGACATATCCCGGTTGACCAATCTGTATGGCTCAAAGGCAGAACGCACCATAAAATTCTTAACAACCGCTGAGGATGATTCAACGACACGCACCTATTCTGTGACCCTTGAGAAAGAAAAAGCTACGGATGATATTCAGCCCTTCTTTGGGGAACCGTTCTTCTCACAGCGAGCCATGAGGGCCTATTGGGGTCCGGCAGCCTGGGAAGTATGCAACCCGGGGAACCAACCGCTGGATCTGAGCGGTTACATGATTGTCAAAGACGGAGGATGGGAAGGGACTCCGGCCGCCGCTCTTGAGGCAGGGTTAACACCCGATGACTGGGGAAACCGTTATAGCAAGTACATCCCTGGATACGTATGGCAAAGTGAAGCCGAATGGCAGGTACAACCGGGTATTGCCGTGTATGACGATGGAGCCGTAGATCCCTGGGTACAACCTGGCGATGTCTTTGTAATGGCTGCATTAGGTGCCGGGAATATGAGTTGGTTGAATGTCATAACATTCGATATCGATGTGGATTTCTGGAACAACCCGTGGGGCGACACAACCCTGGGAATGTACGGAACAAACCCGGTTCAGGCCTGGTGGGATAATACCTATTACCTATTCAAAATCAAGGAAGGTCTTACCAAAGATTCCATTTTGAATGGTTGGAAACCCGTTGGCGATCCCAATGACTTTGAACTGATCGATGTATTCGGATATGGCGACGGAACGCGCTGGGAGATAACAGACCATGACAGAACTCCTATCGAAGCACATCCATGCGACCAGGTAGAACGTTATATCAGGAAACCCCATATCTGGCATGGAAATACGGAATACGGAGCCGCCTTCGGAGACGAAGAGAACAACAGCGAATATACCTGGGAAAACCGTGCTACCTGGGGCGCTCAGGGAATCGGTTGGGATACAGACGTTAAAATGCCTTTCGCAGGCCTTGGCGTCCATACATTCGACCCGGTAACCGTCTACCGATCTTTCATTACTTCTTCTGTATACAAAGTAAGCCCGGGATATACCGATGAAACCATCAAAGGAGTAGTTGAAGGTACAACCGTAGACCAATTCCTGCTTAACATCAACAAAGAAGACCAAGGCCAGGTACTAACCGTGAAGAGTGGGGAAACGGCATTGGCCGGAACCGACCCGATCAGCAACGGAGATATCCTGGAAGTAGTTTCTGCCAACGGCGAAAATACCACCCAGTACGTACTTGAAGTATCGGAAGGCGGATTGAACAACGATGCGGAACTGACTTCCGATGTATATACCGTTTCTGAAAGCGGTGCCGAAGGAACCATCGAAGGAATTGCCTGGAATGCCCTACTGGCCGATGTACTGGCAAACGTTGCCCTGTCGGATCCGAACGCATCCCTGACCGTTGTGGATGAAAACGACAAATATGTCTCCACAAAATCATTGATGTACGATTCAACCTATACCAATGTATTGGTTAATGACCAGACATTCTTCGAAGTAGTTGCTGAAGACGGAAAAACAACCATTCTGTACAAACTGGTTGTGGATGCAGCTTCAAGCGATGCCTATGTTACATCGAGTGTATATTGGGTTGATCAGGAAGCTGCCAACATTATGTTTGTACCCAGGAATACCGCTGTTACCGCATTGCTGGCTAACCTGGTTCCTGCACCGGGAGCAACCGTAGAGATCATTGACAAATTAGGCAACGACCGGGTTCTGGGAGATATTTATCAGGATGACAAAGTGGTAGTTACCGCTGCCGACGGTGTTACTGTAAAAACATACTATCTGTCCATGTTGATACAAAACGCCGGTCTGGGTGAAATAACGAATTACCTGGCTTATGTACTATCCGATGTATATACCGTAGACCAGGTTGCCATGACCATTAGCGGAGATAACCTTACCGGGGAATGCCTGCGGACTACCTTCCTGAATAACCTGATCCCTGCAATGGGCGCTACCGTTACAGTTCTGACCGCTGACAACATTGAAAGCACCTCAGAAGATCTCAATGGAGGCGATAAGGTTCAGGTTACAGCCATGGACGGCGAAACCGTGGTTATTTATGCCATTCATTTTGCCGTATCTGCAAACGACCTGTCACAAAATGGTCCTACCCTGTATCCGAACCCAACAACCGGCAGGATTTATATCGATGGAATGGAAAGTGGAAACAGAATCCGTGTATTCAATGCAATGGGCGCTGTAATCCATGATATGGTTGCTTCAAGCAGCAAAGTATCTATCTCTCTCGATCATGTCCCTGCTGGTATGTATCTGGTTACTGCTGCTGATACGAAATTTAAAGTGATCAAAAAATAATTTTTTCTGATCCGATACATAAAAAAAAGAGCCTGAATCTCAGGCTCTTTTTTTTTCTGAATCCAATACATCCCCATGCAGATCAGGTTAAAACACGATCAAAACAGCAAACAAATGAAACGTCCATGAAAATTATCCCGCAAACACAAACGATTTTAATCCCGGAAGTTCTCTGTTGCTTTGGGTTTCGCTTGGCTCAATGCCCTGCCATAAAGGCTTTGTAAAAATGCAGTCAGCAGAACAAAGCCAATTAACGAGAATTATAGACATTGAACATGCATTGATGATGTAATATGTCAGAAATAGAAGATCTTGAATTAATTTTTACGCACATGAAAACACACGCAATTCTTTCTTTTGTAATGTTCCTTCTATGCATAACAAAGCTGGTGCAGGGGCAACCCGTTAAAGAGCATGGTGCTCTTTCAGTGCATGGAACAGACCTGGTTAATCAGAAAGGCCAAACAATTATGCTTCAGGGCGTAAGTTACGGCTGGCATAATTTCTGGCCCCGCTTTTATACCGAAGAATCGGTTCGATGGCTTCGTGATGATTGGGCCTGTTCCGTAATCCGGGCTGCTATGGGCGTTGAGCCCAACCGGGGCTATATACAATCACCCGACTGGTCGAAAGAAAAAATCGAAACAGTGATCCGGGGAGCAATTGAAAACGATGTATACGTGATCATTGACTGGCATAGTCACCATATCCGGTTGGAAGAAGCCAAAAAATTCTTTTCGGAAATGGCAGAAAAATACGGCGAATATCCCCATGTGATCTATGAAATCTACAATGAACCGGAAAGAGATACCTGGTCTGAGGTGAAGGCCTATTCCATCGAAATGATTCAAACCATCCGGGAAATGGACCCCGATAACATCATTCTTGTGGGGAATCCCCATTGGGATCAGGATGTACATATTGTAGCCGATGACCCGATAACCGGCTATGAAAACATCATGTATACGTTGCATTTCTATGCGGCCACACACAAACAGTCACTGCGTGAACGGGGTACCTATGCTCTCGAAAAAGGAATCCCCCTGTTTGTTTCCGAGTCAGCCGGAATGCTCCATACCGGGGATGGTCCTCTGAACTATGATGAATGGCATAAATGGATCACCTGGATGCAGGAAAATAAAGTCAGCTGGATCTCTTGGTCCATATCCGATAAGGATGAAACCTGTTCCATGCTCAAAAAAAGTGCTTCCCCCGAAGGAAACTGGACCGAAGAGGATCTCAAAGAATCGGGAATCAAAACCCGGGAATTGCTAAGAAGATTTGCCGGCAAAGAAGAAAAGTAAAAACATCAGCTGAGGTATGAAACGAACATGTACTTTTTTAATCAAAAGTTCGCCAAAGGCAATGATTAAAAGAAGTTCATGTGAGAACAAAGCGGTTCCATACGTTCTTAAATTTAGGATTAAGTTATGGGACTAATTATAAATTTTAAACGTATGAAATTATGCAGATTCTGGGAATATCTTCCTTCGACAAATCGCCGATAAAAGAACTGTTAACAGAACCACAGGTCAACCAAGATGTCAAAGAACAATATAATCTATTTAGCTTTAAAAAATTAACGCATCAGCACTATTTCAACATGAATTTTTGAATGTATCACAATACCAGAATTAATTCGAATAAAAATGTAAAATTTGTATCTTAGTGGTTTTCAGGAGAAATTAAACCATGCAACTTTCCACAGGACAAATCATAAAAAATCTGGTACCCTCCGAACCGGTTAGAATTAACAGGATTTCCCGGTTGGGCAGTATGACTTCCATTCATTACTCTGGTATTAACACCAACATCTCCAATAACAAGATGTTGTCAAATGAAATGCTTGACAAACTTGAAATCATTACGGAGGAAGGGATGTTTGATTTTTCGGGCGATCCGGATAGGTTTAAGCTCTTTGCCGAGGCTGAACGTATCAACTCCGCCTTTCAGTTCGACCCGTTGTTTGCTGTCAATTGCAGCGTTATCGACCCGCTGCCCCACCAGGTGGAAGCAGTTTATAAATACCTGCTGCCACTTCCAAACATCCGTTTCCTTCTCGCTGACGATACCGGAGCCGGAAAAACCATTATGACCGGTCTGCTCATTAAGGAATTGATGATGCGCGACCTGGCCGAACGTATTTTAATTATTACCCCCGGAGGTCTAACAAAACAGTGGCAGGAAGATGAACTGGCTTTGAAATTTAACCTGCCCTTTAAGTTGGTAAACCGGGCTACATTCAATGCCGACCCGAACATTTTTTCGGCCAACAACAAGCTGGTAACTTCCATCGACTTTATAAGGGCAGAAGATGTTTTGAACGTTCTGGGTGAAATAGGTTGGGATTTGGTTGTTGTGGATGAGGCACACAAACTCAGCGCTTTCGATTACGGACGAAAACGCTACCGAAGTAAACGCTACCAGGCACTTGAGAAAATTGCCACCAAATGTGAGCACCTCCTTCTGTTAACCGCAACCCCGCACAGAGGCAGGGCAGATACTTTTAAAAATCTGTTACAACTGCTCGATGAAGATATTTTTGCCAGTGAAAGCCTGGTTACTTCGCGTGTGAATG
>CAYPAW010000059.1:0-30205 GCA_964408795.1 uncultured Mariniphaga sp.
GATTCAGTAAAACTTTCTTCCAACGTTTAACTTCATCTAAGTCGGGGTTAACCTGAGCTTTATTCATA
Source organism: uncultured Mariniphaga sp. (assembly GCA_964408795.1). Classification (GTDB taxonomy): domain Bacteria; phylum Bacteroidota; class Bacteroidia; order Bacteroidales; family Prolixibacteraceae; genus JABMQB01. Next base: position 69 of record CAYPAW010000059.1, read on the forward strand.
TTTTTTAAAATTTATGAATAGTCCAGGTTAACAAACAAGCAATAGTATATTTTTCATGGGAGTTACATCGAATATATGGTTAACTTAACATTAGAATAAGATGAAAAACAGAATTTTGCTTTTTGTTGTTGGCCTGCTGGGACTTATTTGTTTTGTTGGATGTGCCACCCAGACCGTTGAGAATGTTGTGGATCCTCCGGGTTTTTTGCACGGACTTTTGCATGGGTTCATCTTACTTTTCAGCTTTATAGGCAGTCTTTTTACGGATCATACCATTTATGCTTTTCCGAATACGGGAGGATGGTATAATTTTGGCTTCCTTTTGGGTGTAATGATATTCTTCGGAGGCGGTGGCGCCGGAGCAAAACGAAAATAAGAAACTCCGGTTCATCGGAAAGTTTATTGTTCCGGTTTTTTGCTTTCTGGTTCTCCGGAAAGTATATCACTGATCTTACGGATTTGTTCTTTGGGATACTTTTCGGAGGGGTTTTTATCTTGTGCCCTGAGGTAATAATACCGGGCTACACGGTAATTGAGTGACTCAAGTGCTTGATCAGCCTGGTCTATAAAAAATTGATATTCCCGGCGATTTTCACTATCCTGCATTTCTCTGAGTTTCTCTGCAATCAGGTCAATTTGCCTTTTCGGATATTTCTTCTGAGAACGCACCGTGAGAGCACGGTTGTAATACCCTCTGGCCAAACCGAGCTGACCTTGCCTAAGTGCACTATCTGCCCTGTCAATATAGCGCTGGTATTCATGATCTCTTCTATCAGACAAGCGGGCACGGATCAACTTCTCAATCTCACTGATTCTCACCTGAGGATACGATTCTTCAGGCATGATCTCGGTGGCTTTGTAATAATAAAACCGGGCAATGTTGTATTCTTCCTCAGCATAAGCACGATCGGCCTGTGCGATATAACCGGAATAGATGTTTAACATTTCATCATCGGGCGATGGATAGAAATCAACAACCGGTTTTTCAGGATCCTCTTTATAGCGGGTAGCCGTCACATCCAATTTCCTGGGTTCTGCATCCGTGATCTGCTGCTCCTCTGAGGCAATCCTAGAATTTACCTCGTGTAATTTGTTTTTTGCATAGGCATGGTTGTCGTTGATATTGATCGCCTGGCGGTATAAGATTTGAGCCTGTTCATAGGATCCTGCATCCATTGCTTCATCGGCCAGGTAAATGAGTTCCCGGCCTTTTTCGTCCCGGACCCGGGAAAGATCCGTATCTATCTGCAAAGCCAGCAGCAAATCATGAATTTCCGCTATCCGGTCCTGCGGAAAAGGCTCTTCAGGGAAAAGCCGGCTGGCTGCCTCATATCCCATAAGGGCTTCCTGGTAGTTTCCCTGCTGATAATTTTCCCCGGCTTCCTGAATCCATGTGGTGTATTCCTTCCGCATCATCCGAAGTTCGGCATCGGTAAATTTTATCAACTCTTCAGCTGTTTTTTTAATCTGCCCGGAACGCCAAATGGCATTGTCAATCTGTTCCTGAATTTGTAAATCGCTATAAAACACCTCAGAAAGAAAATTGTCTACCTCCGGATCATAATAAATCCTAAGAATGCTGTTTTCTGAAAAACTTTTATCAATCCCCCGAATTTCTCTGAACAGGCTCTGTTCAATAACAAAGGGCGGAAATTCAGGATTTCTTCTCAACACCTGTTGAGGAACCATCGTTGAAATTTCAATTTTTTTGGAGAAACGTTCATCACCGGATAGGATCAGTATATATTCATGGTTAAATGAGAAAGTAAGGGTAAATTTACCGCTGTTATCAATGCCTATCTGCTGGATCTCCCTTCCTTCTTCAAGAACGGTTGCGACAGCCTTCTCCACCGGTCCGGATGCAGAAACAATGGTTCCCAGCACCGTCAATCCCTGTTTATCCAGCTGAGCATGCACATCCGGAAGCAAAAAAAAGAGCACCCCTGTAATAAAAATCCTATGTAGATTAAATCGGATCATCCTGTTCCCTTTTTTCTTAACGAATCATTCTGTTCAAAATTATTCCTTTCGATTCATTCGGAATTTTGTTAAAACCATTTAGCGACCATAAATTACAGCAATTTTGATTATTATTGTGGCTAAATGAAGAGGAACCTGCGCAATTTCTTAAAAAAATCGATATGAAACGGGAATCAAACCTTTTCGAGGCACTTATTCCGCTGCTACTATTGATTCTTTTATTAAGCTTAAATGTAATTTTTTTTGAAGACACCTTATCGGGTCCGAATCAAATAGCGTTGCTCCTGGCAGCTGCTCTTGGAGGGATCATTGCCTTACGGTTGGGCATTCAATGGAAAGAGGTCAGGAAAAAAGTGGTGAGCACCATAGGTTCTGCGATGCCGTCCATCTTAATTTTGCTCTTGATAGGTTCTCTTGCCGGCACCTGGATGATCAGTGGGGTTGTACCGGTAATGATTTATTACGGACTGGATCTTGTCAGTCCGAAGTTGTTTCTTTTTACGGCCGTCATTGTAAGTGCGATTGTAAGTATTGCCACGGGAAGTTCCTGGTCCACTATAGCAACCATTGGAATAGCCTTGTTGGGTATTGGTCAGGCCATTGGTCTCAACGAAGCCATGGTTGCAGGAGCCATCATCAGCGGAGCTTATTTCGGGGATAAAATGTCGCCTTTGAGCGACACAACAAACCTGGCTCCGGCCATGGCCGGAACCGACCTTTTCACCCATATCCGGTATATGGCTCTCACGACCGGACCAACTTTAATCATTACCCTGATTATTTTTCTTTTTGTAGGATTTAATTATCATTTTACCAACAATGCCATCAATATCGAAATTGTTCAGGAAGCGATTGACCATTCATTCAACACGTCTCCTCTTCTTTTTCTTGTTCCGGCAGCCCTGTTAACGATTATCATCTTAAAGATACCACCTATTCCGGCTCTCATGGCAGGAACCCTTCTGGGAGCTTTATTTGCCATTATTTTTCAACCCCAAATCATCCGGGAGGTTTCCGGTATTACCGGAAATTATGGGAAAGCTGCTTACCTATCCGTTATGCAATCAATGTTCGGAGATATCAACCTGATCACACCCAATCCTGGAGTAAATGAACTGTTGAGTACCTCCGGTATGCGTGGAATGCTGGATACCATCTGGTTAATTCTTTCAGCCATGGTTTTTGGCGGAATCATGGAAAGTGCCGGTTTGCTGAAACGAATTGTCCGGCCCATTATCCGTTTTGCAAAAACTACAGGAAGCATCGTAGGCTCTACAGCCGTAACCTGCCTGTTCTTTAATATTACCGCCTCAGACCAGTATATGGCTATTTTGGTACCGGGACGAATGTTCAGAAAAACTTTCGAGGAAAAAGGATTGAAACCGGAAGTGCTGAGCCGTACTCTCGAAGATAGTGGAACCGTAACCTCAGTGCTGATCCCCTGGAATACCTGCGGCGCTACTCAATCAAGAGTACTGGGGGTACCAACCCTCGATTATCTGCCCTATTGCTTTTTTAATATCATCAGCCCCTTTATGACCGTTGCTTTTGCTTATCTGAACATTAAAATACGAAGGATCAATGATAAAAAGAAATAATGATATTTCAACAAAAACAGATACTTAATTTGCCGTGTAATAAAAATGATAAAAATTAGACAGGGTTCTAAAAAAAAGTAAAAACAAAATTTATGATTTAAAAGTGATTTCTTTCTATTTTTATCCGAATAAAAAAAATAAAATTAAACGATATTAATTAAAAGAGATGAAACCAACTACAGAAAGATTATCCGTACGGGAAAAATTTGGATACAGTTTAGGGGACTTTGCTGCAAACCTGATTTTTCAGACTCTAATGACATTTTTGGCTTTTTTCTATACGGATGTATACCGGATTCCTCCGGGTGCTGCTTCAGCCATAATTTTTGCCGGAGGGATGATTGGGGCCTTTTTTAATCCGGTTATGGGAGCGATTGCTGACCGGACCAGCACCCGTTGGGGAAAATTCCGGCCCTGGATCTTATGGACGGCTGTTCCTTTTGGAGTCATTGCCCTGCTGGCATTCACCACTCCCAAATTCGGAGATAACGGAAAAATTATCTACGCCTTAATTACCTATATTTTACTGGTTGTTATTTATTCAGCCAACAACCTGCCTTATGCAGCATTAAGCGGAGTCCTGACCGGAAATATGGCTGACCGTAACAGTCTTTCCTCCTATCGGTTCAATGCGGTGATGATTGCGCAGTTTATTGTGCAGGTTTTATTGCTCCCTCTGGTTATTATTTTAGGCGATGGAGACCGAACCGAAGGATTTAAAAACATCATGGGAATTTTTGCCATCGTTGGCATTGTATTCTTCATCATAACTTTCCTGACTACCAAAGAGCGTATTGTTCCAAACCCGGAGCAGAAATCTACCTTAAAAGAAGATCTGGGTGATTTGTTCAAGAACAAACCCTGGATTGTGATGTTATTGCTCACTGTATTGATTTTTGTAACTCTGGCGTTGAAAAACGGGATGTATGTCTATTATTTTGAAAACTACTTAAGTGAAAAGCACCTGGCCGCATTCCTGGATAATATTGGGTTTAACGGATTGATCGATGGGATGAACAGAGGTCTTACCAATATGGGGCTTCCCGGCTTCCGGTGGCCTGAAGACCCCCCAACTTCGGGGTTTAGCTTTTTCAACGCTGTGGGGATCATTCTCATGATTGTCGGGATCAGCTTTTCCAAGCGCCTGGCAGACAAATACGGGAAAAGAGAAATTTTTAAAATCGGAATATTCTTTGCCACATTACCCCTGTTGGCTTTCTATTTCTATTCACCTGAATCGATAGCACTCGTATACATCAGCCAGGTCATCCATGGGTTTGCTTACGGACTCACCATTCCCCTGCTTTGGGCTATGATTGCTGATGTAGCTGATTATTCCGAAATGAAAAATAACCGCCGGGCTACCGGCATCATTTTCTCAGCCATGATCTTCGGCTTAAAAATGGGACTCAGTATTGGAGGGGCTTTGGTTGCAGGAATCCTGGCAACTTACGGTTACGATGAACAATTGGTTACCCAGCCCGCTGAAACCCTTCAAGGAATTAAACTGGCGGTTAGTATCTTTCCGTCGATTACCTTCTTTATCGGTTTTGCCAGCCTCTTCTTTTATGAAATAAACAAAAAAACAGAAGTTTTAATTGAAAACGAATTAAATGCACGCAGGAACTCCTGATTGATTGGCATAAGGTACCATACGAAAAATTCGAAGGTGGGCACTTCGTATTAACACCCGGGATGTTCTATCTGGAATTATTCGTTTTTCAAGGCTACCACAAGGTTTTTTCTTTGTACAAAAAACCATGTGAGCATTGCTATCCAAAATGCCCCGTTGAGAAGGATGATCCCAACGATACCTGCCAGGTTGATCAGGGATACTTCGGTATTATCGGACAAAAAGGATGGAAGCGCAGCGATTACTGCGGTGATAAATCCGATCAGCACACCTCCTGCCAACAGGGCTGAATATTCCGATACCAGGAGGTTGAATATTTTTCTTTTACTGAATCCCACCGCCCGGAGGAGTGCGATTTCCTGCTTACGCTCAAGAATCGTCCGTGCCAAAACAATGGCCAGTCCCAACGTTCCCAACATCATGCCCATAGCTCCCAGAGCCAAAAAAATGGCAAGGTAGGTATTGGTTACTGAATAGAATGCTGCCAGACGTTGTGCTGATTCACTCTGTTCCCACCCGTAATCACGAAAATTCAGGATTAATTCATTCGCTACATTCTGTTTATTCTCGGGGCTGCTCTCAATAAGGAAAACCTGAGAGCCACTGTGGGATGGATAATTTTCCAGAAAATGGGTATTGCTGATTATCACATTTCCCTGAAAAACAGAAGGCGCCAGTCCACCGATGAGTTTTAGGGCAAGGGTATCCCCCGCTTCATTGGTGTAAAAAAGGGTATCCCCCACCTTTTTTCCCAAGCCCCATCGGATTACCGTCTGATCGGCTATCGCAGGGATCACTCCCTGAGCTGCTTTTTTGTTCAGGGAGAGCCATGGTTGCGCTTCATCAAGCATATCATCCGTTGCGGAGAAAGAAAAACGGCCCTGTAATTTTTCCGGATCCACACCCAGGATTGCCGGCCGGGAAATAAGGTTCAGATTGAGGCAGCTGGCATCATCGCCTTCCATTCTGCGTAATTGAACAACCTTCCAGGTATCCGAAAGCCCCTCCTTCACACGGTAATCAGGATCATTCAAATCAGATAAGACCGGCATGGTTGTTTCTGCATAAAATAAAAACCCCCCGGTTCCGCTGGTTTTTCGGTCAGCTCCCCTGAACAGATCCTTGCGATTGGAACCCGTGGAAAGAACAAGAAAGGTACCCAAAGCCAACAATAAAAATACGGTCAGCGAACGATTGCGGTTTCTGCTAAGATTCCGGATACTCAGCTTTCTCAGGGTTAGTCCGCTATCTGAATGGCCTTCCCGGGTTACCAATAATCTGTCGGCAAAAAGTATCAGGGAAACAAGCATTAACGTACCACTTATAAAAAAATAGGAAGGATTCTGCGACTCTTCAAGCATGAACTGCTCAATGAGAATGAAAATAGAGAGCATTCCGGTCAGAGAAGCAACGATCATTTTCAGAACAGCTACACCGGATTTCTCCTTGCCTGCTATTTTTTTCTGAAGAACGGCAGCCTGTTGCTTCTGGATTCGATGCAGGGAATAACGAATTACCGCCAGGGAGAGCATTGTGCTTATCAAGAAACCTTTGACGAGAGTCAACGGCACCAGTTGTATTGTAAGGATATTGGTCCGGACGATATCGTTCCAGAGGCTGTTGAGTGCCTGAAAAACGATCCGGGTATAGCCGACACCCAACACGATGCCTGCCAGGGCCCCGAAAACCGACAGGAGAAAGCCTTCCCATAAAAAGAGATTCCTCACCTGGTTGGGCTGAAAACCAAGAACCGTTAAGGTTCCTATTTGTTCTTTTCGGTTTTCCAGATGCAACAAAAACAAAAGAGCCGAAAGAAGAAGTGCCGATACCAAAAGAAAAAAACTGAGCCCCATAAACAACTGACTGAAACTGACCCCATTCTGTGCTGCCTCAAGACCATTTTCTTTTACTGGAAGAATGACAAAACCCAGGTCTGCAGGGTCCAATGCCTTCTGAAATCTCTCCCGGAAATCTTCTGCATCAAACTGGTTCCGGGAAAATCGCACCGAAGTATAGTTCCCAAACCGGTTTGCCCATATTTCCCGGGCTCTTTCAATGGATATGTATGCTTTGGGCATCCCCTGGTATTGATCCCAGTATGCTTCATCCTTATCTCTTATTTTATCCAGATCTATGGGTATTCCGGCTTCCCATTCACTGCAGCTTCCGGCATCATAGAGTCCTGGTATATAAGGCATAAGAGTACTATCGGCATAGATACTTTTCATTCCAACAACCTTACTGACAACAAAAGAAGCTTCCTCCTGGATCAGTTTTCGTAACGGGCCGGCCACATAATAAGCCAGATGAAGGGTATCTCCTACCCTGGCCCCAAGGTCATCAGCCAACCATTGGTTTATGATCAGTTGATGCTTGGCCAATTCAACAACAGGCCGGGTGGAAACAAAGGAGTACGGAGTTTCTTTCACACGATTTGGACCGTCTCTTTTTGCAATGCTGTTCACAAAATAGGTAAACACACCGTTTGCGCCTGGCAGAGAACCAAAACAATCATAAACAGAAGGATCCATAAAAACCCGTTCTGAAAGAATCTCATTCTCTCCGGTTTTTGTGATATTTCTAAAGATAAGTCCTGCATCCTCAGGCTTCCAGCTATCTCTTACTATCCCGGTAAGCTCTTCGGGGTCCAGGGAGGAATGGATTAACAGGGTATTTGCTTTTCCTGAAAACTCCATCAACTCATTCAGGCGCTCTATAGCCATAAAGGCATTGAAGGGGGCGGTTTGGGAATTCTGCAAGGAGAATCGACCAAGATCTTTGTCTGATGCAATATCCTTTATCCGGGCCCGGAAGGAGACACTGGTCTCTTCATCCGACATAAAGGGCGCATTCAGAGGAATCTGGGTTGCCTTTTTTATGCGTAAGACCACATCATCGCCCCGCACCACGGAAAGCCGGTTGGCTAAATTGCTGCTTACAATGATTTCATTTCTCCCGAGGCCGGAATAAATATGGGAACCGGCAACCTCATGAAAAGTTGTATCTATACCTACCACCTGAACCCGGTTGGCCCTATGGGCCCCTCCTTCTGAAATGGCTACTCCCTCACTCAGCAAAACAGGAACAACATCCAACGATCCGCTACGAGACATATCCCCCGCGAGATCCTGCCTGAAATAACGATCAACAACCCGTAAGGCATGGGTCGTATTTCCCAACCGCAAGGTGGCAATCTGTGTAAGACTGTATGATACCGAATCGCCAATAATCAGAGCTCCGGTCAATACCGCCGTACTCACGGTTATGCCCAAAGCAATCAAAAGGTTTGCACGAATATAAAACAGCAAACTCTTACCAATGATCTTCAACCTGTTCATTTACCTTCCCTATGATTTGTTCCGTAAAACAGATCGTTCTCCTACAAAGATAAAAAGGATCCTGATATGGAACTGCTGTTTTTTCCCTTCTTCCCTCCGGCTTCTGATGGGATAAGTGGTATCCTACTCGTTTCCATACTTTTATATTTCATTCCATTCTATGGCAACGCCTCTACCCACCCTGAAACGCCATCATCCGAAAGCAAAATAGATGCTGAAATTGTTCGCTCATTTCATTAAACTTATTAATTTTAACCGTACGTAGCATGAAGTGTAAACAATCATTCTCCACAGGGCTTTACCCACATAATTAACAGTATGAAACGAGCGTGGTTACTAATTACACCCAAAGCTTTGTTGAATCCTGATCCCGATGACTATCCGAAAAGGATTTGCGAATTCCTTAGGTCATGGAGACTAAACGTGTATTGAGTACGCTATATGCCAGATATACAAATTATTAAACTAATTATATTTACATAAATTACAAATAAATAATCCAACCAACCATTATGGAAACGAAAAGAGAATTTTTAAAAAAGCTAGGACTGCTGACTGCCGGTAGTCTGTTGGGCGGAACGATTTCACCTGCCTCTGCTTCGAAAACCAGCAGTGCTTTGTTTGCCCCTTCCAAACAAATAGGTCTTCAGATCTACTCGGTCATGAGGGAACTGAATGAGGATGTTCCCAAAGGACTGAAAAGAATTGCGGATATTGGATACAGCACACTTGAACTGGCAGGATACGGAAACAGGAAAATGGGCAAATATGAAGTTGCCGAATACCGTAAACTTGCGGAGGATGCCGGACTGAAAATTACGGGTTCCCATGTGAATCCCCCGGTACGGAAATACGCCAGCGATAATCTGGAACAAATAGCCACCTTTTGGAAAGAAGCCGTGGAAGACCATGTCAAAATGGGAGTCACTACGCTTGTTCAGCCCTCTATGCCAACGATTCAAACCATGGATGATGCCAAATTTGTTGCCGAAGTGTTTAATAAAAACGGAGAAATTACCAAAGCTGCCGGCATAAAATGGGGGTATCACAACCACAACATGGAATTTAACCGGGTCACAGAAAATGCGGATGAACCGGCTCCTTCCAATCCATGGATGCGCAGAGGAGAACCCATATACGACCTGCTGCTGAACCATACCGATCCCAATCTGGTATTCTTTGAAATGGATGTTTATTGGGCAGTTATGGGACAGGCCGATCCGGTTGAGTACTTCCGTACCTATGCCGGTAGATTCCCGGTGTTGCACATTAAAGACCGGGCTGTACTGGGTGAATCCGGGATGATGAATTTCGAAAAAATCTTCGAAGTAGCTTACGAAAACGGCCTGGATGAGTATTATGTCGAATTGGAAGGCATTCAGGGAATGACTCAGTTTGAAGGAGTAGAACGCTGTTTCGATTACCTGATCCAGGCTCCTTTTGTGAAATAACCTCAGGCAAGGGATTTTTGCAAACAGGTGTTATCCGATAGCACCTGTTTTTTTTACTTTAAAATTCCTTCATGCAGATAATAGGCTTCATCCATCCGGGCTGCCAGGTCCTGCGAATGGGTTACCACAACCATCGCCACCCTTTCCTCCTGGCTTAACGAAACCAGCAGATCCCCCAGATTCTTTGCATTTTTTTCATCCAGGGCCCCTGTGGGTTCATCGGCAAGCAACAGTTGGGGTTTATTGATCAGGGCCCGAACTACCGCTGTACGCTGGCATTCTCCTCCGGATAATTCCGCCGGACGTTGATGCCTTTGCTCCCAGATACCCACCCTCTTAAGCAAATACTCCGCCCAGGAAGCATCCATTTCGTGTACCTTCTTTTTAAAGGGAAGTACAGGCAGCAGTACATTCTCCCAGAGGGTAAGCTGCGGTAGAAGATGATGCATCTGAAAAATAAATCCCAGTTCCATATTTCTGAATTCTGCCATCTCTTCCGAAGACAACCGGGAGAGGTCTTTCCCTTTAAAAAGGATACTTCCTGAATCAGCACGATCGAGGGCTCCAGCTATATTCAGAAGCGTGGTTTTCCCGGACCCACTGGGCCCCACAACCGCTACTTTTTTTCCCTCTTTCACTTCCAGCGACAGTTCTTTTAAAACGGACCGGAAACCGGGACTGTTGGGATCGCCATATCCCTTCGATACCTTGTCCAGCATTAATAATGTAGCCATTTGTAATGGTTTTAATTACCCTTTTTTGCTTCTGCACAACGATTCATAGAGAGCAATCATCTTTAGAGCTTGCGTATGGATATCAAAATGCTCCCGAACGCTTTCAACTGCTTTTTCACTGAGCAATTGGTGTTTACCCGGGTTGGTCAATACTTCCTCCAGCGTATCTGCAAGTACCTGGGGTGTATTCTTTTCATAGATCACTCCACCTCCTGAAATTTCAATGATCTCCGGAAAAGCTCCCAATGCCGGTTGTACAACAGGTATTCCTGAAGCCATGGCTTCCAGAAGGTACATCCCAAAAGCTTCTCCCTTTCGTACAGGTACCGAAAGCAGAGATACTTTTTTAAAAAATTCATTCTGGCCCTGACCTTCAAACGCTTTATGGAAGTCAACCTGGCCATCCAGATCATTCTTTTTTAACCGTTTCTTTATCTCCTTGATAAAGCGGGTATCATTGCTTGTTGAACCTCCGGTAACCACCAGTTTTACCTCTTCGAATCCGGGCTTCTTTTTTAAGGCAATAAACGCTTCTATCAGGATGTCCAACCCGTTTTCATGATTCATACGTGAGAGGTATCCTATAGTACGGGGTTTCTCCGATGAATGGATGTACGTATAATCTTCATGGCTGATACCAAGGTGCAGGGAATGAACTTTCTCTGCAGGCAGTTGCATTTTTCCCTGCATGAGATCTGCGAAATAGGTGCTAACCGCTATAAAAGCATCCACATATTCTGCCTTTTCGTGCATCAGTTTCCAGATATGGCTGCTGAAAACCGGGTCCATAGCGTCTACCCATACATCTTCATCCTGAAGGGAACACACCACCGGAACGTTCAGCTTTTCTTTCATCTGTCGGGCCAAACCAAGCAGCAAAGCATTGGATATATGGACTATATCCGGCTGGCAGTTAGCGGCTATCCAGCCAATCATTTCTTCCAGTTCTTCCCGTTGCTTGCCTTCTTCTCCCAGGAGCATCGATTCGGTCATTTCCTCGAGCCCCCTGGCATTGGTCGACCCCGCCATCGATGAGGCCAGCTTCAGCAAAGGCTTTGAATTCAAGCATCGCTCCACCCATTGGGGAGCTTTTCGTAAAACAGGAAACTGCTGTTTCAGGTAGAGACTCACAGCCCCATAAAACACCGGTATGTTGGTAAGGTCATGCTCATCCGCAAAAAGAGGCAGATACATGGGGATCTTGATTACCTGGTGTCCTTCCCTTCTGAAGGCTTCGAAATATTTGCTGTCACGAAGACAATTCCCGCAGTAAAAAGAACCCCCTGATCCGGGTATGATCTGAATGATGTTCATGGTTTGTTTTCCTTCCTATTTTCACTTTGATTCCCCAAAACAGTATACAAAACCATCCATGGCACCGGTCACAATTTTTTCGGAAAAAACCGCCGGATTATTCAGTACAGGACTGCCTAGTTCATAACTCCAGATCATTTCTCCATCGGCAAGATTCAATAAAATCATATCTCCACGGGTATTTGCCGTTATCACTTTATCACCGGAAATTACAGAGGATGCATCTATTTTCCTTCCGGTGTTGTATTTCCAGCGCAAGTTTCCGGAATCTTTGTCGTAACAATAGATAAATTTATCGTTGTTTCCAATGACCACCTTATTCTCTTTTACGGCAGGTGAAGCAATAAACGGAAGAAGGGTTTCCTCATCCCTCCAGGTCCATTTTACCTCTTTTGTATCCAGGTCCACCTTTGAAAACCTTCCATCGTAATCACCCAGGTAGACATTTTTTCCATCAACGGCTACTGAGCTGGCCACATAGGTAGCCACGTCAATTTTTGATATCCGCGTGCCGTCAGAAATCCGTACGATATGCAGAAAACCGTCACACCCTCCGAATATCGCCTTGCCGTCGAAGCAAGCTGCGGCTCCGTTCACAAAATTATCGGTTTCATATTTCCAGCGGACTGCTCCGGTTTCGGCATCTACACAATGAAGATAAAAATCATAGCTCCCCACCACAATGCTTGTTTTTCCATGGCTGGTCCAGTAATTGGGAGATCCACTGATCTGGTTCTCACACAGGTACTCCCATTTCATCTTTCCTGAATGCAAATCCAGCGCCAGGAGCTGACCATCCAGGTTCCCTATGTACACAGTATTCTCCAGGATTAACGCCGGTGCTTCAATGGAATTGCTGGTAGCATATTCCCATACCTTTCTTCCCCCGGTATCCAAACAGTACACCATGCCATTGGTCGATCCGATCACGATTTTTCCGTTTGCAGCTACCGGAGCCGATTTAAGAACATCTCCTGTATCGAATGTCCACAGAAGTTCAGGTTCCCCGGGGAATGCCGATGAAGATACTCCGGTGAGTTGCTGATTGCCCCGGAATACCGGCCAGCTGGTCTGCCCCTGAGAAAAAACATGAAAACCAAAGAAAAACAAGAGTATGGATGTTGCTTGTTTCATGATGACATTTGATCTGATTCGAAGAATTTCTACGCTACCGGTTCGTTGGCTTTTTTCAGAGAAAGAGCCCCTGTCGGACAGCTTTCCGCCACTTTCCTTGCAATAAGCCTGAGGCTGTCGCTCAATTCCTCATTAAAAGGAGTTCCTATTTCTACATCAAAACCTCTGCCAATAAATGTAAACCCGAATTTCTCCCTGTATTTAGCGGTCAGCCGCACACAGATTCCACATTTAATGCATTTCCCCGGTTCATACACAACAAGATCGTGATTGAAATGTTTTACCATTTTCCGTCTTTCTCCGGTTAGGAATCTGCGCTGGCTGGCTTTGTGCGCTTCAGCAAGGTTTCGTAATTTGCAGTTATCCATTTTCCGGCAGTCACAATGAAGGCATCGTTTGGCTTCTTTGCGGGCTCTTTCGGGTTCAAATCCCCGGGTTTCCTTTTCCGGCCGGTTCATTTTTTTTCCGAAAGGCGATTCTTTCAGGTATTCCGAAAATTCCTGTTCCACCAGTTTTCCGAACCGTGAATTAAACAAACGGGGTTCACCTGTTACTTTTTCTCCTTTCAAATACTGATCCACAGAAAAAGCCACCTCTTTTCCTTGTCCGGCTGAGCGCACTGCCAACCGTGAGGAGCGCAGTACACTGCCAACGGCAAACACTCCTTCTTCGGAGGTTTCGTAGGTGTTCTTATCGACTTCAATACCTGAGGCTGTTACCCGGAACCCCCATGTTTTCTGAGCATCGGAAATATTTCCGGAAGCGATGATTACGGCCTGGTTTTCTTTTCTCAGAGTCCGGAAAAGTGCTGCATCCACCTCATTTCCGGTTATCAATGCAATCCCAGTCTGTAAAATTTGTTGGATCTCCCTGTCGAGGATTTCTTTCGGTAATTTCTCCTCATCGATCTGGGACCGGATCATCCCTCCCGTTTGAGTTTCTTTTTCATAGATTGTGCATGCGTATCCCCGCAACCGGAGATAAAAAGAAGCTGTCAGGCCTGCCGGTCCGGCCCCAATGATGGCTACTTTTTTAGCATTTAACGGGGGAATTTCAAGGGATTGAAAAACCTTGGCTCCCGCTTCATCGCCAACCCATCTTTTCAACAGGCAAATGGAAACTGCTTCATCAATGGATCTTCGATGGCAGGCTCCTTCACAGGGAGCAGGACATATACGCCCCAGTACCGATGGAAGGGCGATATCCTGCAGGACCACCCGCAGGGAATCTTCCAATCGGCTTTCCCCAATCAGGCGATTCATTTCAGGAATATTCATGTGCGCCGGACAGGCTATCTGGCAGGGCGCTTCGCAATCGCCAACATGCTCACTGAGTAACAATTCCAGAGCCATTCTCCTTCCTTCGAGGATCTCTTCATCTTCCGTGATGATCTCCATATCCTTCTCAACCATTCTCGAACAGGAAGGAATCAACTTTCCGGAGGCAACTTCTTTCACCAGGCAAACCATACAAGACGTAAAATGTTCCAGTTCCTCATGCCAGCATAAGGAAGGAATGCGCACTCCAGCCAGTTCGGCTGCTTTCATCACGGAGGTTCCCTCCGGAACCTTTATCTCCCGGTTATTTATTTTAATTGCAATCATTTATTTCACATCAATGGCATCTTCCGGGCACACCTGCCGGCATGCATCGCATTTAATGCACAATTCCATATCGATCTCATGTTTTTCGTGGGGTTTAAAAGCAATGGCATCGGTCGGACATTTCTGAGCGCATAAGGTACAACCTATGCAGTTATCGTTTACTGAATAGGTAATTAATCCCGTGCATTTCCCGGTGGGGCATACGCCGTCGACATGCGCTTCATATTCCTCCCTGAAATATTTTAATGTGGTCAATACTGGATTTGGGGCAGATCCTCCCAGGGCACAAAGACTTCCTTTTTTTGTCCACCAGGCCAGTTCTTCCAATTTTTCCAGGTCTCCCGGTTTTGCTTTTCCGGTGCAGAGGTTATTCATAATATCCAGCATTTTTCTCGTTCCCACCCTGCAGAAAGTACATTTCCCGCAGGATTCATTTTGCGTGAATGAAAGAAAAAAACGGGCTATATCCACCATGCAATCGGTATCATCCATTACGACCAATCCTCCAGAGCCCATCATGGCTCCCAGCCGTGTCAGGGATTCATAATCAATGGATGTATCCCCCAGAGAGGCGGGAATGCAACCTCCGGAGGGTCCGCCAATCTGAACCGCTTTGAACTTCCTGCCATTGGCTATTCCCCCTCCGATCTCTTCGACTACCTGATTAATGGTGATTCCCATTGGCACTTCAATGAGGCCTCCCCGTTTCACCTTTCCTGCAAGGGCAAATACCTTGGTTCCCTTGCTTCGTTCCGTACCTATGCTGTTAAATTTCTCCGGTCCGTTGCGAATAATGTAGGAAATCTGGGCCAGGGTTTCGGTATTGTTCACCAACGTGGAATGTCCCCACAATCCTTTATCCGAAGGATAGGGAGGCCGGATATGGGGAAATCCACGGTTTCCCTGGATTGATTCGATCAGGGCCGATTCTTCACCGCAAACAAAAGCCCCTGCTCCCTCATAAATGGATAGTTCAAAATCAAATCCCGATCCCAGAATATCTTTCCCCAGATATCCCCGATCACGGCATATTCTCAGGGCTTCGCGGATCCGATGAACGGCCAGGGGATACTCCGCCCGGATATAAAAATATCCCTGACGGGCCCCGGTAGCATACGCAGCAATGATCACCCCTTCGATCACCCTGTAAGGATAAGATTCCAGAAGCATCCTGTCCATAAATGCACCCGGATCCCCTTCGTCTCCATTGCAGATCAGGTATTTCTGATCATCGTTCTTTTGGGCTACAAGTTCCCATTTCCTTCCTGTGGGAAACCCGGCTCCACCACGGCCCCGGATACCACTTTCTGTAACCATCCGGATGATTCCCTCCGGTCCCATCTCCAGGGCTTTCTCAAGCCCCTGAAATCCAGCTTTCGACCGGTATTCTTCGATATCCAGGGGATTGATGATTCCCCGGAACTCTGTGGCTATGGGGATCTGTTTTCCCAAAAATGAAACAACCTGTTTTTCCCGTACATTCAATTCATAGCGGGTAATTCCATCCCATTTGCTGTCGGACTGAATATTTTCTATCGTATGTAAAAGCCGGTTTTTAATGCGTGTCAGGAAATGAGGTGCTTTAAAATGATTGCCAATGATTTCACCTACGTCCTTGGGATGAACCCTGGAATAAAGAATGGGTTCCCTGGAATCGTAAGGAACGATTTCCACCAGAGGCACCTGATGACACATCCCCACACAACCTACATGTTTCAGTTTTACATTCAGGTTGTTTCTATTCACCACTTCTTCCACGGCCTCACGAATTTCTCCGCTTCCGCTGGCTACACAACAAGATCCCAGGCCAATGCGTATTTCTCCCTCGATCACTGTTCCATCGGCACGACGGGCTTTCTGGTCCTCTTCCTTTTCTTTCCGGGACTCAAAATCCCAGATGACCTCCATCGCCTGGCCCGATTCCACATGTCCATAGGTTACCTTGTCGATTTGCACTACAGGAGCCAAAGTACAACACCCCAGGCAGCTCACTTTCTCCAGTGTATATTCCCCTTTTTCATCCGTATCGTACCCCTCCTTCAGTTTCAGTTCCCGGTGAAAAGCATCATACACCTGGCCGGCACCTTTTACGTGACATGCTGTACCTACACACACTTTTATCCGGTGTTGTCCGGAAGGAGCCATTCGAAACTGGGAATAAAAACTGGCTACACCAACTATTTCGGCAGCCGTAATTTCGGTCGTTTCACTTACCCTTTTTAAGGCCTCCTCAGGGAGGTAATTGTATTCTGCCTGAATAGCCTGCAATATAGGAATCAGGTTTCTTTTTTCAGCACCTGTTTTTCGAATGATTGCATCTACAATGGTAATATCCTTCTCCATATCTTTCCAACGAACAAAAGCTATTCAGCCTTCACTTCATCCTTCCTTTACGTTCCGAAACAATACAGGGTGCTGATGCCCCGGATATAAATTCTTCCTTCCGAAAATGCCGGGGATGCATATCCTTCTTCCCCAAGTTCCGGTTGTCCCAGCACTTTGGGTTCCCTGCTTAATTCCAGGATATGCATCACTCCCTCCGTGTCGAGGGCATAGATTTTATTGTCTGCGATCACCGGGGAAGCATAGAAAACGGTTCCGAAATCTTCTTCCCAGAGCAGTTCTCCTGTTTTTGCATCATAACATACGAGCATTCCATAGGTTGTAGCCACGATCAAAAGTCCCTTTGCACATACCGGGCTGGCTACTTCAGGAAGATAAAAATCATCTTCCCACACAATGGTGGCTTTTACCGGATCAATCGCAGCCAGTCGTGCATATTCATTGGCAGCAAAAATCCATTCTTCACACACGGCTACGGAAGGTCCGACCTCGCCCATCATACATTCCACAGCCCATAGCTCTTCCCCCGATTCTGTATCATAGCCTGCTACCAACGGAGTTCCGGTAAGTACCACCTGTTTTTTCCCATTGATATCAGCCAGTACGGGACTTGCCCAGGATATCCCCGCCTCTCTTTTGGTTTCCCAAATTGTTTCACCGTTTGTTGAATTCAGGGCCATTGCTTTTGCTCCGCTGTTGGTATCCATTTGAACAAATACTTTTCCGTTCCAGGTAACCAGGGATGAAGAGTGTCCGTAATGGTTATCAGGAACGCCCAGGTTTCGGGCCCAGATCCGGGTTCCGCTCATATCAAAACAGACGATATCCCCGGTAGCAAAAATGGCAAAAACGTATTGCCCGTCGGTGGTAACTGTCGGAGCAGCCAACCCGGTATCATCGGTTACCCCCGGCATTTCGTCAGGTGATCCCGGAATATTATCTGCGGCTCCGGACCATATCAATTCACCGGTATTCCTGTTAAAACAGTAAACCTCGCGGGCCTTTTCATCTCCTCCTGAGAGAAAAACCCGATCTTCCCAGACAACAGGCGAATTGAATCCCGGTTTGGGGATTGGCGTTTTCCAGATCAGGTTGGTCCCATTGGCACCGTTCCATTCAAGCGGGGCATTTGATACGGTAGTAACCCCCTGGCTCCATGGTCCACGAAAGCTGTTGTAATTCTCATTCACCTGTGTGGTTGTTAAGGTCGCTGCAACGGCCTTCGAATCGGGAATTCCGGGGTCAGGCTGTTCCCCGTCTGCTTCTTTCTCTGAAGGTTCTTTTCCCCCGGAAACCGGTTCTGGTTTGCCTTCCTCATCAGCATCCTCTTCCGACACTCTCTTCCCGGAATCTCTTGCGGGTACATCTTCTGCCCCATCGGAAGCTGCCCGTACCTCAACAACCTCAATTCCCTCTTCTGCAGGCTGCTCCTCCGGAAGGATGTTCGTCTCACTCAGGGTATAGGAATCCAGATGGTTTACAGTTGCCAAAGATACACCCAGAGCTAAAACCAACCCTGCAGCACCGGTAAGAAGTATCCACCTCTGGGAAAGAATCCGGTCCGCTATTTCATGGTTCTGAACCGTTTCGGGTTCTTCAATTTTTGCCTTCAGGGAATAAAAAAACCGCAGGGCAATCGCACAAACAACCGCACCGAAAAGCAAAAGGTATGCACCGGTTTTAACCTGCCACCTACTGGTAAAATACGCCTTCCGGACGAGAAGATCGAGATATCTTATTTCCTCTTTTAATTCCTCGTTATTGGGTTCCTCCCGGAGCCTTTCCACCAATGCTTCAAGGGTTTTACTCTCCAGGGTTTCATTCCGGGTAAATTGAAAATAATTCAGCAAAAGAAGCAGCGTCACCAGGCCGCAAAAAATTGCGGCAAGAAGGATGATCTTTTTTAAGAACTGCACTTTATCCTGCGAAGATATTTCTTTCATCCGTTTCGTTTGTATTATCTTGAATCAACAATTACCTGTTTTTATCCATGGGACAATAGTCCATACAGCGCCCGCAACTGAAGCATTCACTTCTGTTGGGGGTATAATCCTCTTTCCGGCGATACACCCCCTGGTTCAATACGGTCAATCCGATAACCAGGCCAATAAATCCACCCAGGATCCAGCTTCCCACATAAAACTCCGCCCTTTTCATTCGGGCTTCTGTCACCAGGGTATCCATGGTTTTCCCGGACTCCAGGAACGTCTGAACATCTATATTATCAGGATCGTTTTTGATCTCCGGATGTTCAATTAGCAACTCCGCCAGGTATACATCGGGATGAGCCCTTGACAACCAAACATGCGCTTTTGAACCGATAAATCCACTGGCAGCTATCCACACCGGTATCAGAGCCGTATAGAGAATAAATCTTCTGACTCCCGACCGGGTGGATGGAGTGGCTTTCTCGTCGGTTGGAACATCAATTGCATCAAAAGGACATGAGGTAGCACACAATTTGCAACGAATGCATTTTGAGGGGGTAATCGTCAAATGCCACTTTGAAAATCTGGAAAACACATGCAGAAGTACCCCATAAGGACAGATAAACCGGCAATAGGGACGTGCAACAAACATACCCATCAATAAAAAGCTTATGCCCAGCACAATCATATGAAACGGGGCATCCATCCTGAAGATGCCAACAAAGGGATCGTAGCGACAAATAATGAATTCGGTTCCCGTAGCTGCATACAGAACAGCAAGCCCCAGATAGACAGCCGGAAAGATTCCCAGGGTTTTTCGCAACCACCGTGGCAGGGAAACCGGATGGATAATGAGCAGATCCTGAATGGCCCCCAACGGACAGGCTCCTGCGCAAAACGTTCTTCCAAAAAACAACGTAAAAATCAGAGGCAGCAGAAAAAACAACAAGGCAGTAACGGAAATAGCATAGGTTGAATCAAAAAAAGAAAGAGTGACATTCTGCACCGCCCCTACCGAACAGATACAGCCGTTGCGATAAAAACCAAAATAAAGCATCGAGAACACCGAAAGCCATAAAATACCCTGACGGGAACGTTTTTTCAACGCCATATAGGAAACCACAGAGAGTACGATCAACAACACAATCACATCCAGATATTCCATAGCCTGAGCCCTTGGCTCCGGGGTTTCCGGATCGGGTTGTACATACCCACTTTCGAATTCCGGTTTGGGAAACCGTTGCTGTTGACCCCTTAAAGATACAGAGGAGAACAACATAAAAAATACCAGGATACTATAAACGATTCTTGTCAAAATACCTTTTTTATCATTGATCGGTTTATCATCTGTTTAAGCAATATGGGTCCAGCTTCCTTTTACCTTGTAGGCTTCCTTTGCTTTCACACGTTTTATTGCATCCGAAGGACATACCCGGGCGATGGAACACTCGTTGCAATTGAGGCATATATGGTGCATGATCTGCAGGTGGAGGGATCCATTTCCAAAGGCGGTACATCCTTCCACACATTTACCACATCCGATGCACAGCTCTTCATGAATAATGTACTCAAAATAGGGTTCCTCAATGAACTTTCGTTCGATGGCAGCGGCCGGGCACAGTTGATTTTCAGCTGCTGTTGAAAGTTCGTTGGCATCGGGCTTAAAATAGCCTCCGCACAGATCGCAATATCCGCATAAATCAAAGGCATGGATGCATTTTACTGCCGAAGGGTTCAGTACACACTCAGTAGCACAGCGTCCACACTGGGTGCACTCAAAAGGATCAATCTGCCACACCCACTCGTCGGTTGTTGAACGACTCAGGGCCAAACCGGCCAATCCCCCGACAGCCATTCCCATGACCATGCGTGTGCCGCTCTGTATAAATTCTCTTCTGGTTTTACCTTTCTCTTCCATTTTCCCTTGTTTTTTGTGCTTTTGGCAGCGTACACCCGGAGAAACGGTTGCAATTATGGCAGCCTAGATCCTCATCACATCCCGACGTCCTTGCAATGCGTCTGTTTAGGGTTAGGTAACCGGTTAAAATACCCATACTGCTTAGTAGCAGCCATCTTCCACTGTTTCGTAAAAACTCTTTTCGTTTCATGATAAGGGTTTAAACAAACGAATCATCTTTCGATCAAAATCCAGGGCATAGATATTTCCCTGCTCATCAGCAACTACTTCAGGGGCCTGCCCCTGGTCCTGAAATTTATCCGGAGGAGCGACCACACCGTTGAATTCCCCGGAGGGTTTATATACTTTTATTCGAACCACTCCTTTTTCACTGGTTACAAAGGAACCATCGGACAGAAAAGTGAAATGGGCCGGATTACAGCATCCGCCAAACGCTTCAATACCCACCATTTCTTTCTTCTGCCAAAACTCCCGCAATTTGCCTTCGGGAGTATAGTGCTCAAGAGCGTGCAATCCGGTATTTGCCACCCATAGATCTCCGTATGCATTGAAAGCCAGATCAAAATATCTGCCTGGAATGATAAATCCGTAAAGGGCTTCTTCTTCCTGTTTTCCATCAAAGTCACTGATTTTCTGTCCGTCCAATGTAAAACGGTGTATTCTTCTTGTCCCGGCATCCGCAACGAAAAG
Organism: uncultured Mariniphaga sp.; assembly: GCA_964408795.1. Classification (GTDB taxonomy): domain Bacteria; phylum Bacteroidota; class Bacteroidia; order Bacteroidales; family Prolixibacteraceae; genus JABMQB01. The sequence goes on from CAYPAW010000059.1 coordinate 21,734, forward strand.
CTCTTCTTCCCAGACCCCCAGTGATGTGATAACCGACTTTTCACCCAGGGGGTCCCATTTACGGATCCGATCCCCGTTTTTATCGTACGAAACAACATAGTTTGTAAAAGCAATAAACAGGTGGATTGAATCCACCGTGATGCATGTGGGTGTATCGCCCAGCGATTGTTCATAAAGCAAGGAACCATCCACGGTGATGACCTGCAAATGCTGATCTCCCACCACATACAAATTTCCTTTTTCATAATCCATTCCATGAAGCTCAGTGAAATTCAACCGCATATTTTTTGTTTCCCTGTAGTGTATCAGCGATGGATCTATCTGCTTGTAATCATCGATATTGTAATCAAAAGGATTCTCAGGCAATTTTTCCGGACGGTTTGACATAAAATCAACTACCACCACCGTCACAATGATCGCAGCCATGGCGATCAGAAAAAGCATAATTCCTTTGTTCTTCATAATTACAAACGCATATCGATACAAACCATTGTTTTTGAATCTCGCAATACCAGGTAACCATCAGCAAGCGCAAACGGAGCCCAGGCATCGTGTGCCTCTTCGATCACTTGAACCTGTTCCAGTTCAATATACCGCTCAGTACTGGGACGTAAGATTGTCAATACAGCCTGGTCATCCAGAATAAAGAACTTCTCATCGGCAATAAAATAAGGTCCCAGGCCAAAACGTTTTTCTTTACCACTTGACCAGACCACCTTTTTTGTATTGTCGGGATGGACACATACGAACTGATTGCGCAGAGCTCCTCCATCTTTGGGAAGAATACCATACAGGTACCCCTGATAATATACCGGTGTTTGCTGTTCACAGGCCAGTCCTTCCCTGGGAGTATATTCCTCCAACACGGTAGTCCGGAACACCCCGTTCTGTTCTGAAAGCTGGACAACCATGGACCCGGCTCCATAACCAGCTGTCAGAAAGATTTTTCCGTCCGCAAAGCATACAGGAGACGGAGCGATCACCGAATGGTTCCAGGCAGGTTCTTCCCAAAGAATCTTACCGGCATCCGGTCCATCTGCTGCTATGCCTACAAGTGCTCCTATCGTACTGTAAACATACATCTTCTGTCCTCCGAAAGTGAAGGGAACAATCGATGAGTGCGACATTTTCCAGCCCTTTGGATTGGGAGTCTCCCAGAGGATGGCTCCTGTTTCGCAATCCACAGCAATCATCAATGCAGTTCCTCCGGTAGCCAGAATGGCTTTCCCTTCATCAATAAGGGGGCATTGCCCCGTGTACCACATGGGAATCTCCGCCTCGTATTCTTTTTCGATGTCTATGCCCCAGAGAAAATCACCTGTTTCTCTTTCGACGCACATTGTATGGCACCGGGGTCCAATGGTTAGTATATATTCTTCCGTCACCGCCGGTATGGTTCGTGACATACCATGATTGCGTTTTACGGCCACGCGATACCAGCGCCGCCAAATCTCCTTTCCATGCACCAGGGAGTGGCACCGCAATACATCGGCACGCAACGCTTCATCATAATCGAGCAAATAAACCAGCCCTTTATAGATGGCAGCTCCGGAATGACCTTCTCCCAACTCCAGAGACCACAATATCTTCGGTCCTTCGGCACCAAAGTTATCTTTTAATGAAACCGGAGATTTTGAAATATTATCCAGATCCTTTCCCCGAAACCGGGGCCATGTTTCATTCAAGACAGGATATTCATCGGAAACCCGTTCGAAATACTCTCCGATTGCAACATTTTCCTCCACAGCCACACCTTCTGTCCGGTTGTCGGCTCCCGGAAGGCTCGTTGTAAAATCTTTCGTAGGATGGGTCCCCTGCCACCAACCAAAAGCAACCATTGCAACAATCGTTATGCCTGCAACCATCCAATTCTGAATACTCTTCACCCCCATAAATCCTCCCATCCTTTACATCTTCTCGGGTATCTGACAGTCAAAAAAACCGGGAATATTTGCCAATATACTTTTTTTCAAAAAAAGAGGAATGTATTTTTCTGTTGATATGTTCATCCTGCCTCTATTTATAATGCTTTTATATTAAAGACCATCAATACTTCGCCGTGTCTGAGATACAGTTTTCCATCCGCAATAAAGGGATGAGCCCAGTGGGGACCGCTTCCTTTGGTGATCCTGAATTGACTGATCACCTCAAAACCATCCGGATCGGGTTTTATGAGTCCTACATTCCCGCGTTCGTTATAGGCATACAACAATCCATCGGCCATGATAACCGATCCTTTTGAATTCCAGTCGGCAACATACTTAATATCCCCTGTATCCCAGTTCATACAAATCCAACGGCCCTGGCTGTTGCTGTACCAGTTCGATCCATAGACATGCCCATCGTAAAGCACCAATCCTCCATGGTGATTATCCAAGGTATGATCGATATATTTTTCGGTAACCGATTGTCCCAGGGAATCCATCTTCAACATCACGGCATCGTAATCATATCCCATGGAAATAAAAATCTCATCTTCATAATAAAGGGGAGTATTGGTCCAGATTAATCCGTTATCCTGCCATTCCCACTTCCCGGGATCAAAATAGGTATAATGCCAGGCTATGACCCCGGTTTCAGGGACCAGCGCGATAATATCCTTGCCTGTTACGGCCAGAATATACCGGTATTTGTCGTATGAATAGATCGCCGGAGATACGTAAGCCCTGGCCCCTCCCAGGGATTGACTCTGCCAAATGGGATCCCCTGAGTATTTATTAAAAGCAACAACACTTGTTTTCTCTCCTCCGGGAGTACAGATCACCCGGTCATCCACAATTAATGGGGTTTCGGAATTTCCCCACATGTGGTATTCGCATTCATATTCTTTATCCACTTCCACCGCCCATAATTCACGGCCTGTTTCTATGTCAAAGCATACAAGTCTTCCGGTACCGCTTTGCACATAAACGCGGTTTTCTTCAATGGTTGGTGAACTCCTTGTATCCGGGTATGACTGGTTCCATGACCTCCCGTAAGGAACCTGCCAAACCATTTCCCCATCAAGATGTAATTTCGTAAGATAATCAAGCGTGTCGATCATGCCGGTAATGTAAATAGCATCACCCGTTACAATGGGTGATGACCACCCCCTGCCCAGATCGGTCGCTTCAAATAAACATTCGGGACCCTCTTCAGGCCACTCCTTCAACAAACCGGTTTCGGGAAAGTGCCCATCCCGTTCAGGACCCCGCCACTGGATAACCTGGGCAGAATGAGAAAAAAACAGAAAAAAAGAAAATACAAATAGAATCACTCGTATCATTGTGTATTAATTTTAGCCCGAATAATTCATGAATTATTCCTGTCTCCGACAGCGACAAAGATTCAGTAAAACTTTCTTCAAAAGTTAAACTTCATCTAAGTCGGTGTTAACCTGAGCTTTATTCATATTTGTTAAAATTTATGAATAGCTCAGGTTAGTATGAATCCATACGGTAAAAATAGAAAAATTACCCTATAATAAAAGCACGATAATATATAACAAACGTTTCGCCGTTCAATCGTATTCACATAAAAAATGGAATGTATTTTTCTATTCTTTTCCTTTTGTGGTCTATCGTGGTTTCGTGTCCTGGTGGTATAAACTTACCGGGCACAAAAACACGCATTCACAAAAAATAAACCTTCTGAAATGCAAATTTCATTGAGATCAATTGTTATATTTAACGGATCTGAAGAACCAATGAAACGATCATGATCCATCCGGCGACACACAAGAAAGATCAAACAAATGGGCGCTCCTTTTATGCCGAACAGGCCCCATCTGAACCCTTAATAAAACAGATCATTCCTAACCGATGAAACAAAACAACGAAAACAAAAAGCAGGTCCCGGAACCAACCATCCGGAGGCTTCCCGTTTATTTGCATTATCTGACAAAAACACGGGAAAAAGGAATCATGAATATTTCTGCACCGGCCATAGCCAGGGAACTGAAATTTGACTCCACACAGGTTGTAAAAGACTTATCCTATACAGGAATCAAGGGACGCCCCAAAATTGGTTACAACATTTATGAACTCATACATTTCATTGAAGAATACCTGGGATTCAATAAAGTCAACAAAGCTTTTCTTGTGGGAGCAGGAAATTTAGGTTCAGCGCTTATGGCATACCAGGCCGGGCAAACTTTGGGGTTGCGGATCCTGGCAGCTTTTGATGTCTTGCCCGATAAAATCGGAACCAAGATTGGGCAGGTAAATGTCCTGGATATGAAGAATTTCGATGAAATGGTAAAGCGACTGGGGGTAACCATTGGGATTCTAACCACTCCTGAAAACGTAACCCAGAAGGTAGCCGATCAGATGATCGACTCCGGAATTAAAGCCATCTGGAACCTCACGCCTGCTCATTTAAAACTTCCGGAACACATAGTGGTTCAAAATACCTCTATGTATTCCAATGTAGCTGTTCTTTTAAAAAAACTCGAACAATCAGAAAACAGGCACTCTCCTCTCCTGAAGAACAAGCTCTAACCTTCCTTTCAGCGAAGGGAATTCCCGGGTATCCCGGTACAACTCAGAATCGGAGCATTGTGTTCATCAAACCGCCTCTACTCAGAAATGGTTTTTATCGTAGGTTTCTATTTTACGAATAATGGCCGGTTCTGCGTTATGATACATTTCCTGGATAAACGGATCATTGAAATTCATGGTTCGGTTTTCGAAAGGCATCTCTTTCATTCTGTCGAACAACATTTCGCTGGCTGTACGAATATCCTTCCCGTAGATATGATACGAATCAGCCTGCCAGTTTAACCGGGCCAGTTTTACGTTTTTCCCGGTTTTTTTTGCTATTCCGGAAGCAATCACCTCTTTGTTGAATTGATTCAATCCGAACATATTCATAAAGCTGGCTCCCCATGCATCGTTGCTCCTGAACCGGACATTGCAGTTCAGCCAATAGGTGCCTTCTTCATCTTCCAGGATTCGATACCACAATGACTGGAGACAGGGAGGATCGTAACAATCGTTATCCAATTCAGGCATCCAGGTAATCATCTGTGCCTGTCTTGTAAACGGTTGATCCGAAAGTTTCTGAATTACGGCAGCGATCTGATCAATCTTAAAATGACCGGCCTCTATTTGTTTTCCCCCGTGTTTCTCTTTCCAGACGCCATAATTTTTCAATCTTCCATGGTATGTATATTCCCAGCGGGTATCCTTGCTGTCGTTCATATTTTTCACCCAATGATCTTTATACCCTTTTAATTCAAGCACGTACTCCTTCAGATCATCAATACCCCCCGGAAAAGCCATGTGAATCATTGGATCGGACTCCGGTTCTTCGACGGTTACATTCATTGTACAATCAAGACTCAACGGATCACCGGGTTTATCGTATTGGGTTCTGAAACGGGTACCCTGGTTGTAAAGGGCAAGTAAGGCTGCCTCATAAGCCATTGCAAGGGATTTACCGGAAACAGTCAAAACGGGAATACTTCTCATACCTTTTGTTTTTACTTCCTAAAGATACATGTTCAGATAGAATTTACCGGCTGATTCGGTGTTCCGTTCAGAGGTATTTATCAACGACTGTTGAAAACACCCCTCCCCCTTTCCGGATCAAAAAGAACTTGAAAGCACCTATTTTTCCTGGTGGAGGTCTGCCCTGGTACAACATTCCTGAATCCCTGCAATTAAATAAAAACGGAAAGAATATTTCCCGTTTTTTTCTTATTTTTAGCCATACCAAAAATCAAAACCATCATGAAACGGATTTTTTTTCTTGCTTTTCTCTTTTTTTTGTCCTTTCCGCTTTTTTCCCAGGATGAACCGATCCATGTGATTGTCATTGGTGCCCATCCGGATGATTGCGACGGGGATGCCGGTGGAACGGCTATTCAATTTGCGCAAATGGGACATCAAGTGTTGTTTGTATCTCTCACCAACGGGGATGCAGGGCATTTTGAAAAAGGAGGAGGAGCTCTGGCGAAAATCCGGAGAGCAGAAGCACAGGAAGCCGGCAGGAGGTTTGGGGTGAAATACATCGTGCTGGACAATCACGACGGGGAGCTCATGCCTGATCTGTCGGTCCGCACGGAGGTGATCCGTCTCATCCGCCAATGGAAGGCAGATGTAGTCATCGGCCCCCGGACCAACGATTACCATCCCGATCACCGCAATACAGCCATTCTCATCCAGGATGCCGCCTACATGGTCATTGTTCCGAATATAGCACCCGACACCCCCCCCTTAAAAAGAAATCCTGTATTTTTATACACCCAGGATTCTTTTCAGAAACCCATACCGTTCCGGCATGACATAACCGTTGATATATCCGATGTTTATGATCAGAAGATCTACGGGATGGCCGCCCATGCGTCCCAGTTCTTCGAATGGCTCCCCTGGACAGCCGGAAGACTGGATCAGGTACCTGAAAGCGATGAGGAACGACTGAAATGGCTGGCTAATCTCAGAAAACCGGAAATCTCTTCAGCAATGCGCGCATCTTTAACCAAATGGTATGGTGCCGAAAAAGCCAACCAGGCTCAGGTTGCCGAATCATTCGAAATATGTGAATACGGACACCACCCTTCGGATGAAGAGATTAAAAAACTCTTTCCCATGCTCGGAAAGTGAAATTCCCTTTTTCAATCCTGAGAATATCCAAAGCCATCTTTTTCCCCGTGCCGGGCTCGATGCTTTGCCCTCTGAAGCAGACAGGATCTCTAGGAGTTCTTCTTCCAGGGCCCCCTCTTCCTACAGGGTTAATCCGTATCCGACCGGTTCCGGAGAACCGGATTTTTTACAGCTTTCTCATTCGGGACCCGGTTTGATTGGATACCCGGAAAAGCATACCAGTAGGAAGTCATGGCATAATTTATGGTTGTTTTTACCCAATGCCACATCTCGATGTCAGCCTTGATACGTGAATGAAAGGGGATCGCATCCAATACCCGGTAACGCATATTCACGCTCATCCCCGGAGATAAATTCCCAGCTCCGGAAGGCTGGGCTATAAAAGGATGTACGAACCTCTCAGGACGACACCAGGCATATCCGTAATAATCTTCGGTTCCGGTACCAAACGAAGAAGGAAAATCTTCCCCGTCGACATAGATCTTTTCATCGCTTTCACCCCACCAGGCATCGACGGTATTAAACACGGTCAGGGCATCTCCTGCATACACTCCCTTGCCTTCCAGCTCTACATAATTTACATCGTAATGCCATGTATGGTCTTCAAGCGATGGATCTAATGCGGTATGAATCTGATAATATTCATGCCAGGAAGCACCGAAAATCATGCTTGACCGGGTCCATTTATACTTTTTTGTTGATACCTTTAAATCCACATCTATCGGATATTTACCATGGTTTATGATCTCAATTTTTGCCGAATCCCGGAACGGCATAATCCAGGAAGAGGATAGTACTCCTTCGGGAGTAACCTGCGAGAAAAAAGTTTTGGATGGGAGAATCCGGTATCCGGTACCAAAAAAATCACCTGCCGGCACCCATAGGGTCCGGTGTCCATCAAAGGATGCTGCCAGCACTACCGATCGCAAAGCCTGACTCATCGGCTCCGGAGATTGCAATGTTACTTGAATACCGCAAATGGCACTTTGCCTGTCGACCAGCAATACGAAAGCTTTTTCTGACGGGTTCAGGCTGGCTGACTTGTCTACTATTTTGTAAATTTCCGGTTTTTCCGGATTCAATAACCCGGCACAAACATCCTCAACCGTTTTTTTTGCCTTCTCAAGTGCTTCCTGTGAGAAGCTTTCAACCTGCACATTTTTTTCATACGTACGGTACCCAATATTATAATAGATACTGGGAGTCCGTCTGTTCTCTTCAAGGTGTATTGAGTCACATTCAATGGTTATTTTACAATGCTTTGCATAAGGAATAGGCAGGTAGAGATTATGGCCTCTTTGTTTGTGATCCGTTTCCGGTGAAACGGAAGCACTCAGAGGTTCAGGAGCAAGCATTTCCCCGCTGAGTATCTCCAGGGCATTTCCTTGAATCACCGGCTCATCATCCCGGTCGATGTAAAAGCGCAAGACGCTTTCATAAGCCCCCTGTCCGGCAAAAGTCATCCAGAAGCGTACTATGGCCCCGGGACCCTCCGCTTCAAACATTACATATTCGCGTCTTCCTGAATGTTCCTCTTCCCGGATAAACTGCGTATAATCGGCATTGGCCCACCAATTCTTATCCTCAGGACTGGTGCTTCTCCGGTCATAGCTGCTAAACTGCCTGAGAGCATACGCCTGAGAAGGAAAATAGGTTAGCTGATCCTTTGCAACCATCTCTTCCAAAAGGGTTTCCAGAGTTACCTTTTCCTTGCACGAAAAAAATACCGGCAAGAAAACCAGAAGAATAAATACATACCGCTTCATGATTTTGTTTTTTAGTATTCTTTTTAACCCGAATAATTCATGAATTATTCCTGTCTCCAACAGCGACTAAGATTCAGTAAAACTTTCTTCCAACGTTTAACTTCATCTAAGTCGGGGTTAAC
>CAYPAW010000060.1:0-102925 GCA_964408795.1 uncultured Mariniphaga sp.
AACCTGGAGATTCCCAACGGAATGTTTGGTTTGCTGGGTCCCAACGGAGCGGGTAAATCCACCTTGATGCGCATTCTGGTGACCCTTATGAAGCCGACCAGCGGGAAGGTGATGGTCAATGAATACGATTTAGCTAAAAACAGAAAGGAGATCCGGTCGATGCTGGGCTATTTACCTCAGGATTTCAGTTTTTTTTCCAAGTTGAAGACCTACGAATTTCTGGATTATGCGGCCCGTTTGGCAGGCATGAAGAGTAGCTCTGCAAGGCGAACTGCTGTGGATCAGATGCTCGAAGAGGTTGGACTGTTTGAGGCCAGAGACCGTAACGCCAATAAACTCTCAGGAGGAATGAAAAGACGCCTCGGGATTGCACAGGCACTGATTAATAATCCGAAGATCATCATCGTGGATGAACCTACCACCGGTCTCGACCCCGAGGAACGAATCCGGTTCAGAAATTTGCTTTCAACCATCAGCGCCAAGGATGTCATTATTATTCTTTCAACTCATATTGTGGGAGATATATCCAGTACATGCCATCATATGGCTCTGTTAAACAACGGAAAACTGGTGTATAGCGGTTCGCCAGAAGAGTTAATCCAAAAAGCAAAAGGAAACGTCTGGCTTGTGAAAGCTACCGAAAAGGAATACCTGGAAATCAATGAAAAGTACCCTGTAATTTCCACAATTCCTACTGCCGGGGGCTGGGAAATACAGGTGGTGGCTGAAGATATCAACGGGTATGACGGAACGCAAATTGACCCGAACCTAGAACATGCCTATGTATTTTTCATGGAGAGAGAACTGAACTTGTGGACTCAAATATGATTTTTAAAACCTGTATACAATGGTCTTATTGCATAACATTTTATCCATAGCCAAATACGAGCGTAAAACATTGCTGCGGAGTTGGTTTTTCCGAATTTTCAGCGGGCTCTCTCTGGTGATCCTATTTGGAATGAATTTCGGGATGGTCATTGAAGGCGGAGGAGGCCAGGGATGGGCACTCCGGGCTGTTCCCAGTGCAATACCCTACTTTAACCTGTTGATACTTAATGTTGCCCAGGCTATTATCGCTGTTTTCCTGGCTTCAGATTTTTTAAAACGGGATAAAAAACTGGATACAACCGAAGTAATCTACATGCGTTCCATGACCAATAGCGAGTATGTAATTGGTAAAACATGGGGAAATCTGCAGGTCTTTCTGGTGCTTAACATACTGGTACTTTTCATGGCTTTGATCTTTAATTTATTGGCTGAAAATACCTCCGTCGATTGGGCTTCTTACGGTATTTATCTTCTTTTTATCAGCGTGCCGACCCTGGTTTTTATCATGGGGCTCTCCTTTTTGCTGATGAGTCTCATCCGGAACCAGGCAATTACCTTTGTCATCATTCTGGGTTATATTGGAATCACCCTGTTTTTGCTCCAGGCCAAGTATTATTACATTTTTGATTATATGGCCTTTAATATTCCGATGCTAAAATCAGGAATTGTTGGTTTTGGTAACCTTGATACGATTTTGATCCACCGGGGGATCTATTTCAGCCTGGGAATCGGATTTATATTCCTGACCATATTTTTACTGAAAAGGCTTCCGCAGTCAGAAGGAATGACTTTTTTATCCTTGGTTGTCAGTATTCTTTTTATTGTTACCGGCACTTACCTGGGATACAACCATATTGCCGATTTCAGGAAAACCGAGAAAATCCGCGCCCAGGCGGTGGAATTGAATAATGCCTTCGTAAAAGAGAAATGGCCTGATGTGGTAAAAACATCCATTACCCTGGAACACAAAAAAGAATCCTTGGAAGTCGTGTCTACGCTGGTGTTGAAAAATAATTCAGAAACCCCGCTACGTAAACTGATTTTTAGTCTGAACAATGGATTAAAAGTTGGTGAGTTGAAAATAAACGGGAAGGATATTCCTTATGTACGGGAATACCATTTGATACAGGTTAACGAGGGCGTGGAGATCCAACCGGGAGAAGAGGTAAACGTAGAACTCGCCTATAACGGAAAAATTGATGAATCATTCTGTTATCTGGATATTGATGAAAAAACATTTCAGCAGAAGTATGGAAATTTTGTGCTCAATGTAGACAAGCGATACAGTTTTGTTACACCCGGATATGTTCTGCTTACTCCGGAGGCTAACTGGTATCCCAAGCCGGGGGTAACCTTCAGTTCTGAAGATGTAAGCTGGTACAACCCGCAGTTCATTGATTTCTCCCTGGAAGTAAAAACCGATCCTTCCTTACAAGCAGTTTCCCAGGGAGCTGTTAAAGAAACCGCTCCCGGGGTGTATGTTTTTGAAAACGAACACCGGTTAACGCAACTTTCTCTTTCAATCGGGGATTACGAATACAGGAATTTTGAAGAGAATGGTATTGAATACGGGATTTGGTATTTCAAAGGGCATGACTTTTTCACGGAAACTTTTGAAGAGATTAGGGATACCATTCCCCGTGTGGTTAGTGAACGGCTGGGTGACTTTGAACGGACCTATGATCTGCAGTATTCTTTTGACCGGTTATCCCTGGTCGAGGTTCCTGCACAGTTTAAAACCTATGAACGGATTTTCACTTCCACCCAGGAAATGGTGCAGCCCGAGCAGGTCCTGATTCCTGAAAAAGGGTATATGATCAGTGAGGCAGATTTTAAGAATCAGCTAAGCATGCAACAGCGGTTTGGTCGGAGAAGAGACATGGGTCTTTCACCCCGGGAGATGAAGGTTGCTCTGTTGCTGAACTTCCTGGGAAATTTTACCCGGGAACAGGGGAGAGCTCTCTTCATACGTGGTTCCAGCGGTGCCGTCAATGTGAGTGAAACAACCAGTCCCTATTTTATTTTTGCTAATTTATACCAGTTTCAGAATAACATTACTTCGGATAAGTGGCCTATTATTAACCGTGTTTTTGAGGCCTATCTGAAAAGCCAGTCTGAAGATATGGGCTCCATGTTTATGCGGGATATGACCGGTATGAGCGAAGATGAACTGGCCAATATTGCCCTTCAGGACAGCTCCTTTGCAGAAATTGTTGCCAATCAGGAAGAGAGAAAAATCATCGATAATGTGATTAAACTGAAAGGCGACATGTTGTTTTCCATGATTCAATGGAAAGCCGGTGAATCGGAATTTAAAGAATTTCTGAGAGAAATACTGAATGAAAATAAGTTTTCCAATATTCCTTTTGAAGTATTTGACCAGACCATTTCAGAGGAATTCGGAATTGAGTTAAGCCCAATCATGGAAGATTGGTTTCAGGCAAAGGCTCTTCCCGGATATATTTTCTCCCCTATAGAGGCGGTAAAGGTCAAAGCAGAAGAAATGATGAAGACCAAAGTATCCTTTAAAGTGACCAATTTTACCGATGTGGAAGGAGTCATTAAGATTACTTTCCGGTTGGGTGGTTTTGGCGGTGGATTCCCGGGATTCGGAATGGGGGGTCCGGGTATGGACAATAGCATCAATAAAGTGTTATATATGGAACCCGGGCAGACCAAACAGGTGAATTATCTACTGGATGCCGACCCAAGAATGATGACCATCAATACGATGACTTCGCAGAACATACCCCAGGTTCTTACCGAACAGTTCCGGGATATTGAAGAAGACCTGAAAGCCGAGGCTGTAGAAAATGAAATCGTGCTCGGTGAACCCATATCGGTTGAAATGCCCAATGAGATCATTGTGGATAATGAAGATCCGGAGTTTGAGGTGTCAACCATTGAGATGCAAAGCATCCTGCAAAAATGGCTTTTAAGCGAAGAGGAAAATACCCGGAGATACCAGGGATACAATACGTGGCATCCCCCTTCCAACTGGACCCTGACGACCAGTTCAGAATTTTTTGGCGAATACATCCGGTCGGGGTATTATGTAAAATCCGGAGATGGTTCCATAACGGCAAAATGGAATGTCCCGGTTGAAGAACCAGGGTACTACGATGTATATTATCATTTATATAAGTCACGTAGCTTCAGGCGTGGACGTGGTGGAGGCCGGGATAGTGAAGACGGAGAGTATCTTTTTACCATTCATCATGACGAAGGCCCCGAAGGGGTAACCCTGGAATACAATTCGGCTGAGCAAGGATGGAACCACCTGGGATCGTATTATTTCTCTCCTGATATCGCCCTGATCGAATTATCCAATAAATCAACCTTGAGGACGATCAATGCAGACGCAGTTAAATTAGTTAAGCTTTAAACGTTATAATTAATTCCATGAAAATGAAGAACAGAAAAAAGAAAATGTGGACTTTCAAAAGGTTGCTTGCACTGATCTTTGTGTTTGGTATAACCGGGTTGCAGGCACAGGAAGTTCTGACTCTTGAGAGGGCTTTGCAGTATGCAGAAACAGGAAGCCCGGATCTTAAAAGGACCATCCTTAACCGTGAACGCTATCAGGAGTCCCTGGAAGCGCAACGGGCTTCTTTAAAGTCGCAGTTCAGCCTTGAAGTTTCACCGGTTGAATACTCCAATACCCGGAGGTTCGATCAACGGACCTCCCAGTGGTACACCAATGAATCGTTTTCTTCCATGGGTACCTTCAGGGTGCAGCAGCCGATTCTTTTAACAGACGGAACCATTTCGTTGATCGACCAGTTTGGATGGCAAAGCAGCAATTCGATCATAACCGGAGGAGGAGAATCGGAAAGCAAGGTGTTTACCAATAACCTTTATCTGAATCTCACCCAGCCGCTTTTCACCTATAACCGGACCAAACTGGAGCTTAAAGAGCTGGAGTTGAATCTTGAAAATGCCAACATCAGTTATGCTATTCAACGGCTAAACCTGGAAAAAAATGTCACGCAGTATTTTTACAATGTTTACCTGGCTCAGGAGAATCTGAAAATAGCCCGTCAGGAACTGGATAATACCCAAAAGAGTTATGAAATTATCAGCAATAAGGTAGATGCCGGGCTGGCCGCCAAAGAGGAATTGTACCAGGCCGAACTGAACCTGGCCAATTCTCGGTCGTCCTTGCAAAACAGCGAAGTAACCCTGGCCAATGCAAAAGATCAGATGAAGATCTATCTGGGAATGGATCTGGATGAAGACTTGGTGGTACTGGCTGATATATCTTCCGATTCTATTCCGGTCGACCTTAGCAAGGCCATCGAACAAGGCATGAATACACGCATGGAGATCAGACAACGGGAAATAGACGTTGAAACAAGCTTGTTCAGCCTGATTCAAACAAAAGCCCAGAATGAGTTCAGAGGTGATCTGAACCTGGCATTTGGCTTTATGGGCGATAATGAAAAGGTTAATAGGATCTTTGATAATACTACAAAAAATCCTCAGGTATCCGTTTCGTTCAATATTCCTTTGTTTGACTGGGGTGAACGAAAAGCCAGAATTGCCGCACAGGAAGCATCGGTACAAACCCAGGAACTAAACCTGGATGAAGAAAAAAGACAAATCATCATTGATATCAGGCAAACCTACCGGAATTTGTTAAACCAGTTAAATCAGATTGAAATAGCCAGGCAAAATGAAATAAATGCCCGGTTAACCTATGAAATCAACCTGGAAAGATATGAAAACGGAGATCTAACCGGTATGGACCTGAACCTTTACCAAACGCAGCTCACGGAATCAACCATATCGCTGGCTCAGGCTATGATCAACTACAAGCTGGAACTGTTAAATCTGAAAATTCAGTCCTTGTACGATTTTGAAAAGAACGAGCCTATTATACCATCCGATTTATATTTAGAAAATTAGAAAACCAGAAAATAATCAGAAAAAATGAAGCGTATTAAGTTTATATTGTTAGTGGGAATTGTTGCCGGATTAGGAGCATGCAATCCCCAGGTTCAAAATGAAGAAGCTGACCTGGCCATCCCTGTATCGGTCGTCGATATCAAAGCTCAATCGATTCAGCAGTATATAAATACCACAGGTACCGCCAAAGCGATCTATGAAACGGAACTGGCTTCCGAGATGGCGGGTGAATATCAGTTAAGGATTAATCCGGCAACCGGACGCCCCTTTAAGCTCGGGGATCAGGTGCGCGCAGGACAGGTGATCATTCACCTCAATGACGATGAATATGTGAACAACATCGCTCTTGAGGCCAAAAAACTGAATCTGGAAATCTCCAAACAGGAATACCAGAAACAACAGTCGTTGTTTGAAAAAGGCGGCGTGACAGAAAGCGAGCTGAGAAATTCGGAAATTTCCATGATCAATGCCGAATACGACTATGAAAGCGCCCAATTTCAATTGGCGAAGATGGATATTGTTGCTCCGTTTACAGGGATTATCGTAGATCTTCCCTATTATTCCCCGGGGACCCGGGTTGCCAGCGGACAAACACTGGTCACCCTGATGAATTATGAAAAAATGTATATGGACGTGAATCTTCCTGAGAAATACCTTCCGGAAGTGACCCTGGGGCAGGAGGTATTCATAACCAGTTATACCCTTTCTGAAGACACCCTTCGGGGTGAGATTAGTGAACTGGCACCGGTTATCAGTACCGAAACGAGGACTTTCAAGGGAAAAATAACGATTGACAATGCCGGTTTGAAATTGCGTCCGGGGATGTTTGTCAAAGCTGATATCATTACAGCCCATAAAGACAGTACCATTGTGATTCCCAAAGACATCATCATTTCTTCAAACTGGGGCAAATCGGTATACATTGTGGAACGAAGCAATGCCCGTAGCCGGCGAATTACAACCGGTATTGAAAATCCGGATTATGTAGAAGTGGTAGAAGGACTTAATGTAAATGACCGCCTGGTGATCCGGGGTTTCGAAACCTTGCGTAACGGATCAAAAGTGAAGATTATCCGCTAGGAAGAGCCAGGTTAATGGATCGAAAAATTACAACATGAAGAAATTAGTTCAATTTGCTGTCAGAAACCCGGTCACTATTCTGATGGTCGTTCTGGGAGTACTCCTTCTGGGATATATCTCCTACGACAAGCTGGGTATTGACCTGTTTCCTGATTTAAATTCACCCCGGATCTTTGTTGAGATTACGGCGGGAGAAAGACCTCCCGAAGAAATGGAAAGTCAGTTCGTGGAAAACATTGAGGCTTTGGCTATCAGGCAGTCAGATGTTATTCAGGTTTCTTCCGTTATCCAGGTGGGTTCCGCTCAGATAACCGTGGAATATGCCTGGAATAAAAATATGGATGAAGCATTTCTGGATTTGCAGAAAGCCTTAAATACATTAACTCAGGGCCAGGACCTCGACGACCTGAAAATCACCCAGCATGACCCGAATACGGCACCGGTTATGACCATCGGATTAGCCCATTCAGAGATCACCGATATGAATGAAATCCGCAAAGCTGCCGAAAATTATATCCGGAATGAGTTGGTTCGCCTCGAAGGAGTTGCCGAAGTGGAACTTTCAGGACAGGAAGAAGGCGAGATCATCATTACGACCGATCCCTACCGGATCGAATCCCAGAATTTAACCCTTGATGATTTGAGCGGGAGAATACAAAATTTTAACCGGAACGTCTCGGGAGGACGCATCAGTGAAATGGGAACCCAATATATTGTTAAGGGCATCAGTATGCTGAACGATGTGGAGGATTTCGAAAACCTGATTGTCGGCTACAAAGCCGTACGAGCTGAAACCGAAGGCCAGACAGGTATCGAAATGGCTCCCATTTTTCTGAAAGACGTGGCAAGCGTTTCTTTTGGAAACAAAGAGCCGGAAAATATAACCCGGGTCAACGGCCAGCGGTGTATAGGTTTATCGGTATATAAAGAGACAAAATACAATACCGTAAAAGCCGTGGAACAGGTGAAGGAAGCTTTGGTTCAGATTGAAAAGGCCCTTCCGGGGTACATCCTGATTCAGGTATCCGATCAGGGCCAGTTTATACGGAGTGCCATCACGGAAGTGGAAGAAACCGCTTTGCTGGGGATCCTTCTGGCTGTTTTTGTCCTATTCCTGTTTTTGCGTCGCTTTGGAACAACCCTTATTGTGAGCCTGGCTATTCCGATTTCCATCATAGCTACGTTTAACCTGATGTACTTCAATGACCTCACCATCAATGTTATGACCCTTGGAGGGCTGGCTCTGGGAGCCGGCATGCTGGTAGATAATGCCATTGTGGTGTTGGAAAATATCTTTCGAAACCATGAAAACGGGCTCTCCGTAAAGGATGCCTCCATACAGGGAACCTCTGAGGTGGCCGGGGCAATCACTGCCTCCACTCTTACTACCATTATCGTGTTCCTTCCCATTGTTTATTTACATGGCGCTTCGGGTGAATTATTCAAAGACCAGGCCTGGACGGTGGCTTTTTCGCTGGTATCTTCCTTATTGGTTGCCATTTTCTTTATTCCGATGTTGTATCACCGGTTTTATAAAAACAGAAAAGTACCGGTGAAAAAGAGATCTGTACAGATAGGAAGTTACGGGAAGTTACTGGGGAACATCCTGCGTGTAAAATGGTTGATTGTTCTTCTGGCCTTCCTTCTGGTGGGAGGTTCGGTATTGTTAATTCCTTATATCGGCACGGAATTTATGCCCCGGTCGGAAGCAAAGGAGTTTACCGTAAACATAAAAATGCCGGAAGGTACTGTTCTGGAACGCAGCAATGCTTCGGTGGAAACCCTGGAAACAGTCCTTATGGAATTCCTGGGAGATAATCTCGATAAAATATATGTTCATGCGGGACCCGTATCCGGAATTTCAGGGGATGAAACCTCGGTGTTTAAGGGGGAAAATACTGCCAGTATGACAATTATCCTGAGGGATGATTCCAGCATAAGCACGGACCAGGCAATAGCTGCTATCGACAACCTGATGGCAGATGTCACGGGAGTGGAGGTTACCTATGAGAAGCAGCAAAGTTCACTGAAATCCATATTAGGCACGGATGAAGCACCGGTTGTGGTAGAAGTCCGAGGAGAAGAGATGGAGGAAATTGAAAATATTGTCAATCAGGTGAAAGAAAAAATAGCCGGAATCGACGGATTATTTAATGTTCAGACCTCCATCGAAGACGGAGCTCCTGAAGTGGAAGTGAAAGTAGACCGCACCAGGGCTGGAATATACGGGATTGATATTGGTACGGTCATTACCCAGATGCAGGATCAGCTCCAGGGGAAAGATGCCGGCCAGCTGGAAAAAGACGGAGAAATGATGGATATCACCATAAAGATACCCGAAAAGAGATTGAGTGAAATCAATGAACTGGCTATCACTTCCGGTTCGGAGGTTTACCGGCTGGATGAGATCGCAGAAGTATCCTACAGTGTGGCCCCTAAAGAGATCTACAGGAGAAACCAAAACCGGATCGGGAAAGTAACCGCTGAACTGGATAAAGGAGTAGCCCTGGACCATGTGGCTGAAACCATTCGTGAAGCAACCGGAACGATTGAATTGTTGCCCGATTATTCCCTTTCAATAACCGGACAGGAAGAAAAAAGATTGGAATCAATCCATAATTTAACCTTTGCCTTACTGCTTTCTATTGTGCTGGTTTATATGGTGCTTGCATCTCAGTTTGAATCTTTAATTCATCCGTTTACGATCTTATTAACGATCCCTCTGGCTGTGGTTGGAAGCATCCTTCTTTTCTTTATTATGGGGGATACCATCAATATCATGGCGATTATAGGAATTATCATGTTGGCAGGGATCGCGGTAAACGACTCGATCATTCTGGTTGACCGGATTAATCAGTTGATACGCGAGGGTAGTGAACGAAAGGAGGCCATCATGCAGGCCGGCCAACAACGAATCAGGCCGATTATTATGACCAGCTTGACCACCATCCTCGCCCTCCTCCCATTAACATTCGGTTTTGGCGAAAGTGCTTCTCTGCGGTCTCCCATGGCGCTGGCTGTTATCGGAGGCCTGGTTACATCGACCCTTTTAACCCTGGTAGTAATTCCCTGTGTATATGATATTTTAGACCGTTTCAAAAATCTTTTTGTCAGAAAAGAAGAGTCTGTGGTTCAGGAAAACTAACATCAGAAGGCAACATGGATGAAATGAACAGGACTTAGGATTCCATTGACATTTATCTTAATCCTGCGAATACCAATAATATAAGAAGATCAAATACCGATGAGTTGCCATAGAAAACAATTATTATAAACGAATGAAATTCATCATTAACAGAAAAATATTGATCAGCATGCTGTTTGTAGGATTGACCCTGCTGGGGTATATATCTTACCGACAGTTGCCTGTTGAACTGATTCCAAATGCTGAACTTCCGGAACTGTATGTTCAGATCAATTCGAGAGCGGAAGTAAACCCCAATTATATGGAGAGTCAGGCAGTAATTCCTATTGAGGGGGCTATCAGTACTATGGAGGGCATTGAGAGCATTGAATCGTCATTGGATAACCGGTCCGCATCGATACAGGTCAGCTTCAAACAAAACACGAACTTTACCTATACCTATCTTAAGCTTCAGGAAAAGGTTGACCAGGTGGCAGAAGACCTGGATGAGAACTTCACGGTGACAGTTAACCGGGCGAATATGCAGCAAATGTCCAATCAGTTTATGGAACTCCAGATCAGGGGAACCGAAGGAGTGGACCGGATTCGCAATATCACGGATGAAGAGATCGCTCCCCAGATGGAAAACATTGACGGAATAGCTTCTGTAACCGTTTACGGAGGCCAGGAACGTTCGGTTGAAGTTCTTTTTGATAAGGAAGCCTGTGATGCCTATGGGATTACTCCGAACGAGATCCAGAATGCTATAGCCCAGAATGCCCGGAGCCGTACTTTTACAGGCTATGTGCATGAATCACAGACCCAATATTTTGTGCATGTAACGGCTGAATACGATAACGTCCTGGATATCGAAAATGTGGTGGTGGCCGAAGGTCCTGTTTATTTAAAGGATATTGCCGATATCTATTTCGGGGTCAAGGAGGAAACAACCATCAGCAGAGTTAACGGCCTGGAAGCGGTTTCCATGATCCTGGTCAGCGATTCCCAGGCGAACCTGATTGACCTTTCGCACGATGTGGAGGAGGTCATTGCTCAGTTAAATAAAAAATTGCAGTCTAAGGAGGTGGAGATAGTGGTTCAGACCAACCTGGCTGAAACCATGGAAACCAATATCAACCAGATCATGCAGCTGGCTCTGGTAGGGGGCATCCTGGCTATTTTTGTTTTATGGATGTTCCTGAAGAACCTGAGGATTGTCTCGTTCATTGCTCTGGCTATACCCATTTCCGTCTATACAGCCTTCAACTTTTTTTATGCCTTTGACATCACCCTGAACAGCCTGACTCTTGTGGGTTTGGTGTTAGCCATTGGAATGCTGCTCGATAACAGCGTGGTGGTGTTGGAGAATATCTACCGTCTGTCGGGAAACCGCTTTAGTCCGGATGAATCAGTGATTCAGGGAACCCGGGAAGTGTGGAGATCCATCATTGCCGCTACCTTAACCACGGTAACTGTTTTTCTGCCTTTTATTTTTTCGACCGAGTATATGGTCCGGTTGCTGGGGAAACATGTGGGGGTATCCATTATTTCCACCCTGATCATTTCCCTGTTTGTGGCCTTGCTTTTTATACCCATGGCGGCTCATGCCCTATTAAGCCGAAAACGCACACACAATCTCTTTTATGAAAAGGTAACAACCAATAACCGGATTATACAGATTTATATTGTTTTGCTGAAACAAAGCATGCGTTCGCCGGCCACTACGGTCATCGGAGCCATAGTACTGTTCTTCGTGTCCGTATTTATTGTGCTTGCTTTGAATGTGAATACTCTGGAAGAGGTTGAGGAAGATCAGTTTATGGTATATGTTACCATGCCCACCGGCTCGACCCTCGAAGCTACCGATGCGGTGGTAGCGGAGTTAGAAAACAGACTGGCCGATATCCCGGAGAAGAAAGACCTGATCTCACGCATTCAGGAAGAGGAAGCAGTACTCACTTTTGTTTTGAAAGAGGATTATAAGGATATGGACGACCGTACCATGGCGGATATTAAATCCGAAGTGGAAAACCGGTTTGAAAATATCCGGAACGCAGACATCAGTTTGACCGCACCTACTTCGAGTGGCAGCTTCCGGGGTGGCGGTGGTAGCGGCGGAGGTGCCGGAATGGAGAATTTTACCCGGTTCCTCGGCATCGGCACCAACCAGGAACGGATTCTTATCAAAGGAGAAAATTTCGACCTGATGAGAGGCGTTGCCGATGACCTGTTGTATTATATCGAAAACCTGGAATCGATCCGTAGAGCCAATGTGAGTGTCTCCAGGAACCGCCCCGAAGTGCATATGTATTTCAATCAGTTGCTCCTAACCGAATATGGCATCGAACTGAACAACATTACTACAGGATTAAACGCTTTTTCCAGTGAATTCTCTGCGGGCGTCAGCTTTAAACAGGGAGATGAAGAATACGATATTATTATCAAGGAACAACTTGCGGAAGGCGAAGAAGAGGAAGAGGAGGAACGGGGCATGGAGGATTTACGGAAACTGCCCATCAACTCCCAGGAAGGGGGGATTTATGAACTGCAGGATGTTGCTGACCTCGTGTATGCCGACGGTCTGTCAGGAATCGACCGGGTCAATCAGGAGAAACAGATCGAATTGAATTATCAGTTTGTGGAGGAAGCAGAGCAGTCCAAAGATCTGCTGGAAGCCTACCGCCTGGAAATCGATGAGATTATTGAATCCTATAATTTTCCATCCGGTGTAGCCGTGGAAGTTTTTCATGAAGAGAATGAATTGGAAGAGTTTTATTTTCTGATCGCTGCGGCTGCAATCCTGATTTTTATGATCCTGGCCTCGGTTTTTGAATCCGTAAGTACCCCGTTTGTTTTATTGTTTTCTGTTCCTTTTGCCGCTGTGGGGTCGTTCATAGCGCTTATATTTACGGGGAACAGTCTTCTGAATGCAAACACGCTGATCGGATTTTTGATACTGCTCGGAATTGTGGTCAACAATGGGATTATATTGATTGATTATACGAATATTTTGCGCAAGCGCGGATTTGGCAAAGCCAGAGCGCTGATGACAGCCGGGCTTTCCCGGGTGCGTCCGATTCTGATCACAGCAATCACCACGATGGTAGCTCTTTTCCCACTGGCTATGGGGCAGTCGGAATATGTAGGTGCCATAGGTGCTCCCTTTGCCATCACCGTGATTGGCGGCCTTGCATTGAGTACTCTCTTGACCCTCGTCTTTATACCAACCCTCTATTTTGGACTTGAGAATGCACTCAACTGGATTAAATCCCTTCACTGGGCTTTAAAAATAGGACAACTGATTTTATTGGCCTTAGGACTGGTGTATGTCTATTTTGAAGTGGATGCTTTCATGTGGAAACTGGTCTGGATCATGCTTCTTGTAATTTTAATCCCTGGGGTAACGGCTTTTGTGATGACCAGTCTGCGACAGGCCAGTACAAAATTGATTAAAGATACCGACAAGATCAGTATCGTGGTCAGAAACCTGGTGAAGATTTATGACCGCGACAACCGGTTCACCCGCGAATGGAAATCGGGAATCAAAATACGGGAACGAGCAGGATTGGTAAAGGAATATAAAAAACCAAAGGATTTTAACGACCTGATTTGGCAGATCCCCCTGTTTGGATTCCTGGTTTATTTCACTTTTATCTACATGGAGAGCCATTTCTGGATGTGGATGTTGTCACATGTCGTATATTTTTACCTGTTCATGCTTTGGGCTCCGTTTCATCAGGTTTTGGTCAATAAGGCAGAATCTTCAGGCAAAAAAATATATACAACACTCAGCGGATATATCTATAATATTCTTTTCTGGGGTACTCCGGCCCTCTTTTTGGTCATATTCCTGAGGGATTGGGATAACCTGGGGATGGTGATTTTTGTAGGTGTTATATGGGGTGTTCTTCTGGCTATCTACCGTTCTTCGGAATATGTTCACAGAAAGAATGTAAACATTGCCCGGATCGAAGGTCGTTTCGGGAAATTACGCCGGGGATATTTTACATTGGTCAGGCAGATTCCTCTAATAGGAAAGCACAACAAGCCTTTCCGGGCGCTGAATGGCGTATCGTTTGAAATAAAGCCGGGAATGTTTGGGTTACTGGGTCCCAACGGAGCAGGTAAATCCACCATGATGCGTATTGTTTGCGGGATCCTGGAACAGAGTTACGGAAAGATATGGATCAACGGGCTTGACACCCAGCATCACCGCGAAGAACTTCAGGGCCTGATCGGATACCTGCCTCAGGCATTTGGCAGCTATGAGAATATGTCGGCCTGGGAATTCCTCGATTACCAGGGCATCCTGAAGGGTATTTCGGATAAGAAAACCCGTGAAGATCGGATGGCGTATGTCTTAAAATCGGTGCATATGTATGAACGAAGGAATGATCCCATAGGATCGTTCTCCGGAGGGATGAAACAACGAATCGGGATTGCTCAGATTCTGCTGAACCTGCCGCGGATTCTTGTGGTGGATGAACCTACAGCCGGTCTGGATCCCAGGGAACGGATTCGGTTCCGGAACCTGCTGGTAGAACTGAGCCGCGAACGGATCGTCATTTTTTCAACCCATATAATCGAAGACATCTCCAGTTCCTGCAACCAGGTAGCGGTGATTGACAAGGGCGACCTGAAATATTTCGGTACTCCGATTGAAATGGTCGATGTAGGAAAAGGATTTGTTTGGCAGTTTACCATGCCGGCCGAAGGGTTTGACGATTTTGCCAATAAACAGCTGATCGTTCATCATATGCGCGAAGGAAAAAATATTAAGGTCCGTTGCATCGCTAAGGAGAAACCGGCAGAAAACGCCATCAATGTGCCACCCCACCTCGAAGATGCCTATCTGTGCTTGCTGAAAGATTTTGTAAAATAAAATTTGTTCCTACATGAGTAAAAATATAGATATCAAAAACAGGTTGGTTGTTCTGGTTAAAATGATACGGTATAACCTCAAGATTATTTTTGGCAATCGTTTCATCTGGTTCCTGCTGGCTTCGTTTGTGTTTCTTCTGTTTTTTTCTATCCAGAATGTTGCCGAGGGGGATCCGATGGGGATCGATACCATTTATGAAATCCTGCTTTTCCCGGGTGTTCTTCTGATCTTTTATCCTACGGTTTTCGGAATTCAGAATGATGATGATTCACGAATGCTGGAGATTCTTTTCGGCATTCCCAATTACCGGTATAAAGTATGGCTGGTCCGGATCGTAATGATTTTTGTGTTGGTATTTGTTATTCTGGTGGTTTATGGCGGACTGGCATCTGTTTTTATGTACCGGATCAATGCCTTCCAAATGGCGTATCAGCTAATGTACCCGATCATTTTTCTCGGAGCCCTGGCCTTCATGTTTTCCACATTGATAAAAAACGGAAACGGAACAGCCGTGGCAATGGTCCTGATTGGTGTGGCCCTGTTAATTCTTTCCGATGCCCTGGAAAGAACCCAGTGGAATGTCTTTTTAAATCCTTTCGGAATCCCCGATAATTTTAATCAGGTGATCTGGGAGGGTATTATTTCCAAAAACCGGATATTCCTCGGTATTGGCACCGTGGTATTTATTTTATACGGCTTGTTTAATTTACAGAAACGGGAAAGTTTTGTCTGATAAAAAATAGATTATGAATCGAACCGTTTTACTCATCCTGGTAACGCACCGCCAGGAAAAAGCGGAAAGAGTACAGAAAATTTTAACCGGATGGGGGTGTTTTATAAAAACCCGCCTGGGCATTCATGACGGAGTACTGGAGAACTGCTCCGACAGCGGATTGATTTTTCTGGAGCTTACCGGAGACGACAAAAGCAAACATGAAGAAATTACCCGGAAACTTAACCGGGTGAAAGGAGTGGATGCAAGGTTGGTTTCCCAGGAGGTGTAAACTCCTGGGCATGCTCATCTGACCGCGGAGGGATCATTATTCATCCGATGACTTGGAGTCATCGGATGAATGGTTTATAAAATATTCTACCTTTGCCCGGGAAAGTTTCCGATGGACAAAAGAGATATCGAAATAATGGCCCCTGTGGGCTCGTATGAATCGTTGATGGCAGCCATTCAGGGTGGTGCCGGATCGGTTTATTTCGGGGTGGGGCACCTGAACATGCGGGCCCGTTCATCCCATAATTTTTCGTTGGACGACCTCCGCAAAATTACGGGCATAGCTGCCTCCAAAGGGGTAAGAACGTATCTTACCCTGAATACGGAGATTTTTGATAACGAAACAGAACGAATGAAGGAGATCGTGCTGGCTGCCAGAGATGCAGGAGTTACGGCTGTCATTGCATCGGATGTTTCGGTTATTCAGTTTGCCCGTTCCGTCGGCCTGGAAGTGCATATTTCCACGCAGGTAAATATTACCAATTTTGAAGCCGTTGCTTTTTATGCACAGTATGCCGATGTAGTTGTACTGGCGCGCGAAATAAACCTGGGGAGGGTCCGGGAGATCTATGAAAAGATTGTAGCGCAGCAGGTAACGGGTCCCTCAGGGGAGCTGGTACGCCTCGAAATGTTTGTCCACGGAGCCTTGTGTATGGCGATCAGTGGGAAGTGCTACCTGAGCCTCCATGAAGCCAATTCTTCGGCCAACCGGGGTAGCTGCCTGCAGACCTGTCGCCGTGCCTATATCGTTACCGATAAGGAAACCGGGGCGGAAATGGAAATCGACAACGAGTACATCATGTCACCCAAAGACCTCAAAACGATCCATTTCCTGAACAAAATACTGGATGCCGGGGTGTCGGTCCTGAAAATTGAAGGACGCGCCCGCTCGCCGGAATATGTGAAAACGACCGTGGAATGTTACCATGAAGCCGTGGAGGCCTATTTCAACGGTTCCTTCACTTCAGAAAAAATCAATCGCTGGAACGAGCGGCTCGCCTCGGTATTTAACAGAGGCTTCTGGAATGGCTACTACCTCGGCCAGCGCCTTGGTGAATGGAGCCATCATTATGGTTCAAGAGCTACAAAAAGAAAAGTATACATCGGAAAAGGAACCAACTATTTTACGAACATACAGGTCGCAGAATTTAAACTGGAAACAGGGAACCTCGAAGTGGGTGATAAAATCATCATTACAGGTCCAACGACCGGAGTCATACAAACCGTTGTGGACGAGATCAGGGTAGATGACATACCTGTGGATGAAGCCAAAAAAGGAGTACATTGCTCCATAAAGATTGGGGAAAAGATCCGCAGGGCCGATAAGCTGTTTAAGGTGATCGATGCAGGTGAAATGAAAGAACGAAAGTGAAAAAGGGAGTTGCTTTTTGTTCATTCCGGGTCCGGAGACAACACTTTTCCCCACAATCCGTTTGCTCATGTAAAGGGATTTTGCTTTACAGACGTATATTTTCACGAGAATTATACACACCTTCCCGTGAATAACCGATGTTAAGCATGCTTGCATGTGGCATACAAGAAGCCATACAAATTTGTAATTTTGACAAAACTGCTAAGGCATGAAACGGATCCTGATCATACTTCTGTTTGCCCTTGTTATCCTTTCGGCAGGGTACTATTTTCTGATGAAGCCGGGTGCTGGTTTTTCAGGCGATACTTCTGCATTCAGGGCAGTCCCCATCGATGCACCTCTTTTCATTGAGTTCCCTTCGCTGAGTGGGATCCCTTCGGATAACGAAGCGGTTAAGGGATTGTTCCGTTCCGGAATTCTGAATCATTTCTCTGTTTTTACTTCCCGGATCGATTCCCTGATCACGGGAACGGAAGCCATCGGGAATGCCTTACGGAATACCCCTTTTATTGTATCCTTAACCATGGAAGGGAAAGAGGAGGTTATCCCCTTGTTGATCCTGAAAGTTGAATCGGCAAAGCGGAAAAAGGAGCTGGAGTTGCTGATCGCAACCCTATATCCTTCTGCGGACTATGGGTATGCCAGCCGGCAATACAATGGAAAAAAGATCTTTGATGTCAGGAAAAACAATGGGCAGGATGCTTTTTCCTATTCGTATGCAGACGGTCTTTTCCTGGCCAGTCAGGCAGCTCTGGTGGTGGAAAAATCAATCCGCCAGCTCGATTCGGAAAGCCTGCCCGACAATGAGCTGTTTCAAAAGGTCCGGAAAACAGCTACCGGTCAGGCAGAAGCCTCGGTGTATGTGAATCATTCCTTTTTTCGTGAAGTGCTGAAACCTGTGATGAATGCGTCAACATTCAGCAAAAAAGATGAGTTCGGGGAAGTATCCCAGTTAAATTACAAAGAGAGAGTGGAAGGTTTTTCTGGTTTTGCTGCCTGGAGTGAACTGGATCTTTTTACGTCGGATGAGGATATCCGACTGAGCGGTGTTTCGGTGGCCCCCGATTCGTTGAACCAGTATCTTACCGTTTTTAAAAACCAGGATCCGGTAAGGGGAAAAATAGATAGAATGATGCCCAGGCATACTGCTTTTTATTTTAGCCTTGCTTTCAGCAAAAAAGAAAATTTCTTTAAGGACCTGGATACCTATTTCTCGCACAGTGATGTGTTTTATAAGCGGGAGGAGAGATTCAAACGGATTGATTCAGAGGTCCGGGCTTCCCTAAAACCGGTTTTTGAAGACCTGGTGGACGATGAAATTGCTTTGGTTGTATCGGAAATCTCCGGCGATGGTGCGGAAAGCACCACTTTTTTTATCGTTTCGGTAAAAGCCAACAGCGAAGCCAGGGAACGCCTGCTGGGTTGGCTGCAGCAGTATGCATCGAAAAAAAATATCGACTTCGGACAACTCGCAAGTACCTATCAGATGGACCGGGAAACCCGGTTCATGATCTATGCATTTCCCTATCCTTCTTTTCCGGGAATCTGGTTAGGTGCACCCTTCTATACAGCTTCGGCTGCATATTTTGCTTTTAGGGATAATTATATCCTTTTCTGCAGCAACCGGACCTCGCTGGAAAATCTTTTGCATGATCTGACCCTGGGAGTAACCCTTACTGAAGAAGCCGCCTACGCAGAGTATAAGAAAGAGTTGGAAACAAAGGCTAATATCAATTATTACCTGGATATCAACCATGCCTATCATGCAACCCAACCCTTGTTTTCTGAATCCCTGATTTCATTTTTTAAAGAGAAGGAAGAAGCATTGCGGAAATTTTCGGTTCTGAACGGCCAGGTGGTACGTTCGGGGGAGCTTCTGTTCAACAACATCCTGTTAAGGTATTCGGAGGAAATAGAAGAAGACGCCCAAACAATGTGGCAAAGCAATATCGGATCGGCCATTGATTTCAAACCCCAGATGGTTATCAATCATGACGATCCCGGGAATCGCGAGATCATTCTCCAGGACCGGAGCAACCGTCTTCACCTGATAACAGACGAAGGCCGCGTAAGATGGAGCCTCAACATACCGGAAAAGATTCTCGGGGAAATACATCAGATCGATTTTTTCCGGAACGGAAAGCTGCAATTTCTTTTCAATACCAAAGATAAAATGTACCTGATCGACCGGCTGGGGAACCATGTCTCTCCTTTTCCGATTGCTTTACGATCTCCGGCAACCAACGGCCTGAATGTTTTTGATTACGACAACAACCGCACGTACCGTTATTTTCTGGCAGGTGAAGACAAAAAGATCTACGTGTATGATCGTTCCGGGAAGATTGTCAGCGGCTGGAAGTTTGAAGGGACCGATCATGAAGTCACTATGCCGGTACAACACTTCAGGGTGGCAGGGAAAGATTATATTGTCTTTAAAGACACCTCGCGGATCTATGTACAGCACCGGCGGGGGGATACACGCATCCGGTTCGCTGTGAATTTCGAAAACTCACGGAATCCGATCCTGCTCAAAACAGAAGGAACCCCCAAAATGGTGACTACCGACAACAAAGGGAGGGTCTATTATCTCTATTTCGACGGATCACACAAATGCATAGAAACCGGGGGATTCTCCCCGGGCCATTTTTTTACAGCCGATGATCTGAACGGAGATGGTTCCCTGGAGTTTATTTTTATTGACCGGAATAAATTGGTGGTAATGGATGAAAAGGGGAAGGGAGTATTCAGCAAAGAATTCCGGAATGAAATTACCTGTCCCCCGAACATTTATACGTTTTCTTCGGTCTTGAAGAAGATTGGCGTGGCAGTCAAAGCGGAAAACAGAATATACCTGTACAATCCGGATGGATCCCTTCACCAGGGATTTCCTCTGCAAGGGAACAGTGAATTTACCATCGGAAAGATGAGGGATGGGGTTTCCTACTTAACCCTCATCGTAGGGAGCCACAACGGGAATATTTACAACTACCGGCTCGACTGATTGTTGTTCCGGAGTACATATATTACGGAACTGCAGCGATCTTTGTTCAAGAGGCTGACCAGCCAGGATATTTTTCCATGGATCAATCCTTTCATAAAGGCCAAATGTGATTTTTTATATTTTTCACTTAGCAGGGAAACATAAAAAGCATCAAAGAGCATGGTGTGTTTTGCCACGAGAGTGAATCCATACTTCTCAAAGAGTTGTTTCACATGGGCCGGAGTGAAATGCCACAGGTGGCGGGGTACATCCCAGGCAGCCCAGTATTGTTTGTAATGTTTTGCATCATACGAAGAATGGTTCGGAAGCGCTATCACTAGGATACCTTCCGGAGCAAGTACTCTTTTTATTTCCCTGATATATTTCTCCGGATGGTAAAAATGCTCCAGTACATGCCATAAGGTCACCGCATCGAAATGATGGCTTTCCAGGGTAAACAGGTCTTCGGCAGGAATAAGGTCAATGTCCTGTTCTTTACTGGCAAATGTTCTTGCTTCACTGCTTTTTTCTGTACCGGTGACCTTCCATCCGTAATTTTTCATGTGAGCAGCAAAGTACCCGGTTCCAGCCCCTAAATCCAGAAGGGTTCCTGTTTTTTTCCGGGTGTGTCGAATGACGGTTTTCCGTTTTTGGGTAAGCATATAATTGCGTGCTACATGATAGGCCTTGTTAATCAGTCCTTTTGATGTGTCTGAATGGGATATATATTCTTCTGACTGATAGTAAGCATCTGCTGAGGCTTCATCGGGTACATCCTGTGTGATTTTAAAATTACAGCCGGTACACGCCGTAATTTTGAATTTCTCTCCTGAAACAAAAAAATCGGTACAAACCAGAAAGTCGGTAAACGAATGTCCCTTACAAACCGGGCAGGTTCCCGTATGAATTCTTGCCATGATTTATTCTTTGTTGCGAAAGTAAAAAAAACCACGGATGAGAGGGAGTCGTGGTTTCACTTTTTTTACCGGAAGTTTACAGGATCAACATGGCATCCCCATAGGTTCCAAACCGGTAATCTTTTTTCATGGCTTCTTTATAGGCTTTCATGAGCAGGTCATAGCCGGCAAAGGCTGCCACCATCATCAACAAGGTGGATAGCGGGAGGTGGAAGTTGGTAATCATGCGGTTGGCCACACTGAATTCATAGGGGGGAAAAATGAATTTGTTGGTCCATCCCTCAAAAGGTTTCAGGAATCCCTGGGTTGATACGGAACTTTCGAGTGTGCGCATAACCGTTGTTCCGACAGCACATACATTCTTTTTATTCATTTTGGCGTTGTTCACCATTTCACAGGCATCTTCCTTGATCCATATTTGTTCCGAGTCCATTTTGTGTTTTGTGAGATCCTCAACATCCACACTGCGAAAATTACCCAGTCCAACATGGAGGGTTATGAATGTGAAGTCAACTCCTTTGATCTCCAGACGTTTCAAGAGTTCGCGGCTGAAGTGCAACCCGGCTGTGGGAGCAGCCACTGCTCCTTCGTGTTTGGCAAAAATCGTCTGGTAACGCTCTTTGTCTTCGGGTTGTACCGGTCGTTTAATAAATTTAGGGAGTGGAGTTTCTCCTAGTCCGTACAGCATTTTTTTGAATTCTTCATAGGGACCGTCAAACAGAAAACGAAGGGTTCTTCCCCGGGAGGTTGTGTTGTCAATCACTTCGGCCACCAGCATATCGTCATCGCCAAAGTATAATTTGTTGCCGATCCGGATTTTACGGGCCGGGTCGACCAATACGTCCCACAGACGCTGCTCCCGGTTCAGTTCACGCAATAAAAAAACTTCAATTTCTGCACCGGTTTTTTCTTTGTTCCCATAGAGACGGGCCGGGAACACTTTGGTGTTGTTGAATATGAATACGTCCTTATCATTGAAATAATCAATTACATCCTTAAAAAGCCGGTGTTCGAGTTTTCCTGTGTTCCTGTGTAAAACCATCAACTTCGATTCATCCCTGTTTTCCGCAGGATGAAGGGCTATTTTTTCCTCTGGTAAAATGTACCTGAATTTTGATAATTTCATGTGTGTACTATTAATTTAAGACTTAGTATATCTGGCATATAGTGTAATCAATGCATGTTCGGTTTTCATGGCCTATGAAACTTGTTTCAAAGAACATTTCATTGGTGTTCGAGAATTTTTTTTTGTTGTAGTATTAAAACACCAAATATGTTCTAAATATTTCATTATCAATATTGTAAAATATTGGGCTGAAGCCCATTTCGTTTTTATTATTCTTAATTGATCCCGTAATGATCGCGGGCTTTAGCCCATTTACTATTTATTCCACGGACAGTAGTGAGAACATTTATCAAAAGGGAATGTGGATACCCTTTACGAGGGTATCTTCAATTGGTTACAAACGCATTTAAATTGTGCAAAAAATATTCAATGGTCATGGCTTCTTTCACGTGGTATTTTCCGATTCGTAATCTTCTCAGGTGGGTCAGGTAAGCTCCGCACTTAAGGCTTTTTCCGATATCGCGGGCCAGGGAACGGATGTAGGTTCCTTTGCTGCATACAATATTCAGATCCACGGCAGGAAGGTCGAATCGGACGATCTCCACTTTTTGAATAACAACCATACGGGATTTAAGTTTAATGTTTTCTCCTTCCCGGGCATAATGGTAGGCTCTTTTTCCTTTAATTTTCACTGCGGAGAACAAGGGAGGTTCCTGGGCAATGGTGCCTGTATATTTTTGTAAGACCTTCTCCAGCGAACTTCTGGTCAGGTGTTGGTATGGGTAGTTTTGATCTTCTTCTGATTCCCTGTCGTGTGTTGGAGTAGTGGCTCCCAGTTTAAGGGTTGCCAGGTACTCTTTTTGGCCGGATTGCATTGTTTCAATTTGTTTGGTTGCCTGACCTGTACAAAGAATCATCAGTCCTGTTGCGAGGGGATCCAATGTCCCGGCATGCCCGACTTTCAGTTTTTTGATATTCATGGCCCGGCATAAGGAGTTGCGTACTTTTTGCACCAAATCAAAAGAAGACCACCCCAGACCTTTGTCAAACAACAGAACTTCGCCTTTTAAAAAATCGTAATTCCGGATTGGCTCAACCATATAAACCAGATCGCTTTGAGGTATTTTCAGGTTTTTTTGTCAGGCTGCAAAGATAGCAATAAGGCCGACACAAAAACAATAGATGGCAAAATAAATCAGCTTTCCTTTTTTAACAATACGGATCATCCATGTACAGGCAATGAGTCCTGCTACAAAGGCAGAAACAAATCCAACAAGCAGAGGAACAAGGTCGGTTTGTGGGGTGAGGGTAAATTCTCCGCTCAGGAGATCATATCCCATTGCTCCTAAAACAGGAATCAACACCATCAGAAAGGAGAATCGGGTTGTTTCTTCTTTGTGGTTCTTCAACAGCAATCCTGTGGCAATGGTTGCCCCGCTTCGGGATATTCCGGGAATGACGGCCAGGGCCTGGGATAAACCCATTACCAGAGCATGAAAAAAGGAAATATTCTTATGTCCTTTTTGGACCAGAGTGGTCAGAAAGAGCAAAAGGGCGGTGACCATCAACATCGATCCGACCATGAGCAAATTGCCACTGAATAACTCTTCGATCTGGGTTTTAAAAAAGAGTCCCAGGAGGATGACCGGTACCGAAGAAACGATCAGTTTGGCTACATACTGCGTCGAGGAATTCCACTGAAAAGCAAAAAGCCCGGTTAGTATAACAACCAGGTCTTTCCGGAAAACAACCAGAGTGCTCAAAACGGTGGCGGTGTGAACAACCACAGCAAACAACAGATTGTTCTGGTTTTGGATCCTCAGAAGAGAATGACCGATTTCCAGATGCCCGGAGGAACTAACCGGAAGAAACTCGGTCAATCCCTGGATAACCCCGAGAAGAAAAGCTTGAAGTTCATTCATGAAAAGACAATGGGGTTATTCTGACTTGGGTTTTTTCATGATGGCATAGATCTCAAATACAAAACCGATCAGCAAAAGTACCGGAGCCAGGGTAATCCTGCGGAAACTGAATATCTCCGGATTGAAAACATGGGGATCGTCACTTCCTCCACCGGCCAGGAAAATAAAACCCAGAACAATAATGGCAAATCCGATTGCCATTAACCGGTAATTTTTTTTACCCAAAGCAAACTGAGCATCTTGTTTTTCGGTATCTTTTTTTGCCATGATGCATTTTTTTCAGGATTCAAAGATAGTCAATAAAACAATTCGTCAAATTTCATTCTCAGGAATTTGTTCACGGCAAACCAGGTGGAAACGTAGGTAATGATAATTCCTGACAACAGAATGATCAGAAATACAGCACCCATTACTGGAAAATTGGCTATGTTGAACAATCCGGAAAGCTCTTTTTGATAGGCATAAAGAATGAAAAAGATCAACAGGTAAGCGATAACTGCGCCCACGACGCCCATAATCACACTTTTCAATACAAAAGGATTGCGTATAAAACGACGGGTAGCCCCCACCAACTGCATGGTGTGGATGATGAAACGCTGGGAATAGATCGACATCCGGATGGTATTGTTGATTAAAGCAAAAAAAAGCAACATCAGTAAACTGCTGAAAAAAAGAAGAAACAAACTGATCTTGCTGAGATTTTTGTTGATCAGGGTAACCAAATTGCGCTGGTAATAAACCTCCTTGATTTGGGGAAACTCCAGAAATTTGTTTTCCAGAACAGCCAGGCTGTCAGAATGGGTGTATTGGGCATACAATTTAACATCTATGGATGAGAACAGGGGATTATACCCGAGGAAGCCACTGAAGTCTTCCCCCAATTCTTCCCGGAGTTCTTTTTCAGCCGTTTCTTTATCGACATACCGGGTGGTTTTTACGTAGCCGGCAGCATGTAAGAGTTTTTGAAGGCGTGTGATCTCAACCTCTTTGAGTCCTTCATGCAAAACCAGGGTGAACCCGATTTTTTCGCGGACATAATCCGTGAGATGCCGGGTGTTGATAATTACCAGAGCGAGTAATCCGATGAGAAAAAGAACCATAATCACGCTGACTGCGGAAGTCAGATAGGATGAAAAAATCCTCCTTCTGGTTGGTTTTTTGTTGATTTTTGCCTTCATCTCTGGAACAATCCTGTGGTTGATTCTGGTGAACCAAAAGTACAAACAATATTATTTCCGGGGAAGCAAAGCAATATTTTAATGCAATATTTTTGCAATTTAGAAAAAAGAAAATACTTTTGCAGTCCCGAAGATTATCCGTTCTTATACAATATATAAATTGTTGATTTACTTACAGTAATAAATCATATGAACAGGGTGTTTGTTACGGTAACAAAAAAAGAGGTAGGCAAACGGGTGATGTTGAATGTACTAAATATACAGATAAGTGGATACACTAAGTTATAAAACGGTTTCGGCCAACAAGAACACGGTACAAAAAGCGTGGATCCTTGTAGATGCAGAAGGGGTTGCCCTGGGCCGTTTAGCCAGTAAAGTTGCAAAAATACTCCGGGGAAAAAACAAACCGGATTTTACCCCTCATGTGGATGGTGGGGACCATGTAATTGTGATCAATGCTGAAAAGGTTTCGCTGACAGGCAAAAAGATGACCGACCGGGTATACTTCAGGCATTCCGGGTATCCCGGGGGTCAGACTTCTCAAACACCGGAGGATATTCTCCGGAAATATCCGGAACGGTTGGTTGAGAGATCCGTGAAAGGAATGCTGCCGAAAACCAAACTCGGAAGGGTTATTTTCAAAAACCTTCACGTAGTAACGGGGTCCGACCATCCCTATGAAGCACAAAAACCTCAAGTTGTCGATTTATCTACTATTAAATAAAAAAAATGGAAGTTGTTAATACGATAGGACGCCGAAAATCAGCCGTTGCTCGTATTTATATAAGCGAAGGCAAAGGAAATATTACCGTTAATAAACAGGACCTGAAGGATTACTTTACCACCGGAATCTTGCAATATATAGCTACCCAGCCTTTGGCTCTTCTGGAAGCAACGGATAAATACGATATCAAGGTCAATCTTCATGGCGGTGGATTCAAAGGTCAGGCCGAAGCCCTGAGACTGGCCATAGCCCGTGCTTTGTCGGGGATGGATCCCGAAACACGTCCTCAGCTCAAAAAAGCCGGATTCCTTACCAGAGACCCGCGACAGGTCGAAAGAAAAAAACCGGGACAACCAAAAGCACGGA
Organism: uncultured Mariniphaga sp.; assembly: GCA_964408795.1. Taxonomy (GTDB): domain Bacteria; phylum Bacteroidota; class Bacteroidia; order Bacteroidales; family Prolixibacteraceae; genus JABMQB01. Next base: position 26,351 of record CAYPAW010000060.1, read on the forward strand.
AACGATTCCAATTCTCAAAACGCTAGCAGACAATTTTTAATAACCAATATGGATCTAAAACTGTTGAGATTCATGGAATCAATGACTACTCAGCAGTTGCTTTTAGTTCGATATAAAAAGTAAACAGATGCCAAGAACAAATTTTCAGGAATTACTCGATGCCGGAGCACATTTCGGCCACCTTAAAAGAAAATGGAATCCCAACATGGAACCGTATATTTTCATGGAAAAAAACGGGATTCACATTATTGATTTGCAGAAAACCATCGTAAAGATGGATGAAGCAGCCAATGCACTCAAACAAATTGCCAAATCCGGAAGGAAGATATTGTTTGTAGCGACCAAAAAACAGGCCAAGGATATTGTTGCGGAGCTGGTTCAAAAGGTTAACATGCCTTATGTTACCGAACGCTGGCCGGGAGGTCTGTTAACGAATTTTCCAACCATTCGCAAGGCTGTGAAAAAAATGATCTCCATTGATAAACTAACCAAAGATCCCAGTTGGAATAATCTTTCCAAGCGGGAGAAACTTCAGATTACCCGCCAGCGCGCCAAACTGGAGAAGGTGCTGGGCAGTATTTCTGATCTGTCCCGTCTTCCGGCTGCTTTGTTTGTGGTCGATGTCCTGAAAGAGAAAATTGCCGTGAGGGAAGCCAAAAAACTCGGAATACCCGTATTTGCCATGGTTGATACCAATTCAAATCCGGAAGATATCGATTTTGTGATTCCTGCAAACGACGATGCATCCCAATCCATTAAACTGATTACGAAAATCATGGTGGATGCGGTGCAGGAAGGCCTTCAGGAACGCAAAACAGAAAGGGAAAAAGAGGAACCAGGAACTTCCAGGAAGAAAAAAACATCCCGGGCAGATAAAAATACCGACGACGCATACGACGAGGAGGATAACGACGAATCCGAAGAATAAAATCCGCTCGATAAACCAAGTATTCATTTTTTTAAACAACATATTTCAGTATGGCATTTCAGACAGCAGATGTAGTTAAATTACGCAAGCATACAGGCGCTGGTATGATGGATTGTAAAAATGCACTTACCGAGGCGAAGGGTGACTTTGAAAAGGCAGTTCAAATTATTCGTGAAAAAGGAAAGCTTATTGCCAACAAGCGTTCCGACCGGGAAGCTTCTGAAGGGGTGGTCCTGGCAAAAGTTACGGATGACAAACAATACGGAGGCATACTGGTTCTCAATTGCGAAACCGATTTTGTAGCTAAAAATGAAAATTTCATTGCCTTTGCAGAACAGATCCTTGACCTGGCCCTGGCCAACCAAGCAAACAATCACGATGAGGTAAAGAATCTGCTTCTTGAAGGACGGACTGTGGCTGAACAAGTGATCGAACAAACCGGTGTGATTGGTGAAAAACTGGAGCTGACCTATTTCAAAAGAATAGAAGCAGACCGGGTAACATCGTATATTCATCCAGGGAATAAGCTTGCAACCATAGTGGGCTTTAATAAGGCAGACGTGGATGCTCAGGTTGCCAAAGATGTGGCTATGCAGATTGCAGCCATGGATCCGGTGAGTATCGACAAAGATTCTGTGCCGGCGGAACTGATCGAAAAAGAACGGGAAATTGCCCGGGAAAAATACCGCCAGGAAGGAAAACCCGAATCCATGCTGGATAATATAGCCCAGGGAGCTGTGAATAAGTGGTTTAAGGAAGCAACCCTTTTAAATCAAACCTATGTGAAAGATGGAAAGATCTCGGTCAGAGAATTCCTCGCTCAGAATGATAAAGACCTCAGGGTAACGGTATTTGACCGGTATACCCTGAATACCTAATATGCTTTTTTGCATAAAAATTATAGCCTGGATTTTTTCCGGGCATTTTTTTTTCTGACTTCTGACCGGAGAAAGGTCTATTTGGTTACCTTCGTAGGAGAAACTGACAGGTATTTGCAAAGATGGCAAAATACAAACGTATACTGTTAAAATTAAGCGGTGAATCGCTGGCCGGTTCACAACAACAGAGCATTGATAACCGGCGGTTGACCACCTATGCCAGGCAGATCGGAGGGGTAGCTGCCATGGGGGTTCAGATAGGAATTGTGATCGGAGGGGGCAATATCTTCCGGGGACTGAGCGGTGCAGCCAACGGTTTTGACCGGGTGAAAGGAGACCAGATGGGCATGCTCGCTACAGTAATAAACAGCCTTGCGTTGGATTCTGCCCTGAAAGAAGCGGGTATAAAATCACAACTCCTTACAGCCATCCGTATGGAACCGGTGGGACAATTCTATACCCGGGAAAAAGCCCTGGAAGCCCTGGAGAAAGGAAAAGTGATCATCCTCGCCGGGGGAACCGGAAACCCCTACTTTACCACCGACACTGCAAGCGCCCTGAGGGCTGTCGAAATCCAGGCTGATATTATGATGAAAGGAACCCGGGTAGACGGAATCTATACGGCAGATCCGGAATTGTATCCCGAAGCACGGAAAATTGAAACCATAACCTTCCGGGAAATGTATAAACAAAACCTGAAAATCATGGACCTTACCGCTACAACCCTCTGCATGGAACAACATATGCCGGTACTTGTATTCAATATGGATACCCCGGGAAATCTTGAAAAAGCCGTGAAAGGAGAAAAAATCGGATCGATTGTTTCAGGCTGACATCTCCTTCCTTCACATGAAATTTTATGTAAAAATTTCACTACTGTCCGGGGAATAAATAGTAAATGGGTTAAGCCCGCGATCATTACGGGATCAATAGCTCCTTAAGGCCGGGGTTAATCCTACCCTAAGGGGTTAATTTTTATCATGCTCGTTTCATGTTTTTAAAAAAATCCTATATATTTGAACTGTCTGTAGTTGAAAAGGACAGATAACGTATGCAGGAAGAAGCCGATTTTGTAATAGCGCAGTGTGAAGAGCAGATGAATGCTGCCATTAAACATCTGGAGAAAGAACTGGTACATATCAGAGCCGGAGTTGCTTCTCCGGCTATGTTGGATGGCGTACTGGTGGAGTATTATGGAACAAAGACTCCGTTGAATCAGGTGTCAAATGTCAGTACACCGGATCCACGTACCCTCGCTATTCAACCCTGGGAGAAAAGACTGATTCCCGATATTGAAAAAGCAATCCTGGCTGCCAACCTGGGTTTTAATCCTGAGAACAACGGGGAAATAATACGGATTAACATTCCTGTTCTGACGGAAGAAAGACGTAAAGATCTTGTTAAGCAGGTACATAAAGAGGGCGAAGCAGCGCGTGTCAGTATCCGGACGGCAAGAAAAGAAGCCAATGACAATCTGCGAAAATTACAGAAAGAAGGATTGTCGGAAGATCTCGAAAAAGATTCCGAAACAAAAGTTCAGGAATTAACCGATGATTTTGTAAAAAAAATTAATACCTTAGTGGATGCTAAGGAAAAAGATATTTTAACAATTTAATTGTTTCTAGTTTTCTGTTTTCTGAACATTGTTTAATTGTTTTCATGGCTTTGAGGCAGCTTGCATAAGCTGCCTTTTTTTTTACCCGGTTGGTTTTTCAACACCGCCCCGGAGTTTTGCTCTCCCCATTTGTATTTTCGTCACCAAAAGAAAAGAAGGATTCAAATCAATTTGTTATCTTAGGGCGGAAAATTCAATATAAACATAGATTCATGAAAGTGAAAACCTGGTTTTTTATTCTGCTTATGATAGCATCGGTTTCGTGTGTTCAGGAAGAGGCTGAACCGGAGCTTGTTTCCGGAGAAAATTTTCATACGGAAGCCGGGGGCATCCCGATAAGTTTGTATACCCTGAGAAATGCGCATGGCCTGGTTACACAGATCACCAATTACGGAGGGAAAATTGTGTCTCTATGGGTTCCTGATAAAAACGGGAATCTGGCAGATATTGTTCTGGGGTATAATACCATTGATGCCTATTTTCATTCAGGAGAAGTCTATTTCGGGGCCCTGATAGGACGATACGGGAACCGGATTGCGCATGCCCGGTTTCAGCTAAATGACACGACTTATACTCTGGCTGCAAATGACGGGAAAAATCATCTCCACGGAGGAATCAAAGGGTTTCATGCCGTAACCTGGAATGCCGAACAACCCGACAGCCAGACACTGGTTCTCACCTATACATCGCCGGACATGGAAGAAGGCTATCCCGGAACCCTGGATGTTAAAGTGCAATATACCTTAACCGATGCCAATGCTTTAAAAATTGAATATTGGGCTACTACAGATAAGCCGACCCCGGTAAATCTTACCTCCCATTCTTTTTTCAACCTGAAAGGGGAAGGCCAGGGGACCATAACCGACCACCTGATGCAGATCAATGCCGAAAGGTATACTCCGGTAGATTCGGGTTTGATCCCTCTGGGTATTCTGGCTCCTGTTGAAGATACACCGTTGGATTTTCGGGAGCTTACACCCATCGGGGAACGAATAAACGATGACTTCGAACAGCTTGCTTTCGGAAAGGGATACGACCATAATTATGTGATTCATTCATCAGAGGAGAATGTGCATTTTGCAGCAAGAGTAGTCGAACCCCTTTCAGGAAGAACAATGGAAGTCTATACCAATGAGCCGGGAATTCAGTTTTATAGCGGGAATTTCCTGAACGGCACGGAAACAGGAAAATCCGGGAACCCCTATCATTTCAGGGACGCTTTTTGTCTCGAAACACAGCATTTCCCAAACAGCCCGAATCAGGAAAATTTTCCTTCAACCATTCTTCATCCGGGAGAAGAGTATTATTCGGTTTGTGAGTATCGTTTTGGAATAGAAAAATAAGACTCCGGAGACGGTTCACAGGAACCGAAAACCGGTTGTTTTTTTATAACCGGTCTGTCTGCATTTTCGGCTGTAATTCATCCTTTTCCGGAAGACTCCTTCCTTAAAAAAATTTCTATATTTGTACATTTTTTACAATACGGTTTTAACAGCATCAGAATGAACAAGAAGTTTCAGGAGTATAAACAATTGAATCTTTCGGCGATCCATCAGGAGGTTTTAAAACAATGGGAGGAGGAGGATACTTTTCACCGGAGCATTGCATCGCGTGAGGGGCATAAGAAATTTATTTTTTACGAAGGGCCTCCTTCGGCCAACGGAATGCCTGGCATTCACCATGTAATGTCCCGGACCCTAAAAGATATATTCTGTCGCTACAAAACCATGAAGGGATTTCGCGTGCACCGCAAAGCAGGATGGGATACCCATGGGCTTCCTGTGGAACTTAGTGTGGAAAAATCGTTGAATATTACCAAAGAAGATATTGGGGAGAAAATTTCGGTTGAGGACTTCAACAAAGCCTGTCGTACCGAAGTCATGAAATACACCCGGGAATGGGAGGAGCTGACCCGAATAATGGGGTATTGGATTACCATGGATGATCCATATATTACCTATGACAGCCGGTATATTGAGACGGTATGGTGGTTGTTAAAGCAAATATACAACAAGGGGTTGATGTACAAGGGATATACGATACAGCCCTATTCCCCGGCGGCGGGAACCGGCCTGAGTTCGCATGAACTGAACCAACCCGGATGTTATAAGGATGTTCAGGATACTACCGTTGTGGCTCAATTCAAAGTGATCCGGAATGAACGTTCGGAATTTTTGTTTGAGAACATCAACAGCGAGCTTTTCTTTTTGGCGTGGACCACCACTCCATGGACGCTCCCCTCTAATACTGCCTTATGTGTGGGCCCTTCCATACGCTATGTACAAGTAAAAACCTTTAATCCTTACACAGGGAAACCGGTTGTTCTAATCCTGGCTAAGGAACTGCTGAATACCTATTTTCATGGTATTCAGGGGGAACCGGATACGGATACGTTTAAACCCGGAGATAAAAAATTGCCCTTTAAGGTAATCGGAGAATACCCGGGGAATGACCTTAAAGGAATTCAGTATGAGCAGCTTATCGATTGGGTCAAACCCGAAGGAAAAGCGTTTGAGGTGATTGGCGGAGATTTTGTGACCACCGAAGAAGGTACCGGCATTGTGCATATTGCTCCTACGTTTGGTGCGGATGATGACAAAGTAGGCAAACAGAACAACATAGCTCCTTTATTGATTTTGGATAAAGAGGGCAGATCCCAACCCCTGGTAGATAAAAAAGGCCGGTTCTTTAAAACCGAAAATATGGCCGGTGCCTTTGTGAAGAAAAATGTGAATCTTGAGAAATACAGGCCATTTGCCGGACGATATGTAAAAAATGCTTACGATGTGAACCTTACTGAAAATGAAGATACCATTGATGTGGATATAGCAGTGATGCTTAAAATGGAGAACAAAGCTTTCAAAATTGAAAAACACACCCACAATTATCCGCATTGCTGGAGGACGGATAAGCCGGTGCTCTATTATCCTCTGGATTCATGGTTTATAAAAACAACGGCAGTCAAGGATCAATTGGTTGCTTTGAACAATACCATCAACTGGAAACCTCCCTCTACGGGATCCGGGAGGTTTGGCAATTGGCTTGAGAACCTGGTCGACTGGAATCTCAGCCGTTCCCGTTTTTGGGGTACTCCCCTTCCGATATGGAGAACCGAAGATGGTTCGGAAGAGATCTGCATTGGATCGGCTGAAGAATTGATGGCTGAGATCCGAAAATCCATAGCAGCTGGTTTTATGGATAAGAATCCCTATGCAGGTTTTACACCCGGGAATTACACCCGGGAAAATTATGCACTCCTGGATCTTCACAAACCCTATATTGACAGTGTGGTCCTGGTTTCGCCTTCCGGAGAAAAGATGTTCCGGGAACCGGATCTGATCGATGTATGGTTCGACTCCGGATCTATGCCGTATGCGCAGTATCATTACCCGTTTGAATCCAGGGATCTCTTTAACCAGGTTTTTCCCGCCGATTTTATTGCCGAGGGAGTCGATCAGACCCGGGGTTGGTTTTTTACTCTTCATGCCATTGCCACCATGGTTGATGGATCGGTATCCTTCAGGAATATCATTGCCAACGGATTGATCCTCGATAAAAAAGGAAATAAAATGTCTAAACGGCTGGGCAACGCCATTGATCCTTTTGATACCATTGAAAAATATGGATCGGATCCGTTACGCTGGTACCTGATCACCAACGCCCAACCCTGGGATAACCTGAAATTCGATATCGACGGCGTGGAAGAGGTGAAACGTAAATTCTTCGGAACCCTTTATAATACCTACAATTTTTTTGCCCTGTATGCTAACATCGATCAGTTTACCTATGAAGAAGCGGAAATACCGGTCTCGGAAAGGCCGGAACTGGACCGGTGGATCATTTCTTTGCTGCATACATTGATCAACGAAGTACATCTGAGTTATGAAAATTATGAACCTACGCGTGCAGGCAGAGCCATAGCCGAATTTGTAACTGAAAATCTGAGCAACTGGTTTGTTCGGCTAAGCCGTAAACGGTACTGGGGGGGCGATTATGACAAAGATAAAATATCGGCCTACCAGACCCTGTATACCTGCCTGGTTACCCTAGCTAAATTGATGGCCCCCATCGTTCCCTTTTATGCAGAACGGTTATTTTCCGACCTGAACCATGTAACCCGAAAAGAAAACATACAAAGCGTACATCTTACCGATTTTCCTGAATGCTCAGAAGAACAGATTGATAAAGACCTGGAAGAAAAAATGGCCTTAGCCCAAAAAGCCTCCTCCATGATTCTTGCCCTTCGCAGAAAAGAAAAAATCAAAGTACGACAACCCCTGTCAAAAATTATGGTGCCGGTTTTAGACGAGCATTTCAAAGAACAATTGGATGCAGTGAAAGAGATCATTCTGACGGAAGTGAATGTTAAAACAGTAGAATATCTGCACGATACAACCGGAATAATCAAAAAGAAGATTAAACCGGATTTTAAAAAACTAGGCCCCCGGTATGGGAAATTGATGAAGACCATAACCGCTGAAATCGCTGAGTTTACACAAACGGATATCGCAGAACTGGAAGAAAAAGGATTCAAAAAGATCCGGGCCGGGGATCATGCATTGGATATATCCCTTGAAGATGTGGACATTACAACGGAGGATATTCCGGGGTGGACCGTTGCTACGGATGGAAACCTGACCATTGCTCTGGATATTCATATTACAGAACAATTGAAACAGGAGGGCATTGCACGCGAATTGGTCAACAAAATTCAAAATATCCGGAAAGAGAGCGATTTTGAAGTTACCGACAGAATCCGGCTTCAGATCCAAAAACAGGACGCACTGAATGACGCAATTACCCATTATAAAAAGTATATATGTGACCAGACGCTCGCTACTGAATTGAAACTTATGGATCATTTAGTGCGTAGTGAATCCAGAGTAGTGGAAGTGGAGGAAAATATTGTGACGTGGATAAAGGTCGAGAAATTTAAATAATAAGTTCTATATTTAGATGCGGGAATGAGTCCGTATTTATATTAAAAATGTTGGAATATGAGTGAAAAGAAAAGATATTCGGATGAGGAACTGGCTGAGTTTAAAAAGATTATTCTTGACAAACTCGAAAAAGCCCAGGAGGATTATTCCATGTACCGGAATTCGATTACCCACAGTGACGGGAACGATACACAGGATACTTCACCAACCTTTAAAGTGCTCGAAGAAGGAGCTGCAACCCTGTCGAAGGAAGAAGCCGGAAAACTGGCTCAAAGACAACTAAAGTTTATCCAGCATCTACAGGCTGCCCTGGTACGGATTGAAAACAAAACCTATGGAATCTGTCGGGAAACAGGAAAATTGATCTCCAAGGAACGACTCCGTGCGGTGCCGCATGCGACCCTCTGTATTGATGCAAAAAAAGGTAAAAATTGAAAAACCTCAGGATCCTACCGATGAATAACAGATCCGTGGCAGGTGTTGATAAAAGCTTGGTTTCCCAAAAAGTACAGGATGAATCTTTCGAAAAGTAAAAAAGCTCTTCTCATCATTGTTTTCATACTGATTGCCGATCAGATACTCAAAATCTGGGTTAAATCCCATATGTCGCTGCAAGAGGAGATAAAAATTCTTGGGGACTGGTTCAGTATTCTTTTTATTGAGAATAACGGCATGGCCTTTGGATTTGAATTTGCCGGAGAATATGGAAAAATTTTTCTGAGTCTTTTCCGGATTGCAGCGGTTGTGGCCATTGGGTGGTACCTCTTTAAGCTTTCAAAAAGAGATTTTCCCATGGGATTTATTGCCAGCATTGCGTTAATTTTTGCCGGAGCTGTGGGCAATATCCTTGATAGTGCCTTTTATGGATTGATCTTTGAAGAAAGCAATTATGGCAAGGTAGCAGCCTTTCTGCCTGAAGAGGGGGGCTATGCAGGGTTTCTGCATGGAAAAGTGGTTGATATGTTCTATTTTCCTATTATCCAGGGTTTTTATCCCAAGTGGGTTCCGTTTTTTGGAGGGGAACCATTTGTCTTTTTCAGGCCTGTTTTTAATATTGCCGATTCAGCCATTACCATTGGTATTTTCTCTGTTTTGATTTTTTACAGGAAACAGTTCAACAAACACCTGAACAACAAGGAAGAAAGCACAGAAGAAGGAGGTCAGGAACCGGATTCTGCAGAAAATCCTGGCAGGGAAAAATGATTTCCTTGATTTTATTTTACCTTTGTTTTTTATATGATTAGAAGTGTTAAATTTATAAGGTATTCCTGATCCCGATGTACATCGGGATAACGCGCATGGATGTTTAATCATCTTCCTGGGTGATTATTATTAATCCGCTCATTTCATCATAAAAAAAGCTGTTACGTGTGGATCAGAATCTGGTAATATACAATACATTATCCCGGAAAAAGGAAATTTTCACCTCCCGGGTAAAGGGGAGAGTAGGAATGTATGTCTGCGGGCCTACGGTCTACAGCAATACCCACCTGGGGCATGCACGCCCTGCCATTACTTTTGATCTTTTGTATCGGTTTCTAACCCATGAAGGGTATCGGGTCCGGTATGTGCGGAATATTACCGACGTTGGGCATCTGGAAGAAGAAACCGGTGAAGACCGGATCCAGAAAAAGGCCAAACTGGAAAAACTGGAACCGATGGAAGTTGTTCAGAAGTATGTGGAGACTTTCCATCGCAATATGCATGAATTAAATGTTTTACCTCCAAGCATTGAACCGAGGGCCTCGGGGCACATCATCGAGCAACAGCAACTGATCGAAAAGATCCTGAAAAACGGATATGCCTATGAATCGGAAGGATCCGTATATTTTGATGTAGATAAATACCATGCGGATTATGTCTATGGAAAGCTTTCCGGTAGGGATCTGGAAAGCCTGAAAAGCCAGACCAGGCAACTGGAAGGTCAGTTGCAGAAGAGACATTCCTATGATTTTGCTCTCTGGAAGAAAGCTTCTCCGGAGCATATTATGCATTGGCCTTCAGCGTGGAGTGAGGGTTTCCCGGGGTGGCATCTCGAATGTTCCGCCATGAGTACCAAATACCTGGGGGAACAATTCGATATTCATGGCGGAGGGATGGATTTAATTTTTCCCCATCATGAGTGTGAAATTGCCCAATCAACGGCAGCCCTGGGCAAAGAATCGGTCCGTTACTGGATGCACAACAACATGATTACCATCGGAGGTCAGAAGATGGCCCGTTCACTGGGGAACTTTATTACCCTGGATGAATTGTTCTCAGGCAGCCATGAATTGCTCGAAAAGCCCTATTCGCCCATGACCATCCGGTTTTTTATTCTTCAGGCTCATTACCGGAGTACCCTGGATTTTTCAAATGAAGCACTCCAGGCCTCCGAAAAAGGACTGACCCGTCTGATGAATGCCTTCAGTGCGGTTGATACCCTTCCGGTTCACAATACATCAACAGTCGATATCCCTTCGCTGAAAGAAAAATGCTTTGCAGCCCTGAATGACGACCTGAACAGCCCGGTGGCAATAGCTCATCTGTTCGAAGGAGTGAAGATCATTTATGCGGTGAAAGAAGGCAACGAAAGAATCTCAGCCCCTGATAAGAAAGAACTTGCCTCTTTATTCCAATCGGTAGTATCGGAAATACTGGGACTCAAAGAGGAAGAGAATGCAAAACAAACCAGTGATACCCTGCTGAACGAGTTGGTGGAACTCCTGCTGACCTTGCGAATGAATGCCAAAGAAAAGAAAGACTGGCCAACCGCTGATAATATCAGGGATCAGTTGAATGCCCTCGGAATAGAAGTAATGGATACCAAAGAGGGATGGGAATGGAGGGTTAAATAAACAGAATGGAATCCGTTGCACGTTGAACGAAAAACCAACAGATATGTTTTCCGGAATAGTTGAAGAGTATGGTACGGTTACTGCCATAGAAAAAGAAGGGGGAAATGTACACTTTACGTTAACCTGTTCTTTTGTTCAGGAACTAAAGGTAGATCAGAGCCTTTCTCACAATGGGGTATGCCTGACCGTTGTGGATGTTGATCCTGTCAACCGCACCTACAAAGTGACAGCAGTCAAAGAAACCCTGTTGCGGTCTAACCTGGGGCAGCTTGAGGTGGGCAGCAAGGTGAACCTTGAACGAAGCATGAAAATGAACGGGCGCCTCGACGGGCATATTGTTCAGGGACATGTAGACCAAACAGCCGTATGTACAAAAGTGGAAGAAGCCGAAGGAAGCTGGTACTTTACGTTTGAATATGATTTTGACCGCGAGAAAGCCAGCCAAGGGTACATAACCGTAGAAAAAGGATCCGTAACCGTGAACGGAGTCAGCCTTACCGTAGTGAACGCCAAAGATCACTCTTTTCAGGTGGCTATCATTCCCTATACCTATGAAATAACCAATTTTCATACCTTTAAAGAGGGAACCCTCGTGAACCTCGAATTTGATATCATTGGGAAATACCTGAGCAAACTGATCAGCTACCAATAACCCTTCTGTTGCTGTTCCCCAAACAAAGATTCTCCGAAGGGTCCAATCTTTCCTGAACAATAATTTCTGCAGGCTGTTTTATAGGTTAAATAAAATAGCTATCTTTTAGGTACGAAATGATCCGATCCGATCAGGCTGCAGGTAAGTAAGGATGCCTGGTGCGTGCGTTTCCTCAGATGCCGAAAAGAAGGGGGTAATGTTCATCAGGGGAAAAACATTCGATTGTGAACCGGGCATCCAACGTTTATAGAGGGATTAAACAAAGCGGGTCAAAGAGTAAAGAGTGAAAAAAATGCTTTTTTGATGAATGGCAAACGCAGGGAATATAAATTCTGAAGCAGTGAATAAAACAGCGATCGTAACAGGAGCTGCCAAACGAATAGGAAAAGCGGTAGCAGAACACCTGGCATCCAGAGGATGGAGTGTTCTTATTCATTATAATTCTTCGGAAAAGTTGGCGAAGAAGCTGATACATGCATTGAAGCAAAAATATCCGGATCAGCAATTCGGATTGTTGAAAGCCAATCTGGCGGTAACGGACGAAGTAGAGGATTTTTTTCCTCATTTGATCCGGCATTTTGAAAAACCCGGATTGCTGATTAACAATGCTTCTTTGTTTCAGCCGGGGTCTATTCATGAAACGGATGGAGGGTTACTGGATGTGATGATGAAAGTGAATCTGAAAACTCCTTTTATTCTAATGCGCGATTTTCAGGTACATTGCAGGAAGGGAAATATTATCAATATGGTGGATACGCGGATCACGAACAACCAATCGGATTTTGCGGCCTATTCTTTATCCAAAAAAGCGTTATGGGAGCTAACCCGGATGGCAGCTCTGGAGTTTGCCCCGGCCATCCGGGTCAATGCCATTGCTCCGGGAGTTACCCTGGCCCCGGTCGATAAAGATGAAGCTTACCTTCAAAACCTGGCAGCCCGGACCCCGATGCAGATACCGGGAGGAGTAAAGCCCATCTTGCACAGCGTGGATTATATTTTGGAAAATGAACACCTCACAGGACAACTGCTTTTTGCGGATGGAGGCGAAAACCTGGGGGTGAAAAAAAAAGAAAAATAGAAGCCCGTTGAATAACCAGGATGTTCCGAATTATGAATGAACGAATTACAATCTGAAATGGCAATCATACGTGTTAAAAATCTGCTGGTCAGGACCTATATCGGATTTAATCCGGATGAACTCACCAACAAACAGGATGTCATAATTAACCTTGAGATAGAAACGGAAATACCAGGGAATGCCCTGGAACAGGATACCCCACAGGATATTTACAATTACAAAGACATTACGAAGAAGGTGATCGCGTTGGTGCAGGAAGGAAGATTTAAGCTGCTTGAGGTGTTGACCCATAAGATTCTTCAGCTGATCATGGAGGATGAACGGGTTAACCGGGCAAAAGTGGAGGTGGATAAACCGCATGCCCTGCGTTTTGCAAAATCGGTTTCAACGGAAATGAAAGCGGAAAGAAAAAGAGAAAAATGATGGCTCCCCGGGGACGAACGTCTGCCTGAAAGTATTGGGTATAGTGCAGGATAAAAATAATCGGGTTTTATTACATAGGGATTCTTCCGGAAGAAGCCCCAAAGAGGTTCTTATGACAGATAAAGGAAATCTACATACGGCCATTATAGGCATTGGTTCCAACATTGATGCGGAAAAGAATATTCAGGCTATGTTGGATTTGCTGGCGCAGAAAGTGAAGATTTTGGCTGTTTCCACCTTTCGGAAAACCCGGCCTATAGGTATTCAAAGCCAGCCGGAATTTACCAACGGAGCGCTTAAATTGGAAACATCCCTGGTTCAGCAGGAGTTGAAAGCCGTTCTGATCCACATTGAAAACAAACTGGGACGTAACCGTCAGGGCCCGAAGTATGGCCCCCGGACCATCGACCTGGATATTATCCTCTGGAACGGAGAAGTGGTTGATCCGGATTTCTATACCCGGGAATTTATCAGAGATAGTGTGAAGGAAATCCAATGATCCCTGCCCCCGAAGAGTACCTGCAGAATGGTCTCCGGATTCCCGGATGATCCACTCGAAAAACAAGGGAGGCAGATTTGTGAATCTCAGCATGATATAACCGGGTGTTTTTTTCAGTTAATACAGGAATTTGTGTATTTTCGCGCTATGAATTCTGACATTAGCTCATTATGTGGATAAGGGTATCCCGTTTTATCCTGAAAAACAAAATACTCCTGTTTATTTTATTGGCAGCCATAACTGTCTTCATGGGATTTCATGCTACCCGGGTGGAAATGTCGTATGAATATTCCCAACTGCTTCCCAAAAAAGATCCTGCTTTTGAAGCCCATGAAAAATTTGTATCCCTTTTTGGGGAAGAGGGAAACCTGATTGTGGTGGCCATCCAGGATGAAGATTTTTTTGCGTTAACCCATTTTGAAAAATGGGAGAATCTATGCAGAGCGTTATCGGATATTGAAGGAGTTGAAAATTTACTTTCCGTTTCGAACAGTTACAATCTTGCGAAGAATACCGAAGAGAAGAAATTTGAGATCACCAGGATTTTCCCTCTGGAGATTCACGATCAACAGCAACTGGACAGCCTGGCTGCAACCTTTAAAAAGCTTCCTTTTTACAGAAACCTTCTCTACAATGATTCGTCTGATGCCTATTTGTTGGCCATTACAGTGAACAAAGACAAGATGGCCTCCAAAAAACGGGAGCAACTAATCCGGTCCATTCAGCGGATAGGTCAGCAATTTGAGGAAGATTCCGGGGTAAAGCTGCATTATTCCGGGTTGCCCTATATCCGGGTCGTGAATTCCATTCAAATCAGGAAAGAGATCTATCTGTTCAGCTTCCTGGCTCTGTGCATCTGCATTATGGTGTTGTTTCTGTTTTTTCGATCTTTTAAGGCTGTTTTTTTCCCGGTCATCATTGTCCTTACCGGTGTGGTCTGGGGTTTGGGTATGTTGTCTTTGTTTGGCTTTAAGATCACTTTATTAACAGGAATGGTTCCCCCCCTGCTGATCGTAATTGGAATTCCCAACAGCATTTATATGCTCAATAAGTTTCATCATGAGTACGTAAGCCATGGCAATAAAATAAAAGCCCTTCAAAGGGTAATTATCAAAATCGGCAATGCGACCTTTTTAACCAATCTGACAACAGCTGCCGGTTTTGCCACGTTCATTACGGTAAAAAGCGATATCCTCCGGCAGTTTGGCATCATTGCCTCTCTCAGCATCATGGGCCTGTTTATTCTGTCGCTTTTGCTTATTCCCATAGTTTTTAGTTTGATTGAACCCCCTTCACTCAGGCATGTAAAACATCTGAAGAATACATGGATCTCCGGAATGATCGAATGTATTATCAGGGTGACCCGTAATCACCGGAGAGCGGTGTATGTTGTTTCTCTGATGATCCTGGGGGCAGGAATCTTTGGCATGACCCGGATTAAAAGCTCCGGGTTTATGGTGGATGATATTCCGGAAAGCGATCCCATTTACAAAGACCTGAAGTTTTTTGAAACGAATTTTGACGGATTGTTGCCCCTGGAGATCATGATTAATACCCAAAAACCCCGGGGTGTGATGCAACTTAGCACCTTTCAACGAATTGAAAAACTGGAGAATGAACTTTCGGAAGTGGAAGAACTTTCACCTCCATTATCCCTGCTTAACCTGTTGAAGTTTTCCAGGCAGGCTTTTTATAACGGGAATGAAGCGTATTACCAACTGCCCAATAACCGGGAAAAGGATTTTATTTTTTCTTATGCCTCCAAGGGAGAAGAAAATATGAATCTGTTGCATTCCTTTCTTGACAGTACCCGGCAAATTACCCGGGTCAGTTTCAGGATGAAAGATATCGGAACCAAAGAGATGGAGCGTTTTTATAACCGGTTTCGTACAAAGATCGATTCGGTTTTTCCGAACGATACGTATGAGGTAGTGGTTACCGGTTCGAGTGTGATTCACTTCATGGGTACAGAATACCTGCTGAGGAGTCTTTTTACCAGCCTGGGGCTGGCTATTTTGCTGATATCAGCGTTTATGGCTCTTATGTTTTCATCGTGGCGAATGATCCTTCTGTCATTAATACCCAATGTTTTGCCCTTGGTTTTTACGGCAGCATTAATGGGATATGCAGCGATACCGATCAAAGCATCCACGATTCTGGTATTTAGCATTGCTTTCGGTATTTCCGTGGATAATACCATTCACTTCCTGGCCAAGTATCGTCAGGAACTTAAACTGACAAACTGGGATATCCGGCAGTCTGTAATTCTGGCTTTGCGTGAAACCGGCGTTAGCATGCTGTATACCTCTGTAGTACTGTTTTTTGGTTTTGGAATATTCAGTATTTCCGGGTTTGGAGGTACAGTCGCTATGGGAATCCTGGTATCTCTTACGCTCCTGGTGGCTGCTACATCCAATCTGGTACTCCTGCCTTCGCTGCTGACCGGTCTGGAACGCATTACCACCACCAAAGCCTTTCAGGAACCCCTGCTTCATATTTACGATGAAGAAGAAGATATAGAACCCGAAAAGTTAATAATTGAAAATAAATCCAATGAATAACAATTCCATATACCCCCTGTCAGAAATACAGGAACTCATTCATTCAGAAATTGAAAAAGAACGGAAGGGATGGATGGATACCCAACCCGGTAACTTATACCTTCCGGTAAGGTATATCCTGGGGCAAAAAGGCAAAAAACTGCGTTCTTCACTGGTTTTGTTAAGTTATAACCTATTTAATGAGAAGGTACAAAAAGCCCTTCCCGTGGCATTGGCTATCGAGGTTTTTCATAATTTCACCTTGCTTCATGATGATATCATGGACAAAGCCGAGATCCGAAGAAACAAACCGGCAGTTCATAAAAAGTTCGGGGAGAATGCAGCCATTCTGTCTGGCGATGTAATGTCTTTCATATCGTTTAAATATTTATTAAAATGCGAACCAGTCTATCTAAAGGCCTTGCTAGAACTTTTTACCGATACGGCCATAGCCGTTTGCGAAGGACAACAATATGACCTGGATTTTGAAAACCGCTTCGATGTGTCTGAAAAGGAATACCTCGAAATGATCCGTTTAAAGACGGCTGTTTTACTGGCTTGTAGTCTTCAATCAGGAAGTTTGCTTGCCGGAGCCGGTAAACAGGAAATGGTTGCTTTATACAACCTCGGGATCAACCTTGGTATGGCTTTTCAGCTCCAGGACGATCTTTTGGATTCTTTTGGGGAGGAACCCATTTTCGGGAAAAAAATTGGCGGCGACATATTAGCCAATAAAAAGACTTTTCTACTGATAAAAGCCCTGGAACTGGCTGCTCCGAAACGGAAAAAGGAACTGATCAACTGGATCAATAAAAAGGAGTATAATCCGGAGGAAAAGATAAAAACCATACAATCATTCTACACGGATCTGGACCTTGAAGCACGAATAAAAGAGAAAACAGCATTTTATTATGATAAAGTACATAGCGACCTTGCTTCCGTTTCAGTCGATGAATCCCAAAAGGGGGAGCTTAAGGAGCTTATAGGGGCTATGTTGCATCGTTCATCCTGATGGAAGCCGTTCCGGGGAAAATCATTCCCGGAGTGGAGACGCATGAAACAGTAACCGGAAAGACTCGCGCTATAGGTGCCTGTAAGATATTAGTAAACTGATATTTATTGGGAGTTAACGATCAACATCCTAAATGAAGATTATGCCTGCGAAATTGTTGTGGGAACGCAAAACAATCGTAAATTTGTGCGGGAAGAAAAAAAAACGGATACAACAGGAATTCTATATCGCAAAGAGGATAAGGGATGAAGATCCTCTGGGAATGAATTAAAAATCAAATGCAGATGGCTCAGAACAAAGGAAAAGTATTGCAGGTGATAGGTCCTGTGGTTGATGTGATTTTTGATCAGGCAGGAACCGATCTGCCTGCTATTTATGATGCCCTGGAAATTGATCATGGCAACGGGTCGAAGCTCATAGTGGAGTGCCAGCAGCATATTGGTGAGAACACCATCCGGTGCATAGCAATGGATTCGACCGATGGATTGAGACGCGGAATGAATGTCTCAACCACTGGAAGTCCGATTGTGATGCCTAAAGGAGAAGTGGTACTGGGACGGTTATTGAATGTCACAGGCGATCCGGTTGACGGGTTGGAAAGCCTGCCTAAGGATGGATTGAGTATACACAACGAAGCTCCAAAATTTGAAGATCTGATAACGGGAACGGAAGTACTCTGTACCGGAATTAAAGTAATTGATCTGATTGAACCCTATGCCAAGGGGGGTAAAATTGGCTTGTTCGGAGGAGCAGGAGTAGGCAAAACCGTTTTGATTCAGGAACTGATCAACAACATTGCCCTGGCTCATAAGGGACTTTCGGTATTTGCCGGCGTAGGAGAACGAACCCGGGAGGGCAACGACCTGTTGAGGGAAATGATCGATGCGGGTATTGTGGACTACGGTGAGCAATTCAAAGAATCCATAAAGAAAGGAAACTGGGATCTCTCCAGCGTAGATCCTGAAGCGTTAAAGAAATCCAAGCTGGCACTGGTTTTTGGCCAGATGAATGAGCCTCCCGGGGCACGTGCCAGGGTCGCTCTTTCGGGATTGACGGTAGCTGAAAGTCTCCGCGATGGAGACGGAAGCCCCGGGGGAGGACGTGATATTCTGTTTTTTATTGATAATGTATTTCGTTTTACACAGGCAGGATCCGAAGTATCCGCTCTCCTGGGACGTATGCCTTCAGCCGTTGGGTATCAGCCTACTTTGGCTACCGAAATGGGAGTTATGCAGGAGAGGATCACTTCAACAAAACGAGGTTCCATAACCTCTGTGCAGGCTGTTTATGTTCCGGCCGATGACCTCACGGATCCTGCTCCTGCAACTACCTTTGCCCACCTGGATGCAACCACGGTGCTAAGCCGTAAAATCTCAGAACTGGGAATCTATCCCGCCGTAGACCCCCTCGACTCAAGTTCCAGGATCCTGACTCCGGAAATCGTGGGCGAAAAACACTACAATTGTGCACAGCGGGTTATCAATCTCTTGCAACGCTATAAGGAACTGCAGGATATCATCGCTATCCTGGGAATGGAAGAACTGTCTGAAGAAGATAAACAGGTAGTTCACCGCGCCAGAAGGGTTCAGCGTTTCCTGTCTCAACCCTTTTTTGTAGCTTCTCAGTTTACAGGCCTTAAAGGACAGCTGGTATCCATTGAAGATACCATCAATGGGTTTAATATGATCATGGACGGTAAAGTGGATAAATACCCGGAAATCGCTTTTAACCTGGTGGGTCCCATTGAACAGGCGATCGAAAAAGGAGAAAAAATACTGGCTGGCGATTAATCCTGAGTGAATATGTATTTGGAAATCTTGACACCCGATAAAAGAATTTTTCAAGGCGAAGTGAAACTGGTGCAACTTCCCGGAACCAAAGGCAATTTTGAAATCCTGAAAAATCATGCTCCCATCATTTCTACATTGGATAAGGGAACAATCCGCATCGTTGAGGAACACGGCAAAGAGCTTTTGTTCAACGTCGATGGAGGCGTGATCGAAAACAAGGAAAATAAAATTGTGGTGCTGGTTGAATCGGTTTAATCGGGTAAGAGGAATCCCTGACCCGAAGCCCTGGTTTTTTTTATTTGTATTCTGCCTTGAAATCGATACATTTATAAACGGATTTTAGTAGATGCCAATTGAGGATTAAGTTTCTGTTTATACGGTTCAGCTCCATCGGCGATATTGTTCTGACAACGCCGGTTATCAGATGTTTAAAAAAACAACTCCCTGAGGCCGGGATTCATTATGTAACCAAACAGAAATATGCCTGTATCCTTGAGGCAAACCCCTATATCTCAAAGATTCATACTCTTACCGATAAAATGTCTGATTTGCTGAATGAACTGGAGGGGGAATCGTTTGATTATATCATCGACCTGCATCAGAATATCCGGAGCAACCAGATCAAAAGAAGGCTTAGGGTTCCTGCTTTTTCATTTCAAAAGCTGAATATTCAAAAATGGTTAATCGTCAATTTCAAAGTGAATAAACTGCCGGATGTTCACATCGTGGATCGTTATTTAGACACACTCTCTGTTTTTGATATACACAACGATAACCAGGGGCTCGATTTTTTTATTCCTGAGAGCAGCCGGTATGATTTTCATTCTCTTGGAGAAAAATTCCGGCAAGGGTATATTGCTTTTGTGATTGCCGGAACCTATTTCACCAAAAAACTCCCGCTGGATAGCGTGGCAGAGATCTGTGCACAGACCGATAAACCCGTTCTTTTGCTGGGAGGGCGGAAGGAAGAACACGAAGGAGCTGAGTTGAGTGTACAGGATCCGGAGCGGATTGTCAACCTGTGTGGAAAAACATCCCTCGGAGAATCGGCAGATATTGTAAAAAATGCACGGTTGGTATTGACCAACGACACGGGATTGATGCACATCGCAGCCGCCTTCCGGAAAAAAATTCTCTCTTTTTGGGGAAATACCATTCCGGAATTCGGGATGGTCCCCTACCTGCCACATCCGGCATCACACATTATGGAGGTTAAAAACCTCAAATGCCGGCCCTGTTCCAAGTTGGGGTATGAAAAATGTCCTAAAAAACATTTCAGATGCATGAGGGAGCTTAGCACCAAAGAGGCAATCTCATGGATTGACAAGAATTATTAATCTCAGCCAATGAATACAGAAATTTTAAAGTTATGTTAAAACGATTTTTACTTTTGAGTGTATTGGCCGCGGTGCTGATACAGGGATCCGGTTTTGCGCAGTACAAACCGGTAACCAAAGCCAACTATCGCCTGGCAGAACGTTTTTCACCGGAAAAAATTGAGCGAATGGTCTTCAGCACTTCGGTTCGTCCGAACTGGCTGGAAACAGGCGATGCATTCTGGTATGAGCACAAAACAACGGAAGGTACGTTTTTTTATCGGGTAGACCTCGATAAAAAAACCAAAACACCCCTTTTTGATAACCATGAAATGGCAGCCATGCTGACACAAATCACCAAAGATCCGTATGACTGGCAGCATTTGCCACCTATCCATCCCAAATTTAAAAAGAACGATACGGTTTTTCAGTTTGATGTAACCAGCTCACAAGAGGAAGAACAAAAAGAAGCGGAAGAAGAGATGGAGAGAGATACGACAAAAACCGGAGATAAAGCGAAAGATGCCAAAAAAGAGAAACCCGAAAAGAAGGTGTTTCACCTGGAATACAACCTGCAGACAGGAGAACTGTATGAGCAGGAAGACTGGAAAGAGAAGAAAGACCATCCCGGGTGGGCTTCTATGTCGCCCGACAGTTCGTATGTTGTCTTTGCACGCGATTACAATCTTTACTGGATGGATAAAGAAAATTTCCTGAAAGCCCTCGAAGAAGAAGAGGACGAACCCGATACTACCATTGTGGAACATCAGCTGACAACAGCCGGCGAAAAGGATTATGCGTTTGGCGGGGGATATACACCCAAAGAAAACGACGATGAGGAAACCATAAAAAAGGAAAGCCGGAAAAGACAAAGAGCGTTCATTTACTGGTCACCCGATTCGAAAAAATTTGCTCTTACACGCGATGATAGCCGCCATGTGAAGGCCCTCTGGGTGATCAATGTGATGAATCAGCCACGTCCCGATCTGGAAACCTATAAATACCAGATGCCCGGCGAAAAGGAAGCTCCCCAGGAAGAACTGTGGATTTTTGATATGGGAAAAAAGAAGGGGAAAAAGATCGATGTTTCTGCTTTTGCCGACCAAACCCTGTCCATAGCCAGAAGAAATTATACCCACAAAGAACAAATCAAAGCGTATGTTCCCAATCAGTGGCTCTCGGATGCTTCTGAAAAATTATATTTTATGCGTACCAACCGCGATCTGCATAAAATTGACGTTTGCGTAGCGAATACCGAAACCGGAGAAGTAAAAACGCTCATCGAGGAAAGGTTGAATACCTATGTGGAAATTCAGAATCCTGTAATGCTGAACAATGAAAAAGAGATGATTCACTGGTCGGAACGCGACGGATGGGCGCATTTTTACCTGTATGATACGGAAGGAAACCTGAAAAACCGCCTTACCGAAGGACCCTGGCATTGCAATCAGGTAATTAAGGTGGATGAGAAAAACAGAGTTCTCTATTTTACAGCCAATGGCCGTGAAGAAGATGAGAATCCTTATTACGAACATTTGTATAAAGTCAACCTCGACGGATCGGGATTAAAACTCCTGAATCCGGGGAATTTCACCCACGGTGTCGTGATGAGTGACTCATACCGTTTTTTTGTGAATAATTATTCCCGGGTGAATACCGTTCCGAAAACGGAGATCAGAGACAACGAAGGACGATTGGTACTGGAGCTGGAGACGGCCGATCTGACGAACCTCTTAGCTGCCGGTTACAAGTTTCCGGAACCGTTCAAAGCCAAAGCGGCCGATGGGATTACGGATCTCTACGGGGTAATGTATAAACCCTTTGATTTTGATTCAACCCACCTTTACCCCATACTGGAATATGTCTATCCCGGGCCACAGACGGAATCGGTGAATACAGCTTTCTCGGCCCGTATGGATCGTACAGACCGGTTTGCCCAACTGGGGTTTATCATCATCAGCCTGGGAAACCGCGGAGGCCATCCAAGCCGCTCCAAATGGTACCATAACTACGGCTACAACGACTTGCGTGATTACGGTCTGGCCGATAAAAAATATGTGGTGGAACAACTGGCTGACCGCCACAAATTTATCGATATTGAGAAGGTAGGTATCTCCGGCCACTCAGGGGGCGGTTTCATGTCAACAGCAGCCTTGCTCCAATACCCCGATTTTTATAAAGCTGCTGTCTCATCGGCAGGAAACCACGAAAACAATATCTACAACCGGTGGTGGAGCGAAAAACACCATGGCGTGAAAGAAGAGATCGACGATCAGGGAGAATCAAAATTTATCTATGATATTGAAAAAAATTCCGAGCTGGCAAAAAACCTCAGAGGACACCTCCTGTTGGTAACCGGCGATATGGATAACAATGTCCACCCGGGGAATACCTACCGGATGGCCAATGCACTGATCAAAGCCAAAAAAAGATTCGATTTTTTTATCATGCCGGGACAACGCCACGGTTTTGGCGATCATACCGAATACTTCTTCTGGCTGAAAGCCGATTATTTCTGTAAACACCTGATCGGTGATTATTCGATCAGCACCGATATTTTTGAAATGCGGCGGGAACATAAAATGACACCCAGCAAAAAACGGGCAGAATAAAAGAGGCGGTCTGAAAAAATAAATTTTACCGCGAAGGACGCAACGTGTAGGCAAAAGACATTACGTATTTTCTTTTTATGAGAATTCTTCTGCAGACTTAGCGCATTTCTGGCGAACCTTGGGGCTTCTGAAGATAACTTTTCAGATAATATTTTGGCTAATAGCTTTGGCCATCCTCGTTGATCATGGGAACAAACCGTACCGGGAGAACCTTTTCCTGTGTTAACCGGCCTTTTTGCTTGCGTATAAGGACCAGGCTCTGGGCGAATTTTCTTCCAACAGGAATGATGAATCTTCCTCCTTCGGCAAGCTGAGCTACCAAAGGCTTCGGTACCTGGGTGGGAGAACAAGTGACAATGATGGCATCAAAGGGTGCATGTTCAGGCCAGCCCTGATAACCATCACCCTGTTTAACGTAGATGTTGTGGTATCCGAGATCCCGGAAAAGATCTTTGGCATCCTCTACAAGGGTTTCAAAGATCTCAATGGTGTACACCGTATCGCAAAGTTGTGCCAGGATCGCTGCCTGATAACCTGAACCGGTACCCACTTCCAACACTTTATTCTCTTGTTTAAGATCAAGTTGTTCGGTCATGAAAGCCACTACGTAGGGTTGTGAAATGGTCTGATTTTCTTTTATGGGGAGAGGCTGATCACTGTAGGCAAGCATCTGATATTCAGGAAGAACAAAACGATGACGCTCAACAGTCCGGAAAGCATGCAACACTCGTCTGTTGGTTATCCCCCGTGCCTCTAACTGCCGGGTCACCATCTTCTCCCGAAGATGGGTATAATCCTGCGTCTGGTTGATGGGATTTTTTTTAACCTTTTCCGGAGCAGACTGAAATGAAAGGAAGAGAGAGAGCAGCATGAGCAAAATAAATTGGTAGTAATTCATAAGGTACAAAAATAATAACGCAATAATTATACGAAAGTAGAACCGAAGGGTTCTGAAAAAAAAAGATTCAGGGAGAACAATGCAACCGGAAATCCCGGATAACTTCTCAGGAAACAGATGCCTGAAAATGAATTAAACTTCCTATGTTTGTAACGAATAGAATGACCGTTAGGATATATGAAGGGGAAAGCCGTGTTTTTGATATTTCTGATGATCTCCTGGTTTGGACTGAAAGCTTCGGATAAAGACAGTCTACAGGTGGAGACTGTTCAGGAGAAGCCATTTCTGAAAAAACAGATCCTGCCGGTCAGCCTGATAACAGCGGGTTCATTGATGCAAATTGGTTCGGTAAAATACGACATCCAGGATTTTTTTCCCGCTACGGATTGCTCCCTGGATGATTATTTCCGGTTTGCACCCATAGCACAGATGTATGTTTACGATCTGCTGGGGTTCCGGCATGCGAACACGGTTTTTGATCAGTCGAAATATTTGTTTTTTTCGCAGTTTGTGTCATCTGTTGTGGTATATTCGCTAAAATTACTAACGGACATTCCGCCGCCTGAAGGAACAGGATTTTCTTTCCCTTCGGGGCATACGGCTGTTGCATTTACCGGGGCTACCGTATTGTTTCATGAGTTTAAAACCACCGACCCTATACTGGCTTACAGTGGATTTGTTTTTGCCACAGCGACCGGTTTGTTGCGGTTAACCAATAACAACCATTGGGTATCCGATGTGCTGGTGGGTGCTGGCATCGGAATCCTATCAGCCAACCTGGTATATCATTTCAAGCCCCTAAAGAACTGGCATCCTTTCAGAAGCAACCGGGACATCACCCTCACCCCGGGCCTGAGCCCCCAAGTGTTCAGTCTGGTATGCAGGTTTTAATGTGCTTCGCAGTTGTTTTGGTAAACTCAGGGAGAGGAACAAAAGAGTTGCAATGCAGATGTATTTTAATCAATATAATTCACCGATCCCAATAGCTGTCGGGATGCTACGGGGTTCGTCAACATTACGGATTGTCTTTATTCCCTTAAGGATTTTGCCCGGGGATCGTTTATAAGCAATGATTCTCCATTTTTTTTAGATTTTACCTATTTTGCAGTTGTGTTTTGTAGCAGGATGTTATTCTGATTCCGTAGTTAAATACAAAAGATGGACTATACATTTTATGCGGCAGATTTACGTATTTTTATACCGGTAGTCACAGGGTTGACAGGCTTTATTCTTTTTTGGTTTACCCAAAAATCGGAGAAGCTGAAAAAGCGATCGATTGATCGTCTGGGGCCGGATAAGGGTTTGACCCGTTTTATGGATTCAACCCGTTACCTGGGTGGATGTACCATTGGCCTGCTTCCTTTGGCCGTCTATCTGGTTTTTTTCCCGGAAACGGCGCTTTCCGAGGTGGGATTAACGTTCTACCGGGACACCTTGCCGGAAACCCTGTTGTGGATTGCCGGATTGGGTGTGGTCGTCGTTTTTTTGGCCTGGTACAGTGCCCGGACACCGGTAAGTCTGATCCAATATCCTGAGATACGAGCTCGTGAATGGAGCAGAAGAATGATTGCTTCAAACCTGGTATCATGGGCCTTCTACCTTCTGGGATATGAATTGTTTTTCCGGGGTGTTCTGTTATTCCCGTTGGTTCAGGAAATCGGTTTATGGCCGGCTATTGTCGTAAATATCGGAATTTACTCGGCAACTCATATTCCCAAAGGATTACGTGAAACCATCGGAGCGATTCCGCTGTCCATTGTTTTATGCCTGGTAAGCATTTCTACCGGTACAATATGGATCGCTTTTTTCGTGCATCTTGCCATGGCTTGGACCCACTCATTAACGGCTTTGAAACACCATCCGGACAGGAAAATTGTCCGTCAATGATCGACGATGTATCCTGTTGACTCACTATTTAATAAGGGGGTAAGAAGAAGACAGACCGGAAATAAAAAAAACCATTGTTCAACTTATCCTGATAAGAATTTTTACCTTATCTTCCTTCTCTATTCATGAAGAGAGATAGGGAGGACAATAAATTAGCCATATAATACCATGAAGATAATGGTCACCGGTTCTACCGGAAGCATCGGCGCGCATCTGGTTAAAAGCTTATCGGAGCAAGGTCACACCGTTCATGTTCTTGTTCGCTCCCTGGAGAAAACAAAAAATCTGAAGGGAAAAAATGTCATTCCTTTCAAGGGGGACATAACCGATAAAAAATCGGTTGATGAAGCGATCAGGGAGTGCCGGCAGGTTTATCATCTGGCTGCTTTCGCCAAGGTATGGGCTAAAGATGCCGGGATATATTACAGGGTGAATGTCAAAGGAACAGAAAATGTGTTGCAATCAGCCGTTCAGAATAAGGTTGAAAAGGTTGTTGTCACAAGCACGGCCGGTGTTTACGGTCCGTCGCTTTCTTCAATTGTTACGGAACAGAAAATTCGGGAGATTGATTTTTTTACGGAATATGAAGGTTCCAAGGCACTGGCTGAATCCCGGATAAAGGATTATGGTTTTTTGCATGGATTACAGGTAGTGATTGTATCTCCAACCCGGGTGTATGGTCCCTTTGTGTTTGGTGAGCCTTCGGCAGCGACCCTCCTGATTCATAAATTTGTGAACCAGGGATGGCGGATACTGCCCGGTACCGGCAACGAAACCGGCAACTATGCCTTTATGGACGATGTCGTGGAAGGGCACCTCCTGGCTATGGAAAAAGGGAAGTCCGGAGAAACCTATATCCTTGGGGGCGTAAACTGCTCTTACAGCGAATTTTTCCGGGTCCTGGGAAGGGTGTCCGGTATAAGAAGAAGAATGATCAAAGTGCCCCTATGGGTTCAAATGGGGATTGCCCGAATCCAGCTTTTCCTGGCTCTTGGTTTTGGTAGAGAGCCCACCATCATACCCAAATGGATCGCCAAAGGGAAATACAACTGGGAAGTATCCTCTGAAAAAGCTGTTCGGGAACTGGGATACCGGATAACATCCCTGGAAGAAGGGCTGGAGAAAACCATGGATTATATTCGACATGTAAAATAATCCATGCCATCGGGATGCTTTTGTCTCAATATACAGAGATTCTTTTCGGTTCCGGAACTTTCTTCAGCCCCGTAAACGATGGCAAGTAACCGCATGAATGATCGTGTAAGAGGTAATTCCACGATTCTCCTGATCGAATATAAATAGGTTACAACGCAAACCCAATGCATACCTTGTGAGCGCTGGCACGTTGGGGGTTCGTGCACAGAAGGCCTGGGAAACAGAATCGGTAACGGACACAAAATGCCAAAATTCAGTTTCTGAAAAACAACCATGGAGCCTGTATTCCGTATAAGTTTTCAAATCACTGGACGGATATCTGACAAACCTAAATTGAACCCAATGAAAAAGCTGAAGTACTTCTTTTTTGCTTTTTTACTCTTTCAAACAGTCACCGGACTGTCCCAAACATGGGAGGTCACGTGGGGAAAAGATTTTACTAAAAATAGGGCGTCATTTTTTGTGGATGGCCTGTCGGATACCAACGGAGGATATACGTTGTTAGGAATGGCCGGCAACGGGGTGTCTGATTTCTGGCTGGTCAGAATGGCTGAATCCGGGGATACTCTATGGAACCGGTTCTATCGGGTTTCTCATCCGGTAATCCCCCATTGCCTGGTTCAGACTTCAGATCAAGGATATTTAATGACAGGGGCTGTGCAGGTTGAAGATGCAAAACAGGAGATTCTGCTGGTCCGGACTGATCGCGATGGAGAGGAAGTGTGGAGAAAAACTCCGGAGGAAGCGATATCCTGTTCCGGGGGGGAAGTGGTTTTATTAGAAAACGGGGATTTTGTGTTGGCCGGAACGAAAATGGAAAATCCGCAATCCGGAAAGTTGTGGCTGATACGAATCAATTCCGCAGGAGAAACCATCTGGAGTAAAACCTATGAAGGAGATCAACCAGTTACCCATAAAGCCCTTGCGTTGTTACCCGACGGAAGTATCACCGTGGCAGCCCAGGTGGTTGAAACAAATAAATACAATTCAGATATCTGGGTTCTGCGAATTGACCCGGAAGGAGAGGAAATCTGGTCAACACGGATTCCCAGTCCCAAAGCAAGAGCCTGGCCTGAATGCATTTGCTGTTCTGGAGATAACCATTTAGTGGTGGTGGGTTGGTATGGAACCTCATTCAACGACATTAACGGTGAAAATCCCATCGTTGATTACGATCTTTGGATGGGTAAACTCAATCCGGAGGGGCAACTGGTATGGTCAAAAAATATCGATAGCGAAGGCTCGGAAGGCGGAAACAACATAACTGGGAGACCGGACGGAAGTTTTCTGATCGCTGGGAAAAAAGAGACTTCTTTTACCGGGAATATAGGGCCCTGGTTAATCCATGTGGATGCCAACGGCAATATTCTGGATGAAGATCTGATAAAGTTTCACTACCATAACGATCAGGCAACGAAAATTTTCACAACTCCTGATGGTGGATTTGTCGTTCTGGGACCGGGAGAACAACCGGAAAAGAATGAACGAGCCTTTGCCTGGATTAGAAAATACAAGGCCCAATAGAAAAAACCCCTCATCCATTGTGTTTTTTTTCGTACCTTTCAGCCCATGCAGTGCAAGGTAAAAAAATGCTACACCAACCTTTACCATCATTTCGGAAAAGGCCTTTTCGAATGTTGGATATACTGATTCCGTCTCCTCTTGTTATGTTTAAAAGTCTGGTTAAACCATTGATCCTTTGTTTTTGGTATGGGAATTGTGTTCAACATACAGCGTTTTTCTGTTCAGGATGGCCCCGGAATCCGTACTACCGTTTTTCTGAAGGGATGTCCTTTGTCCTGCTGCTGGTGCCATAATCCGGAAGGCATTGATCCGAAGCCCCAAGGAATGGTGAGGAAAGAAACACTGAGAGGCCGTGTATTTGAAGAAAAAGAGGAGGTAGGCAAGGAAATGGAGGTTGAGGAGGTATTGTCCTTTTTGCATCGGGAGAGAGTGGTCATGGAAGAATCCGGGGGAGGGGTTACCTTTTCCGGAGGAGAGCCTTTGATGCAACCTGATTTTTTAAGGGAACTTCTGAAAGCAGCAACAAATGAAGGATTTCATACTGCTGTGGATACCTCGGGCTTTGCTCCCGCCGAACACCTCGAACAGATTCTCCCTTTTACCAACCTTTTCCTCTATGACCTCAAAGGAATGGATGACCGGATCCATAAACAGTATACCGGGGTTTCCAACCGGGTGATCCTTGAGAATCTGAAGTTTCTCTCAAAGGGAGGAAGCAGGATTCGGATCCGGATTCCCCTGCTACGGGGAATCAACAATGGCGAAAAAAATATCAATGAAACCATACTCTTCTTGAAATCGTTGTACCAGATTGAACAGATTGACCTGTTGCCTTATCATCCAGCAGGGAAAAGCAAATACCAGCGGTTGGGAATAAAATACCGTATGCCGGAACAGGAAACACTGACTGAAAATGAAATGGAAGATATAAAACGTATTTTTGAAAGTGCCGGCTTCAAAGTGAAAATCGGCGGTTCATAACTCAAAACAATGAATGTTCAACGCAATACTGTCTCATGACACCACGGATTAAACGCTTACGCGAAGAAAGTCTGAATGCCGTTCACCGGATTTCCGCTGAACGAGCATTGCTCATCACCGAATTTTACCAATCGCATAGGGCTTTTGGTGATTCCATACCGGTTCAACGGGCGAAAGCTTTTCGCTATCTGTTGGAGAATAAGCATATAGGTATAAATGACGGAGAGTGGATTGTCGGAGAACGGGGGCCGGCGCCTAAAGCAACGTCGACCTACCCGGAGGTTACCGTTCATTCACTTCAGGACCTAGAGATCCTAAACAACCGGGAGAAAGTGTGGTTCAGGGTTGACGAAGAAACACGAAAAGCTTATGAAACGATCATTATTCCCTTTTGGAAAGGAAAATCAAACCGCGACCGGATCATGGAGGCTATGGACGAAGCGTGGCTTCATGCATACCAGGCCGGGATTTTTACGGAGTTCATGGAACAGCGAGCTCCCGGGCATACCGTAGCAGGGGATAAAATCTATAAAAAAGGAATGCTCGATATTATTTCAGATATTGAAGAAAGTCTGGATAAGCTTAATTTTTATGATGACCCGGGAGCGTATGACAAGCAGGAGGAATTGAAAGCCATGAGGATTGCTGCGGAAGCTCTCATCGTTTTTGCTCGTCGTCATACCGAAAAACTGGAAGAACTGGCCGAAACAGAATCCGATGAACTCCGGAGGGCCGAATTGAAGGAAATGGCACAGATATGCCGTAATGTGCCGGCGAAGGCACCGAAAACCTTTCACGAAGCATTGCAGTATTATTGGTTTGTTCATCTGGGCGTGGTGATCGAGCTCAATCCCTGGGATTCATTCAATCCGGGCAGGCTCGACAAAAACCTGTATCCTTTTTATAAAAAAGAGAAGGAAGCCGGGATGCTGACAAAGGAGAAAGCCACCGAATTGTTGCAATCGTTTTGGATAAAATTCAACAACCACCCGGCGCCCCCGAAAGTGGGGGTTACCGCCCGGGAAAGCAATACCTATACCGATTTTGCCCTTATCAACCTGGGAGGGATAATGCCCGACGGATCGGATGCAGTCAATGAATTAACCTATTTGATCTTAGATGTGGTGGAGGAAATGCGGATTCTCCAGCCCAGTTCCATGGTTCAACTCAGCAAAAAAAATCCGGACCGGTTCATCGACCGGGCTGTAAAGATTGTAAAAACAGGATTTGGACAGCCTTCCATTTTTAATACCGATGCCATCATCCAGGAGTTAATCCGCCAGGGGAAGGATATCGTGGATGCCCGGAATGGCGGTGCCAGTGGATGCGTCGAAGCCGGCGCTTTCGGTACGGAGAGTTATATCCTGACCGGATATTTCAACCTTCCGAAGATTCTGGAAATCACCCTTCACAATGGCTTCGATCCGCGAACAAAAAAACAGATCGGGTTAAAAACCGGAATTCCGGAATCCTTCACCTCGTTTCCTGACCTGCTCGAAGCCTTCCGGAAACAGGTGGAACACTTCATGGATATAAAAATAAAGGGGAGCAATATCATTGAAGGAATTTTTAGGAACCATTTGCCGACACCTTTTCTTTCGTTGATCATCGACGACTGTGTAGCCAGGGGGATGGATTACATCTCAGGAGGTACCCGCTATAATACCAACTACATACAGGGAGTAGGTATAGGGACCCTTACCGACAGTCTTACCGCTTTGAAAAAACAAGTGTTTGAGGAGAAAATAGTTACCATGGGCCGATTTCTAGAAGCGCTGAACAACAATTTTGAAGGAGCGGAAGATTTGCATTATCAACTGGTTTTCAAAACGCCCAAATACGGGAACGACGATGCGTATGCCGATGCAGCCCTGCGCGATGTTTTTGAGATTTTTTTCAATGCTGTTGATGGGCGTATCTCGCCACGGGGCGCTGTATACCGTATTAATCTGCTGCCTACAACCTGCCATGTTTATTTTGGGAGTGTGATGCATGCCAGTCCCGATGGTCGCCTTGCAGGGACCCCCGTTTCGGAGGGCATCTCTCCGGTGCAGGGCGCTGACACAAAAGGTCCGACAGCGGTGATTAAGTCGGCTGCCAAAATCGACCACCTGCGAACAGGCGGTACCTTGCTGAATCAGAAATTTTCCCCCTCCTTTTTTAAGGACGATGAAGCCATTCGCAAACTGTCACAACTGATCCGGAGTTATTTTCGTATGGACGGACATCACATCCAGTTTAACGTGGTAGATGCCGGCATCCTTCGCGATGCACAAAAACACCCGGAGAACTACCGCGACCTGATTGTCAGAGTGGCCGGTTACAGCGACTATTTTAACGACCTGGGCGAAGACCTCCAGAATGAAATTATTTTACGTACGGAACACGAAGGAGTGTAACAGCTGGGAGAGCCTGACCCCCCTGCGTATGAACCCGGCACGTTTGAACTCCCCGCCGAGGCAGGAAATTTTCATTGCAAGCCGGATTCATTGTTTATGAACCCGGCACCCGAATGAGGCCATCCAAAAAAAATACGAAACGAGCATGGTTAATATTCACACCCAGGATGATGATTCATCCCGATAGCTATCGGGATGCGAGTTACCTGGGATACCTTTGAAAATAAACAAGTATAATCGTATAAAACCTACATCAAATTCCATCGTTTATTGTTCTACCCGGAATGGTTTTCCGGTTATTTTCACTTTTCCGGATACAACATCTGAAGTTACAGCTACCAGACCTGGTTGTCCGCCACCAACGGATATTTCCAGCACCCCGGGTTCAGCCATGAATTTCTCATCGTCGGTGAATACGGCCATTTGTTGTGGCTCAAGAAAGAATTCCACGGTTTTGGTTTCGCTGGGTTTCAGGTGAATTCGCTGTATGCCTTGCAGGCTTTGTATGGGTACGGGTACGTTGGCATGGGTATTTTTCACATAGAGCTGAACCACTTCGTCGCCGGCGACGTTTCCGGTATTCATTACCTGAACCGACACGTTTATCGGATCCCCGGTTTTAATCTTTTTCGGAAGTTTCAGTTTGCTGTATGCGAATGAGGCATAGCTCATGCCGTATCCGAAACCATAGAGAGGATCTCCTTCAAAGAAGCGGTAGGTTTTACCGGCCATGTTGTAATCTTCAAAGGGAGGCAATTGATCTACTGATTTATAGAAGGTTACCGGCAATCTACCGGCTGGATTATAGTCTCCGAATAGAACCTCGGCAAGAGCTGTTCCCCCTTCCTGACCGGGGTACCACAGCTGAACAATGGCGGGGATGTTTTCTTTTTCCCAGTTTACGGCCAGGGCACTTCCACTGGTCAGCACCACCACAACGGGTTTTCCTGTTTCGTGGAGAGCCCGGATCATTTGTTGCTGAACTTCAGGCAGGCCGATCTTGGTTCGGTCACCCCCCTGGAATCCGTCATAGGAAACCTGCATTTCTTCGCCTTCAAGATGGGCCGTAATACCACCAACATAAATGACGACATCGGAGTTTTTTGCCAGGTCGATTGCATTCTGAAAATGGTCGGCATGCAGAACATCCCATTGAACAGATAACATCGGGAACCCGGTTTCTTGTACGTATTCTACCTGCAGATCATATGCTTGTCCTTTTTTAAGATAGATGTGGTTGCTTTTTTCTGACAGGCGGTTGTCCTCATCCCAGTCTTCGAGAACCACGTGCCCGTTTACCAGGATTCGATAATGGTTGTTTGCGGAAACCATGAAGTTGATTTCTCCCGATACGGGCATGGTTAATTGACCTGTCCATTTTACCGATAAGGTTTCTCCGGGTTTTAGTTGAGGCATTCTCCGGAAGTTCAGCCAGCTGGCTTCTCCCAGTAAGTCGGTTTCTGTATTGAAGGGGATCCCCTCGAATCCGGGGCCTTTAAAATATTCTGCTTTCAATCCGTTTTGATCTCCGGTATGGACCATTCCGGGGGTAAAAACCTGAATCACCGGATCGTTGCCTGCCAGGTTGCATCCCTGTTCATAAACCACGTTGGTATTTTCTCCCACCTTATGGGCAATGCCCGTTAATGGGGTTGAATATTTTGAAGGGTACCCGTTGTAATTGCCCAACAGCATCGGGTAGGAATCTGCTGTTGGCCCGATCACAGCTATTTGGTTCAGATTCTTTTTCAGGGGGAGGAGGTTGTTTTCCTGACCCGGAAGGGGGGTGTTTTTCAGGAGAACAATCGATTCCCGGGCTGCACTGAGCGACAGTTTCCGGTGTTCTTCGGAGTCGTTTTTGCTGAATGGAGTATGGGTCCAGGGGACCATCTCAGGGGGATCGAACATGCCCAGTTTAAAACGGGCCCGGAACAGTCTTTTCACCGAAATATCGATTTCTTCTTCGGAGATCAATCCCTGTTTAACGGCTTCCGGGAGGGCCTGCCCATAGATATTGCCGCAATTCAGGTCGGTTCCTGATTTGACAGCTCTGGCAGCCGCCTCGGGAGCTGTTCCCACCAGTTTATGGTGCAGATAGATATCCGAAATAGCCCCGCAGTCGGAAACAATGTATCCGTCAAAATTCCAGTCGTTGCGAAGAATCTCTTTCAGCAACGGATCGGAACTGCAACATGCTTCCCCCATATAGCGGTTATAGGCACACATGACCGAATAGGCATTTCCTTCCAGAATACAGGCTTTGAATGCCGGGAGATAGGTCGTGTAGAGGTCTCTTTGATCGGTGATGGCTTCGAACCGGTGTCTTTCAGGTTCTGGACCACTGTGAACGGCATAATGCTTGGGGGTAGCTACTACTTTAAAATATTTCGGATGGTTGCCTTGCAAACCTTTTACGAAGGAAACCCCCATGCGGGATGTAAGATACGGATCTTCTCCATAGGTTTCCTGTCCGCGCCCCCAACGCGGATCACGAAAAATATTGATGTTGGGACTCCAAAACGTTAATCCATAGTACCTTCTGTGGTTTCCTTTAGCGATGGCATCGTGGTATTTTGCCCGTGCTTCGGTTGATATGACGTCGGCAATTTCAAACATCAGATCGGGATTAAAAGTAGCCGCAAGACCAATAGCCTGAGGAAATACTGTCGCAATACCTGCTCGCCCTACCCCGTGAAGGCATTCATTCCACCAGTTGTACTCAGGGATACCCAGACGGGGAATGGCTTCCGCCTGATCCAGCATTTGCGCAGCTTTCTCTTCCAATGTCATCCGGGAAACAAGATCATCAAGCCGCTCTTCCAAAGGAAGATCCGGATTCCGGAAGGCAGGCTGAGTACCGGTTTGCGCTGAGAGTAGAACATTGAAAAAAAAGGGGATAAAAAAAGGAAATAACGTTTTCATTATACACTATGATTTAGGTTTTCGACGCTTAAATTACAATTTTAACTAAATTACGCGTTCTTTACCGGAAAATAATATTTCGATTTTTAACTTTGACAGTACATGAGAACGTGCTATTTTCGGAGCATTCAAAAAAAATGAACATCATGAAGCGATCTTTTTATTTATTCTTAGGGACTCTTTTATTGTCGGTTTCCCTGGTTTATGCGGAGGACGGATATGGATTATGGATGCAATATAAAAAAGCTCCTGAGGAGGTACTGGATGTATACCGGCAGAAGGTGAAAAGTTATTTCATTGCAGGAGAAACACCCACAATGGACATTGTGGGAGAAGAGCTTTCTATGGGGCTGACGGGTATCCTGGGAAGGATGGTTGATGTTGTTTCTGAACCCGAAGAGGGATGCGTGGCAGCAGGAAGAATTTCTGAATTGCCCTTTGAACTTACAGGGAAAATCGCAAATCAGGTGAAAAAGACCGGAAATGAGGGATTTGTTATTGCTACCCTGGAGACAGAAGGAAAAAAAATGATTCTGATTACCGCCAATACCGAACCTGGGGTTCTCTACGGAGTATTTCATTTTCTGCGGTTCATGCAGACAGGTGAAGACATCACAACCCTGGATATTGTAAGTACTCCGGGAGTAACGCTCCGGGTGCTGAATCACTGGGATAATCTGGACCGTACTGTGGAGCGGGGGTATGCCGGTTTTTCTCTTTGGGACTGGCACAGGCTGCCCGGTTACATCGATTCACGGTATCAGGATTATGCCCGTGCCAATGCCTCCATTGGGATCAACGGAACGGTACTAAACAATGTAAATGCCAATCCCCTGATGCTTACACCTGCCTATCTTGAGAAAGCCGCTGCTCTGGCTGATGTATTTCGTCCTTACGGATTGAAAGTCTATCTTTCGGTGAAATTTAGTTCTCCCCGGGATATTGGGGGGCTTAAGACAGCCGACCCACTGAATCCGGAAGTCCGGGAATGGTGGAAAAAAAAGATGGATGAGGTGTATGAATGGATTCCTGATTTTGGAGGGTTGCTGATCAAAGCCAACTCCGAAGGGCAACCCGGACCTCAGAATTACAACCGGACCCATGCCGAAGGAGCCAATATGTTGGCCGATGCCATTGCTCCCCATGGGGGAGTCATCATGTGGCGGGCTTTTGTGTATGATAATAACGTCCCGGAAGATCGTGCCAAGCAGGCATTGAACGAATTTAAGCCCCTCGACGGACAGTTTCGCGACAATGTGCTGGTGCAGGTCAAAAACGGTCCCATTGATTTTCAGCCACGCGAACCTTTTCACCCCTTATTTGGGGCGATGCCCGGGACTCCCCTGATGATGGAATTCCAGATCACGCAGGAATACCTCGGTCAGGCTACCACCCTTTGTTACCTGGCTCCTCTTTTTAAAGAGTGTCTTGAATCAGATACCTATGCCAAAGGAAAAGGTTCTACGGTGGACAGGATCGTTGACGGAAGCCTCGAAGGGCATGCCCTGAGCGGTATGGCAGGGGTCGCCAATACCGGTACCGATCGCAACTGGACCGGCCACCTTTTCGGGCAGGCTAACTGGTATACCTTTGGAAGAATCGCATGGAAACACGCATTGACCCCGGAAGAGATCGCCGTCGAATGGATTAAAATGACCTTCTCTCAGGATCCCTCTATTGTTGATCCGATTAAAAAGATCATGCTTGCCTCCCGGGAGGCCGTAGTGAATTATATGACCCCCCTGGGTCTGCATCACATCATGGGACGCGGACACCACTACGGGCCGGGACCCTGGGTTACTGGCGGACGCCCCGATTGGACCTCCCTCTATTACCACCGGGCCGATGAAAAGGGAATCGGCTTCGATCGGACTCCCTCAGGGAGCAACGCCGTAAACCAGTATTATCAACCCGTGGCCGATAAATATGCCAACCTCGAAACCTGCCCCGATGAATACCTCCTCTGGTTTCATCATCTCCCCTGGAACTACCCAATGCGCTCAGGAAAAACCCTCTGGGAAGAACTGTGTCTCCATTATTACCAGGGCGTGGAAAGCGTCCGGAATTTTCAGAAAATATGGAAATCCCTGGAAGGGAAAATCGATGAAGAAAAATTTAACCACGTACGAATGTTGCTCGAGGTCCAAGAGGAAGAAGCCGTGTGGTGGCGGAATTCCTGTGTTCTTTATTTTCAGCAGTTCTCGAAAAAACCCATTCCTGAAGGCCTCGAAAAACCGGAGAATACACTTGAATACTATCAAGATTTGCATTTCCCGTTTGCCCCGGGTAATTAACTGGCAACCCATGAAAAAATTGTTCCTGCTGAGTTCTGTATTCTTTGTGATGGTTCATGGTGCGTATTGCCAATCCTTGATGGAACGGTTTCAAAAAGCAGAACAATACCTGCCAAAAAATACCTCCAAACTTGTGATAAACGCAGCCATAAGGCCTGTTGAAGTTGAGAATTCAACCCATGAAGTCTGGTTGCCCGAGGGGGGAAAATGTTGTGTGGATTCTTATTTGCGGGTGAATATCCTTGGAGAACACGTTGTGAAACCTGCTTCAAGCCTCCACCTCGCAGGTGAGCTGATAAAACACAACAAAGAAATTAAGCTGCTGATCATTCCAAACCGAAGCCACGGATTATCTGATCACCCTTACTTTATCAGGAAACGGTGGGACTGGTTTGTGAAACATCTGCTGAAGAAAAAACCACCCAAAGAGTATGAAACGAGGATGGTTAATAGTTACACCCAGGGCAATGATTGATCCCGTTGGTTATCGGGATCGGGAATACCTTTGAAGATAAACAATTGGTATCCTATGAATAGCATCCCATAAAAACTGAAATATGTTCAATGCAAAAACCTACATCCAACGAAGATATACCTTAAAACAAAAGATTGGCTCCGGATTGATCCTTTTTCTGGGAAATGATGAATCGCCGATGAATTACCCTGACAACACCTATCCTTTCAGGCAGGACAGTACGTTTTTGTATTATTTTGGAATTTCGCATCCGGGATTGGCAGCCGTTATAGACATCGACAATGACAAGGAAATCCTGTTTGGGGAGGATTATACCCTCGACGACATTGTTTGGATGGGTCCTCAGCCAACCATTCATGAGCGGGCTGGTTTATGTGGTGTGACGGTTTCCATGACACGGAAAGAGTTGTTCTTCTATCTTCATCGTGCGCAGGCGGGAAAACAAACCATTCACTTTTTGCCTTTGTATCGTCCTGAGAATAAAATAGTCCTTCAGGAGCTGCTGGGCATAAAACCCGGAGAAATACAAGGGAAGTATTCGGCATCTCTGGTAAAAGCCATTGTAAGTCAACGGGAGATCAAAACCAGAGAAGAGATTAAAGAAATTACCAAAGCGGTTGATGGTTCCACCGACATGCATATTGCGGCTATGCGGTATGCAAAGCCGGGGATGACAGAAGCGGAAGTAACAGCAGAAATCCATAAGGTGGCGCTCGCTTTAGGGGGGAATATTGCCTTTCCGATCATAGCTACCATCAACGGACAAACCCTGCATATTTTATAAGAAGAAAAAAACGAATATTCGGGATGAGTAACAAATTTATGGAAACAGCAAAAAATTGAAGATCAGACAAATGAAAGGACTTCCGGTAGGCTTCCTTCTTTTTTCAGGTCCGTTGCTTCTGGCTCAGAATGAAATAGGTCCTGAAGGGCATAAACTGCTGTGGCTAATCGTTTTGATTGTTCCTTTTGTTGGGTTCGTGGGCGTTTCACTTTTTAAGGAAATAAAAAGAAGTACAAAAAATATTTTTGTAAAGAAGGAAAAGATCGAACTCTCATTGGTGAAAAGCCGGATGCATTATCCGGATACCGTGACAATGATTATTCGAAATGTCGGGGATTCCGATGTGGATTTGGATCGTCCGTTGCTGGTATTTGATAGATTCTGGATGAAGCGAACATTTAAGGTGAAAGGATTTCAAAGTGCACAGATGTATCCTTTGTATCTGGCCAAAGGAGAAACCCATCGTCTGAAGATTGACCTGAACGGTTTTTACCGGTACGATAAAACATTAAAAAAATATTCCAAAATGAAAGTTGTTGTATACAATGTGCGAGGCAAACGCCTGGGGAGCAAATCGGTTTATTTACGCAATACACGTATAAAATATTAATGAGAAAATGGCTTTTTAACCATATTGATTTTTCAACCTATCCCTATTATAGGGGGAATGATCTGGGCGTTTTCTGGAGTCCACAGAGAACGGCATGCAAGATCTGGGCTCCCACAGCAAAAGAGGTTTGGATACGTTTATACAGGGAAGGTCAGGGAGGCAAGCCCTTTAGAAAAGAAGCACTGGCACCGGGTGGCAACGGAGTGTGGACCGTTGACCTGGAAGGCAACCTGGAAGGTGTTTTCTATGCATTTAAGATCAATGATGGAATCTGGTTGCACGAAACACCCGATATGTATGCACGCTGTGTAGGGGTAAACGGAAAACGCGGGATGGTGTATGATCCCGGGAAAACGAATCCTCCTGAGTGGGAAAATGACAGAGGACCCCACTGTGAAAATACTACCGGAGCTGTTATTTATGAAACCCACATCCGCGATTTCTCAATCGCGGAATCTTCGGGAATACAAGCAAAAGGAAAATATGCAGGGTTTACAGAACAAGGCACTCAATCGCCCGAAGGATTGGCTACAGGGTTGGATCACCTGCTCGAACTGGGAATTACCCATGTTCACCTAATGCCGGTTTCTGATTTTTATACCGTAGATGAGGAGGATCCTTTAAAAAAATACAACTGGGGATACGATCCGCTGAATTTTAATGCCCCGGAAGGTTCCTATTCTTCTGATCCCTATGATGGTACCGTGAGAATCAGGGAACTGAAGGAGTTGATTCAGGCCTTGCATCTGAAAGGCATCGGGGTGATTCTCGATGTGGTTTATAACCATACCGGGCGGATTCGAAGCAGTGCATTTAACCAAACCGTACCGGGTTATTTCTACCGGCAGAATCGCGATGGGACGTTTGCCAACGCCTCGGGTTGCGGAAATGAACTTGCTACCGAGCGGGCCATGGTCCGCAAATACGTGGTTGATTCACTGAAATACTGGGCTGAGGAGTTTCATATCGATGGGTTTCGGTTTGACCTGATGGGTATCTATGATCTGAAAACCATGGAGATCATCCGGGAAGAAATGGACCGGATAAATCCGGGAATGATCCTTTATGGGGAAGGATGGACTGCCGGCATGAGTCCTCTGGATGAAAAGTACCGGGCTGTGAAGCATAATTTGAGTAAACTGTCCCGGATTGCTGCATTCAATGATGATATGCGCGATGCCCTGAAAGGATCCTGGAATGCTAAGAAAAGCCGGGGTTTTATCAGCGGGTTGACCCTCCATGAAGAATCGGTAAAGTTTGGAGTTGTAGGTGCGGTATGGCATCCCCGCATCGTGTATGACTACGTCACAACTTCTCCGGCAGCCTGGGCCGGAGAACCGGGGCAGTGCATTAATTACGTTTCATGTCATGATGGCTACACCCTTTGGGATAAACTCCTACGAAGTAATCCTGAAGCTACGGATGACGAAAGAAAAAAAATGGTGAAACTGGCCGGAGCTGTGATTCTCACATCCCAGGGTGTCCCGTTTTTGCATTCCGGGATGGAATTCTGCCGGACAAAAAACGGAGAGACAAATTCCTATAAGTCACCCGATGCGGTAAATCAGATCAACTGGAGCCGTAAAGCAGAATATGCAGATGTTTTTGGTTACTTCAACGAACTGATTCAACTACGCAAAAAACACCCTGCCTTCCGGATGGCGGATCCGGAGATGATCAGAAAAAACCTGCATTTTTTTGATACCTACTATCCCGGAGTGGTAGCATACAGCATCAACGGAAAGGAAGCCAAGGATCCCTGGTCTGCAATACTCGTTATTCTGAACGGAAACAACCAGGCCACAGAAGTTCAGCTCCCGGAAGGAAAGTACACGATGATAACCAGCGGGTCTGTCATTCATCCTGAGGGATCAGAACCTGCCGTTTCCGGAAGATTAGTAGCCGAAGCAATCGCCATGACGATTTTGGTTGGGGATGCGTCGTAGTCTGATCAGAAGATGGCCAGAAGAAGATTGATATCCTGTACCGGAAGATGAAAAAGGGTGCCTATATCGTTGTTTGTCAGGATTCCATGGTATAGGTAGACTCCTTTGCGGAATCCTTTGGATGATTTGATGTAATGGTCTACTCCTCCGTAGTCGCTGATTGCCAACAATATCGGAATCAGAATGTTGCTCAAGGATATGGAGGCCGTGCGGGCAACCAAGGAGGGAACATTGGGGACACAGTAGTGTACCACCCCATGTTTTTCAAATGTGGGTTCTTTAAGGTTTGTACACCGGGATGTTTCAAAGCAACCTCCCTGGCTCACGTTCAGATCAATAATTACGGTTCCTTCTTTCATGGTTTTCACCATTTCTTCAGATACTTTGAATTTTGGAGTGGTATTGAATGATGTAGCCCCGATCACTGCATCGGCCGAAACCAGCGCTTTTTTTAACACCTTGGGATAAAAAACCGAAGTAAAAATACGTTGTCCGAGTTTTTCTTCCAGAGTATTCAGATCCGAGACTGATGTATCAAAGACTTTCACCAGGATTCCCAGCGATAAGGCTACTCTGGCAGCAAATTCTGCTGCTGTACTGGTTCCGATGATAACCAGCTCCGCCGGCGTAATTCCGGTAACATCGCCAAACAGTACCCCTTTTCCGTTATGCGCATTGCTCAGGTATTCACTGGCTATGGTAACGGAGGTAATGCCTGCAATCTGACTCATCTGATGAACAAAAGGGAGATACCCCTTTTCATTTTCAATGTATTCGTACGCAACGGTAGTGATCTTTTTTTTCATCAGCATTTCAATGGATTCTTTGCAGTGCGATTGGATTTCCAGGTTGGAAAAAACATACTGGTTTCCGCGCAAAAGCCGAATCTCATCCAGGTCAAAGGGAGACACCCGAAGAATGATATCGCATTGAAATATTTCTTCTTTTTTATCTACAATGGAAGCCCCCATTTCCTGGTATTCCGTATCGCTGTAGTTGGCTGATTTTCCGGCATTGGTTTCAATCATTATCTCGTGTCCATAGGAGACCAACAATTCCACAGCCTGGGGGGTGAGCGGTACCCGGTATTCTGTTTTGTGATAATCGGAAGGTATTCCGATTTTAATCTTCTGTCCTTTTTGTTTTACTTCCAACCTTTCTTCTTTCGGAAGAAGCATATTTTTGGGTAGGAATATCTTTTCGTTGGATCTTTCGTTTTTTTCCATAGCTGTTTGATCATTGAGGTTTACAAGTTACATTCAAATGCTGAGATTTCAAAACATTCTGTTTTTCGGGTTTGCGTTTTGAAGGAATGAATTCTCCCGGAGCAATCAGGAGGGACGGTTTTTTTCTTTCGTTGAAAGGAGTCCGCAAGCCGCACAGATATCCTCTCCGCGTGAGGTTCGCAGGGTGGTGAGGATTCCATTTCGGTTCAGGCTATCCTTGAAAGTCTGCAGGGTGGTTTCCGAACTGCCTGTCAGGGAGGTTCCCGGGAACGGGTGGAAACGAATCAGGTTAACCCTGCAGGGTATTTCTTTCAGGAGTGCAGTCAGTGCTTTGGCATGTCTCGGTGTGTCGTTTAACCCGTTGAACAGGATGTACTCGAATGAGATCCGCCGCTGTTTGCCAAAATCCCGTTTTTTAAGTTCTTCCAGGATTGCCGATAGCGGATAAGCAGCCTGGGCCGGGATTAGTTTTTGCCGTTCTTCCGGGAATGGGGAGTGCAGGCTGATCGCAAGATGGGCCTGGCATTGGTCCAGGAAAGAGCGCATTCCCGGGAGGATGCCGATGGACGATACGGTTATACGCCGCGGACTCATTCCACAACCCCAATGGGCCGTCAGGATATGAAGGCTCTTCAATACTTCCGTCAGGTTATCAAACGGTTCGCCCATGCCCATATAAACTACATTGGTTATTTCCCCGGATTCATCTATGCTGAAGAGCTGATTGAGAATATCGCCGGCCCTGAGTTGCTCCTGAAATCCCTGTTTGCCGGTCAGACAAAAAAGACATCCCATTTTGCATCCAACCTGGGAACTTATACAAACCGTATTTCTTGTTTTTTCGGGGATCATCGCGGTTTCAATCCATTTTGAGGAACCGACAGGGAAAAGGTATTTTTTGGTTCCATCGGTACTCACCTGGACTTTTGTGTAGGGTGTGAGGCCCACTTCGTAGTTCCGGTTGAGTGCTTTCCGGTTCTTTAAGGACAGGTTTGTCATGTCTGAAACCGCTCGGATTCGCTTTTTATAAAGCCAATCAGCCATTTGATCTGCTGTGTAGCCTGGAAATCCCAGGGAGTCAGTAATCTCCTTTAACTCTGTTAACGTTTTCCCAAACAACTTTTCCTTCATAATCCCAACGTTGATCGTGTAAAGATAAGATTATCCGGTTTTTTATTCAGTATAAAGTAATTCAAAAAAAGCAAACACTATTCAGGCATTGTCAAACCGACAACCGATTCATTGCCAATCAGCTTTCAGGATCCGGCATCTGCCGGAGCACTGAATGACAATGGTTGAACTCCTGTCGGCCAGGCAGGAATCCCGGAAGTGCAGTGAATCGGTGCACGAAGCGAAACGGAGTTCCGATTTCCTTTCGGGAACGGATAAACCGACGACCAGGCTACATCCGGTTGGATTTTTATTTTTGACCCGGTTTTTCAAATACCGAATCGTCAATGGGTGTGTTAAACTGAATTTCGGTGATTTTTATGGTGGCATTTCCCATGGGTGTGACGGATTCGATTTTCCGTGCTATGGGGATTCCTTCGGTAGGCTGAAAATCACTCATTATTGATTCTATTTCGATTTCCATTCCCTGTGTGTTGAGGGTTCTGGATGTGGATACCAGGTAATAGCTTTCGGTGTCAATGAAATAGGATTGTGACTGACCGATTGGGTCTGCTAATTTGATGTGGAAAACTTCCTTTCCGTGTTTTTGCTCTTTTCCAACGAGTTCAGCAGTTAATCCCCGCTCTTCAATGTCGGTAAAAGGACCATCAATTATGGCCTGTTGCTTTGCCTGCTCCAGTTGGTCACCGGTTAACTCCTGGGGTTCATTGTTCATCATGGGCATGAGTGCCCAACCTGAATGGCCGTTATAGGCCTGGATCATTTTCTGCCCCTGGAGATCCATTTCCATAAGAAATTTATCGGGGCGTTTCATTTTCATGGTCATGGGAATTTCCATGCCCATTTGACTGACGGTTGCTTCGATGGTGTAGGTTCCAATTTTTGCGAGTTGATCCTGACCGGTAACTTCGTTGTGTTTTGCAATAATGTTATCGACTGATTGCGAATACGCACAGTTACCGGTAAAAGCTACCAGGCTTAGAAGAAAAAAAATTCTTTTTATCATCTTTTCATTTAAAAGGTTAAAATACAATACATTCAATAAATATAACTACAAAAAGCGTGTAATCAGATAAATGGCATACTAATATCGTATTATTTTTCACAGGTTGTATAAAATATATTTGTGGATATAAAGATTGATATAAGCTGTGCCATTAGTAGCCCATGGACTGACTTTGGTTAATTTTCAACTTTCAGGTTCACCACCAGATTTGTATACCGGTGTGTAAACGCATTCGTAACCAGGAAGTACATATTCAATGTTTTTATATTGCTGATTTCTTCTGAATTGCCGGTAAGTTCTATCCGGGTTGTGTTATGAGCCTTCAGATATATTTTTTCCGGGCATGAAAAAGCCACTGTTGGCTGAGCCAGTTCGAGCCGGTAATCGACATCCGATGTATTTTTAATGGACAGGGTGGCGAC
Organism: uncultured Mariniphaga sp.; assembly: GCA_964408795.1. Lineage (GTDB taxonomy): Bacteria > Bacteroidota > Bacteroidia > Bacteroidales > Prolixibacteraceae > JABMQB01. The sequence continues at coordinate 71,131 of CAYPAW010000060.1, forward strand.
CTCCTTGTTTTTCAGGTTGACTTTATTATTTTCCAGTTCCACGCAGGCAAAAAACAGGGGTTCCAGCAATTCAGCGGATCCCATCAGGGTGTGATCGAACCAGGCCAGGGTACGCCCGGCAAAGAGTGCTTCCTTTAATGCTTCCTCCGTTTTCCCGTTGGCAAATACCAACGTCATTGGCCGGTGGGATTCCGAGAGATTATATGCCATCTGAACCGGCACGTGTAAATCGGTATTACAAAGGATAGTAAGTTTTTTTTCATTCGCCCAGTCAAGTGCTTCAGGGTAATATTCATTGGAATTATATACTTCAATTCCATTCATCAGCCCTTTTTCCAGCAATTGGGTATGTTCATCCCACCATAAGGTTGTATCGGGCTGTTGGGATTTCCAGCCCGGATGATTCCAGAATATGAAAGCTCCCTGGTCTTTTGCTTCCTGCAGCGCTTCAAAAACACCATCCCTTTCCAGGAGGTTTGCATTTTCTATGAACAGAACATTTAGATGCCCCGGGGGCATTTGTCGGGTTATTTCAGCAGCTTTAACCAGTATAATGCCCTGACGGTCAGCAATAGGTTTGGCTATTTCGTACGCTCTGTTGTGGTCCGCATTAATGTCGGTTGAATGAGGCCGGTATTCAATATGCTCGGAAATCGCTAGGGCATCCAGCCCTTCCAACCAGGCTTCAGCAATACGAACAGTGGGCCAGACCAACCCATCAGAAAAAACAGTATGTGTGTGGAAATCACATTTTAATGTTTTATAACCAGGAATGTCGGGAATATAAATATTTTTCTTCTGTTGCGCATGCAAAAAAAACGAAAGATGTAAAATCAACAGAATAACAGCGGTTTTTTTTATATTCATGATACAGCTTTTTATTGTTGCTTTGAAGTGATAAAACGAATACCCATCCGTATACCCATGGGAAAAGAATGAATTCCGGTGAGCGCATTCCCCGTTGGCTCTGCCACGGGGTAAGCGAACAAAATACAAAAAAAATCCTTAACGGAATCGGATTCCTCGCCAGCTCTGCTGCGAGGAGTTACAATTACCTGCCTGCCCGGCAGGCAGGTTTGCCCGCATAGCAGATATCTTATGCCGCTAAAAGAAACAATGCTAATACGATGAAATAAAAATATAAAGAATTGGGATCGAAACCTATACTAAGCGGAAAATATTCTGATTTTTTTAGGTATTTTGTCAAAACGAATTTAGAACAATGAAGAAACAGGTAGTTTGAAATATATTTTATCCGGAACGCAAATTCTGGTGCAAGGGTGAAGCAACCTGTCTCGTGAAGAAACGACTGATTTTATCGAAATAAAAAAATGAAAAAAAAACTTAGTAACGTAGAAAAGGTCTTTTTTGATTTGTCGGAAGTTAAAGAAGTAACCACAAAGATACCGTATATTGCTGTAAAAAGTTTTCCCCAGCTTGGGTTACTTTCATCGCTGCGGTTTTTTGAGTATGTATTCCTGAATCCCGAAGGAGTGATTACGCTTCCGGCAGGGAAATCTGCCCAGTATTTTATATCAACCACCCGGATGCTTCTGGAAAATTGGGATACCGGAAAGGTACAGGATGTCCTGAAGAAATATGGACTGGGAGGTGTTGGGAGGCCTGATTTCAGCCGGTTGCATTTTGTTCAGACGGGTGAGTTTTATCCGATTCGTTCCAAACAACACAACAGTTTATACAACCATGTTGCGAAATATTACCTTGAAGGCATGGGATTCAACCCCGAAAGAGCTTTGCTGATCAATTCGGATGAAATTGAACTGGCTGAGGGGAGAGGATACCGGGAGATCTTTCCGGAATATAAAATTGATCTCTCATTGCGGTATCGTGAAGCAAAAAATAAACTGGATCAGTTACAGCAAGAATCGATTTTCAGAATTGATGACTGGTGTGCCAGGTATGAGCAGAAAATAAGGGATAAAGGAGGGATCGGGTTTTTTATGGGCGATATAGGTCCGGAAGGGCACATCGGATTCAATACCCGGGGATCCGATCATTTCTCGACCACCCGTCTGACCTCTACGAATTTCGAAATCCAGGCCGTGACGGCGGCAGATCTGGGAGGAATCGAGATCTCAAGAAACCGATTGGTCATTACCATCGGGTTGGAAACGATAACCTATAATCCCGAATGTGTGGCAATTGTATATGCTGCCGGTGAAGCCATAGCCGATATTGTTCGTGATTCGCTTCAGCGTGAACCGGTTAATATGTTTCCTGCTACGGCTCTGCAAAAACTGAGAAACAGCCGGTTTTATCTTACCCAGGGAGCCACTGTAAAGCTGGAAGATACCATTCGGGAATACTATACAGGAAGCCCGTGGAACCATGAAAAAACAGAACGGGCAGTGATTGATCTCTGCAAAAAGATCAATAAATTTGGTTCCAAAGTAACGGTGGAAGACCTGAAAAATGATCCATACTGCCGCTTGATTCCCGGACTGGATGATCATACTGTGCAGAGCGTAATTGACTCCATCACAGAAAAATTAAAGAAAGGAATGGTCCGGGATACCCACCAGGTATATTATCATACCGGTCCTCATCACGACGACATCATGCTGGGCCTGATGCCGGCCACAAACCGACAGCAAAGGGATCCTACCAATGAAATGCATTTTGCCGTGATGACCTCAGGATTCACCGCTGTAACCAACCACTTTCTGGATGAATTGCTTCATAAGACCAGGGATTTGCTCCGCAAAGGAGAAATACAAATGGTCGGGTACCCGGATTTTTTTGACGAAGGATATAAATATAAATGGGATAAAGATGTTTACCATTATCTGGATAATATAGCAGCCAATAACAGGGAAGAAAAAATCCGGGGTGTATGCCACCGCCTGATCCGGGCTATCGTGGAAATCTGGGAGGTGAAAAACAGAGATCAACTGAGCGATGCGATGAATGAGATACTGTTCAATCTTTCCCAGAGTTACGACGGCAGTATCAATCCTCCGAAGATACAAAAGCTGAAAGGAATGATCCGGGAACTGGAGGAAGAACTGGTATGGGCTCATTACGGGGTTCCGATAAAGAATATTCATCATTTGAGGCTTGGATTCTATCAGGCCGGTTTATTTGGAGGCAAACCGGATAAAGCCCGCGATGTGATGCCAATCCTGAATGAGTTCAGGAAATACAAACCAACCGTGATCAGTCTTGCCATGGATCCTCAGGGAAGCGGCCCGGATACTCATTATAAAGTTTTGCAGGCAATCGCAGGAGCCGTGAAAGAGTGGAGCCGGGAAGAAGACCTGTCAACCCTCAGAATTCACGGCTACCGGAATGTCTGGTTTCGTTACCATCCCTCGGAGGTTGAGGTCATCATCCCGGTGTCGCTGAATGCCCTGGCAACCCTTGATAAATCCTTTGAGGAATGCTATGTGAGCCAGGTTCATGCCTCTTTTCCCAGTTACCAACTGGACGGCAAATTCAGTACCCTGACCCAAAAAATATGGGTTGAACAGCATAAGCAAATTCAGTTTCTCCTGGGTAAAAACTTCTTTTATCAAAGCGAAATCCCTTTGTTGCGGGCAACCCATGGACTGGTCTTTATGCGTGAAATGAATGTGGAACAATTTCTCAGGGAGGCGTTCAGGCTGGAAACCTCTCCGGATGAATTGTTGCAGATCTGAAAGACTCAAACCGTATCTTTTACGGTCAATTTACCGGACATGAAAGAACAGAAACCCTTTTTTATGCAACATAATGGTTCGTATTGATCAATAAAAAGGTATTTTTGTTATTTTTAATCCGAGGTTAAATCCAAAAAATCCAATACAATGAGAATACTAATTCACAAAGATTACACCCATTTGAGTAAATGGACAGCGCGGTATATTGCGGACAAAATCAACGCCTGTTCGCCCACTTCTGAGAATCCGTTTGTTTTGGGATTGCCCACCGGTTCATCTCCCGTAGGAGTCTATAAAGAATGGATTGAATTGGTTAAACAGGGAAAATTGTCTTTCCGGAATGTGGTCACTTTCAATATGGATGAATATGTAGGAATTCCCGAAGATCATCCCCAGAGTTATCATTATTTTATGAAAGACAACCTTTTTTCCCATATTGATATTCCGGAAGAGAACATTCATATTCTCAATGGAAATGCTGTGGACCTTGCTGCGGAGTGTGCCGTTTATGAAGAAAAGATCAAAGCGTATGGTGGAGTGAATCTTTTTCTGGGAGGGATTGGTCCGGATGGTCATATCGCTTTCAACGAACCCGGGTCCTCCCTGCAATCAAAAACCCGTGTAAAAACGTTAACTGATGATACCATTTCAGCCAACTCCAGGTTTTTTGAGGGGGATATCACGAAAGTGCCCAAAACAGCCCTTACCGTTGGCGTGGATACCATCATGCAGGCACAAGAGGTGGTCATTGTCATCAGCGGAATGAACAAAGCCAGAGCTCTCCAAAAAGTTGTGGAAGAAGGCGTGAATCATATGTGGACGGTTTCAGCACTTCAGAATCACCCCAGGGGAATGATCGTTTGCGATGAAGAAGCTACCCTGGAATTGAAAGTAAAAACCGTGAAGTATTTTAAAGATATTGAACAGAAAGAATTGAATAGCCTCTAAGACAATCCCCGGGAAGTAAAGAAATTAAGGGATCCCGGAATCAAACAGGAAAGGACCGGACCAGATCCCGGATTCACAACCACAGGAAGAAACCCGCAGACAATAAAAAAAGCTGCTTCACAACGTGAAGCAGCTGCATGAAAGTAATTTCGAATTGATTGATTATTGAAATTTTCTCCTAAAACACCGATTCTTTTTCCGGTAATTAAATGATTCCATACCCCCCGTATCTACACCTCCCGGGATTCGTATATACAACGATTCCCGCTTTTGGAGCACCTGAATGCCCGGTTTTTAAACAAAATTATAAGATTATTTAGAAAAACCTTCATTTTCAGTCAGGAATTCGATTTTTTTATTGGTATTTCATCCCGGGGAATTTCCTCACACTCCGGGTTTCGTTTTCGGATTAGGGGTCAAGGTATTTCCACAACCGGTCCATTCAGGGATCCCTGTGCTCCCTTCCGGAGATCCGTATACCTCACGAAAAACCGGGTCATGTGATGCGGGTCAGAAGTAACGGATTAATCGTAAGATGCCGAAGATAATAATCAGTGTAAAGATGATAGCAGCTCCGGAAGGGATATCTGCGAAGTAAGAAATCATTAATCCGGTCATGGTTCCCACGAAAGCAAAAAAGGTTGAAAGCAGGATCATGGATTTAAAATTCCGGGTAAAGAGGTTGGCCGTAGCCTGCGGAAGAGTGAGGAGCGAAAGGATCAGGATAATACCTACCACCCGGATGTTGAAGACAACGGTAAGGGCGATGATTACAATCAAAAGATAATTATACAGGGTTACCGGTAATTGGGCAGCCCGTGCAAATTCCTCATCAAAAGCGATGTAAAGAATGATACGGTAAAACACTCCAAAGAACAACACGACCAGAATATCCAACGAAAGCATCATCCAGATTTCGGCTGTTGAGACGGTGAGGATATTTCCAAAAAGGAAGCTCATGAGGTTTGGCGTATATCCCGGCGTAATAAACGTAAAAATAATGCCGATAGCCATTCCCAGAGACCACCAGATAGCAATGGAGGAATCTTCACGCAGATCTCCTTTATGGGTAAAAAATTGAATTCCCAGGGCGGATATTACCGCAAAGATCACAGCGCCCAGCACCGGACTGAATCCCAGAAAAAATGCCAGTCCGATGCCTCCGAATGAAGCATGGGTGATTCCCCCGCTGATAAAAACGATGCGGCGTGATACGATGTAAGTGCCTACAATACCGCAGGAAATACTGGCCAGGATAGCTGAAACAAAAGCCTTCTGGAAGAAATCGTACGAAAAAAGTTGTATGAGTTCCTGCATATTAAGTGTGTCTTTTTAATACCGTATGGGGTACTTCTCCATGGGTAATAATCTGAATTGGACAGCGATAAGCTTCCAGCTGTGTATTGGTTATTTTATTCGAAAGGTGATAATGAACCTGCCGGTTTACACAGGCAATGGTTTTCACATAGGTCGATATGGTTCCCAGATCATGGGAAACCAGAATAATGGCCATTTGTTGGTTCAGGAGTTTGAGTTTTTCATACAATTCTCCTTCAAACCGGTTATCCACAAAAGTATCGGGTTCATCGAGGATCAGCAATGCAGGGTTGCTGATCAGGGCTCTGCACAGGAATACGCGTTGCATCTGGCCTCCCGAGAGGTCGCCGATGGCCCGGTTACGAATATCGCTGATACCCATTTGTGCTAGCAATTCTTCGGCCCGTTTTTTTTCGTTTCTTTTGTTCTGTAGGGTTTTCCCTTGCATCATTGCCCCGGAACGTACTACATCGAAAACGGTAATGGGGAATTTTTTATCGATGTATTTAACCTGTGGCAGGTACCCGAAAGAGCGGCGAAGAGGGGTTTGGCTTTGGGGGTAAGTAATCGTCCCCTTAAGCGGTTTAATGAGTCCCAGGATCCCTTTCAGAAGGGTTGTTTTTCCCCCTCCGTTTGGGCCAATCACTCCGATAAAATCTTTTGGAAAAACCCGAAGATTCACATTCTCAAGAACCGGTGTTTTGTCGTACCCCAGGTCTGCATTCTTTAGTTCAACAAGTGGATCCATTAAAATCTGTCTTTAATAATCGTTGCTATATGTATCAGGTTTGCAGCCCACTCGGGATCCAAGGGAGATACCTGTATGATTTCCCCGTTGATTTCTTCAGCAAAAATCCGTGCATGTTCCTTGTCTAACTCGCTTTGAATCATAATACTCTGAATGTTTTTTTGGTTGGCAATGTCCACGACCTTCTTTATATGTTGGGGGGTAGGTTCTTTTCCTCCGGGTTCAAGGGAGATCTGATGCAAATGATAATCACGGGCAAAATAGGTCAGGGATGGGTGGAAAACAAGTACGGTTTTGCCTTCGGAATCCCGGAGGATCTTTCGTAATTCAATATCGAGGGTGTCGATCTCTTTCATAAACCGGGTGTATCTTTCTGTATAAAAAGTTGCTCTTTCCGGGTATATACCGGTGAGGATATTGCGGATTTTTGCAGCCATTTTTTTAACCATTTGGGGGGATAACCAGATGTGGGGATCCACTCCTTCTGTCTGAACCGGATTCTGAACGATTCCCGTAGTGGCTGCTATCAAATTAAGACCTTCTGATAAATCAACGACTTTCATTTGTCTGTTTGCCTGCGCAATTTTCTCTTTCCATGAATGTTCAAATCCGATATGGCCGATGCGGAACCACAGAATCGAATGGGCAATGTCTGTAAGCTGGGAAGGCAGTAAAGTATAGGATGCCGGACTGGCTCCCGGCGGTATTAAAACGTTGATTTTAAAATCATCGCCTGCAATTTTTTCAACAAAAGTTTTTTGAGGTAAGATACTTACGGTAATCACCGGTTTTTGATTCCCGGTATCTGCTTTTTTGTCGGTTCTACATCCGGTAACCATGAGCCCGATAAGAATCGACAACAAGAATTTCTTCATCATAGCTTTGTTTTTATGGTAAGCACCCATCGGTACCCGTTTGTGTAAAATTAGTTTTAATTTATGAACGGCAAAAACGTCGGAATCACGGATTTCCCTTTTTTATGCGCGTGGGTTCTTTGGGAGGAACCGGGTCGTACCCACTGGTTCCCCAGGGGTGACAACGGAAGATCCTTTTTGTCCCCAACCAGAATCCTGCAAACGGACCATGAATCTTTATCGCTTGGATTGCATATTCCGAGCAGGTCGGGTAATGCCTGCAGGAAGCAGGGGTCAGGGGTGATATGATGTATTTATAAATATATACCGGTACAAGAAGAATCCATCCTACTCCTGTTCTTAAATATGTTACGATTCGCTTCATTGTATGAATGAATGACAAAATTAACCATTTATTGTTTAACCTGTATTCTCTTTTTAACGTTCTGTTTAATCGGAAACAGGAGGGGTACACGTAGCCGGTCTGCCTGAAGCACACGAACCCCGTTCCGATAACCATCGGGATAACTCGCATCCCGATAGCTGCCGGGATTAATAATCATCCTGGGCGTGAATATTAACCATACTCGTTTCAAAAAAAAAGCGGTGGTTCACTGCCACCGCTTCCCTCTTAAAAGACAAACAACAAATGACCTTCCCAACTTTGTAGCTTTCATTAACCAATCAACCCCATTAAGTCCACAATAAAATTATACTACAAAGCCAACTAAAAATTACGGAACCTCAGGCCGTTTGTTTCAACAAACCGTTCATTTAACAATTTTTAACGGCTCTCCCTTTTTTATTTCAGCAGTTCTTACGATTGTTTAAACAATACGTTAACAATGATGTTGTTTATTGAAAAGGAATGACAGGAATTGTGTTTTCTGGATGATCGTATTATTTTAGCAACGGAAATTAAACCAATGGACCTGGAAGGATAGATTAATAATCCCTTGCTCGAAGAACGTGTTGTATTATCAAATCGGATTCAGGGAACGATCACAAATAAGAATGATCCAAAATTGTTATGGGGAAAATAAAAAGAGGTAAGTATCTGTTTGTATTTTTTTTGGTAGTATCCAGTTTTATAGGAAATGCTGGAGATGTAAAACCAGAATCAACGGTTCTCTATTCATTTGAAAAAAAAGAAGGAAAGCCCAGAGTGTTCATTGAAGGAATACGGCTTGATTTTGATTATCTCCGCAGAAACCTGCAGTTTGTTGATTTTGTCAATGATCCGGCAGTTGCCGATGTGCAGATCATCATAACCCAAAGAAGGAGCGGAAGCGGAGGGAATGTATACTCCATGATGTACAACAACAGAACTTTTGAAAATTTAGGTAATTTCACGATTACCTGTACCTCCGCCTCGAGTGATACCCGGGAAGAAACAAGGGATATCCTTGTAGAAACCCTGAAAAAGGGGCTTATGCCTTTTGTCAATGAATCGTCTGTTTCGGATAAAATGCAGATTCGTTATGCGGAAACAGAAAATGTGGAACTCACGGATACGAAAGATCCATGGAACCACTGGACCTTCCGGGGTGATTTTAACGGGAACATAAATCTTGAAGAAAGCCGGAAAAATTTCAACTACTGGATCAATCTGAGAGCCGATAAAGTAACCAGGGACTGGCGGATCCGAAACAGCGGACGACGGAGCAAACGCATTGTTGAATATATAAGTGATGATGACTCGTACCGTTCAGAAAATATCAGCAATAATTATTCATCCAGTGTCGTGCACAGTCTCTCTTCCCGTTGGTCAGCCGGAGCATTCCTGAGTTATTCCAACAGCAACTACAGCAATATCTTCTATTCATTATCATTGAAACCGGCTGTGGAATACAACATATTTCCCTGGGATATTGAAGACAGAAAAGTGTTTACGATCGCCTATTACATCGGGCCTGAATGGAAAAAATACTATGAGGAGACCATTTACGGAAAGTTCCGGGAGCGCTTATGGGAGCAATCGTTACAGCTAGATCTTCAATTGGTGCATACCTGGGGAGAAATTGAAGCAGGCTTGAATGCTTCCCATTACTTACACGACATTACCAAAAACAGGATCACTCTCGATACCGAATTATCCATACGAATTATCCGGGGATTTTCGGTAAATTTCGATTTCCGGATTGAAAACATCCACGATCAGATCTATCTTTCCAAAGAGGAGCTTTCTCTGGAAGATATTTTAATGAATAAAGTCCAGTTGCCCTCCACGTTTGAAGTGAGGGCCGGAGCAGGGATCAGGATACAGTTTGGTTCCATTTATAACAACATTGTCAACAACAGACTTTGAGCCTGTTTTAGTATCCCTCCACCCACTTTTTAAAAGTTTTGACTTTTTCCCTTGCTACAAGGAAATTGTCATCCACCGGGTGCTTAACCTTTAATTTAAACCGTGAATTGCTGTAGGCTATTACATCTTCAATGGCATTTAGCGATACCAGGTATTTCCGGTTGATACGAAAGAATCCGGATGGATCTACCAGCTCTTCAACAAGCTCAAGGCTCTGGTCCATCAGGTAATCTTTTCCTTCGGAACTTTTACAAAACGTTCCTTTTTGAAAGCTGTAAAAATAAAGAATGTCTTTTACCTCGATAATACGAAGATGGGTTCCCACTTTAACCAGAAACCGTTCTTTAAAATTTTTGCTTTTCAGGGAAGCAACGATTTTTTCAAGTATTTCAGGGCTCAGAGGAGTTGTTGCATGTTGGTTGAAGCGATCAAATTTTTTCAGAGCGTTATCCAGTTTATAGCGTTCAACGGGTTTCAACAGGTAGTCGATGCTGTTTACTTTAAAAGCCTGGATTGCATATTGGTCGTAAGCCGTGGTAAAAATCACCGGCGTATTGAATTTCACATTGTTAAATACTTCAAAACTTAAACCATCTCCCAATTGAATGTCGAAGAAAGCCAGGTCCGGAGGGGGATTATTTTTAAGCCAGTCGACGGTTGCTTTCACGGTATCACAAACAGCCAGTATCTCCGATTGGGGCCTCAAAGCTGTCAGATGGGCTGCCAATTGTGCCGCTGCCAGGGGTTCATCTTCCACAATTAATGCTTTCATAGATGCCTAATCTAATTGGATTAATGGCAAAATTACCCTGAAATAGGTGGAATGTTGTATTATTTCCACTTTTTTCCCTGTCAGGTATTCGTACCTGCCCGCCAGGTTTTTCAATCCCGTTTTATTGCCAGGCTCAGTGGCGTTTCTCGGCTGAATGTTATTCTCAACCATCAGGGTATGGTTATCGGTAACAGCAATCATTATTTTCAGAGGCGATGCCCTGGATATTTCATTGTGTTTAATCGCATTCTCTACCAGGGCTTGCAGGGACAAGGGAATGACATTTCCTGTCATGTTTTTACGGACAACGATTTCAACCTCCAGGGCTTTTCCAAAGCGGATCTGCTGCAGGTAAATATACTTTTTTACAAAATCGATCTCTTCTTTTAGCGGGATCAGATCTTTGTCTTTTAAATACAGAACAGTACGGAAAAAATGAGATAATTCCAGGGTAAATTCCTTGGCTTTAGCCACGTCGGTATCCAACAGAGAATCCAAAACATTCAGGCTGTTAAACAGGAAGTGCGGATTAACCTGGTTTTGCAAAACCTGGTATTTCAATGAGAGGGCTTCTGTTTTTATTTTTTCCGAATCACAGACCTCCTGCCTCCAGGCCTTAAAAAATGAAATCGCATATAGAATGGCTGCAATAATTACAAAAATAATGTACTCTGCAAAAATAGTACCTTTGTTATAAGCCCAGAAGTTATCCCATTCACGTTGCTGCATATGGATATACCAGAACCAGTTTACTGTTAAAATTACGGTACTGGAATATACAAGATGCATGAGCAATGCCCTGAAAACACTTTTTACCGGGAATTTTATCCAGTCGATGAACCTTTTTTCAAACCAGTTGAACAAAGGCCCGTTGGCAAATAAAGGCAATCCGAGACTCAGCGAATAGCCCGCATTCCAGGCATATACCTCAAAGGGAACCTTCAGGGAGCCTCCCATCAGGAGCATGGTAACGATACCGATCAGGATGGACACGATGGCAGCAATCCCCCAGTTTATGAATGAATGTTTTTTCGCCAGCATAATTTCCGAAAAAGATACGTTTTGTTAAAAGAATAGCAAAGTCAGGGGGGTATATTTTTTAACCCAATTTTATTTACCCGAATTGCATGACAACAACATTTCAGCATTATGTTCGGCACCCCATGAGGGTCTGAGATCGTTCTTAGGGGGATCGTTTTCGAACAAAGCAGCAGCTTTTTCAAGAAGCGGTTTTGCCTTTTCCGGACCTCCCCCAAAAGCTTCCGGAGTATGAAAAATATTCATGCCTTGTACATAATAAACCCGGGGATTATCCGGATTCAGTTGTTTGGCCACAGCCAGGCTTTCGTTGGCCAGGGATGAAAACTTCATTCCGGCAGCCATATCAGTAATCCGCAACTGATAAATATGGGCCTGCAAAACATGGATTTCTGATTCACGGGAATGTTTCGTTACTATTTTGTTTAACTCATTCTGTGCTTGATCGAGGTATTGATGGATTTCTTCGGCTTTGTTTTCTCCGAAATAAGTAGCTCTCACATGACAAAAAGCGGCATAATAGGAGGGAAGCCATTGATCTTTTTCAGCATTGGCAATCCGGCTGAATTCATTGGCAATCCGGGTAAGTTCTTCCGGCGAAGTGGACCGGTACATTTTCTCAAGCGCAGAGGCCATTGTTTTTTCATAATCTGAAGCATATCCCAGGCCGGCAAAAAAAGCAAGAGCGACAAGCAAAACAATCATTCTTTTCATGGTTTTTTATTTACGGTTTTTTCAAATTTGATTTTGTTCTTATAGAATTGAAAGTATTTGTTTCCGAAATGTCGGATTTTTGGGATCAACCGGATGAATCAGAAGCTTAGAAAGAGACCGATAAAAATCATTCGTTTAAGGTCCCGTTTTACCGGAATCAGGGTGTAGTTCCCCTGGGCATCGGCCAGGCTGGACGGCCGGTAATTTAACACCGAATCATTACCAAGAAGGTTGGTGACCGAACAGTAAAGAACGGAATATTGATTGCCGATGTAAAAGACATGGCTCAGGTTGAGGCTTAAGTCGGAGTACGCTTTGGTTTTTCCGTCCATAAATTCAGGAGTTTCGGGTTTGTCGTAGGGACGTCCTCCGGTAGCCGTGAAGGAAAAACCCACCTGGGTGCTAATTTTGCTTATCCAATATTTTCCTACAACGGAGAAAGTATGGTTTGAAATAAAGCCGGGAGTTACTTTCTCCGGATAGTACTCGTATTTCCTTTTTGTGTCAATGTAGGAATAGGTTATCCAGTAGTCGAATCCCCGGATACTTTCCCGGTCTCGCCAGAAAATATCGATTCCTCCGGCATACCCGTTTCCGGTGTTTTGCATATTCACCGGCAACCCGTAATCACCCAATTCATATGTTATCAGGTTGCTATACGTTTTATAATACACTTCCCCCCTGAACAAACGGGAACGCACATCGCCCCACTGATAACTCAGGATATAATGGAGTGACTTCTCAAATCCAAGGGCTGTCCGGAGTTTCAGATAATTGGGCTGGGGTGTCTGGTGATACAACCCGAAAGCCCCGGAAAGCTGACTTTCCTCGCCGGTTTTCAGAGCCATTGCAAAACGCGGTGCGAAATTCCACTTGTTGATTACCGATGAATACTCTGAACGTATTCCCGGGCGAATAGCTAACTTCTTGCTGAATTTTACTTCACTTTCCACAAAAGCACCCACCAGGTGGTCGGTGAAACAGGTGCTGTAACGATTGCCCTGATATTCGGCATACTCCTGATTATAAGTACGAAACGTTTCATTCATTCCCCAGGTTAACTTAACTCCTTCCGAAAGGTCGTGAACAACCGAAATTCGTGATTCCACATGAAGTTCGCGGGTGTCAATTTTATCTTCACCAAGTCCGGTAAAGTTGTTCTGATAGGTTGATGAAACGCCGATTTTATAACATGATTTCTCGGAAAAACAATCCCGGTAAGAAAGGTTCGAATAAGCGGTTCCCCCGCTGTTTTTTATCTGGAGCAAACTGCCGGGTTGTCCATCGGGGACATTGTATGCCAGGTCGCCCCAGTCGGCCGTAAGGTATCCTTTGACCATGCCGTTTGATTTGGTCTTGTAACGGTATACCGCGGTGGCGCTGATTGATTCAACCGGTTGCTGCCAGTCTACAGAACTGTTGAATATCTTATCGTAGACTCCAAGGTTCATATAGCCGCCGGAAAGACTCAAGGAAGCATTTTTCCACCGTTTGGTCCGGTTTAGTTCCCCGCCAATGGTCATCAGGGACAAACCGGTCACATCTTCGGGAGCCAGGTCGTTCGAATCGAGAATTAGAACCGACGACAGAGCCTGCCCGTATTGGGCGGAATAGCCGCCGGAACTGAACATCACACCGCTGAACAGGGAAGGGGCAAACCGCCCCCGGGTAGCCACATCGGGTGTTTTTGAATAATACGGTTTTGCTGCTGCCAATCCATCAATATAGGTACGGGTTTCATAGGCATCGCCGCCCCGAACCAGCAACCGGCCGTCATCGGTAGCGGCCTGCGTACCGGGCATGGTCCGCATGGCAGCCATAACATCGCCATTGGCGCTGGCTGTGGTATAGATATCCAGCGGCTCCATAATCGATGCCCGCGTTTCATCAGCAGCCGCAAAACTGCCGGCTGTAATGGTCACTGCATCCAGCGCATTGACACTCTCTTCCATGATGATCGTTACCTCTATGGATCCTTCCGGATAAACCTCCTTATGCCAGGATTTGTACCCGATAAAGGTAGCCGTAAGTAACTGTTTCCCGCTTTCTGAAGTCGTAAAGCTGAAATATCCGAGCGAATCGGAACTGGCTCCGTCGTATGTGCCTTCAAGAAATAGATTGGTCCCGGGAATTGGTTGCCCGGCTTTCGTAACAACCTTCCCGTGAATAATTCCCTGTGCATGCACAAACAGGGTGAGAGAGAGCAGACAAAAAAATAAAACAATTGTTTTCATGGTTTTGTAATGTCAGAATTAGGGCATTCAATTCACTGCAGAATGGAATTTTCTGACATAAAAATGGTTGGATCGGGTGTCATGGGAAAAAGTTTTTTACCCAATTGTTGAAAAGCCGGGACAAAACGATTTCCCCTTCGAATCGTTATGGCAACGAAAAGGAAATGGATTCAAACGCCGATACTCAGGATCGGAAAAAACAGGTTTCGATTCAACGATATGTTATCCTATGGTTTTGTTCCGGTGCTGGGTATCTTTTCTATGCCTGAACTTTGAATGGAGAAGGAGCTTCGAAGAGGGTTGCATTTTTCCTCAGGATGAATAAAAAACATGCTTGTTTTCTCTTCAGGAAAGCGCAAAAGGGAAACGAGAAAATCACAAAAAACAGGGGGCGTAAAGGAATAAAAAAGGCCCGATATTGATCGGACCTCTGTTGTTCTATTCTACATTGACGGCGATTGTACCTTTATCGCCCTCGCGTGTTTCATATTCTACTTCCTGCCCCTCATTCAAACCGAGGGTGGGATTTTTTAAACCGGTGCGATGAACAAAGATATCTTCCCCGGTTTCTGATACAATAAAACCATATCCTTTGATTTTATCATACCATTTTATTTTTCCTTTCATGATAAAGGGTTTAAGAACGGTTAAAATTTCTTCTGTTTTCCGATCTTTCGCGGGCTTTGTTTACCACAATATTCCTACCCTCAAATTCCGTGTTGTTTAATTCATCGATTGATTTCCTGGCCTCATCGTCATCAGGCATTTCAACAAAACCGAAGCCTTTGCTTCTCCCGGAGAACTTGTCGCTAATAATTTTTACGGATTCTACCTCTCCGTAAGCTTCAAAAATTTTTCTTAAATCTTCTTCTTCAATTTTAAAAGGAAGATTTCCAACGTAAATGTTCATTTTTTAATGTTTTAATAATTTCAAAATAACTGCATAAGCAGTTGTAAAACAGTACTTAGTATTTATTTACGAAAATTTTCGGTGGCAGTACTTTACTTATTTCAGCGTTCCTGTAGATAGATTATGGTATCGAGAGGAAATGTTCTGCACGTCTTCAAAGTTCAAATAAATTCTAATTCCTTAACACTTGAGCAAGATACTCATTTTTTATATAAATCTGTACAAAGGTAATTTTATTTATTAGTTTATAAACAATTAAAGCCGGTAAAGTGAGGATTTTTTTTATTTGAAGAGAAATAATTTAAACATATGGCATAAAGAATTGTTTTCAAATATAGAATATATGTAAATTTTAAAAAGTAAGAAAAATGGAAGAAAAGAAAGAATTAAAAGAGCAGGAAGTTATTTCCATGCCCAGGATTGGTGATCCTGCGCCTGCCTTTAAAGCGGTAACCACACAGGGTGAGATTAATTTTCCCCAGGATTACAAAGGAGATTGGGTGATTTTGTTCAGCCATCCGGCCGATTTTACTCCGGTATGTACCTCTGAGTTCATGACATTTGCGTCCATGCAGGAACGCTTTGAAAAGGCAAACTGTAAGTTGATAGGTTTATCCATTGATGGGTTATACAGCCATATAGCTTGGCTTCGGACCATCAAGGAAAAGATTGAGTACAAAGGGATGAAAAACATCGAAGTAACCTTTCCGCTGATTGAAGATATCAAGATGGATGTGGCCAAAAAATACGGCATGATTCAGCCCAATGAGGATTCAACCAAAGCAGTGAGGGCCGTATTCTTTATTGATCCCAAAGGGATTATTCGTACGATCATTTACTATCCGTTAAGCCTGGGCAGGAATTTTGAGGAGTTGTACCGTGTCGTTGTTGCCTTGCAGACAGCCGATGAATTCAACGTTGCAACACCTGCAGACTGGCAACCGGGGGATGATGTCATCGTTCCCACAGCCGGGTCTTGTGGTACAGCCAAAGAACGTATGGAATCAGCCGATGAAGAGGTGACATGTTACGACTGGTTTTTCTGCACCAGGAAACTGGATAAAGACAAGGTTCTTGGGAAAATACTTAAGAAATAGTACAACACAGATTCAAAAGAAAAGGGCCGTCATAGGGCCCTTTTTTTATGACAAGCGATTTTTTTCATGAATCTTACGTACCAGGGAAGGGAAGATTCTGCGGGGAAAGAACCGGTATAAACGGGCGATAATTTGGTTGAAAACACCGGGAATTGCCAGGGTTTTTCCTTTCATGAGGGCGCGGTATCCAACCCGGGCTACCTGTTCGACACGGGATATATTCCATCGGATTTGTGGTTCTTTGTTTCCGGTTGTTTGCTGAAAATTGGTATGGATCATGCCTGGGCAAAGCACGGTTACGGTAACTCCAGTATGCCTGGTTTCATTGGCCAGGGCTTCCCCCAGGTATAGGAGATATGCCTTGGAAGCTGCATAAACCGACATGACAGGAGCCGGCTGAAAAGCAGCCAGGGAAGAAACAAACAGAATGCGCCCCCACCGGGCTTCGATCATCTCCGGTAAAAACAGCCGGGTGAGCTGGCTGGTTGTTACAACGGACAGACCCACAAGGTTTGTAATGGCTTCGAATGAAACGGCTGAAAAGAGTCCGAAAATTCCAAATCCGGCATTGTTGATCAGCACATCAACGGAAAAACCCCGGCTTTTGATGTTCTCATAGACGATTTGCGCCGATCCCGGGATGCTTAAATCCTGATGGATTATCCAGGAAACCTGACCCGATACCTGAACAATCTCTTGTTGTACCGTTTCCAGGTTTTTCCGGTCTTTATCCACAAGGATCAGGTCATAGGATTTCTGACTGAAGAGCAAGGCAAAAGCCCGTCCCAGTCCGCTGGCTGCCCCGGTAATTAAACAGGTTCGACTCATGGCATGGATCGGAATAGTTTCGCTAATAACCCGAATAATTCATGAATTATTCCTGTCTCCGACAGCGACTAAGATTCAGTAAACCTTTCTTCCAACGTTTAACTTCATCTAAGTCGGGGTTAACCTGAGCGTTATTCATATTTTTTACAATTTATGAATAGCTCAGGCTAAGATATGGAAATATTTGAATGAGCAGAAATGAACAGAAGATAACGTTGCAAATTTCGTAAAAAGCCATTAGTTTTGGTTAAAATCAGAAAAAAACAGGACAGATGAAATTTTTCGGGGGTATTTGCATGGTTGCCATTTTGTTATCTTGTTCCGGGGAGACTCCGGACGGGAAAGGGCCGATAGACCCAAAGGCAACCAGGGAAACGGTTGCTTTGTTTAGAAACCTAAAACGATTATCCAAGAACCATACCCTTTTTGCGCATCAGAATGCCACTCTCTACGGGCATGGATGGAGTGGTGACGAAAACCGTTCGGACGTAAAATCGGTCTGCGGCTCCCATCCTGCAGTGATTGGCGCGGATTTCGGAGGATTTTCCGGAAGATCCCGCGAAGCCATCGAAGCGGCCATGGAAGAACTCCGGGAAAATGTAGTCCATACCTATAACCGGGGAGGTCTTACCACTATAGCCTGGCATTTTTCCAATCCGGTTTCCGGAGGGGGGTTTTACTGGCGCGACAGCATCTCAGAACCTGCTGTGAAACATATCATACCTGGGGGCAAAGCTCATGATCATTACAAAGAAATCCTGACTACGATTGCAACATGGGCGAACAGCATCCGGGGTGCCGATGGAACATTGGCCCCAGTGATCTTCAGGCCCTACCATGAATTTGACGGGGGTTGGTTCTGGTGGGGAGCTCCCCATTGCTCCAAAGAAGAGTTCATAACCCTTTGGAGATTTACCGTTTCCTATTTACGCGACAGCCTGGAGGTGCATAATTTCCTGTATGCCTTTTCCCCGGACAACCGTTTTAATACGGAGGAAGAGTACCTGGAACGCTATCCCGGCAATGAATGGGTTGATCTGGTGGGAGTCGATAATTACGGCGATCTGGGCCGCGATGGCTATAACCTTGAAGCTGCCTCAAAGAAACTGAAAATCGTTTCTGATTATGCCCTGAAAACCGGTAAACTGGCAGCTTTTACGGAAACAGGCCTCGAATCGATATCCGATAGCACCTGGTTTACCAAAACGCTTTTGAAAGTGATGAAAGAGGGAGATAAACAGCTGGCCTATGTGTTGGTATGGCGAAACGATATCCACAGCCCAACCCATTATTACGCTCCTTTTCCGGGACATAAAAGCGTACCGGATTTTCTGAGATTTTACAACGATCCCTATACTCTGTTTGAAGACGACCTGGATGATCTCTATGCATGGGAATGAAACACCTACGACTGGTAACAGAGAATCAACCCCTCAGACGATTTATGCTGAAGGATAATTCAATGCACTGACGTTTCGTGGCGTTACAGATTAAATTGCATTAAAAGAAAACCAACCAGATACCCAACCAGGATGTTGATGATTTTTACTTTCACAAAATCTTTTCTGGATTCTGCCAGTAGGGGCAACATTCCATGTCCGTCCTGAACAATCGAATTGGCAAGCAGAATACTGAATGGCAACAAGTTTTTTGAAAACAGGGTTACAAACATCAAATGGGGTCCTGACTCGGGGATGATACCCATAAGAACCGCCATAAGCAGAATCACATGGTGATTATTTTGCAAAAGGTTGCTTAAAGCAAGATTCGTTTCCACAAAATACAACACGACAAAGGCACCCCATGTCCACAGGAAAATGCGAAACAAGTGCTTCTTCAGAATATGGTGGTACAAATGTTCCTTTAAGAAATGATCGGGAACGGTGAAAAAAACAAAAAGCAAAAACAGAATTCCCAGGGTGAAGGTTATTCTTTTCCAGTTCCACGCTGCCGGTCCCAGAACTCCCAGTAAAATCAGAATACCGAGAAGCAGGGTGAGTAGAAGCAGAAGAGATCTTTCAAAGGTGATGCTTTTCAGCTGCGGAAGAATATGGCTCTTGTTATAGCAATGGCAGATATCTTCCCGGTGTACTTCAAAACCATGCATCCGGGCCAGTGGTTTTTTACGTTCGAAAAGATGGATCAGCCAGCCGGTCAGTATAGCTATTGCCAGCAATATTCCATTCAACAGAAAGGTTTTCCCGGGAAACAGAGAAAACATTACAAAGGCTTCATCTCCCGAGGTAGCGATCATGGTTGCTACAAGACCTGCCAGTCCCATCATCCGGTGAGTGTATAACGAAACAACCGTAAACGCACCCAAACAGCCGGGCATAATGCCTAAAAGAGCTGCCATGACAATCTGCATGAAAGGCGATTTTTGTAATCTTTCCGCCCAGATGTTTCGGCTCTGAACGTTGATGTATTCAATAACAATCATCATAAACATGACAAAAGCTGTTATCATCAGCGTTTGCTTGAGCGTGGATAGGAAAATCTCTGTCATACCCTATGGTTCTTTGCGTTTTATCCTGTCTTACTGATTTGTTTAAGAAGGCTTAAATTCTTTATTTTTACCGTTTTTCCATTCAATCCGACAATATTCTCATGCTTCAACGCCGAAAGTACACGGGTGACGCTTTCGCGGGTACTGCCGATTAAATCAGCCAGTTCACTTTTCGTGATCGGAAAAATAAAGGTATCGCTATTAAAAATTTGTTCTGAGAAAAACAGCAGCGCTTCGGCCAATCTTCCGGGAACCTGCTTTTGGGTTTGGTTCACAAATTTATCAAAACAATACAACCCGTCTTCACATATCGATATCAGCACCTGATAACAAAAGGTAGGATTGCTGGTAAGCAACTCCTTGAATGCATGTATGTTAATGAAGCAAATGGTACAAGGGGTTATCGCCGTGGCTGAATAAGAATTGTTGTTGTATTTTAATTTGGATGCAATTCTCAAAAAAGCCGGCCCTTTTACGATCTTGAGTATTTGTTCTTTTTTATTGGGCCCGGTCATGTGCTCTTTTACAATCCCCTTTTTTACGAAAATGATGTATGAAGCCGGAGAGTCTTGTTTAAAAATCATCTCATTTTTTTGAAAACCTACCTGGGATGAGTTCCTGCTTATTATTTCCAGCTCGGAATTACTCAGAACCGATACGGCACATGATTTTTCACTGCACTCTTTGCATTGGTTTATTTCTATGATCTGTTTCATCTATGTGAAATGGTCTGGTTCTTCAGGGTATCAGATGCCTGCCTGTTCGGATTTGCTCCGCTGAGTGCGCCTTCGCGTAGCCGCTACGGCAGAGCAATGAGCTATGCAAAACCAAAGCAGAAAGGGTACTACCATAATGCTGATCCTTTTTGGTTGTGGCATGATTTGTTATGATCAATTTATCCTTTAAAAAGGATTAACCCTGTTTATTTATCACAATTGAACAATATACAATAACCTGTTTTATGGAAAATATATCACAAAAAATATGACTTTATATCACGTTAAAGATAATGAAAGTATATCATTAAACCATATAACTTTGGAAAAAGATAATATACCTGAAGAAAAAAAGCATAGCCTGCTTAAAAAATAATAGTTAATAAATTCAGTTTCATGGAAGAAAAAAAGAACAAGATACAGGTATTCAGAAATTTCGTTTCTTTGTTTCTTGTTCTACTGATAACCTGGATGGCTCTTACGCGGAGTTTGGATATAGATGAGCTGATTTTGGGGGTTCTTGTAAGTTTACTTCTTTCCTTTTTTTCATACCGCAGTTTTCACATCATAGGGTTTCCGAGGATAACGTTCAAAAGGATTCTCTATTCTTTTCTTTTTTTACTGGTTCTTTTCAAAGAGATAGTCGTAGCCAATGTGGATGTAGCTTACCGGGTACTTCATCCGAAGATGCCTATTAAACCGGGGATAGTCATTATTAAAACCGAATTAAAGCAAGATTTGGCCAAGTTGATTTTAGCCAATTCCATTACCCTTACACCGGGTACTTTCACTTTAGATATAGCGGATGATGAGCTTTTGATTCATTGGATCAATGTAAAAACTGACCGTACAGAAGAAGCCACAACGATAATTGGGGAACGGTTTGAAAAATACCTGAAAGTAATTTTCCAATCATAATTACGGAAAGATGACAGAATTAATTTTTGTTTTTATTGTATGCCTCGGTCTCATTTTATGCATTATTCGTATGATCAAGGGTCCTACAGCGGCCGACAGGGCGATTGCCATGGATACGGCTACCACGGTTTCTGTTGGGTTGCTGGTTCTGCTCGGTTTTATTTTCGACCGGTATATTTATTTGGATGTAGCCCTTGTTTATTCGATTATATCTTTTATCGGACTGATTGCCATAGCCAGGTATCTGGAGAAAGGAATATAAAGCATGAAACTTTTTGGATTGATTGTCACCGGCATTGGAGTTGTTTTTCTTTTTATAGGAAGCCTGGGCATTTTCAGAATGCCGGATGTGTATAACCGGGTGCAGGCAGGAACCAAGTGTACCACGCTGGGAAGTTTTTTAACGATTATCGGAGTGGGGATCATACAACCGGAATGGTTCTGGAAAACATTGATCATCGCCTTGTTTGTGCTGATCTCCAATCCAGTTTCCAGTCATGCCCTGGGTAGAGCATCCCGGAAAAACGGGATTTCATTATGCGATAAAACCATGGTGGATAAAACCAATGAATTTAAAGGGTATAAGGAGTAAATATGGAAATCGTTGTCGTCATACTCATCCTATTAATGATCGCATCGGCGCTTGCTGCCATGTTGTTTAAAGATTTGCTCAATGCGGTTATAGCCTCCTGTATTGTAAGCCTGATAGCCGCCGTTTTGTTTTATTTTCTTCAGGCACCTGATGTAGCTATGGCTGAGGCAGCAATTGGAGCTGCCCTGGTTACGGGAATCTTTGTGATTGCAGTCAAAAGAACAAAACGTTTTGAAGAATGAGAAAACTAATAAGCATCTTGTTGTTGTTCATCATTGCTGCCGGCATTGTTCTTTCTTTGAAAGAGATCCCTTTTGGCACATCCAAAACAACCATCGGGGATCATTTCATTGATCAGGGAGTACAGGAAACAGGAGCAATAAACATTGTGACTTCTGTTGTTATCGGGTATCGTGGATTTGACACCCTGGGAGAGATTACCATTCTATTTTCGGCAGCGATTGGGTTAGGGGCTCTTTTGGGTTTATACAGAAAAAAAGACGAATCCATAAAAAGAGAACCGGCCAGTTTGATTGTTTCTACCGGATGCAGGTTCTTATTTCCTCTTCTTATGCTTACCGGAATATATATTTTTATTCACGGGCATCTGACTCCCGGAGGGGGGTTTCAGGGAGGAGCCATTATTGCTTCGGCATTTCTGCTTATGTATCTGGGGTGCACCGGCAAAAAAATAAAGAGAAAAGCCAGTATGGCAGTAGAAGTCTCAGGAGGGTTACTATTCCTGATCCTTGGAATCGTGGGTTTGATCTTAGGAAAAGATTTCCTTTTCAATTTTATGTCTCCCGGTGAACCGGCAACGCTCATAAGTGCAGGTTTCATTCCGCTTATTTATATTGCCATCGGAGTGAAAGTAGGCTCTGAATTAGCCGGTATTATTGATCATTTAATCGAAAGAAGCTCATGAACTTTTTAATTGAGAACATCTATTATATTGGAGCTTTCGGCCTCATCTTCATTGGATTATTTATTGTATTGGTCCGAAAAAACCTGATTAAGGTAATCATTGGATTAAGCATTCTGGATACAGGGATATACCTGTTTCTTATTGCGGTGGGTTATATCATGGATGGAACGGCTCCGGTATTTTCCAAAGCCGGACTGAAATCAGAAAACATGGTTGATCCGGTACCTCAGGCGCTGGTATTGACGGCTATTGTCATTGGCGTGGCTATACTGGCATTGGCTGTTACGTTGGCCATCAAATTATATAAACAGTATGGGACCCTTAATTTACGTAACATAAAAGATCAAAAATGGTAAACCCGGTATTGTTGATCATCATCCCTTTAGGGCTTGCATTTATGATTCCTTTATTGGGATTGATTTCGGAGAGAATCGTAAAATTTGTTCCCTTTGTTGCGTTTCTTGCCAACCTTATTCTTTCGTTGAAACTTTTTCCGCAGGTGCTCGAGCAACCGGTTTCTGTTACATTTGGAGGCTTTCTTCCCCCTTTTGGTATCAATCTTGTCGCCGGACCGGTGGGTGTTTTGTTTGCCACCCTCATAGCCCTGGTCGGGTTGCTGGTTTCGGTCTATGCCTTTGATTATATAAAAGAGGGAGCCCGGGAAAAATATCATATTCTTTACCTACTGCTCCTCACAGGGGCTACCGGAGTAGTTCTCACCGGCGATATTTTCAACCTTTTTGTATTTTTTGAAATTCTTTGCATTTCCTCCTATTCCCTGGTGGGCTATTTTGGTGATAAAGCCGGGGTTGAGTCAGCCGTGAAATACCTTATCCAGGGGGCGATCGGATCAAGCCTCATCCTGATTGGTATCGGTTTGTTATACGGCCAGTTTGGAACCCTGAACATGGCTGATATCGCCGGGAGAATCCAATCCATACATGCTGTTTCGATCTTTGTTCCCCTGGTTTTTATGATGACCGGATTTGGGGTGGAAGCAGCGATCTTCCCGTTGAATGCCTGGTTGCCGGACGCACACTCCTCAGCACCTTCCTCCATAAGTGCTATTTTATCCGGAATAGCCATTGAAGTGGGCTTATATGCCATGGTGCGCATCATCTTTACATTGTTTGGTGCATCGAATATACTTTCCTTTTTGTTGTTTTTAGGCGTAATCACCTTATTGATTGGCGAGTTATGTGCTTTCAGTCAGGAAAATATAAAACGAATGCTGGCCTATTCCAGTATCGGACAAATCGGCCTTATTGTATTTGCTTTATCCATCGTTTCTGTCGAAGGGATTACCGGGGGATTGTTTCAATTGGTTAGCCATTCTTTGGGCAAGGCACTGCTTTTCCTTGCAGCCGGATACATGATTTACCGGAGTGGCTCAATGAATATTTCTTCTCTGGAAGGTATGGGTAGAAGGATGCCGTATACCTCATTTGCCTTCACAATCGGTGCGTTCTCTATCGTCGGATTGCCTCCGTTTATAGGTTTTCCCGGTAAGTTTATGATTGTAAAGGCAGCATTGCTCCAAAACGATCGATTGCATACAGTGCTTGTCTTTCTGATTCTTTTGGCAACGATTATTGAGGGAGCCTATTTTTTCAGAGTGGTACAAGCCATTTATTTTAAAGAAGCTCCAAAACCACCCGCCCGGAAGAGAGAAACGGCTCCTACAAGCATACTGATTCCAGTCTTTATTTTTGTAGGACTGATTCTTGCGATAGGGGTATATCCTAAACTTATAACCGGCCTATTGGAATCATCCGCCTCAGAATTATTGAACAGAGTTGACTATATAAAAAGTTGTCTGCCATGAATCCGATCATTTTACTTGCCATTGCTTTTGGAGGGGCTTTCATTACTTATTTTTCAGGTAAAATATCGAAAAAGGCCAGAGATATTGTTGCTGTTCTGTTTTCGTTGGCTTTGGTTTGTGTTATTGCCACCTTATATAAGGACACCTCGCACGAGACTTTTTATACCGGTTTTTTAGATTTTCCGCTTGTTTTGAGGTTGAATTCCTTGTCATGGTTTTTTGCTGTTACCATTGCCGTGATAGGATCATTGTCGGTTATTTTCTCCCTGAGTTATATACGAAAAAAACAGAACACCGATTTTTACTACGCCATGATGTTGCTGGTCATTGCAAGTATGACCGGAATTGTATTATCCGGTGACCTGCTTTCATTTTTTATTTTCTGGGAGATTATGTCATGGAGTACATTCCTTCTTATCAGTTACAACCGCGGTCCTGCCATTGTAGCCGGAATGAAGTATATCATCATGTCTGTCACCGGCTCGATGAGTATGCTGGTCGGCATTCTTTCGTTGTATGCACATTACGGAACTCTGGTTCTGACAGATCTTTCAGGGGTTCTTCAGGATGCTTCATCAGGATACCTCTTGTTTATTATCATTCTTTTTTTTATTGCCTTTGGAATCAAGAATGCCTTATGGCCCCTTCATGTATGGCTTCCCCCGGCTCATTCAGAAGCACCTTCTCCCTTTAGTACCATTCTTTCCGGTATATTAATAAAAATTGGCACCTATGGCATTATTATGATGATCTATGTGATTGTCCAGATCAATATTTTTCTGAGTCTGGGGAAAGGGATCATAAGTGCCCGTTACATCATCTCCATCATTGGAGCCATTACGATTCTTATTCCTACCTTTATTGCCTTACTCCAGGATGATGCAAAAAGACTGCTTGCATGGTCTACCATTGCACAGGCAGGATATATCATTTTAGGGATTGCCTATGGTACAAGCGAGAGTTTTTCCAGCGGGATGTTTCACTTTTTTAACCATGCAATTTTTAAGTCTCTTCTTTTTATGGTGGTTGGAGCCGTTGAATTTCGCACGAACGGTGTGCGGGATCTGAATGCTTTGGGAGGACTGATCAAAAAAATGCCTGTTGTCTTTGTGGGGGCATTGATTGGCGTTTGTGGATTAATAGGGGTCCCCTTGACCAACGGATTTGTATCCAAATGGCTGATTTATAAAACCCTGATACTTAATCATTCTCCATTCCTTGCTTTTGCAGCCCTGATGGGTACGTGGGGAACCATATTGTATGGTTATAAATTAATTCATCATATGTTCCTGGGTCAGCTTCCCGAAAAATACAAGAACCTGAAAAAGGCTCCTTTTACGATGCAGCTGCCCATTGGTTTGCTTTCCTTTGCGATTATCCTGTTTGGTATACTTCCGGGATTACCCCTTAAGGTGATCAACTCCATCGGATCCGGTTTTGGTCTGCAACCTCTGATGATTAATATATGGGGAATCGCTTCGGATACAGGCACCTTAAATATGCTTAACATAGCGGTGGCAGTCCTGGTGATCGGAATTATCGTATGGCTGATATTCAAAGGAAGCAAAAGAGCAACAGCTGTTGGTCAGGATGATAATTATGCAGCCGGAACAATCGTCCCCAAAGAAAAGTATCATTATACGGTCAGTTTTTATGGTCCTTTATACAGAATGATCACTCCTTACCTGAAAGACTTTGTCGATGATTTTTATATGACACTCGCACGGAGTATCAAAAATCTGGGTAATGGAATACGACGAATATATGCAGGAGATGTGGGGTATTATGCAATGTATATCATTCTTTTTCTGGCATTATTAATCTTTGTTCAAATAACGTGGTCGTTATGGCAATGAATACTATACTCGAAATTGTAATCATCGTTTTATCAGCAGGTATCATTGGATTATTTTTTCTTGGACTCTCAAGAAAAATATGGGCAAGAATACATTGGCGGTACGGGCCACCGGTTATGCAACCGGTTATTGACATAATCAAGCTGTTTCATCAAACAGCTGTAAGTCATGGTATATTGTTTGATTTTGGTATCATCGTATCGTTGATCGGGTCGCTTGTCGTTCTGATGTTTCTTCCTTTTGGAGGGATGTGCCCGTTAAGCGGTTCGGGTGGACTGCTTGTAATCCTTTATCTAATGATTGTTTCCCCTTTGGCACTGGCTTTAAGCGGGGGGGAAGCAGCCAATCCCAATGCCAGCATAGGGATATCCAGAAAATTTCTCCTGGCCGTGGGATATGAAGTCCCGCTTTTATTGATCCTTCTCGCAGTAATGACGCATTATAACACCCTCTCTCTATTGGAAATAGTAGATGAGCAACTTCAAACAGGATGGTCTTTTCAGCATCTTCCCTTGTTGTTATCAGGAATTGCCTATATCTTAATACTTCCTGCTATATTGGGATTACGACCTTTTGAAATGGTCCAGGCACCACAGGAAATTTCATCCGGACCCATGGCTGAATATGGAGGTAAATTCTTAGCACTGGCCATTATTCAGCATGCATTTGTATTATTTATCGGCATATCGCTTTTTGTCAACGTATTCCTGGGAGGAGCGACTAATCCGGGGTATTTCTTTTTAAAGATGCTGGTCGTTTTTATTCTTCTTCTCTTTGTCAATGCGGTAACTCCGCGTTTCCGCATTGAACAGGCGATCCGGTATTTATGGGGCTGGCCGGCCTTGCTGGCCTTGGTGGGGTTGATCATTGTATTTATAACCGGTTGAAACGATATAAAACGGAGAGCTTATGGACAGAAACAAACTTGGAAAATGGCTTACGTCTCCAGGTACAATGGGGCAAAAATATTCCCTTCATGCCCTCTATTTTTGTACCGGTTGCGGAATCATCGAAATACCTCCTACGATTACCACCCGGTGGGATGCAGAGCGGTTCGGAGTGATTCCTGTGGCGACGCCCCGACAGGCCAACTTGTTCCTGATAACCGGATATGTATCCTTGAAAACACTCCGGCCCATTATACGCTCCTATGAGCAGATGCCGGAACCTAAATATGCGGTGGGATTCGGATCGTGTCCGATCAACGGGGGAATGTACTGGGACTCGTACAATACCATTAAACACCTCGATAAATACATCCCGATAGATGGCTGGATCGCCGGATGCATGCCCCGGCCGGAAGCCGTAATCGTGGCGGTAACCCACCTGTGGACATTAATTGATAAGGGAATGGCGGATGGATATAAAAAATACAGAAAGGACTACCGGTATTACCGGAAAAATCAGGAGAAAATACTGGGGAAACTGGAATGGCCTCCCCAGTTCTCAATAAGTGAATAAACATGGAGCATACAAGTATATCCCTTAATGAAAAACTGATCGCATCGTTTGATGATATTCAGGTTCTTCGTTCTGATGCGCAAAGACTGATGGTGGTCTGCAAAAAAGATACGGTGATTGCTATTCTCAACTTCCTGAAAAACGAAGGATACGATCATCTGGCCCTTGTATCCTGTGTAGACCGGATCAAAGACCATGTATTGGAACTGGTATATATCGTGACAGCCTATACAGAGGATCAGGAGAAAGCCCGGATGAACATCCTCGTAAAAAGCAAGATAGCGAGAGATAAACCGATTATGCAAACCCTGCTGAATTTGTTTGAAAATGCCGAACCTTATGAACGCGAATTGCATGAACTGTTCGGAATTGTGTTTACCGGTCATCCGCGATTAACTCCTCTGTTTCTTGAACGGGAATATGAAATACCGCCCTTCAGAAAGGATTTTGACACCAGGAAGTATGTGAAGGACGTTTTTGATGCGGTTCCCACTATTGACGACCTAAAAGGAGAGAAATGAGAGAACTTGAATTGTATTTCGGTCCGCAGCATCTCGGCATGGTAGGAAATTTCAGCATTACCCTGCTTGTTGAGGGCGATCGTATTATCAAAGCAACCGCCAATCCCGGGTATCTGCATCGCGGATTCGAAAAGCTCATGGAGCAGCGTACCTGGATCAAGAATTTTCCCCTGGTTTGCCGGATTAATGTGGTGGAACCCGATCATATGGAATTGATGTATGCCATGGCTGTTGAGAAACTGGCAGGACTGGAAGTTCCGGAAAGAGCCCAATTTATCCGGAGCATATACCTGGAGTTGGCCCGCGTGGGATCGCATCTGTTTGGGTTATGGGCCTATGCCAATATGCTCGGGTTTGATACGGTGGCCAACTGGGCGATGTATCATCGCGATCTTATAATGGATCTGTTTGAGGAACTCACCGGGGGCAGAGTCTATCATATTTACGTATGGCCCGGGGGTGTAAGGCGCGATTTTCCGAATGGATTTAAAGATAAAATAATCCACACTTTGCATACCATTGGCAGCAAGGTGCCCGACTACGATGCTACGTTTTTTAACCACCGCATCTTTCATCAACGGGCTGCAAATGTAGGGAAGATAACACAGGAAGAAGCCAAAAAAATGGGAGCTGTAGGCCAGGTATTGCGGGCTACGGGCATCAAACAGGATATCCGCAAAATAGAACCCTATGCGGCGTATGATCAGATCGACTGGGATATTCCCGTGAGAACCGATGGCGATGCTTACGCACGGATTGGAGTCGTAAGGGACGAAATGATCGAAAGCGTTCATATGATCTTTAAGCTTCTGGACAAAATGCCGGAGGGGAATGTATACACCAAAGTTCCCAATCCCTTCAAATGGAAAATACCCGCTGACGAAGTCTATGTACGGTGCGAATCATCCCGGGGGGAACTGGGCCTTTACCTGGTAAGCGATGGGGGGGACAAACCCTGCAGGGCTCATTTCAGAACCCCATCGTATAACCACGGACTGACGATCCTGGAAAAAGCGCTGGTGAATGAAAGCATCGCCGACGTAGGCAATATCATGATCAGTTTATACATTACAGCGCCTGAGATTGACCGGTAAAAAAAAATAAATATGAGCAACAGCATATTAACACCTTTTAAAGCCGTTAAATACCTCTTTGAGAAGCCAAAGACATTGCGGTATCCGTTTGAAAAAAAAGAACCAGCCCAACGGTACAGGGGGTTTCATGTGAATGACTGGGATTTATGTACGGGATGTGGCAATTGCGCAGATATTTGCCCCAATGAAGCCATCACCATGGTCAAAATACCCGAATTAACATCCAAACCGGAAGCAAAAAATGAACGACCGCAGTTGGATTACGGGAGATGTTGTTTCTGCGGCCTGTGCGTGGATATTTGTCCGACCGGTTCACTTAAGCTGACCCGGGATTATTTGCATATTCATTTTGATCCGAAGACATTTGTATTCATTCCCAAGGATGAAAAAACAGATCCCGGGAAATATTTTCCTGAGGAGGAGTATTCGGTACTGAAAGCCAGTTTATCTCACCGGAGAAAAGATTACGACGGTTTTGTATCGGATTTGAAATATGCCTTGTTTGAACCGGAGCGGGTTAAAATGCCGATGGTTGATCCGGATATCCGCAAGCTTTCCTTTATTGAACAGGTAATTGGCTATAACAGGGAAGAAGCCAGGAAGGAAGCTTCCCGGTGCCTCGAATGCAAATTATGCGAAGAAGCCTGTCCGGCACATCTGAAGATATCCGATTATATAAAGGCTATATACGAAGATAAGCCCGAAGAATCATTGAAGAAGATCTATGAAGACAATCCCATTCCTTCCATTTGCGGGCGGGTGTGCATGGCCCATTGCGAAGACGCCTGTTCCTTAAGCATCCGGGGTGAAGCCTTGTCGATACGGTGGCTGAAACGGTATGTAGCCGATACGGTTCTTGATTTTAAGACCGCTCTGGAGCAAAGTCCGAATCCCCCAACGGGTAAAAAAGTAGCTGTACTTGGTGCCGGTCCGGGCGGTTTATCGACAGCTTATTTTCTCAGGCTCAAAGGACATGAAGTGAAGGTGTTCGATGCCCTGCCTGCCGGGGGGGGTACCATGCTTATTGGCCCGCCTCTTTACAGATTGCCGTTGGAAAGTATTGATAAAGATGTAGGTTATATCGAATCACTCGGAGTCGAATTTCAATTCAATACCCGGATAGGAGAAGATGTGATGTTTGAAGATCTTCTGAATACATACGATGCCGTTTTCCTGGGCATTGGATTTACCAAAAGCCGGTCTACCGGAGTTAAAAATGCAGAAAAATGCGAACTGGCCCTTGAATTCCTGAAGGAAAATAAAACAGGAAAGCAGAAAAAAGTGGGAAAAGAGATCATTGTCATCGGAGGAGGCAATGTCGCCTTGGATGTGGCACGGGAAGCATTGCGCCTGCAAAACATCCAACATCCGGGGGATCATAAAGGGGTGAAAACCGTGTCGCTTGAAGATTGGAACGAAATGCCCGCTACAAAAGAGGAAATCGAAGAGGCCCTGGAAGAACAAATTCAGTTTCATCCGGCCTGGGGTCCCAAGGAAGTGGTTCTGGACGATAAGGGAACGATAAAAGGGCTTTTATGTAAAAAGGTAAAAGCAGTTTTTGACGAACAGAGACGCTTTGCCCCCACCTTCTACGAAGAACAGGAAATGTTCATGGAGGGGGATATGATCATTGAAGCCATAGGGCAGGGTCCTGACTTTTCGTTTATACCGGATACGATGTTTGAGAAACTGGAATTCACGGAAAGAAGAAAAGTCAGGGTCGATGAAAAAGGCATGACATCCCTGCCCGGAGTATTCGCCGGTGGAGATATTGTGAACCTGAACCTGGATGCCGTTACCGCAATTGCTGATGCAAAAATGGCCGCGGAAGGAATAGATAAATTCTTAACCTGGACTATTCATAAATTTTAAAAAATATGAATAAAGCTCAGGTTAACCCCGACTTAGATGAAGTTAAACTTTGGAAGAAAGTTTTACTGAATCTTAGTCGCTG
>CAYPAW010000061.1:0-9864 GCA_964408795.1 uncultured Mariniphaga sp.
TGGGAATAACCACCGCCCTTTCGCCCCAGATTGATCTGGCTACGGAACCCCGTTGGGGGCGTTTTAACGGAACCTTTGGTGAAGATTCCCAACTTGATAAAGATATGGCACGGGCCTATGTCGATGGCTTTCAAACATCGGAGGGTGAAAACGAAATCAAAGGAGGATGGGGCTATAACAGCGTGAATGCCATGGTTAAACACTGGCCCGGAGGAGGCCCCGAAGAGGGAGGCAGAGATGCACATTTTGCCTATGGTAAGTACGCCGTTTACCCGGGAAGTAATTTCGACGAACACCTGATTCCGTTTACGGAAGGAGCTTTTAAACTGAAGGGTGAAACAGGAATGGCTTCAGCTGTTATGCCCTATTATACCATTTCATTCAATATAGATAAAAAATACGGGGAGAATGTAGGTAATTCATACAGTAAATATATAATAAACGACCTGTTAAGAGGAGAATACGGATACGAGGGTGTTGTTTGTACCGATTGGGGAATTACAAACGACAATAACAACATGGAAGATTTTGGAAGGACCTGCTGGGGAGCTGAGAACCTGACAGTGGCTCAACGGCACTATAAAATTATTATGGCAGGGGTTGATCAGTTTGGAGGGAATAATGATATGGGGCCGGTTATCGAAGCGTATGATATGGGTGTCGAAGAACACGGAGAGGAATTTATGCGAACACGTTTTGAGCAATCTGCAACAAGGCTTTTGAAAAATATATTCCAAACCGGCCTGTTTGAGAATCCGTACCTCGATACGCAAAAAACAGAAGAAACAGTAGGTAACCCGGAATTTATGAAGGCCGGATACGATGCTCAGTTAAAATCGGTTGTAATGCTCAAAAATGCAGATCATGTGTTGCCGGTAAAAGAAAATACAACGGTTTATATCCCTAAGAAATTTTATCCTGCCAGCCGTGGTATGTTTGGTTTTGGAGGCTCGGAGGAAAAATGGGATTATCCGGTGAACCTTGATGTGGTAAAAAAATATGTCAACATAACCGATCATCCTGAAGAGGCGAATTATGCACTTGTGTTTATTGAGAGCCCCAATGGAGGAAGCGGATACAACGGTGATGATGTGAATGCAGGCGGAAATGGTTATGTGCCAATCAGTTTACAATATAAAGAATACATTGCAGAATATGCCAGGGAAGTAAGTATTGCCGGAGGTCATCCGTTGGAAGATTTTACAAACCGTTCGTATAAAGGTAAAAAAACGAAGGCTGTGAATTCAACCGACCTTGATTTGGTACTGAACACCAAAAAGGAGATGGGAAATAACCCCGTTATTGTAGTTGTCAATGTTTCAAATCCAATGATCTTTGCTGAATTTGAAAAAGATGCTGATGCTATACTGGTAAGCTTCGGAGTACAAAATCAGGCTGTAATGGAACTACTTACAGGCCAAACAGAACCTTCCGGATTACTACCCATGCAGATGCCTGCCAGCATGAAAACTGTTGAGGAACAGTATGAGGATGTTCCCCGGGATATGGTTCCTTATACCGATTCAGAAGGGAATGCTTACGATTTTGCCTTTGGCTTAAACTGGAGCGGCGTGATGGATGACGAACGGGTAGCAACCTATAAATAAACGAACCCGGGGTCTATTCTTCCAGGAAATAGCGCAACTGATCCAGCATGATCGGGACATCTTCCTTATCGATACCCTGACGAATCAGATGATGCAGGTCTTCATCAAAAACAGCCAGGAATTCATCTTCCGAGAACCCGCCCTCGGTGATGGATCGCTTATAACAGGTCAGGGCGGCTTTGCGGTTTCCTAAACTCCACTGAACATGCCCCATATTCATCAGGTCATGCTGCGTTGGCGAATCATCCAGCAGCTTGGTGTAATATTTTTCTGCCTGTTCCTTTTTGCCTGTCAGAAAGGAACACCATCCGATAGGACGCCAGACTTTACGATTCCCCGGGGAGAGATATTCCACCCGGAAATAACACTTTAAGGCTTCCTCATATTGTTCCAGTTCAAGAAGACAATGTCCGATGGATAACTGGATGCCCAGGTTCTCGGAATCCAGAATTTCAGCCTGCCTGTAATACTCCAGGGCTTTGGCCGGATTTTTCAGATTCCGGTAACAAAGGGCAATTTTTCGGAGATTCCACTTTTTATTCAGCTCATAGAGGTCGGCTTTGAGGTAATTATCCAGGGCCAGCTGAAAATTACCCTGCTTTTGATGGCAGAAAGCAATTTTCTGGTACAGTTCACCGCTTTTCTCCCGGGTGAGCAGGTAGGCATAAATCTCCGAAGCTTCAGAGAAATTGTTTTTTGCAAAATAAAACTCAGCAATATTTCGCAATGCGTTGGGATCTTCTTTCAGGATCTTTCCCAGTCCGGTGGTGTTGTGAAAATCAAAACGCCAGTTGAAAACATCTTCAAAATCCGATTTCCTGGGGTGTAGCTTATAGAACCGGTAGAGGTCCTGAATAACCTGGTTTGATATGAATTCTTCGTTTTTTCCCGGTGAGGAGAGCGCTTCTTCTTTTTCCAGTTCATTGAACTGATCCATTTCCGCTTTCATTCCATGAACGATCATTTCCCTGTTTTCTTTGGGTATGTTGTTCAGGCTGAAACAAAAGGAATATTTATCGGAATTGCACAGAATAGGAGCGCTGGCTATGGTTTTCAGAAAGGTTTGATTTACCGGATCGTTCCGGTCTACCCGGGATGAAATATCCGGATTTTCCATGAAAAACGGAATAAACCAGTTGGCCATCTCATGGAAGAAAGGAAACGATTTTAGCATGGAAAAAGAACCCAGGAATACATCGGCCCCTTCCATTTGAAGTTTGCTGAACTCTTCCATTTTATCCAGTAATCCCGGGGAGTCTTTGAAGATCTCTTCCCATTCGGGATTTTTATCTTCCGACAGGCTGTCATCCATCAGGCTGTCGAGGTTGATTTTATTTTTCAGGTTGGGACTGATGCGAATCATCTCCGGAATGATCTCATCGCGTATTTTCTGCTGTATCTTTTCGGTCTCTTTGGTACGAATGAATTGGAGAATGACCCATTCGAGGTTTTTCTTAAAATCGGGTCTTTCGTTGAGGATTGTAAGCCGTCCTGTTAAGTCGGGATAAAAGGGCAACCGGTAGTCATACCGGTAAAAGTTTATGAGAATACCAATCAGGGCCCGTTGCCTGATTTCCGGGTCATCATCTTCATACAAATCGAAAAGAAGGGAAAATTTCCGGGGATCGAAATAGCGGATCAGGCTCAGGGTCAATGCCGATAAGAGGAGAGACCGGTAGGGTGAAAAAAGATTCTCCACAGCCAGCACCGCCGGGATAAATTCCGCATCATCGGAATTCAAGCGGTCACGGAACCAGATGTGATAAAAGAGAGTGACCAGTTTGTGTTTGTGTTCCAAATCTCTGCCCGGGCGTTTTTTGCCTCCGGCCAGGGTTTCGGTGACCAGAGCTTCCAATTCCTTATGGGTATAATATTCTTCCATTTCCGTGAGGAATACTCCCGGGTTTTCAATAAAATACTTCCCGAAGCTTCTCTTTTTCTGGTATTCTATGGAATTGGAATATTTTAATTTCAATGCTTCATATACCTGATCGACCAGTTCAAAGGCCGAAAGGATCAGTCGCCGGTATATTTTTTTTCTTTCAGGGTCTTTGATCCCTTCCATGGTGTATTGCAACATGAACCGGTAATTTTGTTCCAGGTTCCTGAATTCATCAGTTATGGAACCCAGACCGGCTTGGGAAATCAGTTCCGATAAGCGGTTGAAGGCAGGTTTCAGCCTCCTCTCGGAAAGATTATGGCATATTTCCCTGTATGAGCTATTTATTTCTTTTTCTGTCATGCTCTTCTTTCTTTCAAAAGTAAATTAAAAACAGCGGTGTGCCAAACCATTTTTCTACAATTCCATAAGGATTAAAGGCACCAAAAAGTTTAACCCGACTAATTCATACATTGTTCCTGTCTCCGACAGCGACTAAGATTCAGTAAAACTTTCTTCCAAAGGTTAACTTCATCTAAGTCGGGGTTAACCTGAGCTTTATTCATATTTTTTAAAATTTATGAATAGCTCAGGTTAAACATATTATGGGGTGAAATTAGCAATATCCTTTTTTTTTGAAACAAAAAATCGATTACCGGATGGTTTGGTACGGTAAATTCATGGAAATCTTGTAAAATTACGGGAAATAAAACAGCATAAATCCGAAACAGATGAAATCGATCAGGTTAACCGGGATACGCCGGATGGAAATGGTAGAGACGGAAGAACCGCAGATCAGTTCGTCCCACGCGGTAAAAATAAAAATGGCTGTCATGGGGATATGCGGTTCGGACATTCATTATTTTACAACCGGGAAGATTGGCATTCAAGTCATTGATTTTCCTTTCACGGTAGGTCATGAGGGGGCCGGGGTTGTGGTAGCCACCGGGGAGTCGGTCACGCGGGTGAAGGCAGGTGACCGGATTGCCCTGGAGCCGGCCATGCCCTGTTACCACTGTGATCAGTGCCTGCAGGGGAGGCCTCATACCTGCCGGAATCTCCGTTTTCTGGGTAATCCGGGGCAGGCTGAAGGACTCCTTTCGGAGTATATGGTTATGCCAGAAACCAGTTGTTATCCTATTCCGGATTCTCTTTCCATGGATGAAGCAGCCATCACTGAGCCCCTGGCTATCGGCGTGTATGCCGTGCAACAAGCGGGAGATATCCAAGGGCAAACCTTGGCGGTACTGGGTGCAGGTCCCATAGGGGAGAGTGTTTTGTTGCCGGCCCTGAATGAAGGAGCCCGCGCTGTTTATGTAACCGATAAGATCGAAGAACGCCTGGCGATGGCCCGGCAAAACGGAGCTGTGTGGACCGGTAATCCCGACCGGTCAGACGTAGTAGGCAGTATACGGGAGAAAGAGAGGGGGGGAGTGGATGTAGTTTTCGAGTGCTGCGGGAAACAGGAAGCCCTCGACCAGGCCCTCCTGATGCTGAAACCCGGAGGCAAACTGATGATTATAGGAATTCCCGAAGCCAACCGGGTGTCTTTCGATATCAATCACCTGAGACACAAAGAAATTACCATAGTGAATGTACGCAGACAGAATGGATGTGTGCAAAAAGCGATTGATCTGATTGCTTCAGGAGAAATATCGGTGAAAAACTGGGTTACCCACAGGTTTCCCCTGGAGGAAACCCAGAAGGCTTTTGATCTGGTTGCCGGATATAAAAACGGAGTTCTGAAAGCAATGGTGGATTTCTAAGTAATCAGGAATTGTTATTTTTGAGGATAAACATAAAAAGAGTGATCATGAAAAGAATAAAATTTTTCCTGGCCTTCGTTTTGGTTTCAGGAGCGATTGTTGCATCCCTGGGGGCTGCTGATTCGCGGATGATGCATTATCCGGATATCAATGGGAACCTGGTTGTTTTTGTGTATGCCGGAGATATCTGGTCGGTAGATGCTGAGGGGGGTAATGCCCGGCGGCTCACATCCCACGAGGGAATGGAACTTTTCCCAAAGATATCCCCCGATGGACAGTGGATTGCCTTCTCAGGAGAGTATGGAGGCAACCGCCAGGTGTTTATCATGCCCTCCGAAGGAGGAGTTCCCCAACAGCTTACCTGGTACAACTCCGTAGGGGCAATGCCTCCCCGTGGCGGATTCGATAATGTGGTGCTCGACTGGACCCCTGACAGCCGGAAGGTTCTTTTTCGTTCCAACCGCACGGAATTTGGCGAACGCAACGGCAAGTACTTCCTCGTGAGTATCGACGGAGGACCTGCTGAAAACCTGCCTATCGTAAACGGAGGCATAGCAACCTTCTCACCCGATGCCGGTAAACTCTGTTTTACCCCCGTAGACCGTGAATTCCGAACCTGGAAAAGATACAAGGGAGGACGAGCTACCGACCTGTGGATTTATGACCTGAATGAAAATGCTTCGGAGCAGATCACCGATTTTACCGGGTCTGACCAGTGGCCCGTATGGGAGGGCAATAACATCTTTTTTGTCTCCGACCGGGATCTGAAATTGAATATATACCGTTTTAATACCCAGACCCGGGAGATTACCCAAATGACACATTTCACGGAAATGGATGTACTCTGGCCTTCAGGCCAGCACGGACACATGGTGTTTGAAAACGACGGATTCCTGTATAAGATGAACCTGGAAACGGGCGCAACAGAAAAAATCATCGTGAATATTCATTTCGATAATCCCAATCTGGTTTCTTATTTTAAAAATGTCAAAGACAACATTCACAGTGCTTCGATTTCCCCCACGGGAAAACGGGTTCTTCTGGATGCCCGTGGCGATATTTTTTCGGTACCTGCCGAACAGGGATCCGTTGTGAATCTGACCAAAACGCAGGGTATTCGGGAAATATTTCCTGTCTGGTCTCCCGACGGGAAAAATATTGTTTACTATTCCGATGCCTCCGGCGAATACGAGATCTATCTGCTGGAAAACAAAAAAGGGGCTGAACCAGAACAACTTACTTCCGGTTCCTCGGCCTGGAAAAACAACAGTGTCTGGTCTCCCGACAGCAGGTATCTGGTCTATTCCGATCGAACTCTGAACCTGAAACTGCTGGATATGAAAACCAAAAAGGAACACGTAATAGACCGGGCTGCGGATTCCGAGATCAGCGACTATTCCTTCTCTCCCGACTCGAAATGGATTGCTTATTCCAAAGAATCACCCAACGGACAACCCGCGGTTTGGGTTTACCAAATAAACGAAGAAACCACATACCAGCTGACCGACCATACGTTCAGCGATTATTCACCGGTTTTCTCCGAAGACGGTAACTATATCTTCTTTTTCTCCAACCGCCATTTCAATATTAGTTTTTCCAGTTTTGAATTTGATTACCTGTATAACAATGCCGTTGGGATCTATGCTATGATTCTTAAAGCAGACGGCCCGAAATTGATCAAAGACAAAAACGACGTGGAACCGGTTCAGAAAGAAGAAGATGCTGAGGCGGAAAAGGAAAAAGGAAAAGATGAAAAAGAGGAAGAGAAAACGGTGGAAGTTCAGATTGACAGGGAAGGGATTAACAATCGCATTGAAGCCCTGCCTCTTTCATCCGGGGGCTACCGGAACCTGATGCCGGTGAAAGGAGGGCTGCTCTACCTGAACCAGGGAAAACTTGAAATGTATGATCTTGAGGAAGAAAAAAGCAAAGGGATCATGGACGGAATCTCGGGTGTTCAAGTGTCGGCCGATAAAAACATGATGCTTTACCGCTTTAACAACGCCTATGGTGTTTTGCCTGTAAAACCCGATTCGAAGCCGGATGCGGGAAAACTGAAACTGGACAACCTGGAGATGAAAATTGATCCGGCCAAAGAGTGGGTTCAGATCTTCAACGATGGATGGCGTATTTTCCGGGATTATTTTTATGTGGATAATCTGCATGGTGTAGACTGGCAAGCGGTGAAGGAGCGTTATGGCCAGTGGGTGCCTTATCTGGGATCTCGTGCTGGACTGGATTTTATTCTGGGGGAAATGGTTTCGGAATCCAATGTTGGGCATGCCTATGTGAACCGGGGGGACAGCAAAGAGGTGGAGCGTATCGATGGGGGATTATTGGGAGCCCGCCTGGAGCCCGAGAGCCATGCCGGACGGTTCCGGATTGCCGGGATCTACGACAGCGAAAATTGGAACAGCCGCCGCCGGTCTCCTTTAAGAGCTCCAGGTGTGGATGTCACGGAAGGCGACTACCTGCTGGCAGTCAACGGCCAGAACATAACAACCAAAGAAAATCCCTACCGGTATCTCGAAAACCTGGCCGGTAAGCGAACCGAAATAACCGTTTCAGATAATGCTGATGGAAGCAATCCCCGGACGTCGGTCATCGAACCGGTCCCGAGTGAAGGGGAACTGATGTACCTCACCTGGGTGAATCAACGCCGCAAGATGGTGGATGATCTCTCCGGGGGACGAATTGGCTATATTCATGTGCCGAACACCTCACAGGAGGGCAACCGCGAGTTGTTCCGGGGTATGTATGCCTACCACGATAAGGAAGCCCTCATCATTGATGACCGCTACAACGGAGGCGGTTTT
The DNA here is from genome assembly GCA_964408795.1 of uncultured Mariniphaga sp. Taxonomy (GTDB): domain Bacteria; phylum Bacteroidota; class Bacteroidia; order Bacteroidales; family Prolixibacteraceae; genus JABMQB01. The sequence goes on from CAYPAW010000061.1 coordinate 8,069, forward strand.
ATACCCGACGTGATGACTGACCTCCTCGACCGGAAAACACTCAGTTACTGGCAACGCAATGGATTGAACCCCATGCGGACCCCGGATATAGCCCACGATGGTCCCAAAGCGATGCTCATCAACGGCTACTCCTCCTCGGGAGGCGATGCTTTTCCCTTCTATTTTAAAAAGAAAGAACTGGGAGTTCTTATCGGAACCCGTACCTGGGGAGGACTGGTGGGAATCTCCGGAAACGCTTCCCTGGTAGATGGCGGAAGCATTTCGGTACCTCAATTCGGTGTCTACGATGAAAACGGAGAGTGGATCATCGAAGGAATCGGGATTTATCCCGATATCGAGGTGACAGACCGGCCTGAACAACTGGCCAAAGGAGAAGACCCCAGTATCGAAAAAGCCGTGGAGGTCTTGCTGAAACAACTGGAGGAGAAACCCGCGAAAAAAGTGAAAACCCCTGAACCACCCGACCGTTCCGAATGGATTGAGAAAAAGATCGAATGAAAGTCTCTTTATTATGAAATATCCCTTGGAGGCTGTATCGCTACTCTTTTGTTACATGGCCTGGCTCGGAGTTTCACAGGTTGGTTTTAACGGGGAGAATTTTGAAAAATATCAGCAATCCTGTTTCAACGATCTTCGGAGAAAGGGGGTGGATTGGTAAGGTACATCCATTGAAAAGGCAACGGTGTGGCTGAACCTGATGAATGCTTTTCATCGATGGAGTTTATACACTTCGGAAGAGGCCAATAAAAAACACCCCAGTCCATAATCTTCAAAATCCGGTTTGCTGGTATAGGTCACCGGCTGTCCGTCTTTAGGCTCTTTGCCGGTATCCTGCACATAGCCCAAAAATCCGTTATCATGAACTGCCTCGTAAGCTAAGGCATTCCAGCCTTTTATTATTGCCGGCAAATATTTTTTCTTTTTCAGGATTCCATGGTTCACCCCCCATGCCATGCCATACACAAACAGAGCGGTACCGGTGGTTTCTTTCCCTCCGTAATGATTTGGATCGTGCAGACTTACGTTCCAGAATCCATCGTTCCGTTGAAGAGGCAACAATGCCTTCATCATCTTCTTGTAAGTCTTCCGGTACTCCTTCATGTGAGGTTCATCGGCGGGTAGTATATCCAACACCCGCACCAGGGCGGCAACCACCCAGCCGTTTCCGCGGCTCCAGTAACAATTTTCGCCATTGGGTTCCTTATAGGGAGGCAAAAAATCGCTGTCACGCCACCACAATCCATCCTTCTGATTATACAACCCCTGAGTTACTTTCGTATTCATGTACATTTCGTACATCCGTTCGGCGTATTGGTTCTCTCCGGTAAGGACGTTCAGTTTTGCAAAAACGGGCATCGCCATTTGCAGGGCATCGATCCAGTTCCAGTCGTCAATCTTATCGGTTTCCAGCATTAAATCAACCGATGTTTGAATGCCTTTCAGGCGTTCTGGCTGGGGATCCATTTTGTAAAGATCGAGATAGGTTTGACCGGCACACTGGTTATCGGCATGCCGTGTGTGGTTTCCATTCCGCAAGCCCCAGTTGTGCGCTTCTCCCCAGTCGATGGCGTATTGCAGATACCCCGGTTCCGGTTTCAATTCATACAAAGCCATCAATCCTTCGTAATACACCCCGCGTGTCCAGAGGTTGCTTGGGCGCTCCCTGTTTGTGATGACCGGAACTCCCGGATCGGGCCATTTTTTCATCAGATAATCGTTTGTCAGTACCATCCGGGCCAATACTTCCTGTTGGGAAGGAAGGGGCTGGGCGTGCAGCGTGACGGATAATACCAGCA
>CAYPAW010000062.1:0-51400 GCA_964408795.1 uncultured Mariniphaga sp.
AACCCCGACTTAGATGAAGTTAAACGTTGGAAGAAAGTTTTACTGAATCTTAGTCGCTGTCGGAGACAGGAATAATTCATGAATTATTCGGGTTAAAAGTTAAACATGGTCGTTTCATCTCATTTTATTTGGTTTGGTATTCTCTCTTTTGAACAATCTCGATTCCACAATGCAAAGCAACTTCGTTAAGCGCTTTCCTGATCATCCCTGCTTTTATTTTGGATTCATTTGCACTGATATCATCGGATTTTATTTTTTGGGTGGTTTCATTTATGCATTCCTCAAGGCTATTTACATCCAGCAAAGCCGTTGCTTTACAGAAAAAATTTCTCGATCTTCCCTCATCAAAATTTCTGATCAGTATATCCAGCAAATCAATGCGTTTTTTTTGGTTGTTGATAAAATTTTTGACGCCATGTTTTTGAATATATAACAGATTGGGCATCATCTTTTTGGGTGTGGGATAGGAAGATGATTCCTTCATGTGTTGGTATTCATCTTCATCTTTGAATTTACTGCATGGGAACTCCGGACATTCGCCACATGTTTCGAGGTTTCTTTTTTTTACAGCGCATGTTATAAAAGAACAGGAAGGATGTTTTTCAAAGAATTCAGGACCGGCACATCCGGGGCATCTGGAGGGTCCTTTGGTATAGAATCGCGGACATAAACCACAATCAAAGCCGCACACCCCGATGGTTGGGTATTTTTTCAGAATCGTATGTTTCTGTTCTGTGGTTTTATCTCGTTGTTGCCGTATCACAGGGGATTCATTGTAATACAATGATACGATAAACGCAGGAATTTTCAAAATAAATTCGGGAGTTCTATCGTATTACGGATGGGCATAAAACTCTTTGTACCATTCCACAAACCGGGTTACTCCTTTTGTTACGGGTGTATTGGGGCGGTAGCCTACCTCTTCGGTCAGACTGCTCACATCGGCATAGGTTTTTCGCACATCCCCCGGCTGGATGGGCAGGTATCTTTTTTTTGCTTTTCTGTTCAGTGCCATTTCGATTGCTTCAATAAAATGTTGCAGTTTCACCGGATTGGAATTCCCAATATTGTATATTTTGTAAGGTGTTTCTGTGTTTCCGGGTATATGGTCCATGACCTGAATAATTCCCTTTATGATGTCGTCGATGTAGGTAAAATCGCGGTACATCTCTCCGTTGTTGAAAACCTTAATGGGTTGTTTTTCGAGAATTGCTTTGGTAAAGAGGAAGTAGGCCATATCGGGGCGTCCCCAGGGACCATAAACGGTAAAAAAACGCAATCCGGTTGTTGGCAAGGCATAAAGGTGACTATACGTATGGGCCATCAGCTCATTGCTTTTTTTGGTGGCTGCATAGAGGCTTATGGGATGGTCAACCCGGTCATCAACCGACAAGGGCATTTTGTCGCTGTCACCATAAACACTCGACGAACTGGCATACACAAAGTGCCTGATCTTATGCCGACGGCATGCTTCCAGAATGTGCATATATCCCACAAGGTTGCTTTCGACGTATGCAAGGGGATTTTCAAGGCTGTAACGAACACCCGCCTGAGCTGCCAGGTGAACAACCTGGTCAAATTTTTCTTTACCGAAAAGATGGAAGATGTTTTCAGAATCCTCCAGGTTTATACGGCAAAATTTGTAATTCGGATATTTTGAACTCCGGATCGTCCTGCCCCAATGTTTTGCCTCTTCCGATATACCGGTTTCTTTGAGTCGTGCATATTTAAGCCGGGTGTCATAATACCCGTTGATATTGTCGATGCCTACCACTTCACATCCTTGTTCAACCAGCTTTTGAGCCAGATGGAATCCAATAAAACCGGCTGTTCCGGTGACCAGTATTTTTTTTGTTCGTTGCATCTTCAGTAAGTCTCTGTTCAATGTATAGGATCCAACCATGATCATCTTCTCTTCACCTGCGATATCATCCTCAATTTGGCATTCTGTCCGGATTCACCTTATAAAATAGGGTTGCAGGCGATTGCCAGGATACATTTCAAAACGGAAAAACAGATAAAAATAGCAATATTCATTTAAAAGCCTGCTATTCTTCGAGTATACTCTGCTCAAACTTACTTTTTTTTACCTTATGAAACGAGCATGTAGAATATTTATACCCAAGATGATGATTAAAGCCATGCGAGTTCCATATGATACCTTATAAATTTAATTCTTTAATCATATGAAACGAGCATGTAAAATATTCACACCCAGGATCATTATTAAAATAAATGCGAGTTACATATTATACCTTTAAAAATTAATAATTTTAATAGTATGAAATTCACCAAAGGATGTTTTAGCCCGAATAATTCATGAATAGCTCAGGTTAGGAATAAACATGTTTTGCAACCCTTATTTCACGGGGTAAATTTTTTTCTGAGCTATATAATCGATTAGTTTATTTACATTTACGTCATTCCTGACAGGGTTAAACACGATCGCAGCGTTCTTGGGTTCTTCATACTTTTCGTCTACTCCCGGTATGTGTTTCAGATCGCCGTTTTCAGCCCATTGATAGAGTTTGGGTTTGTTTTGTTTGCAATACTCCAGACTGGCATCCATATGGATAAGGTGAAAACGTTTTTCTCCGATGATTTGTGCACATTGCCTGCGAATGTCTTCGTTTGGCGAAATAAAGGAGCAGATGGTAATGATTCCCTGGTCGTTGAGTATTTTGGCAATGTGGGCCACGCGGCGTAAATGTTCGGCCCGGTCGGCCGGTGAGAAGTCGAGTTCGCGGGAAAGTCCCGATCGAATGGTACTGCCATCCAACAGCACAACCGTAGCGCCCAGTTGGAACAATCGTTTTTCGAGGCTGAAAGCCAGCAGGTTCTTCCCTGAGCCATGGAGTCCGGTGATCCATAGGGTTTCCCCTTTCTGATTGTATTTTTTTGCGTATTCACTGTGTTCGATTAATCCGATGCCGTTGTCGATCTTTTCTTTATCGGAATCGGTGATTCGTGTGGGTAATTCATCGGAACTCATTTTATCAATGATCATCCCCACGGCTACCGTATTATTGGTCACCGGGTGAATCAGGATAAAAGAACCGGTGTTTTTATTTTTTTTGTAGGGATCGAAAAAGAGTGTTTTGGCGGTGGTAAACACAGCCCGGCCGATTTCGTTGAGTTCCAGTTTCTTCACTTCCGATTTTTCGAGGGTGTTCACATCCACCTTGTAGCGCAGCATATCGATACGGGCGCGGGTGGTGTTGGTGTTTTGTTTGAGAAAGAACTGGGTGCTTTGGTCCATGGGTTCTTCATCCATCCAGACCAGCATGGCTTCAAAGTGGCGTTCCATGCGGGGGAGGTTATCAGGAGTTACCAGCATTTCACCGCGTGAGATGTCGATTTCATCTTCCAGTTCGAGGGTTACCGATTGCGGGGGAAAGGCTTTTTCGAGGTTTCCATCATAGGTAGGGATGGCTTTTACTTTTGAGGTTTTTCGTGAAGGCAGGGCCATCACTGTGTCGCCTGGTCTGATGATGCCCGAGGCTATCTTTCCCGAGAAACCCCGGAAATCGCGGTCTGGACGAAGCACATACTGCACCGGAAAACGGAAATCGTCATAATTGCGGTCACTGCTCACATGCACGTTTTCAAGAAATTCCAACATGCTTTCACCATGGTACCAGGGCATTTTGTGTGATATATCTACCACATTGTCGCCTTTCAGTGCCGAAAGCGGAATGAAGTTGACATCGGGAATACCCAACTGGGTGACAAATTCTTTGTAATCGGCACAAATAGCGTCGAACACTTTTTTGTTGTAGTTCACCAAATCCATTTTGTTCACGGCCAGCACCACATGTTGGATGCCCAAGAGGGAAACCAGGAAGGTATGCCGCCGGGTTTGGGTGATTACCCCTTTGGTTGCATCTATCAGGATGATGGCCAGGTTGGCAGTGGATCCTCCGGTGATCATATTGCGGGTATACTGTTCGTGCCCGGGTGTATCGGCAATGATGAATTTTCGTTTGGCCGTGGAGAAGTAGCGGTACGCCACATCGATGGTGATGCCTTGTTCACGTTCAGCTTTCAGTCCATCCAGCAGGAGCGCATAGTCGATCTCTTCGCCGGCATGCCCCATGCGCTTGCTGTCTTTTTCCAAAGCCGCCAATTGGTCTTCGTACAGCATTTTGCTGTCGAACATGAGACGCCCGATAAGGGTCGATTTGCCGTCGTCAACGCTGCCGGCGGTAAGCAGACGTAGCAGGTCCTTGCGCTGGTCCTGGTCGAGAAATTCGCGGATGTTTAAATTATTTGTTGTCATTGTTGTCATTGTTGTCGTTGTTGTAGAGTTGTCATTGTTGTCGTTGGTACATGATAACCATGAAAACTTTGACAATGCGAAGCGGACTACTTCTTAAAAATACCCCTCTCTTTTTTTCTGTTCCATGCTGGCTTCCTGGTCGAAGTCGATGACGCGGGTGGTGCGTTCTGATTTGGTGACGGTCATCATTTCCTCTACAATTTTCTCGATGGTATCGGCCTCGGATTCGACGGCTCCGGTGAGCGGATAACAGCCCAGCGTGCGGAAACGTACTTTTCGCATTTGCGCTTTTTCAGCCAGTTCCTGGGGCATACGTTCGTCGTCTACCATGATCAAGTTCCCGTCTATATCGACAATCGGGCGTTCTTTGGCAAAATAGAGCGGAACGATCGGGATTTTTTCCAGCCGGATATACTGCCAGATGTCGAGTTCGGTCCAGTTGCTCAGGGGAAATACGCGAATGGATTCTCCTTTGTGAACCCGTGCGTTGTAAATATTCCACAACTCAGGACGCTGATTTTTGGGATCCCACTGGTGAAACTTATCGCGGAAGGAGAAGATCCGTTCTTTGGCTCTGGATTTTTCTTCATCGCGGCGTGCACCTCCAAAGGCTGCATCGAATTTGTAATGGGTGAGTCCTTCCAGCAGGGCCTGGGTTTTCATCACATCGGTGTGTACTTTGCTTCCATGCGTAAAGGGTCCGATTCCTTTTTCGAATCCTTCTTTGTTGTAATGAACGATCAGATCCCAGCCTTTTTCTTGGGCGTAATTATCACGGAATTCAATCATTTCGCGGAATTTCCATTTGGAATCGATGTGCATCAGCGGAAAAGGTACCTTGCCGGGATAAAAAGCTTTTTCGGCCAGGCGTACCATTACCGAGGAATCTTTTCCTATGGAATAGAGCATCACGGGGTTTTCAAATTCAGCCGCTACTTCACGGATGATGTGAATGGCCTCGGCCTCAAGTTCTTTAAGATTGGTCAGGCTAAAATCCTTCATGGGATTAGAATTAATTTAAGATTTTGTATATCTGTCATATAGCGTAATCCATACACGTTCAATTCCATGTCTTTTTGAACTCGTATGATAACAAACATCTCTTTTAGAGAGAGCAAATATATCATTTATATTCGTGAAATCCGGATTTCAACAAGGAAGGGAAGGATCTCCTGTGATTCAGGATGGCTTGTACCTTTGCAAGGGTTAAAATTTCCAGAAGATAGGGATGAGCCACATGGAGATAGCAAAAGCAACGAGGTTCAGAGGAAGACCAATTCTGAGATAATCCCTGAATTTATAATTTCCGATTGCCTGGACGATCAGGTTGGTTTGGTACCCAATGGGAGTAGAGAAACTGGCCGATGCAGCCATAGCAATAGCTACAAAGAAAGGACGTGGATTAACGTCCAGCTGTATGGCAGCAGCGAGTGCTACAGGGAAAATGATAGCTGCTGCTGCGTTGTTGGTAATAATCTCTGTAAAGATAGCTGTCAGCAGATAGATGGCAATAAGAACCCCCCATGGACCCCAGGATTGGGCAAAGTTGATGGTCGTGCGTGCCAGAGCTTCTGCAGCTCCTGAACTTTGCATTGCCTTGCTAATGGCGAGGGATGAAGCAATGGTGATCAGGATATCCCAGCTGATGGATTTGGTGTATTTCTGGTGGGGTAGAATTTTAAGCCATACCATGAGAATTGCTGCAATGGCCGCAAAGTAAAACATGTCAAAGGTAATTTCATTCTGTGAAGGGAAGGAATGCCCGATTGTAGCTCCGATAATCATTGTCAGAAGAATAGCCAAGGCAGTCCATTTACGCCATGCTTTTCCGTTGGTTTTATGTTCTCCCATATACGAGGTAAGGTAGAAGATCTTCGAGTCACCCCAGTTTTTTATGAAGCGTTCATCGGCTAAAAGTACCACGTTATCTCCTGGTTTGAGTTTAAGGTTTCGTATATTGGATGTGATGCGTTCCCCATTCCGGTGAACGGCCAACACAGCAGCCTGATAATGTTCAAAGAAGTTAAAATCCACAATGTTTTTTCCGATACCCGGAAAACGGGGAGATAAAACTACCTCATACCGTTTTAAATCCTGGGTGGGGATTTGCCCTTTTACAAGGTCCAGTCCCTGAAGCTTAACATTTTCCAATTCCAGAATATCGTTTAAGCTGTCCGTTTCGCCTGCAACCAGAAGCTTATCGTTTTCGTAAATAAAGAATTCTCCGTTTCGGGTAGCAATGACCTGACCTTCCCGTTCAATGGAATCAACCGTAAGGTTTTTTAATTCTTTGGTTTGTCCGTTAATGATTTTTTTTCCTATCAGGTTGCTGTGTGGAGGAACGATCAGGTCGTAATAATACTCTTTCAGTTCGGTATATTGTTTGTCGAACTTGATTTTTTCTCCGGGCAATAACATGTTCCCGAAGATCGACATATAAATAAACCCGGCAGCTGCAATAAAAATACCTACTTTCCCCAGTTCGAACATGGAGAAACCCTGCAAACCGTTGTCAAGCATCAACCCGTGGACCACCAGGTTTGTTGATGTACCAATAAGGGTGCATATACCACCGAAAATAGTGGCATAGGAAAGAGGAATCAGGAATTTCTGGGATGAAAGATTCAACTTTTCAGCCCATTTTTTTATCATTGGAGCGAAAATAATGACTACCGGAGTGTTGTTCAGGAAGGCGGATAAAGCCGATACCGGGATCATCAGCCGGGGAAGCAGAAAAGTCATCCGGCCCCGGCGCTTGGGAAGATAAAACTGTGCTGCTTTGTTCAAAGCTCCTGTTTGTCTGAATCCTTCACTGACCAGAAATAATACAGCAATGGTGATCATCCCTTTGTTGGAGAAACCCGCGATGGATTCCTCCGGACTAATGATCCCTATCGCCATAAACAAGATAACAACTGAAAAAAGAATCAGCCCCGGACGCATTAACTCATTGACCAGAGCAATAATCATTAAAACGATTGCGGTAATGACAATATAACCTTCGGTACTCATTGCAATTAATTAACTACCTGATATTCCATTATTTTACACCCCAATAATTTTTAATCGACATGCGCATCCTGTATTTATTTCTCATGAATTAAGGAAGCGGTAAGGTAAAAAATCTGATCCGGAAATTGGATAATTTATGAATAAAATTGTGTTATTATAAATCAAGGTATTGTAAAACAACTGGTTAAATGTTTTCTGTGTGAACTTTGTTTAACCAGAATAATTCACCAAAGGCTATCGGGATGCTACGGAGATAGCCTGCCAGTGCCTCCAACAAGTCGAAACGGGTTGAAGAAGACCTGACTTCCTTTTCATCGTAAGATAGGATAATTTCTTTTATCTCCCGGTCATTCCCCCGCACGTATACACGTTTAACAACGCTGTTTTTGTTCTTTTCCCAGTCAATTGAATTTATGTCGGTGTCCCAAAACAGAGCCGTACGGAATTTGTTTAAATCAGGATGAAATTGAATGGATTGCTTTTTCTTTTTCTGTTCTATATCGTAGAAAGTCTGTAAACAGAAAAAAAACTTTCGTCAAACCCAAGGGCATTCCCCAGCCGGACTAACAAGGAAGAATTATATGCCGTATTCCGTTGGTAATATCTCCGAGTAGCTGCGGGTGTTCACCAAATAATCATATCTGCAAGGATTTTCATCCTGTAGTTTATTCATGCATCCCCCTACAAGAAACAGGCTGATTAACAGGAAAGAATGCATTTTTTTTCTATTCATCCGATCGTTAATAATAATTTTCATTCGTTGGTCTTTAAAAATATTCAAAAAAATGAGAAAGCTTTTTACGATGGTTCTATTTTAATTGTTGCATGCATCGTATTGGCATTTGCCTGGGTATATAAAACCGGTATATATCTTGACAGTATAATACCAATCAAAATAAAAAAACATGGAAGAAGGGCTAGAAGTATTTATAAATATGGGTTGAATTATATTACTAATATGTTATTTAGCAAATATTATGAGTGTAGTAAATTTTTGTCATGTACTTAGAATATTAATAATGAAATAGTTAAAAAATATTTGGTATTTTAATACCACAACAAAAAATTTTTCTCGGACACGAATAATAAAATAAATAGTATTTTTGCACCCGCCTTTAACGAATAAAGGATAATGGATGACTCAGTAGCTCAGTTGGTAGAGCATCCCGCTTTGAAGCGGGAGGGTCCTGTTCCGGTTCCGGAGCAGAAAATTAGCAGGAAAAAACATGTAAAACGACACAGTTTGATGAAAAGGATTTTTTCTTAATTCCTTTTTGAACAACGAACAACATCCTTTCACACAAACACGCAAGCGTTAATCCATGAATAAATGCATACAACTCGTTGGGAGATTTGTATAAAAAAAAATAAATAGTATTTTTGCACCCGCCTTTAACGAATAAAGGATAATGGATGACTCAGTAGCTCAGTTGGTAGAGCACATCCCTTTTAAGGATGGGGTCCTGGGTTCGAGACCCAGCTGGGTCACCGAAGGAAGAGGGGAAGCGTATGTTTCCCCTTTTTTAGCTTTCAAACACCTATTTAACCATGTACACGGTATATATTCTTTACAGTTTCGGGATAGACCGGTATTATGTTGGGTCCACCAATGATCTTGTGCGCAGGCTTTCGGAGCATAACCGCAGGAAGGGGAAATACACCGATCAGGGGATCCCATGGAAGGTTGTTTATACCGAAACCTATAGGGATAAACGAAATGCCAGGATGAGGGAAAAAGCGATTAAGAAGAGAAAATCGCGGATTTATATGGTTTCAATGATTCCCCCGGGTTCAGGGTAATGTGCATGACCTGCGCATTGTCATAGTCATAGAGCTTTCTGACATCTACGTTGTGGGGCGTTTCAACGATCTGTTGTTCCTTTGTTTTGAGAATTTTCATAGGGTAGTCATTCAATAAATTATGGATTATTGCGTTGATCTTTCTTTAACCTGAAGTTAAAGAAAGATTAACTTACCATTAACCGTTTTTTTCTCTCATCCCTTGTACTTTCGCTGCATACACTTGCGAAAGCGATCATTCAATTGTAAAATACTGAAAACAACAGACAAATATACAATGAAAATTATGAATACCCTGCGGGGGCCAATCCGGATATGGATCCTTTGTGCTTTTTTTCTTTGCTTGGTTTCTTTTTTTCATTTCCATCGTACATGCAAGACCGGTTTTTCTGTTCGATCCATCCAATCCGCTTCTTTTTGGAATATTGATAAAGAGAAAATTGCCGGGATAATATGGGAAAAAAACACCCTGCTGGCCTGATCCAACGCTCACTTTTTACCAGCTACTTTAGCACCCGGAAGAGATTCTTGCGTTTGTGGATTTATTACTCTCTTTTATTTAAATCGTAAGCCTTCTGTTTTACGTATTTAATAATTTTCGTAGTTTTAAACGTTGTTAAAAGTATACTTAATCATTCGATACCGGTTATGAAGAAATCACTCATTCTTGCACTCTGTTTACTCTCTGTTTTGTTTTCCTGTACCTCTGATTCCGGCGAGTGGGTTTCCCTTTTTGATGGAGAGACCCTGGATGGATGGAGAATAGCGGAAGATCCGCACAGTTTCAGCGTCGAAAACGGAGCCATAAAATGCAATGGCACAAGGTCTCATCTTTTTCTGGAAGGCAAAACATTTCAGAACTTTGAATTTGAAACCGAAGTGATGACCCGGGTCTCATCCAATTCCGGAATATTTATTCATACGGAATTTCAGGAAGAAGGCTGGCCGCAAAAAGGCTATGAAATACAGGTTAACAATTCCTTTACCGGCAGTACGCAGTACCCTGAACAAAGAAAAACAGGGAGTATATATGGAATCCGGAATGTCTATTACAATGTAGTGGATGACGATGAATGGTTCACCCTGCGCATCAAAGTGGTGGAAAACAATGTTTCTGTATTTATTAACGATGTTCAGGTTGTTGATTACATCGAGTCTGACCAGGCATGGCGTCCGGAGGGTAGGGAAGAGCTGAAACTGAGTGAAGGGACCATTGCCTTGCAGGCTCATGATCCGGGTAGCACTGTTTTCTACAGAAACCTGAGGGTAAGAGAACTTCCCCGGGGTAAAAAGCAGGACCTCCGGGTGGATAAAAATTTCGACGATACCATTACCAAACTTATGTTTTCCGGGTTTCCGGTAATTGATTACCATGTGCATCTCAAAGGGGGATTAACCCTTGATGAGGTAGTGGAAAATTCTCAGCGTCTGGGGATCAATTACGGAGTAGCTCCCAATTGCGGATTGAAATTTCCGGTTACCGATGATAAATCCCTGTATGAATACCTGGAGTCGGTACAGGATGCTCCCGTATTTAAAGGGATGCAGGCTGAAGGACGTGAGTGGATTACCCTTTTCTCACCCGAAGCGGTGGCTGAATTTGATTACGTTTTTACCGACGCCATGACTTTCACCGATACCAAAGGCCGACGAAATCGCATCTGGATACCGGAAGAAGTATGGGTGGAAGATAAACAGGCCTTTATGGAAATGCTGGTGGGAAAGATTGAATCGATCTTCTCTCAGGAACCGGTAGATATTTACGTCAATCCAACCGTGTTGCCGGCAGAACTTGAGCCGGAATACGAAACCTTGTGGACGCAGGAACGAAAGCAACGGGTGATCCAGGTGCTGGCGGAAAACGGTATCGCACTCGAAATTAATGCCCGCTACCAATTACCAAAACCCGATATGATCATAATGGCCAGGGATGCCGGTGTCAAATTTACCTTTGGAACCAACAATACCGGACCGGAACTGGGGGAACTCGAATATTGCCTCCGGATGATCCGGGAATGCCATCTTACCCCATCCCATATGTTTCAGATCAAACCAGACGGACAAAAACCTGTTCAGGTAAAAGGACTGCCGGAGCAGGTTACCGGATAATTTTGAATTCCATGGATTCCGTATTTCTGGAGCACATTACCCTTCATGCCGACTGGCACGATTTTCTTACTCCTGAGAATCAATATACAATAGAGAAGATCGGGCAGGCTGTTGTTTCTTCAGACTATACTCCCGGAGCAGCCAATGTTTTGCGTTTCTTAGCATTGCCCCTGGGATCAGCCAAAGTGGTGATCATCGGTCAGGATCCCTATCCCCAACCGGGAGTCGCTACCGGCCGGGCTTTTGAGGTAGGAACCCTTACCTCATGGACCGAACCGTTTGGCCAAAGTTCATTGAAAAATATTGTAAGAGCCATCTATAAAGCATACACCGGACGGATCATTCGGTACAATGAACTTAAAAACAAATTGGATACGGAGTTTCCCATACTGCCTCCCTCCCGGCTGTTTTCCTCCTGGGAAAACCAGGGGGTACTTTTACTGAATACCTCTTTTACCTGTCGAACCGGAGAACCGGGAAGTCATGCCAACCTGTGGAGGGAATTCTCAAAAAAACTGTTTGAATACATCGGATTTTTCAATCCGGATTTAATCTGGTTTTTATGGGGAACCCATGCCCTTCAGGCTACATCCCACCTCCCTGTGCGGAAAGCCATCTACTCCGCTCACCCCATGTTGTGTTACCGGAAGCCTGGGCGGGATGCAGATTTTTTGTTTGGTAAAAACAATGGTTTTGAGAGAACAAAAAATGCAATTAACTGGACAGGAACACACAATAAAGGGGACTTACTCATACGGTAGGAAATTTTTCGGTGATCAAGCGGTGCCGTCATGCCTCAACCAGCATTTTTTTGATTTCCATTACCCTGGTAATCAAATCAATTAATTCTTCTCTATTGAGGAATCCCCTGTTTATGACCAGGTCAAAATCTTTATGGTGACGGGTTACTTCCCCGATTGCTTTCCTGAAGGCCATTCTTTCTTTTTCAACCTTGTTGATAAAATTGATCGCCTCTTCCCGGGTTAATCCGTTGTTGTGCATAATCGTTTGGATCCGGAATTCAAGAGGAGCCACAAACCGGAGGTGAAGAGAATTTTCTATATCCCGGGCGATGATATGTCCTGCTCTTCCCACAATAATGCAATGTCCTTCGAATGCAAAGGAATGAATGATATCCACAACCGTTTTAATGATCTTTTTGCCGCTTTTAAAGTTTCTGCTTCCGAAGGCATACAGAATATCTTCCAGTGCATACCGGTCGGTTGTTTTAAATAATTTAACAATCCGTTCGTATTCCAGATCCAGTTCCCGGGCACTTTCGTGAAAAACCTCTTTGCTCAATACTCTCCAGGTTTTGTTTTTGTTCTCGTTGTTTAGTTTTTCTGCAAGAGCACGTGCTACTTTCATCCCGTTGCAGCCTACTTCCCTGGAAATGGTGATAACCGGCCCCGGCGTTTTTTCATGTTGTAGAAAAGAAGGTTCATCCATCAACCGTTTATTCAGATAATTGGATAGTAAGTTTCTCATTCTTGCCATATTCTTTTTTTTTGCAATACGCAATTTGGAAAGTTTTGTTTAACCGATTGCGTCAATTTACAAAATAAAATGATCCCTTTTGACAGGTTTTATTGGAAATGAAATCGATGTTTATGTTGTTTCTTTCTTAATTTGGTATATTTGTTCATGGTTGAGCAGACCGGAGATTAGGAAAAAATTAAAATAAAAAGCATGTTTGATAAAAGTGTCTATATTCAGCGAAGAGAAAAACTACGAAAACAAGTACAAAATGGAATTGGCCTGATCCTGGGGAATGTGGATTCACCGATGAATTATCCGGATAATACCTTTTATTTCCGGCAGGACAGTAATTTCCTCTATTTTTTTGGTTTGGATTTTCAGGCGTTGGCAGGTGTGATGGATTTCGATGAAGGCAGGGATTATCTTTTTGGCGATGATGTGGATGTGGAAGATATTATCTGGATGGGACCTCAAACGCCCCTGCAAGAAAATGCAAGACGGGTAGGAGTAGAGCATACTGCACCCTTTCATGCCTTGTTTGATTTTATTGGGAAAGCGATTGCACAAGGGCGTAAAATACATTTTCCGCCTCTTTACCGTGGGGAAAGCAAGCTATTAATGGAGCAATTGCTGGGTATATCCGCCCTACGGGTGAATGATTATGCTTCCCTGGAACTGATTCGGGGTATTGTTGCGTTGCGTTCCGTAAAAGAGCCCTGTGAGATCAGGGAAATAGAAAAGGCTTGTACCGTGGGATATGAAATGCATGTGAAAGCGATGCAAATGGCACATCCAGGGGTTTCAGAACAGCGTATTGCCGGTATGCTTGAAGGAATAGCCCATACCGGGGGCGGGACCGTGGCTTTTCCTATTATTCTTTCACAAAATGGCGAAACACTGCACAACCATGATCATTCACAGATCCTGGAAACAGGAAGGCTTCTTGTAGTTGATGCAGGAGGCGAATCCGCCAGTCACTATGCTTCCGATTTTACACGTACGATCCCGGTGGGAGGCCGTTTCACTCCAAAGCAAAAAGAAATATATGAAATCGTATTGGCCGCCAACAACAAAGCCAGAGAAGAAATTAAACCGGGCGTAACCTACCGGTCTGTACATCTGACAGCTTGCGAGGTGATTGCTTCAGGACTTACCCGGCTGGGACTCATGAAAGGAGATCCCAGGGAAGCAGTCCGCCAGGGCGCCCATGCACTTTTCCTGCCTCACGGATTAGGCCATATGATGGGCCTGGATGTGCATGATATGGAAGGGTTGGGCCAAATATATGTCGGGTATGATGAAGAAATCCGCCCGGCTGAACAATTCGGACTGGCCAGCCTGCGTATGGGCAGAAAACTGCAACCGGGATTCGTGATTACCAATGAACCGGGAATTTATTTTATCCCGGCCCTTATCGATCAATGGAAATCCGAAAACAAACATGCCGAATTTATCCATTACGGGAAAGTTGATGAATACAGAAACTTCGGCGGAATCAGACTGGAAGACGATATTCTGGTAACGCCTGAAGGAGCTGAGATTATCGGGAAACGAATTCCCATCGATCCGGAAGAAGTGGAAAAAACCGTTTCCGGAACGTAACCCAAACAAAGCTCATTCCCGGAAATTCGAACTATTGATGCATTGAGAAGATCCGGATTCGTTACCCCGTGTACCGGCAGGAAACCTATCCGGCCAGGGTTTCACTAATTTTTTTTTTAAATCTTTGAGTATTCATCCGTAATTGCCTATTTTCGTAGCCTGAGCGAGTGATAATAACTGTTTGAAAACAGTATAATACGTATTGTGATGAACCCTGAAGATCTGAAAAACTCGGAAGAGTTAAAAAGCAATGTACCTTCTGATCCTGAACAGCAAGAAGATGCTGTTGATGCTACCGGAGAATCTGTCAAGAAAATGGAAAAGGCGGAAACAAAAAAGAAAGAAAAAGAAAGCCTTCCATCCGATCAACCTCAACCTCCTGACCCACAAAAGTCTCCGGAAAACAAAACCGTGGAAGCTCTTCCCCTGAAAGAGGAAACGATACAGAACCCGGAGAACGAAGCAAAAGACGAAACCAGCCAAAAAAAGAGCGAACCGGAAGAAAAGGAGCCAACTGAAACAGAAAATGAAAAAATAGCTCCCAAAAAAGTAACAAAAAAAGAAAAAACAGCGGAGCTAAAAGAAACTGAAAAAAAGAAGCCAAAAACGGAACCGGAGAAACCAAAAACCGGGGAAACGGATTATGCTTCTTTTTCGCAGGTAGAACTGGTAAATGCCTTGCGGGAACTGCTTGATAAAAACCAGGGAGAGGATATTAAAAAAGAGGTGGATGCCATAAAATCATGCTTTTATAAACTCCTGAAAAAAGAAAACGAGGAAGCAAAACGAAAATTTGTGAATGAGGGGGGATTGGAAGAGGAGTTTACCGAGGAGGAAAACCCCTATGAGCAGGATATCAAAGACCAGTTAAAACGGTACCGCCAAATCCGTATAGCGTTCAATAAAAAACAGGAAGTTGTTAAGGAGCAAAACCTGGAATTAAAATATCAGGTAATTGAAGAAATTAAAAACCTGATAAACAGGGAAGAATCTATCAATAAGACTTTTCAGGACTTCAGGGATCTTCAGGCCCGATGGAGGGAAATAGGTCTGGTACCACAATCCAGGATGAAAGATCTCTGGAATACCTATCATTTTCATGTGGAGAATTTTTATGATTACATAAAAATCAATAAAGAACTTCGTGATCTTGATCTGAAAAAGAACCTGGAAGCCAAACTTAAGCTCTGTGAAAGAGCCGAGGAGTTAATGCTCGAATCTTCCATTGTCAAGGCTTTTAATGCCCTTCAGAAACTACATGAAAGATGGCGGGAAATAGGACCCGTACCCAGGGATAAAAAGGATGAAATCTGGGAGCGTTTTAAATCAGCTACTTCCAAGATAAACAAAGGTCATCAGGAATATTTCGAGACAAGAAAATCCGACCAGAAAAAAAACCTTGAAGCAAAAATAGCATTGTGTGAAAAGGCTGAGGCCATTGCTGAATCGGAGATGAAAAACAACAAGGAATGGGATGCTAAATCGAAGGAGATGGTCAAGCTTCAGAGAGTGTGGAGAACCATCGGATTTGCCCCTAAAAAAGACAACAATAAGATTTATGAACGGTTCCGGACAGCCTGTGACACTTTTTTTGATAACCGACGGGAGTTTTATACCCAAAACAAAGAATTGCAGCAGAATAACCTGCAAATGAAGATTGACCTCTGTGTTCAGGCAGAATCCCTGAAGGAAAGCACCGACTGGAAAAAGACTACCCAGGATTTCATCCATATCCAACGCAAATGGAAAGAAATAGGGCCGGTTCCACGCAAACATTCTGAACAGGTGTGGAAAAGATTCAGAGCTGCCTGTGATTATTTCTTTGAAATGAAATCAACCCATTTCTCAGAAATCGATGAGGAACAGGAGAAAAATCTTACCTTAAAAGAAAACCTTATCAAAGAGGTAAAGGATTATAAAGTGACCAAAAATGTAGATAAAGATCTGGAAGCCCTGAAAGAATTTCAGCGCCGGTGGACAGAAATAGGGCATGTTCCCTTCAAACAGAAAAATGAAGTACTCAGGGAATTCCGATATGCCATAAATACACATTTTGATGCATTGAAACTGGATGAGTCCAAACGCGATATTTTGAAGTTCAGAAACAAAGTATCCAATGAAACGGAAACAACACGCGGAAAAAATAAAATCCGTCATGAAAGGGAGAAATACATGTCCAAATTGAAACAACTGGAGAACGACCTGGTTCTTCTGGACAACAACATCGGGTTTTTTACCCAGTCAAAAAATGCAGAATCGCTGATTGAAGATGTGAAACAGAAAATCGAGAAAACAAAGAAAAATATTGAGCTTCTGAAAAAGAAAATCAGGATTATCGATGAATACGATACCGAGTAATTTTTCCTTTTCCGGCCATGAGGAAGATTTTTTTTTCATCCCTCACCTTCCTTGAGAAACATATTAAAAGGGGAAGTTTATTGAACCCGTGATTTTTCACATTGAATTTATTGTGTATTTTTGGAATTTTTTATGGATTCATTTTTGGTGTGCTGAATACAAGATATATATTTGTTACCGGGGGTGTAACCTCTTCTTTAGGAAAAGGAATCCTTGCTGCCTCGTTGGCCAAATTGTTGCAGGCGAGGGGATATATGGTAACGATTCAGAAGTTGGATCCCTACATCAATATTGACCCGGGCACACTGAATCCTTACGAGCATGGTGAATGTTATGTGACCGAAGATGGGGCTGAAACCGATCTGGATCTGGGTCATTATGAACGTTTTCTGAATGCTCCGACATCCCAGGCGAACAATGTTACTACGGGAAGGATCTATCAATCGGTGATTAACAAAGAACGAAGAGGCGATTATCTGGGCAAAACAATTCAGATTATTCCTCATATTACCGATGAAATAAAAAAACGGATACGCTACCTGGGTACGAAAGGCCATTACGATATTGTGGTAACCGAAATAGGAGGGACGGTTGGCGATATTGAATCGCTGCCTTATATTGAAGCTGTCCGGCAGTTAAAGTGGGAAATGGGATACAAAGCGTTGGTGATTCATCTTACCCTGGTTCCGTATCTGCGTCCTACGGGGGAGTTAAAAACCAAGCCTACCCAGCATTCGGTCAAAGCATTGCTTGAAACCGGAGTGCAGCCGGATATACTGGTTTTGCGTACCGATTACGAAATCGACCGATCCATACGCGAAAAAGTGGCTTTGTTCTGCAATGTGCAGATTGATTCGGTCATTCAGTCCATCAATGTTCCTTCGATTTATGAGGTTCCTTTGAAGATGCACAAGGAAAAACTGGATCGTACGGCATTGAAAAAACTCAGGCTTGATGAGAAGAGTGAACCGGATCTGGCCGCCTGGAACCGGTTTCTGAAAAAGTTAAACAATCCCACCCAAAGCATTAACATTGGATTGGTCGGGAAATATGTCGAGTTGCATGATGCCTATAAATCGATTCATGAGGCTTTGATCCATGCCGGAGCAGTAAATTCCTGCAAGGTTACCATTAACTGGATTCATTCCGAAAAAATTGATGCAGGCAATGTCGAAGAGGTTCTGGAAGGAAATAACGGCATTTTAGTGGCCCCCGGATTTGGATATAGGGGCATCGAAGGAAAAATTATGGCTGCCCGGTATGCACGGGAAAAGAATGTTCCTTTTCTGGGCATCTGCCTCGGGATGCAGGTTGCCGTAATTGAATTTGCCCGGAATGTTCTGAACCTGAAAGATGCAGATTCTACGGAAATGAACCCTAAGACGCCCCATCCGGTGATCGACCTTATGGAACAACAGAAAGAGATCTCGGAGTACGGAGGAACCATGAGACTCGGGGCCTATGAATGCAGACTGATTGACAATGATTCCAATGTAAAAAGGGCATATAATAAATTGTCAATCAGAGAACGGCACAGACACCGGTATGAATTTAACAACCGGTACCTGAAAGATTTTGAGAAAAAAGGGATGAAGGCTGTAGGGATGAATCCGGAAACAGACCTGGTGGAAATTATTGAAATTCCCGGGCATAAATGGTTTGTCGGCGTTCAGTTTCATCCTGAGTTCCGGAGTACCGTGCTTAATCCCCATCCGCTATTTATTGATTTTGTAAAAAACGCCATGAAGAAGTAAAATTATGGATAGAAATTCAATTGCAGGCATTCTTTTAATTTTTGCCATACTGGTATTGTTTACGATGATCAACAAGCCTTCGAAGGATGAGGTGGAAGAAGCCAAACGACTGAGAGACTCCATTGCCAGGGTAGAGGCCGAAAGAGAAAGACAGATCTTGCCGGAACAACCGGAACAGGTTGTTCCAACGGAGGAAGCGTCAGCTGATGAAGCCCGGGATCAGCAAACTACATTGCAACAGAAAATCGACGAATTGGGGGTTTTCGGTAAAGCAGCCATCGGAGAGGAAAAATTCTATACCTTTGAAAACAACCTGATGAAAATAACCCTCTCAAACAAGGGAGCCCGGATTTATTCGGTGGAATTAAAAAATTACCAAACGCATGATTCCCTGCCGTTGATTCTTTTTGACGGACCCGAAACACAGTATAGTTTGAATTTCTTCGCCCATAACCGAAGCATTCAGTCCGAACAGTTATTCTTTGAACCTGATTTCCCGGGTGAAAAAGTGGTCGTTTCCGGACCTCCGGTGAAAGAAGTGGAGGCAGGAAATGAAAAAGTGAACGAAAAGAATCCCGGGGAAACCAAATCGATATCCTTTAAAATTGATATGGAACAGGGAAAATCACTGGAATACGTTTATACGTTGCATCACAATTCCTACACGGTTGATTTTGATGTGAAACTGAACGGATTGAACAGTGTGATCGCATCCAACCAGTCTTTTTTAAGCTTTGTATGGTCATTTGACGTTCCCCGGCAGGAAAGATTCTCCAAATTCGGGGAAGACCGGTATACCAACATCCAGTATAAATTTTATGAAGGGGAGCTGGAGCAGCTGAGCCAGAACAAATCAGACGAGGAAAGCCTCAGTACACGGTTGAAATGGATTGGCTTTAAGCAGTTGTTTTTTAACTCTACAATCATCGCGGAAGAATCGTTTCCCAATGCCAAAGTGGTTTCGGAGAAATACGATGAAGATCCTGAATACCTGGCTAATTTTTTCGCTGATATTGCTTTGCCTTACAGCGGCGATCAGAACGAGCAATTTGATATGCAGTTTTATTTCGGGCCCAATCATTACAAGACATTGAAGCAGTATGACTTTGGACTGGAACGGTTGGTCTATCTGGGATATGCAATTGTGCGACCGGTCAATAAATGGCTTATTATTCCGGTATTTAATTTCCTGAGAAAATTCATCCACAATTTTGGGATCATTATTTTATTGTTGACGATATTTATAAAAACCCTGGTTTTCCCGTTTACCTATAAATCCTACATTTCGCAGGCTAAAATGAGGGCTTTAAAGCCCGAAATCGATGAGCTCAACAAAAAGTTTGGACCAGAAAAGGCCATGGAGAAACAACAGGCTACCATGGCATTGTATAAAAAAGCAGGAGTCAGTCCAATGGGCGGATGTCTTCCTATGCTGCTGCAATTTCCTTTCCTGATTGCTATGTTCTTCTTCTTCCCGACATCCATTGAATTGAGACAAGAGGGATTTCTCTGGGCCAATGATTTATCCTCGTACGATTCCATTCTGGATTTGCCTTTTACCATTCCGATGTATGGGGATCATGTGAGTCTTTTTTGTCTTTTGATGACGGTAACGACGATTTTTTCAACCTATTTGAACTCACAATCCACAGCCAGCACAGGAATGCCCGGGATGAAAACCATGATGTATCTGATGCCCATATTCTTTTTGCTTTTACTGAACAATTACTCTTCCGGATTGAGCTATTATTATTTTCTGGCAAACCTGATCACTATCGGGCAAACCTATATCATACGGCGTTTTGTGGATGAAGAAAAAATCAGGGCTCAGCTTCAGGAGAACAAGAAAAAGCCGGTCAAAAAATCCAAGTTTCAGAAACGGCTGGAAGAGATGGCCAAACAAAAAGGCACTTCATTGCCGAAAAAAAAGAAAAGATAACATAGGAACATCCCATTTTTTTTTTTTCTGTTTTAAACTTCCGGGCATTTCATTTGTCCAAAGGGTATATTATTAAAATTTTAATACAATGAAAAAATTAGGATTACTATTCGCTACATTGTTTGTAACGCTTATGTTTGTAAATGCTCAGCCGGGGAATTTTGATCCCGAAGCCATGATTCAGCGTCAGGTAGATCAGATCAAAGAAGCCTGCGACCTCACAGATGAACAGGTTCCTCAGGTTAAGGCAGTTGTGAAAAAGTACAGTGATAAAATGATGGAACTGTTTCAGGATATGGGTCCCGGTGGCGATCGTGAAGCAATGCGTGAAAAGATGACAGAAAACCGGGAAAAACAAACCCAGGAAATTAAGGAGATTCTTACCGATGAACAAGATGCCAAGTATGATGCATTCCTGGAAGAACAGGCTGAAAGGCGTAGAAACAGAGGAGGTGGAGGTTTTGGAGGATAACCTTTGATACGTTTAGTTTAGTTTATGTTATCAGAGAAGGCCTGTAATACGCAGGCCTTTTTCTTTAGCGAATGGATAATCTCCTGGCAGCCATTTTAATGGCTGTAATGGCTGCTTCTACTCCTTTGTTTCCAAGGTTTCCTCCTGCCCTGGCTTGGGCCTGTTCCTGGTTTGCGGTGGTCAAAACACCGAAAACAAAAGGGATGTTGTATTTAAGATTGAGGGCCATGGTTCCTTGTGTAACACCCTGGCAGATAAAATCAAAATGCCGTGTTTCTCCCTGAATGACACATCCCAGCAAGATGATCGCGTCAAAATCTCCTGATTCCGTTAACAATTGTCCTCCCAGGGGAAGTTCAAAGCTTCCCGGCACATACATAGTTTTTATATTTTTTTCCTTGGCGCCATGCTTCTTCAGGGTGATTTTTGCACTTTCGGCCAGGGCAAAGGTGATTTTATGATTCCATTCCGAAACAACAATCCCAAACTTCATATTCACTGCTGAGGGAACCCGGGAAAGATCATATTCAGACAGGTTTTTTGTAGCCATGACCGATTGTAAAAATATCCCTTTGCAGGGAAGATTCAGAGAATTGTGTGTGTCCTGTTACGAGCCCAGTTTGGTCTCAACGCGGGCAATAAATTTATCTACATTGCGGGCTTCTGTTGATTCCGGATACTCTGTTTTTATTCTTTTATATAAGGCGAGGGCATTTTCCAGGTCATCCATTGATTCCATCAGAGAGGCCGCTTTTTGCATATAAATGGGGGAGGTAAATTCATTGTTGTTCAGGGTAAAAGCCTTTTTATACTGGGCCAGGGCTTTATCCGGGTCTCCTAATTCGAGATAAGCATCCCCCAATGCTCCTTCTTTTACGGGTTCCAACAGAAGATCATCGGTTTTGAAATCACTCAGAAATTCGATGGCATCTTCATACTGCCCCAGGTGAAGGTAGGATATCCCGGTATAGTATTTAGCCATGTTGGCTGATTTAGTCATTCTGTAATTGTCGATGACATCCAGGAATCCCAGGTAGTTTCCATCCCCGTTAACAGCCAGGTTAAAGGAATCTTGTTCAAAATAGTGCTCCGCCATAAACATCTGCGATTGTGCTTCTTCCTGCCTGGGTTCTACATAAAATTTACGCACTCCCAGGTATATCACCATTACGGCGATTAGTCCCAGAACAATATAGGTGAGGGTTTTCTGGTTGTCTTCAATGAACTGTTCCGTCCGCGTTAAAGCTGATTCAATTTCCTGTAAATTATCCGCTTGTTGAGTTTTCTTTTTTGCCATTTTCAACGTTTTCCGAATTGTGTCGCAAAAATAGCTTTTTTTTTATAACCTGCCCGAAATCGACTCTACAATTTTGAATAATAATCAACAGGCCGATGTTATTGCTATCTTTTTTATAGTTTTGTTTGGCCCGGAAAAAGACGATCATGTATATTAAGGAACTCACTGCCGTTAATTTTAAAAACTTAGGGGAAACAACGTTGCATTTTTCCGAAAGGCTGAATTGTTTCGTAGGGGACAATGGAGCAGGCAAGACCAATCTCCTGGATGCCGTATATTACCTTTCCTTTTGCAAAAGCTACTTTCAGGCAACAGATCAGTTTAACATCAAACATGAAGAAAACTATTTTATGCTGAAAGGGCGATACAAACGGCTTGATTCAGAAGAAAATATCCATTGCAGTTTGCAAAAAGGAAACCGAAAACAATTCAAAAGAAACGCCAACGTATACGACAGGCTGGCCGACCATATCGGTTTATTGCCTCTGGTGATGATTTCTCCTGCCGATAAAGTTTTGATTCTGGGGGGAAGCGAAGAAAGAAGAAAGTTCATTGATGGTGTGATCTCCCAATTTGACCATAAATACCTGCATGCCCTGATTCAGTACAACAGGGTGCTGACTCACCGCAATGCATTGCTGAAGCAATTTGCGGATGAAAACCGTTTTGATGCGGATATGCTTGAAGTATTGGATATACCCCTTGTGGAGTATGGGGAAAAAATACACCGCGAAAGACGAACCTTTATCGAAAAGTTAATCCCTGTATTCCGAAATTACTATTCCTTGATATCCAAGGGAAATGAACAGGTCGATCTGATCCATGATTCGGATTTTTACAGCCAGCCTTTTGAAACCGCTTTTAAGGAGGCATTGGTCAGAGACCGGTATGTACAATATACCACCGTTGGAATTCACAAGGAAGACCTGAAACTGCTTATTAATGGCTATCCGGTTAAAAAACTCGGATCCCAGGGTCAGATCAAAACCTACCTGGTGGCCCTGAAACTGGCTCAGTTTGAATTCCTGAAAGAGAGATCAGGAATCAGACCCATTCTTTTGCTCGATGATATTTTTGACAAATTGGATAAAAACCGGGTGGAGGAGATTATAAAGCTCGTTTCCAACGACCATTTCGGACAAATCTTCATTACGGATACCAACCGGGAACACCTCGATGGAATCATTAAAGCAACTGCTGAGCAATACAAAATATTTACCCTGGAAAAAGGAACCATTTTAAAAGAAGAATGAGAAAAAGTGAAACCCGGAAAATCAGTGAGTTGTTAGCCGAATATGTCAATGAGATGCACATCGGCCCTCGATTGAAAGAAGTAGAGGTGGTTCATGCCATGGAAGAAATATTGGGCACTCTGTACCGCTATACAGGCCGGATTTTTGTCAAACAGGGAGTTTTGTATATTCAGATTGAATCACCGGTGGTTAAATCCGAATTGATCATGCGGCGTGAAGCCATCCGAAAAAAGGTGAATGAACAGGTGGGACAGGAAATTGTGAAAGAGATCCGCTTCAGGTAATCTCCAACAGAAGCTTCTTTTCTGATCCGGAAGGTTCGTTGATTCACCAGGAGGTGGTCCGTGATCGCTTCTAAAACCGTTCCATCTGTGAAAAAAAGAAGTTGCTTTCCAGGATTGCATTTTGATCACTGTCGGAACCGTGTATGGCATTTTGCTGTACATCGGTAGCGAAAAGTTTCCGGATCGTACCGGGAGCAGCTTTTTGAGGATCGGTAGAGCCAATCAGTTCCCTGAAAGCTTCCACAGCATTTTCCTTTTCAAGAATAAAAGCCAAAACAGGCCCTGAAGTGATAAACTTCACAAGGCTTTCAAAAAAAGATTTTCCTTCGTGAACCGCATAGAATTTTTTTGCCTGTTCGGGTGTCAGCCGGGTGTACTTCATTGCTTTAATCATAAATCCGGATTCGTTGATTTTTTGTAGAATGGCACCTGTTTTGTTCTTTCGGATTGCATCCGGCTTAATCATGGAAAAAGTCTGGATTCCTGGCATTGTTTTCAATTCATTTTTAATGGTTGCCAAGGTACTAAAAATTGCTTGTTATATTGTCTTCAACCAAGGCAGAATTTCTATCTTTGTTCCCTTAAAACACGGGGAATTTGAAAAAGATTGATACAGAATTACTTAAAAATGTGACCTCTCTACTTGATACGGTTGAGAAGAAAATAGCCGTTATAACCCATCAGAATCCCGATGGGGATGCGGTAGGTTCAGCAGCCGGACTGGCCAATATTCTTATGAACCGGGGCCATCAAACCGTGGTGGTTTACCCGGATGATTTTCCCGGGTATTATAACTGGATCGAATGCAATGCAGAAACCTTTGTTTATCGTTCCAAAAAAAAACAGGCTCGTGCAGCCGTTTTGGAAAGCGATGTCTTGTTTTGTCTTGATTTTAATGATCCTTCGAGAGCCGGAGACCTGGAGAAGGTCATTCAGCAATTTGAAGGGATTTCGATCCTGATTGATCACCATCCGGAACCACAGGAATTTTGTGATTTCACTTTTTCAGATACCTCCGTTAGTTCTACGGCTGAATTGGTTTTGGAGGTTGTTGAAGCACTAGGTTTTCAGTCATTTATAAACAAACCAGCAGCGGAATGCCTCTATACAGGAATCATGACCGATACAGGTTCCTTCCAATACAATATATCCAATCCGGATACGTTTAAAACGGTGTCAAAGCTTCTGAAGTATAGAATTGATGCGGATCGGATCCATGCACAGGTTTACCATAATTTTTCCACCGGAAGAATGAGGTTACTGGGATATTGTCTGAACGAAAAAATGGAGATTTTACCGGATTTCCATACCGGAATTATTACCATTACCCGGGAGGAGCTCAAGAAATTCGATTATACACCGGGAGATACCGAAGGATTTGTTAATTATCCACTGGCTATTGCAGGAATTGTTTTTTCTGTTCTATTTATTGAAAGGGAAGACCGGGTAAAGTGTTCATTTCGTTCAACAGGAGACTTTCCTGCCAACCAGTTCTCCGCAGAACATTACAACGGAGGAGGGCATTTGAACGCAGCCGGCGGCGAAATGTTTGATACCCTGGAACAGTCTGTAATAAAGTTCAAGCAACTTTTACCCCGTTATCTGCATCTACTAAAAGATACAGCCAACCAATTAAAAAGCAGGGCATGAAAAGATCTATTTTAATCGCATCCGGATTTATATTCTCTCTGTTTGTATTAAGTTCCTGCCTGAATGTCGAGGAACGAACACAGGAAACTGAGACGAGGGAGCTGAGCGAGTTTCTCAACAACCTCATAACACACGGTCATGATGTAGATACCACCGATTTGGGGGTTTACTATGTAAGGATTGACCCTGGCGAGGGGCCTTACCCAAAACAGGGCGATACGTTGACAATCGGGTATGCAGGATATTTTATCGACGGCAGCATGTTTGAGTCAACAGAACTAAATTCTGAAACCGGCGATTATACCTTTATCTATAAGGTCGATCCGCTGATTCCCGGATTGGAAGATGGACTCAGCCTGATGAATAAAGGCGCAAAAATGGAAATAATTATCCCTTCTGAATTTGCCTATGGCGCCAGGGGAACCATGTATATTCCCCAATATGCCACCCTGGTTTATGTAACCAGAATGATCAATATTAAAACTGTACAATAACCGCATAATAATACGAAAAGATGAGAAAGGTACTACTGCCAGTCATACTATATGCTGTCCTGGGATTTGGCATCACTGCTTGTGATGACAATGAGGACTATGAAAAATTGCGCGAAAGGGAGCTGGAGCTGCTGGCCGATTATGTTTCCAGGTACAATGAAGAACACAATGTGGAACTGGAACCTACCGCCTCGGGATTGTATTATATCGAGATAGAAGAAGGAGAAGGAGATACGATAAAGGTAGGGGATAAAGTACAGCTCTGGTATAATACCTATCTGCTCCGGGATACCTCATTGATCGATTCCAATATGGAGAGCGGCCATAAATACAATCCCATGGAATTTACGGTGGTCCTGCCCGATAATTCAACGGTGATTGAAGGACTCAATGAAGCGGTAAAATATATGAAACCCGGAGGCAAGTCTTTTCTGATTGTTCCGTCGCAGATCGCTTATGGACAAAATGGAAGCTACGGAATTCCGGCCTTTGCAACCTTGTTGTTCGATGTTGAAATTTATAAGGTATTTCGGGCCGAAGATGAATGGTAAAAAACAGAAGTCGGGGACAAACCGTCAACCGCTGGTTGGAACCCATTCAGAATGAATTGACCACTCTGCGTCCGAAAGGAGTGAGCGCCAGGGAAGCCATCTTAAAATGCTGTTTTCCCCAGGGGAACCCAATAATGGTTATACTCAAAAGGATTCCAAAAAACAAGTGCGTTAAGGAAATCCATATTCCGCCAATGATAAGCCAAAGTACGTTCATGAGGGTTGAAAGACATCCCGGGGCGTAATCCATGTATTCAATTTTTTGACCGAAAGGCCATAAGGCCAGGATCCCCAGTTTGATAGCCTGTAAGCCAAAGGGAATACCGATTACGGTAAGGCATAAGGCTGCCCCTGCGAGAAGATATTCCAGAAAAACAGCAAAACCACCAAAAATCAGCCAGATAAGATTGCCCAGAATTCTCATATTGAATTGTTTTTTTTCTTTTGCAACGAATAGGTATTCCCGAAGGATTTTTTATACCACCTTTGAAGAAATCGATGGCACTAAAAATTATCGGAATGGCTCCGGTAAGGGTGCTATCCAAAGAAGATTCTTCTGAAAACTTCGGTAAATTTAGCCATAAAAACAAACAAGATTTGTTTATTTAAATAAAAGTTTCTACTATTTCTACAAAATTTCTTTATGTTCGTTTGAATTTCAGTTTTCAATCATTAAATAAAGAACCATGCATAAATTCTTGTTGCTTATCGTTTTGTTTACGGCTTTTTCGGTCTGTGCCCAGCAGTCGGCAAAACGGCCTTTGACGTTTGAAGATTATTCCTCATGGAAGACGTTGGAAAACCAGCAGATATCCCACAATGGAAAGGTGATCACCTATGAGATCAATCCCCAAAAAGGTGATGGGATGCTCGTTGTTCATAATGCAGACACAAAACACACGGTGAAAAGAGCCACCGAAGCGCAGATCAGCCCGGAGAATAATTTTGTGGTTTTCAGGATCAAACAACCGGAAGACACCATCCGAAAAGCCAGGCTCAATAAAGTCAAGGATGACGAAATACCGGGTGACAGCCTGGGAATTTTCGTGTTCAGTCATGATTCCGTTGCTCTGTTTCCGGATGTGAAATCCTTTCAAATACCCGGTAAAGGGGCTGAATGGATTGCTTTTACCAGGAAAGTACCGGAAAAGAAAGATTCATTAAACGGGAAGGAAACCAAGGGGAAACATCCTGAACAACCCGGAGACCTTTTGGTTTTGTTCCATGTACAGAGTGGAGACACCCTCATGTTTGATCATGTGACAGAATATTTTTATCCAAAAGAGGGGAACCATTTGTACTTTATAAGCCAGCACAAAGATTCGGTGCATACGTACTCAACGATCCGGGTTTTTCATTCTTCAACAGGAGAGGCTGAAACGTTATTTGCATCGGATGGGTGGTCCAGGAAGGCCGTTTCGGATTACCCGGGAAATCAATATGTTTTTCTGCATTCTGTTGATACGGTTGAGGAAAAAACGTACGCCTTGTATTATGGGATAACGGGTGAAAGAGAGGCCGAGGTTCTGGTTAACGGTTATACTTCCGGAATTCCTGTAGGGTGGGTTCCCGGGGAGCATGGCGATCTTTATTTTTCTGCGGATGGAAGCAAACTCTATCTGGGAACAGCAGAATCCCCCGTACCGGAGCCCAAAGACACGCTTCTGGAAGAAGAAAAACCCAAACTGGATGTTTGGCACTGGCAGGACATGACCTTGCAGCCTCAGCAGAAGATCGAACTTGAAAAAGAGAAAAAACGAACCTATCTTTCGGTATATCATCTGGATCTGGACCGGTTTATTCAGTTGGCCGACATACACATGAAAAATGTTACTACCCTACGTAAGGGAAACGGAAAGGTAGCGCTGGGTAGCGATGAAACTCCCTATCAGCGGGCATCCAGCTGGACCGGCGAGCAAAACCGTGATTACTATTTGATTGATCTGGAATCCGGAATCCGCTGGCAGATGGTTACGAATAATGCGAACACCCATTTATCTCCGGGAGGAAGGTTTGTCGTGTGGTATGATGACGACGACAGTAGTTATTATGCCCGTTCCACACAGCCGGAACATTCTGAGAAGGTACCCCTGACCCGCATGATCCCGGTTTCTTTTTACAACGAAAGGCATGACACCCCTTCCGATCCGCGACCTTACGGCATTGCAGGTTGGGCCCCTGATGACCAGTTTGTTTTTCTGTATGACCGTTACGATATTTGGAAAATTGATCCCTCCGGTAGAAGAGTTCCGGTGAATGTTACCAAAGCCTTCGGAAGGAGAAATAAAACCCGGCTGAGGTATCTCCGCCTTGACCGGGAAGAGGAATTTATTCCTGTCAATAAACCTGTTATCCTTGAGGCTTTTGATGAACGTACCATCTCCTCAGGATTTTTCAAAACCACCCTGAATGAGGTGAAAGATCCGGAATGGCTGCTTATGGATACCTACTCGTTTTCCCGACCCCAGAAGGCCAAAGAGGCAGATAGACTGATCTGGACCAAAGAGAATGTGAAAACCTTTCCGGATGTGTGGGTCAGTGATCTCACTTTTGGCAAGCCCACAAAACTGTCGGAGGCCAATCCCCAGCAGGATGAATACAACTGGGTGGATGTTGAGATGGTTGAGTGGACATCCTTCACCGGGGAAGATCTTCGTGGACTGTTATACAAGCCGGAAAATTTTGATCCCGGGAAGAAATATCCTACGGTGGTCTATTTTTATGAAAGGAGTTCAGAAACTTTACATCACCACACTATTCCCTATCCCAGCCGGTCTACCATCAATAAGACTTTTTACTGCAGCAACGGTTATTTGGTTTTTGTACCGGATATAACCTATGAAACAGGATATCCCGGGGAGAGTGCCTACAATGCCATTGTCAGCGGTGTTTATCATTTGATGGCTACGTATCCTTTTGTAGATCAGGAGCATATAGGCCTGCAGGGGCAGAGCTGGGGAGGCTACCAGACGGTTTATCTGATTACCCGGACCGATCTATTTGTAGCAGCTATGGGAGGGGCTCCGGTATCCAATATGACCAGCGCCTATGGTGGCATACGCTGGGCCTCCGGAATGAGCCGGATGTTCCAGTATGAACATACACAAAGCCGCATCGGCGGAAGCCTCTGGGAAAAACCCCTGCTTTATATTGAAAATTCACCGGTCTTCTATGCTCCGAAAATAGAAACACCCTTATTGATGATGCACAACGATGATGACGGGGCGGTTCCCTGGTATCAGGGAATTGAAATGTTCGTGGCTTTGCGCAGACTGGATAAACCGGTATGGATGCTTTCCTATAACGGGGAACCCCATAACCTGAAAGATACAAGCTGGGCCAACAGAGTCGATTTAAGCAAACGAATGTTTCAGTTCTTTAATCACTATTTGAAAAGAAAACCCATGCCGGAATGGATGAAAAAAGGAATACCTGCAACAGAGAAAGGAAAAACCCTGGGGTATTGATGCAGGATTCAGACACTTGTCTGTGATTTGACCGGGATGGTCGAAAAAAATGGACAGATAAAGGATTTTTTGCTTTTTTGGGGTAACGAATTGTGCAATGAAACGTCCTACAAGTACTAATACTTGAAGCCATGAAGAAAACCGTGCTCTTAATTCTGATCGTTCCCTTCATTTTTTTATCCTGTACCGATAATCCGGCTGTGAACCATGCTTTCGTCAAATACGGCCACCGGCAAGGAGTAACTTCCATCACGGTTCCCGGTTTTGTGGTAAGGCTGGCAGCCCGCATAGGTGACCTTGAAAAAGATGAACGGGAACTCCTGCGAAGCATCGATAAGGTGAAAGTGCTTGCAGTTGAAGATCCCCATTGGAACGAAGATCTCGACCTGCATGCGGAGTTTTACCAAACAATAAACAAAGATCACCAGTATGAAGAGTTGATGCATGTCAAAAATGACCATGAAAGTGTAACCCTCTTCGGGAAAATGACCGATGCCGGTGTAATCCGGGAAATGGTCATTCTTACGGGCGGAGACGACAATGTTTTGGTTTACCTGAAGGGGCACTTCCGGGCCGATATGCTCAATAAATACATCCATAAACATGAGGGGGATCATTTTCTGAGTTTCGATTTTTAGTGGACCGTATCCTCTTTTGTCAACTGACGGGTAAGCTGCCGGATCTGAAGCTTGCGTAAAGCAAGTATCTCCAGGTCATCTTTCATTCCTGCTGTATTTTTCTATCTCCTGTTTCCGGTTTTTCAGGATATTTAAATATTCCACGGTTATCGGGTGATAATAGGTTTCATAGGATCTGAGTCCCCATCGTATGGCCTGGTTGATGTCGCCCAGCATTTCATAAGCAAGGGCAACATTGTATTCTGCTTTGCTTCGAAGCGATTTTCCAGTGGCTTGTTCGGCAATCAACAGCCATATTTTGAGTGCTTCCTCCCAGTTGTTATTTTTTACGGCAGCGTGTGCTTCTTCGAACAAGGTGTTTCCTTTGTAGAAATATTTTCTGCGGGCGCTTCGCCAATCGGGACAGATCTTGTCGGAGTAATCCAGGGCAATGGCAATTCCTGATTCAACAAGGGCATTCTTCACCGGGGTCAGCCGTTGAAACAATGTGCGGGTACTTACATCGGTATCGTCCCACCAAAGAGTATCTTTGATGATGGTCTGGTCAACGATCTTCTGTTGTTCCGGATCATATACTCTAAAAAGCGCTTCATACTGGATAGCCATCACAGCCATGTAGGCTCTGAAATAATTATCTTCCAGATGGTCGTAAAGAGTCTCCGATTTATAATTCGTGCTTATAGAGGTTTTGAAGTAATCAAGAGACAGAACAGCGTCCGTTTGGAAGGTTTGGCATAAATCCACGACCTGGTTCCAGGGCATGGGTTCGCTGATAAAGGCATTTTTCTTATGGGGAAGAAAACGATCTTCGGGGATAATAATATCATACCTTCCTGATTCATACATCAGTTCACCCAGGGCCCGGATCACGGTATCCACAGCTGTCAGATCGTACACGACCGTATCCAGTTGAAACTGCCGTTTATAGAACAATCGCTGAAGGGAATCCCTGGAAAGATCCTGATAAAGCGAGTCCCGGGTGCGGTTTATCAGTGTCAGGCTCTGAATGGCTGAGGGCAGATCTTTTTCTCCCGGTATACCGGTCTGGACCTGCAAATAGTTGACCGGGCTGCAGGAATGGATAACGACCCAAAAGAAAAGAACGACGAAATGTACGATTCTCCCTTTTTGAGGCCTTACGGACATGTTTCGGAATGCATCCCTCAGGACTGTAACGAAAACCTGCCCCTTGTTTGTTTTTCTTTTGTGTTTTTTGTTCATAGCCGTATGTATCCAGTACGCGATACCTGATGCTGTCAATAGATTCCCCAGAATTTCCGCAAAAACCATTCCACGCCTGCTAACCCCAACAAAACAAGAAATAACCATTTCAGGTTTAATAACTCGGTCAGCGAAGCCTGAAAATAGGTGGTTGGTTTAACAAGGTCATTTTTCAGGATCTTTTCGGTTACCTGAGAAATTTCATTTTCGTAAAAAAAATCTCCTCCGGTGTGGTTTGACAACTGAAACAGCAGATTAAAATTTGCCTTTGTATTCATGTTTTCAATCTGCAAAGGCAGTATCTCAAAAGAGCCCGATTCGGTATATTCATTTTTCCCGATTGGTACGGTGGCATTGAAATGGTACCTTCCAACAGGCAATTTCCCGGCATCCAGCCGGTAATAGTTTTCCTGAGGATCAAAAACAAAAGGAAAAACATTTCCGTTTTCATGGGTTATGCGGATATTTATTTCCGGTTCATGGATCATCTCAAAGGATTCATTGTACACTTCAGCATGCAGGATCACCGGATCGGTATCGTAATAAACGGGTTGAAAGTCGATGATGAAATTATCATCGTTTTGCCGGAGAGAGAGGTACTGGGCCAGGGATACAATCAATCCATTGAATTGCCGGTGGCTTTCATTGAACGAGTAATTGTAGAGCCGCCATCTCCAGATTCCTTCCCCGAAGAGAACGCCTGTTTTTCTGCCATTGATAGCTCCCAGGGCCAGAAGAGGGCGTTGAGTGGGTATGTTTTTCAGGTTTTGATAGAACAGTACGGAATAGGCCGGATCCAATTCCGTTTCAGCAAAAGGAACCTGAAGGGGTGGAAATCTTTCGAGCATCTCCCGGAGTTCCTTCTCCATGGTGAAAAGTTTAAAATCTGTATTGAACACAGGTTGAGCTTCTTCGGGATTCTGAGCCTGGGGGATCATTTCAAGTGCCAGTCCAAGCTGATTCAACCGGGGAATAAACGTCCGGGTTCCCACCATAAAAAACAACGAAGCTTTGCTTTCCAGGGCTTTGGATGCCAGTTCCCATCCCCGGGCTCCGGAGGAGGGTACCTGGTGCAGAATGATCAGATTGAAATCATTCATATTGACCGGATAGGGCTCCCGGGTGAAAACAGATACCTCAAAGTTTTCCTGTTGTTCCAGAACCGTCTTTAGGGCGCCGATATCCGGGTGAGACCCTTCAGAAAGGATCAGGATCTTCTGTTTGTTTTCCAATACCTGAATTACATATTCCGAACGGTTGTTGCGAAGATTTTTTTCTCTGGCGGGTGTAGTGATCCGGGCGGTGTAGTGCTGTAATCCCGGTACATCGGCTTCCAGGGTAAAAGTGGTAGTAAGGAAGTGATCATCATTAACCGGAACAAATCGGTGCGTGTATACCACTTCGTTTTCTTTGTGAACTTCAAGAATCGCCGGTTCATGGGCCATTTTTTCAAAACGAAGGCTTATTTCAACCGGGAAAAGGTTGCCAACAAATGCATTCCGGTTTACCCGAATATCCACAATCGCAGCATCTTTTACTGTATTTGTATCTCCAATGCCTATGCTGTGCACCGGAAATTGCAATTTCCGGATACCCGAAAGAGGATGGGTCCCTCTGTTGTAAATACCATCTCCAACCAGGATCATGGCCCCCACATTATCGTTAAAGTGATTGGTGTATACCGTGTGGATAAATTGACTGTAATCCGATTTTTTTTCTTTAAAATCCGGAATATGTCCCGTTTTAGCTTCTTCTCCAAACGTATAATTCACCAGCCTGAAGTCTCCTCTTAGTCCGGTCTGTAACTGGATATATATACTGTCCAGCTTGTGCCGTGCTTCTGTAGAATCGGCATAGGAAACCATGGAGGAGGAATTATCAAAGGCGGTGATCACAACCGGGGTGTGGATCAATCGCTTCAGGGTTTTAAGTGCCGGTGAAAGGATTAGAACAGATAACAGTAGAACCATAAAAAAACGCAGAAAAGTAAGGATTCTAACCTGCCATTTCCCCAGCTCCTTCAACTCTTTGTTTCTGTAATAAACCAGCACGGTTATTCCGGATGCAACCAGCAAACAAACCAAAAAACAGAGAAATGAATTTTCTGTACCAAACAATACTTCCACCATGTTTTCTTTTCTGTTTTCAGGGGAGTAAAGATAATCAACTCCTTTTTAAATTTAAGTTTTATCGTTAATATTACAGAAAATATATTTCACCTGTTTTGAAGGGGGTAATTGTATCGTTTTCTATGAAAACGAACAGGTTGATTGTCCCTTTTTATTTGTAATATTCAAAAAATATAGAAATGAAACACTTGGTATTCATCCTAATTTTACCTGTTTTATTCTCCTGTACACAAAGATTGAATCCGGATATACAGGCGGATGATTTTAAAGAGATCATCGGATATTTGGCTTCCGATTCGCTGCAGGGAAGAGGCACCGGTACTGAAGGCGACCAGCTTGCTACGGAATTCATCAGGGCTAAATTTAAAGAGGCGGGGTTACAGTTGTTATACGAGGACGGGTAT
This sequence comes from uncultured Mariniphaga sp., assembly GCA_964408795.1. Lineage (GTDB taxonomy): Bacteria > Bacteroidota > Bacteroidia > Bacteroidales > Prolixibacteraceae > JABMQB01. Next base: position 34,193 of record CAYPAW010000062.1, read on the forward strand.
CAGCTTTTTGAGGTGATAACAGAGGCAACTCCCGGGAAGAACAATGCCTTGATTATTAACGATAAGGAATACCCCATGGAAACCGGTTTCAGACCGTATTCATTCACTGCCAATGCCCGTTTTTCGGGCGAAGTGGTTTTTGCGGGTTATGGATTTGATATAGATGAAGAAACGATTCGGTGGAACGATTACGAAGGGTTGGATGTTGCCGGAAAGTGGGTTCTGGTTCTGAAAGGGGATCCGGAGATGGAAAAAACGGAAAGTCTTTATGTGAAATATTCCGATGTACGGTCCAAGGTTTTGGTTGCCTGTGACCGGAATGCCGGGGGTATTCTTTTGGTGGGAGGTCCTGAGTATGCTGTCGAGGATGAGCTGGAACCCTTGTTCTATGACAAAAACAGCAGCCGGTATTCCATTCCGGTCATACAGGTTACCCGGAAGGTTGCCAATGAAATTTTGCATGCTTCAGGAAAAGATATTGCCACCCTTGAGAAGAAACTGAACACCACACTGGGTCCGGTATCCTTTGCGACCAAAGCCACGGTAACCGCAATGGCTGATGTCGTTTTGAACCAGGTAGCAACGCGAAATGTGGCAGCCCTTCTTCGGGGCAATGATCCGGAGTTAGCCGCTGAATATGTCGTCGTTGGAGCACACCACGACCACCTTGGTTTGGGAGGACCCGGTTCCGGTTCCCGGATGCCCGATACCGTGGCTGTCCACAATGGAGCCGATGATAATGCCTCGGGAGTAGCTGCCGTTATTGAACTGGCCCATAAAGCTGCTTCTGAAAAAAAGAACAGACGTTCCCTCTTATTTGTGACTTTTAGCGCCGAAGAAATGGGACTCGTGGGTTCCCGTGCCTTCACAGCGGAACCTCCTGTTGACCTGGACCAGGTATCTGCCATGTTTAATTTTGATATGATTGGACGACTCGATTCAACGACCCGCACTTTAAGCATCGGAGGAACGGAAACTGCATCTGAGATCGATAGTTTACTGAATCAATACAACCCCGATTTTGAACTGGCCCTCTCGGGTGAAGGTACCGGTCCTTCTGATCACGCTTCTTTCTATTTGAAGGAGATTCCGGTTTTCTTTGTTTCTACCGGCGCTCACAGCGATTACCATACCCCCGAAGACGATGCTTCCCTGATCAATTATGCCGGTGCTTCCGACATAACTTCCTACGCGTATGATTTGCTTACGGCTGTGGCGAACGCCGATCAAATGTTGACATTCCGGGAAGCCGGATCCCTGCAACGCGCAAGCCGGGGAAATTTAAAAGTAACCCTCGGAATCATGCCCGATTTTGCCGGCATTGAAAAACGTGGACTGCGTGTGGATGCCGTAACCAAAGGAAAACCAGCATTCAAAGGAGGAATGAAAAAAGGCGATATTATAACCGCTATCGATGGGAAAAAAGTCGGAAATATTTACGATTATATGAACCGTTTGAATGTCCTGGAACCTGATCAGATAATCACAGTGGATATTTTACGAGACAACAAGAACCTGGTCCTGATTATACAACTGTAGAATATTTTCCCTGCTCTTTTTTCTCTTCATCTTGGAATCTGTTCTGCTCATGGGCACATTCATGGCCTATGGCAAATTGCAGTGAACAGATCCTTTCGTGAATGGGGAGTATTACAGATAGAGGAACTCTCCGATTTTTTCCATGGCTTCCGTAGCTTTTGCATGAATGAACAAATCGGTTATGGTTCGTGTGAAGTGCGATTCTTTGATATTTATTTCGATAATTTTTGCTCCCCGTTCCTTGGCTTTCACCGGAAAATCAGCAGCCGGGAGTACTTCTGCATTGGTTCCGATGATCAGGAGTACATCGGCCTTGGCAATCTCTTCAAAAGCACGTTTCTTGGCAAAGAAAGGAATCGGTTCATTGAAAAAAACAATATCGGGTTTAAGGATTCCTTTGCAGATATAACAGGTTGGAGGAAGGAAGTTGAGATCGACAAAACTGATGTCGTATTCTGAACTGCATTCGGTACAAACCAGCCGTTTGTATGTGCCATGCAATTCATACACATACCGGTTTCCTGCTTCCTGATGGAGGTGATCAATATTCTGGGTGATGATGGATTCCAGGAAACTGCGTTTTTCCATCTTTGCCAATATCTTGTGAGCGGCATTGGGTTTGACATTTAACAATTTATCGTAGAAAATTTCTTTGATAATTTTCCACGACTGCAGGGGTTTGGTATTAAAAAAGCCGATATCCAGAAATTTGGGATTGGTGGTATTCCAAAGGCCGTTTTCTCCTCTGAAGGGAGGGATTCCGCTTTCAACGGATACTCCGGCTCCTGTGAAAGCAACCGTGTATTTTGCTTCTCTGATTATATCTGCAGCCTGTTCTGCTAAGTGGATATCCATTTTCCCTACCGTAATTTCCCGGCAATCGGAATGCGTTGCGGAAAATTCTTGTTTTTATCAACTTCTGAGATTCTTCCGATCTTCACTTATTCTTTTTCTTCTTGTAATTCTATTTCTTCCAATTCTTTATGGACCGTTACGGTTGTGTCTTCGTTGAAACGGATCTTAAAATTCAGTTTTCTGAATACGGCAATCATCGGTTTATTCTCTTTGGTTGTTTCCGCTACTAATTTTTTTATTCCACGGGATTTGGCTATTTCCAGGCAATATTCAGTTAAGATGTATCCCAATTCTTTTTGTTGCCACATATCGGTGATTAACACGGCATATTCCATAATTTCCACATCCGGATCGGCAATCAGACGGCCCACGCCAATCAGTCTTTTTTCCCCTTTTTCTTCCACTTCAGCCACAATGGCTATTTCGCGGTCATAGTCGATAAAACAGAACTGAGAGGCCACATCATGCGAATCGAAATAAAAATCGTATCTGAACCGTGAGTAGATAGAATCCCGGGAGCAACTGCTCAGGAGTTCCAGCCATAAGGGTTCGTCTTCGGGCCGTATCGGACGCAGATGAACGGTTGTTCCGTCTTTCAGTTGAGCGGTAGTGATCAGGCTTTCGGGGTAAGGCCGTAAAATAAGGTGCGAGTAATCCTTCACTTCGGTTCCCAAAAGTTCCGTATCAACCACAATCCGGGCATCCAGGGCAATGACATCCGTAGGCGTGACAATCAACGGATTGATATCCAGTTCAAGAATCTCCGGATAATCCGCTGCCAGGTAAGACATGCGTATGAGTACCTCAATCAGTTTATCCACATTTTTAGGGGTATCTCCACGGTACCCGGTCAGAAGGGGATAAATTTTCAGTGACTGAAGCATCTGCCGGGCCAGTTGTTCATTGAGGGGTGGAAACTCCAGCCGTTTATCTTTAAACAATTCGGCGGTAGTACCTCCCATTCCTACGAGCATTACGGTTCCGAACATGGGATCCTTCTTGATGCCGAGGATCAGCTCAATACCATCCCGGGTATTGACCATCTTCTGAATGGTTACTCCGTCGATTCGGGCGTCCGGACGTCGTTCAGCAGCTGTTTTTGTCATGTTGTGGAATGTAGCCCGCACTATTTCTTCGTCTTTGATATTCAAAGCCACCCCACCCACATCCGATTTATGGGTAATATCCGGTGAATAAATCTTCATAACTACCGGATATCCTTTTTCTTCGGCAATTCTTACTGCTTCATCTTCTGTAGATGCCGGTTGGGGATGGGTTGTATTAATTCCGTAGTCATTGATCAACATTTTCGAATCATCCTCGTTCAGGATTTTTGCTTTCGGGAAGACCTCTTTGAGGTATTTATCTTTCAGTTTTTCGCGGTCGTATTTAAAGGAAACCGGTACTTCCTGGGGAGTTTCATACAACATTTCCTGGTTTTTCGAATAATCGGAGAGGGTCATAAAGGCTCGTATGGCCTGTTCCGGCGTAGTATAACTTGAGATCCCCGCCTGATTGAAGATCTGTATGCCCTCTCTCATGCTGGCTCCTCCCAGCCAGCCGGCCATAATGGATTTGGATGTTCTGGATGCGATTTGAGCAATGGCCCGGGCTGTTTCTGTGGGATCAGTCATTGCCTGAGGTGTCAGTAGTACCAGCACAGCATCTACATTTTTATCTCCCAGCACGATTTCGGTTGCTTTGGCAAAACGTTCCGGAGTAGCATCTCCCAATACATCGATTGGGTTTCCGTGCGACCAGAACGGAGGAAGGTAATCGTTCAGTTTCTGCATGGTTTCCCCGGACAGCTCAACCAGTTTTCCTCCGGAAGCGATCAGCGAGTCAGTAGCCATTACGCCGGGTCCTCCGGCATTGGTAACGATGGCGAGCCGGTTTCCCTTCGGCATTCTTTTTCTTCCTACAAGGTCTGTGAAATCAAAAATGTTACCGAAATCAAAAACCCTTGCCAGACCGGCTCTCCGGAAAACAGCGTCGTAAATAGAATCTTCCGAAGCCAGGGCTCCCGTGTGGGAGGCTGCCGCTGCCGCTGATTCCGGAAAACGTCCGGATTTGTAAACAATAATCGGCTTCTCACGGGCAAAAGCACGGGCTGCCGACATGAAATTCCGGGCATGATTTAATGACTCAACATACAAAACGATGGACTTGGTGTTGGGATCCTGACCAAAATAATCAATCAGATCCCCAAAGTTTACATCCATGGAGTTTCCAATGGATACAAAGTAGGAAAAACCAATGTTGGATTCAAAAGCCCAGTCGAGAACAGAAGTGCATAAAGCTCCCGATTGGGAAATAAAAGCTACATGTCCGTTCTTGGGCATCCCATTGGCAAAGCTGACATTCATGCTCTGTCCGGGTACCAGAATCCCCAGGCAGTTGGGACCGATCACCCGCATGTCCGGAAATTTCTTTTTTTCCGCTTTGACCTGTTCTTCGAGCTTTTTCCCTTCTTCTCCTGCTTCCCTGAATCCTGCCGACATGATGATCACTCCGTGGATCCCGGCTTCTCCGCATTCCCTTATCAGTTGGGGAACCAATTTCGCAGCCGTCATGATAACCGCCAGATCCGGCGTTTTGGGGAGTTTCTTGACTTCCGGGTAACAGGGAATCCCAAAGACAGCTTCCCTTTTTGGATTGACCGGGTATACCACTCCATTGTACCCCCCCCCTACAAGATTCCGAAGGGTGATTCCTCCTACACTGTTGGGATTGTTAGACACCCCAATTAATGCGATCCTTTTGGGTCTGAAAATACTGTTTAATTTTTTTATTGCCATCGAGAATATTGTTTTGATATTTATTGTATGTTTTTCCGGTATTTTTTTGCGTCCGCAAAATTGGCTTTATTTTTTCAAAAAATGCATAAAAAAAATCATATTCGAAAGAATATTCCTAAAAAACAAACACCCGGGGTTGTCCCGGGTGTTTGTTTTCAGGATTGCGATACCGGTTTTGGTGTTTTGATAAACAGAATAATCAGGGCGCCAATGATACAGGCAACTCCTGCAATAATAAACGGAGTTAACCATGCTGCCGGACTATCGGCTCCGGTAGCTGCATCTTTAAACAGGCCGGCAATCTGAGGTCCTGCAATTCCGGCTATCCCATAGGCAAAAAATACAAATCCATAATTTTTGCCAACCGTTTTATTGCCAAAGAAATCGGCTGTAGCTGCCGGAAAGAGAGCAAAATTACCACCAAAGTTAAATCCAATCAGGGAGGCCGCTATTACAAGGGTTAAGGTATTGGCCCCCAGTTTGTATAATCCCAGCATAATGATTCCCTGTATAAGGCACATCAGAAAAATGGATCGTTTCCGGCCTATTTTATCCGATACCACACCCCATATGATGCGCCCCAATCCGTTGAGAATAGCATATATTGCCATAGCCGTACCGGCAGCAGAGCTAGCCCATGTGATGGTTTCGTTAAATTCAGGATGCGCCGGATTCAAGGACCCCAGTTTGGTATAGGTCAGGGCATCTATTCCAAACAATTTAATGCAATAAATAACCATCAATCCGGCCAGTGCTGAAAATACAAAGGTTATGAAAAGCATATAGTACTGAGGGGTTTTCAGCATTTCAGGGGTGCTAAAATTTATTTCTCCGGATGCTTTGGCAGAACTTTTTTCGGGCGGTGTATATCCTTTGGGCAACCAGCCTTTAGGAGGATCTTTCATGACGATACTTCCCAGGATCACCATAAGGGCAAAAATAATTCCGTACAGGACGAAAACACTACGGACTCCCTCCAGCCCAAATAAACTGAGGGTATTCAAAAGGCCTCCGCCCCAGGAGCCGGCCCATTTCACCCAGATGGTTGCTCCGAAGCCAAATCCTGCGACAGCAAGTCCTGTCAGCATGCCTTTACGATCAGGAAACCATTTTACCCCGACGGAAATGGGCACCACATAAGCGAGTCCGATTCCGGAACCGCCGATGATTCCGATAAAGATCAGTTGGGACAGGAATGAGTCCCCAAAGAAACCGGCAAGGATATATCCCAGTCCCAGGATGATTCCTCCGGCCATAGCCAGCTTTTGCGCTCCCAGGGTAGCTAGTTTTCTTCCTGCCCAGATCATCACCAAAGCAAAAAAGAAAAGACCGGCTGAGAAGATCCAGGCTGCTTCTCCAGCTGAAAACTCATACGGACCTCCCACTTCCGTTAATTTGGGTGTAAACACCGACCAGGCATAGATAGCTCCCAGGGCCAGTTGAATCAGAATGGCCCCTATGACTACCAGCCATCGGTTCATGACTTTTTGATTTTCCATATGCGTAGTTTTTTTAATTTACGTTCATCCGGTAAAGAAAAGGCATCCCGTTTCGGGGATGCCTTCTTTGGTTGGAATCTTATTGTTTTACTTCAACTTTTGCGCCTCGTATGATTTCATCGACAACGCCCGGGTCCAGCAGGGTGGAGGTATCGCCCAGGTTGGTTGCGTCTCCTTCGCCGATTTTTCGCAGAATCCGGCGCATAATTTTTCCGGAACGGGTTTTTGGAAGCCCGCTTACGATCTGGATCTTATCCGGTTTTGCTATCGGCCCGATATACTTGGTTACGGTATCGCGGATTTCTTTTTCAATGGTTTCCGTTTCGGAATCCGAAAGATCCTCGCAGATGACATAGGCATAGATGCCGGCCCCTTTGATTTCATGCGGGTATCCAACCACGGCCGATTCAATCACCTTGGGATGCTGGTTGATGGCATCTTCCACTTCAGCTGTTCCGATCCTGTGTCCTGAAACGTTGATCACATCGTCAATACGGCCGCTGATCCGGTAATACCCTTCCTCATCGCGTTTTGCTCCGTCGCCGGTAAGGTACAATCCTTTAAACGCGGAAAAATAGGTCTGATAACACCGTTTGTGATCTCCATAAGTTGTTCGTAACATTCCGGGCCACGGAAAACGGATGCACAAAATTCCTTCTACACTGTTTCCTTTCAATTCTTTTCCTTCGGGATCCACCAGTACGGGTTGAATTCCCGGAAGAGGCAGGGTCGCAAAGGAAGGTTTGGTAGGCGTGATTCCGGCCAGGGGAGTGATCATGATTCCACCGGTTTCGGTTTGCCACCAGGTATCTACGATGGGGCAACGGCCTTTGCCAATCAGGTCGTGATACCATTTCCATGCTTCCTCATTGATGGGTTCCCCTACGGTACCCAGCACTTTCAGGGAATCCCGCTGATATTTGGTTACCCATTCATCACCCTGGGCAACCAGGGCACGGATGGCTGTGGGGGCTGTGTAGAACTGAGTAACCTGGTATTTATCCACGATTTCCCAGAATCTTCCCGGATCGGGCCAGGTGGGAACTCCCTCAAACATAATGGAGGTAGCTCCGGTTAGCAGAGGTCCATACACAATGTAAGTGTGACCCGTAACCCAGCCAATATCTGCAGTGCACCAAAAAATATCTCCATCGTTGTATTGAAAGACATTTTTAAAAGTGTATTCGGCAAAAACCATATACCCTGCTGTGGTATGCACCACTCCCTTGGGTTTTCCGGTCGATCCTGAAGTATAAAGTATGAAAAGCGTATCCTCAGAATCCATGACTTCCGCAACATTGTCGGTAGAGACTCCTTTGATCAAATCATGCCACCAAATATCTTTCGAATCATCCCAATGAATATCCTGACCGGTTCTTTTCAGAACCACGGTATTTTTCACACTGTTGCACATCGCCGATGCTTCATCAGCGATGGTTTTCAGCGGAATGGTTTTCGTTCCGCGGTAGCCTCCGTCGGAAGTGATCAGTACTTTTGCCTGGGCATCATTGATGCGGTCGGCCAAAGCAGAAGCTGAAAATCCGGCAAAAACAATGGAGTGTATCGCACCAATCCTGGCACAGGCCAGCATGGCTACAGCAAGTTCCGGAACCATGGGAAGATAGATCGCCACCCGGTCGCCTTTTTCCACTCCGATCTTCTTCAGGGCATTGCCAAACTGCTTCACCTTCTCGAAAAGATCTCCATACGTTAAACGTATTTCCTTCTCTTTCGGATCGTTGGGCTCCCAGATCAATGCTACCTGGTCCTTCCGCATAAACAGGTTGCGCTCGAAGATGTTTTCTGTGATATTCATCTTCCCGTTTACAAACCAGTTTACATCGGGAGCACCCTCTCCGGTAAATTTCCAGTCCAGTACCCGATCCCATTTTTTTCTCCAGAAATGGCTTTCTGCAATCTGGCCCCAAAAACTCTCCGGATTGGCTACACTTTCTTCATATTTCTTTAGATAATCTGCAAAGCTTGTAATTTTGTTTACCATAAGATCTCATTTTTTATGTTAGTACTAAGTAATTTGCCCCATCCTGAAATAAAAACCTTCAAAAATTAATGGCCTTAAAATTATAATAAAAATCGGCTCAAAAAAAATGTTATAAAACTCATTTTTCTTTTCAGGAATACCGTGTATAACATTTAATTGCCCTTTTATTTCGTGTGGAGGGTCCGATCTATATTGTAATCTCAGGCTGTTTGAATGCATTTGATTGTGTTAACCTGAGATGCTAAATCTAATAAATATATGCAAGGTTGAGATAGCAATTAGTGGTTTTTTAGCGAACTTTTCCGTTGAGAAAAGCAACCGGTTTGGTTTTCATCTGATCAGGAGCAAACGGCTTCATAGGGAATAAATCCCTTGGGAGCTTTATCTTTCAGGGCTTCCCGGGGCTTATAGAACTCAGGGCTTTCAAATATTTTTTTCAAAAGAAGATCCCGGCTTTCCGGTGCCGCCAGATGGGCAATTCCTACGGCATGTTCCACAAGATTCAGTCCGCGCGGATTAAAGGCGCCGTTTTCCGTTACAATAACCACCGGGTCGGCGGCAATCGCTGTGGTGGTGATTCCTTCCGGGCACATATCGACTATTTTGGAAATTCCCTTGCTGGTGGTTGATTCCATGGCGATAATTCCAAATCCTCCTGGTGACAGGTACGATCCACGCAGAAAATCGGCTTGCCCTCCGATGCCGCTATAGATTTTTCTGCTTCGCAAAGAATCGGACCAGATGTTACCATGGAGGTCGACCCCGATGGCGCTGTTGACGGCTACCATTTTATGCTGGCTGGCAACCTTCAGGATGTTGTTGGTTAGATTACAAGGCCTTGTTTGCACGGAGCTATTGTAATCGAGCCAGTCATATCCCTCTTTATTGGAAGCCAGAAAAATGGAGGTAATCGAAAAATTAACGTCGGAATATTTATTGGTAATCACTCCTTTTTGCACCAATTTCCGCAAGGCGTCGGCAAACAATTCTGAATAGACCCCCAGGTCCTTCAATCCTTTGTCAATAATGGCATCGGTCACCGCTTCGGGCACTTTTCCGATTCCATACTGAAGAGTGCATCCATCGGATAGAAAAAGCTCGGTAATGAGGGTTCCAATTTTTCTTGCCGTTTCATCGGGTTTATGGACCGGAGTAACGGGAAGGGGGTAATCCGTTTCAATCAGGTAGTCAATTTTTGATTCATCCAGGGTTGATCCGAGGATAAAAGGCATCTGCCTGTTTTTTTCTGCAATGACAATGCCTCCCTGAGCCTTGGCTATATCCACAGCAGCCATGAGTCCCTCAACCGTTGTACCATAGCTGTAATTCCCTCCTTTGTCAGGGCCACTGATTTGCAGAAATACAACATTGGGCTTTAAATATTCCTGTACCTGACGCGGTATATCGGAAAGATGCATCACCTGATAGGTTGCCATCCCGTTGTTTAGTGCCTGCCGGGAAAAAGGCCCGGAGAAGATCACCCTGTGGGTTACTCTTTTGCACACTTCGGTGCTGAATAAGTCCTCCACATCGCCCAAAAGCAATACGCTGATCAAATCCACATCTTTTATGGATTCATCCTGGATCAGCTGTTTTAAAATCACCTGGGGTGTCGCTGCATTTCCTCCTGTATAGATCATGCTTCCCGGTTTAATGTTTGTGGCGTTAACTGCTTCTTCAATCCTTTTGATTACCTTCATGCGTTAAAATTATTGGTTTTACTTTTTGTATATCTACGTTGCACTAATGCGTATAGTCGTGGCTTTTGTTGCATCCTGGATTTACGGACCCACAGGAAAGATACAAAATATTTATGGAATTTTTCCGCAATGCACAAGCTGTTTCCGTTAGAAATAATCCGTACCGGGAAACCATGATTTTTTTCACGGATAAAGATCTTTCCTGTTTTGTATCAATGCCTGTTTTGCAATATTCTCATGCTTTCGGGACCTTTATTGAAAAGAAGATCCAGGATGCTGAGGTTGGGTGTAAATCCATATTTATTGCTGAAAACCTGCGTGTAGGGAACAAAGGTGCCTTCGGGATGGGGACCAGGGATTACGGCACTTCGCAGATCGCTGATTCCAACCGGTCTTTTGCAATAGGTTTCTGTATAACTTATTTCTCCTGGTATTTCCAGAATCTCCAGCACCCATTTCAGTAGGGCATGGTTAAAATCCAACAGAAAGGTAAATTTATTTTCGTAGAAGGGTCGGATATCGTCTTTGTAAAACTCAAAAAAAGGAGAGGAATTATAAGCAGAAAAGATTGTTCTCCAATGGTTTCGTTGCCAGGGAAGGGTGTTGAAAATCCGTATATCCCGTACGGGTTTTTTCCCGCTTCTTCCTTTTTCAACCGGAATAACCAGATGGACCGGTCCGTTTGCTCCCAGAAGGGTGCAGCGGTTCCGATAGGTCTGTTTGATGAAATATTCGTGTTTCTCAAGTACCAGGGAAGAGGCGGTAAGGATTCCGGAGATGTAGGAAACAGGTGGGAAGTAAGCTGTACTTAGAAGTACCGGACTTTTCTCCATTGTCACTCTGTAAAGAAAGATTCGGTATCATCCTCATCCAGGTCAGAACCTTCCGGATTCAGGCTGTCTGCCCGGCCGGCCATTCTTTCTTCCGGAGACCGATTGGAGGATGCTTCCTCCTTTGTTTTTTCCTGCATTCTTCTCAGGGCATTTCTCTCCTTCCTGAGACTCCATATTTTGGGGAGATAATAGATGGATGAAAGAAAGGAGCCTGCTAAAATACAAACCAGCAAAACCAGAACCAGCGGAGCTTCGGTAACTTCCCAAAAGAAGATGTTAATGGTTATTCCCACGGCATTCTGCAAGGTGAAAATCACCAGCAAAATGGCCAGTATCAACAGTATGATAAGTGCTCCCTGCATACAGCAACGAAAATATAAAAAAAAATGATTGCCAGGGACGTTTCTCAGGAATTCCTCCTGAATATATTTCATTCACCCTTTCTTCGGCTCCGGATTTTTAATGAACCAGCTTCAGGAATCGGTTAAGTCGTATGTTTCCCGGAAATCCTTCGTCTTTATCCAGTGAAAGCCAAATGATGAGTGCTTTTCCGACCACATGGTCTTCCGGGACAAATCCCCAGTATCTTGAGTCAGCTGAATTATGGCGGTTATCACCCATCATCCAGTAGTAATCCATTTTAAAGGTATAGGTTGAAGTTGCTTCTCCGTTGATTTTTATGGTATTTCCATCCACTTCCAGATCATTGTCTTCATATACATCGATAATCCGCCTGTACAAGGGGAGGTTATCCGTAGTAAGAGAGATGGTTTGTCCTTTTTGAGGAATGGTGATTGGGCCGTAGAAATCCACATTCCAGGGAAATTTTTTATCCGAAGGAAATATATTGCGGTCCCAGGTTTCCCGGTCCTCCACCATTTTTTTTACGGATGCTACATTGGTAAAGGTTTTCAGCTTTTCCACATTTTCCTGGGTGAGGGGGAATAGATATTGTTGGCTGGAAAACCGGTTGCGGTCGTCATTGGCAATATTCAACCGGTCGAGGGCTTTGGGATTGATGGCGGTTCCGTTGGTTGTAACCAGGTAATTATACTGCATTCCCTCGAAAGGTTCCTGGGCGGTTCCATTCACATAGAGTTGACCCTCTCGGATTTCCACTTCATCGCCCGGAATACCCACGCACCGTTTGATATAATTTTCCCGTTTGTCTACCGGGTGAACGATGATCTCTCCGAAATTGCGTGGTTCCGACCATATTCTTTCCCTTCCATGGGAACGCACCAATTGATAGTAACTCTGCGTAGGCAGATTGGTAGCCACGGTATCGCCTTCCGGAAAATGAAAGACGACGACATCATTGTTTTTAATTTCTGATAATCCGGCAATTCGGCGGTAGGGACTTTTTATCCACTCCACATACGACTTCGAATGGTGCGTTAAAGGCAGTTTGTTGTGCACAAAAGGAAACGATAGCGGGGTATTGGGTAATTTGGGGCCATAGGCCGTTTTGCTCACGAACAGGTAATCACCTACCAACATGGATTTTTCCATCGAGGGAGTGGGAATCGTGTATGCTTCGATGAAAAACATGCGAATGAAGGTAGCTGCAATCACCGCAAAGATGATGGCATCGACCCATTCCACAAGTTTTGTCTGTTTTCCTCCCGGAGGATTTTTCTTTTTCCAGAAGGCCCAGTGGACCTTTTTGGAAATATACATATCGTAGAGTATGGGAAGCCCGAAAAACCACCAGTAGTTTTCGAGCCAGAGGACCCAGAGACTATACAGGATGCCTGCGGTAATAAATTTAACCCATTTGTTGGTCAGAATATTTCTCATTGCAGAAAGAATAATTAAATGTTTAATAAATCGTTCATTGACAGGATTCCTGCATGCTTTAGGCAATATTCAGCAGCCAGGACACTTCCCAGGGCAAATCCTTCCCGTGATTTGGCACTGTGGGTAATCTCAAGGGTATCGACATCCGAGTCATAGCAAACGGTGTGGATCCCGGGGATCTCTCCGCGGCGTTCCGAGAGAATCGGTATTTTCTGTTTTTCATCGGTACGGTGGTTGACCCAGCTTTTTTTGCCGGGGAGGATAGGCAGGAGATCTTCCGCAAGGCTGATGGCTGTTCCGCTGGGCGCATCTTTTTTCTGGGTGTGATGGACCTCCCGGATGTGCACATCGTATTGGCTGTGTGAAGCCATCAGAGCAGCCAGTTTTTTGTTCAGGGCAAAAAACAGGTTGACCCCCACCGAAAAATTGCTTGCATAAAAAAAGGTTCCCCCGGCCTTCCGGAAGCGATTTTCAACTTCATCTTTCCGGTCCAGCCAGCCTGTTGTGCCACTTACCACTGGAATACCTGCTTCGAGACATTTCAGATAATTGCCAACGGCTGTCTCCGGAGTGGTGAACTCAATGGCAATATCGCATGCCTGTAAATTCTCTTTCGTTAAATCTTCCTGATTGCCGATATCTACGGTTAGAAAAATTTCATGCCCGCGGCGGAAAGCTGCCTTTTCAATTTCCTTCCCCATCTTTCCATATCCGATCAAAGCTATTTTCATGTGAACCAATTCATTTAAAATTTTGTATATCTGGTATATAACGTAATCAATGCATGTTCCATTTCCCAGGTCTTGGGAACTCGTTTTATTTTTTGTTCAATGCACAAAGATAGAATAATCAATTAAAAGTATGGTATTGTGCATGTATGTTCAATTAATTTCGACCAATCAGGGTAGGGAGCGGATCAACGGGTTTTTTCCCGCAGAATGCGTTATACAGGGTTTTGTTTTTTTTACATCGGTGAGTTTTGTATTTTCGGCCTTTAAAAGAACAGCCATTGGAAAAAATTCAATTGATAGCAACGGATCTGGATGGTACTTTTCTGAACAATGACAAATCCATTTCAGCAAGCAATCTTTCGGCATTGAAATTACTTGGCCGGCAGGGGATAATCAGAGTAGCAGCTACCGGGCGTAATTTGAGAAAGGTCGACGAGGTGATTCCCCGGGAGGTACCCTTCGATTACGTGGTTTTTTCCTCGGGAGCCGGTGTGATAAACTGGCAGACGCAGGAACTGCTCCTCAAACAGAATATACCGGCTCACCAGGCTTCGGAGATCACCCGTTTTCTGATTTCTAAACGGGTGAATTTCAATGCGTACCGTGCTGTTCCGGAGAATCATTCTCTCTGGTTTCATCAGGGAGGAGGACCCTGTGAGGAATTTGAACGCTATTTTGCCTATCATCATTCGTTTGCCGATCCTTTACCTTTGGATAAATCCCCCCTTGAAACCCTTTGTCAGTTTTTGGTTATTCTGCCTAACAATCCCGACTTGTTTTATGAATTGAAAAGAGATATGGAATCCGGCTTTCCTGAAATTGGAGTGATCCGATCCACATCCCCCCTGGGAACCGGTTTTATATGGATGGAAGTTTTTAACCGGAAAGTATCCAAAGGAAATGCCATTGCGTTTCTGTGCGATCGGTTGGCGATCCCGCAGGATCAAACCCTGGGCATTGGTAACGATTACAACGACCTTCATCTTCTCGATTTTACCCATCATTCCTTCATGGTGGAAAATGCGATGGAAGAGTTGAAAGTGAGGTACCAGGCAGCTCCTTCCAACGAGGATAATGCCTTCTCATTTGCCGTCAGTCGTTTTTTAAAACAATAAAAAAAAGGGGGAAAGTGGAAAGGTGGAAAAGTGATAAGGTGGAAAAGTGGAAAGGTGGAAAGGTGAAAAACCAGGAACCAGGAAAGGTGGAAAGGTGGAAAAGTGGAAAGGTGGAAAGGTGAAGAACCAGGAACCGGGAGCCAGGAGCCAGGAAAGGGGGAAAAGGGAAGAACCAGGAACCGGAAACCAGGAAAGGTGGAAAGGTGATAAAGTGGAAAGGTGGAAAGGTGAAAAACCAGGAACCGGGAGCCAGGAACCAGAAAAGGGGGAAAAGGGAAGAACCAGGAACCAGGAAAGGTGGAAAAGTGGAAAAGTGGAAAGGTGGAAAGGTGAAGAACCAAGAACCAGGAACCAGGAGCCAGGAAAGGGGGAAAGGTGGAAAGGGGAATTGTGTTTTTACCGAAACCCGGAGCAGGCAATTGGCTTTAGCCAACGGAATAAAAGGCGGCAACCATTGCGGACTTTGAGCCGGAAAAAACAATTAAAAAGGGATGGGATCAGGGTTGGAAGAATAAGGATTGAATATTTTTGGGGGAGAATAGTAAGGAATGGTCTATTTTACGGGAAGAATACCGAGAAAAATTAACAATTATACTGTGATACAATGAACTACCGAAGATTGCTTTTTTTTGTCATACGTTTCCTGGTTTACGCCATGATCATGGCAGGAATGTATTTTATTTTTCTGTTTGATGCCACACATCAGACCGGAGAGATTAAAATAACCGAAAATTCTCTTACTGAGATTACCCAGGAAATTTTTGTTTTCCTCAGTGCAATTGGATTTTTTATTGCCGGCCGGCAATCAAAGGTTCTGGCTCCGGTTTTGAACCTTCTCTCGTTATTTTTTGTGATGTCCTTTATCCGGGAGTTTAATAATCACATTGACTTCTGGTTTTATCTGGTTCTTCCTTTTTTAGGGTTGTTTGTATTTCTGCTGGTAAGGAATTTTAAGCAAGTGCTCTCAGCATTCACCCAGTTTGTGGAGTTGCGGACTTCCGGAGCCTTTTTCATCGGATTTCTGGTAACCTATCTTTTCAGTCGTCTTTTTGGCAAAACTGTTTTATGGATGGCCCTGATGGAGGATGGCTATCGCCGTACGGCAAAAAATATGGCTGAAGAAGGCATTGAACTGCTGGGGTATGCTATTATTTTGATTTCCGTGGTGGAATTGATGGCTTTTCTACGTTCAGAATTTTCAGAGAGAAAAAAGGGATAAAACCGAATGATTCGCAGCAAACAGAGCAAACGAAGGATTGAATGAAAAAGATTCATGCTCCAAAACGAAAAGTCAGCTTTTCATGCTATTAAATTATTTAATTTCAAGGAAATACCTTTTTAGGTGTCAGTCTTCCAGGAAATAATTTATTGTTGAAACAACCCTGACCTGTTTTATTTCCGGTGTATTCTGGTCTCTGTCGGTGATGGAAAATATTCCCTGGTTAGCCGATTTTATTTTGCCTACCTTGGATCCCGAATCAAGGGCGAATTTTTCGGCCACCTCCCGGGCATTTTTTGTGGCTTCCTCCACCATGGAAGGTTTGATGCTGTTGAGTTGGGTGTACATATATTCGATGGGGGCCCATGAGTTTTTAGAGCCCAGGAGGATCCCCCTGGAGATCAGTTCGAGGGATTCCGACAGGGCTTTTTGGAGTTTGTTAATTTCTTTGGTCCGGATGGTGAGGTTGATGACTGCCACGTACCGGAATTCCAGGTATTGCTGATTTCCCTGGTACAATTCCGTGCGAAGGTCCTGGATATTTGTAACTCCGGTACTTATTTCTTCGTCGGAGAACCCCTGGTTTTTAAAAAAACCAATCACTTCTTTTTTCTGGGCATCCAGTTGGCTTTTGAGGTCATTCAGGTGGTTTCCGGCCAGTGAGATCTGGATAGGCCAGACCGCGAGGTCGGCTTTAACTTCTTTTTCAGCCAGTCCTTTAACCTGTACCGACCGTTCGTATTTTCTGGCTTTCACATGAAGGTTCCCTACAAGATACCCCGCAATGATGATCGCGAGGGAGAGAATCGTTATCGGCACAATTCCAATTTTATTCATAGGATTAAAGTGTTACGTTTATAAGGTATTCCCGATATACAACGGGGCTTGTTTTATACGATTGTAATTTTTTATTTTCAAAGGTATCGTATGTAACTCGCATCCCGATAGCTATCGGGATTCATCATACTCTTTGGGTGTTAAAAACATCATGCTCGTTTCATTTTTTCTTTTTGATGGTATGTAACCCTCTAACCCAAATAATTCATGAATTATTCCTGTCTCCGACAGCGACTAAAATTCAGTAAAACTTTCTTCCAACGTTTAACTTCATCTAAGT
>CAYPAW010000063.1:0-31624 GCA_964408795.1 uncultured Mariniphaga sp.
TGTTCGTTCTGGATGCACGAGTACCAGATAGACGGATTCCGGTTTGATTTCACCAAGGGTTTTTCCAATACGCCGTATGGGCCTTCCAGCTGGGGAAGCAGTTACGATTTACCGAGAATAAACAACCTGAAACGAATGGCTGACCAGATCTGGAAACGCAACGAAAAGACCATTGTGATTTTTGAACACCTGGCCGATAACTCCGAAGAAAAAGAACTGGCTGATCATGGTATTCTGCTATGGGGGAATATGGCACATGCTTATGGGGAAGGTGCTATGGGCTATAACGAAAACAACCAATCAGACCTGAGTTGGGGGGTGTATAAAGACCGCAACTGGACCCATCCCAATCTGGTAACTTATATGGAAAGTCACGATGAAGAGAGAATAACCTATAAGTGCCTTCACTACGGGAAGATCGATGGGGATTATTCCATTAAACAGCTGCCTGTAGCTCTTGACCGCATGGAATTGAATTTTGTTTTTCTGGTTCCTCTGCCAGGACCCAAAATGATCTGGCAGTTTGGTGAACGAGGATACGATCAGTCGATCAACAGTTTTGGCGGAAGGCTCAATGAAAAACCTCCCTACTGGAATTACCTGGAAGAACCAAACCGTCGTGATCTGTTCGCAACCGTGGCAAAGCTGGCTTTCCTGAAACAAACCTATGAAGAATTTACACCCCAGGTGGTGTCTTATGACCTGGATGAAGCCGTAAAATGGATGAAACTGAATACCGGGAAAAACCATGTTTTTCTTGTGGGCAATTTCGGAACCCGGGAGATTGCATCCACTCTCTCTTTTTCTGTCATGGGAGAATGGCATGAGTATTTTTCAGGAACTACGCTTTCGGTCGATATTCCACCCCAAACGTTAATGTTGGCCCCGGGGGAATTCCGGCTTTACTCAACACGTACGTTTGAAGATCCGACGGTCAGCGCCGGCTTCACCCCCGACAGATCGCCCGAGACCAGAGTTTCTGTTTATCCGAATCCGGTACAGGGTGCACTCACTGTTGTGTCGGAAACACCCTTTCAAACCGTTGAACTCTGGTCTGTCAACGGAGAGAAGATCTTCTCAGATTCCTATGCAGGACAGTTCAGAACAGATATCGATGTAGCAGGATACCCTCCGGGATTGTATATGCTGCATCTGAAAGGTAAAAATACCGTAACAATCCGAAAAGTGGTAATCCGATAGCATGTAAGTTTAGTTTGGAATGAAAACCGGGAGCCTATGCTTCCGGTTTTTTATTGTGTTTAGGATGATTTAAACAACATCGTCTTCAGCTCAGGTCTTCAGGCCTTATCCGGATAATTTTTCCGTTATCAGAAATGATGAGTTGCAGGTTTCTTTCTTTTTTGTGTTTAAGTAAATTTTTGCAGGTCAGGTCCATTCCTTTGAGCACTTTTTCGCGGACCGGATTTTCTTTAATTTTCATATTTACCTAACTTTTTAATGGTAGCAAAGGTAGCACTATTTTTTATTTCCGAAACATTATTTTTATATCCTTCTGCAATTAATGCTGCAGGCAGGGAGGAATTGTTGAAGATCATCCAGTAGTCGGATATGGGAAGATAAAGCCGGAAGAGATTGATCAGTCCTGCGTAATATCTTCTGTAAATCACTTCGTTGGGGATATCATGACCTCCTTCCAGCACCCTGTTTTTTACCCTTTCAACTGCCAGGTCTACCGAGTCGAGCCAGAAAAAAATCAGGGTGATTGCATAACCTGAGTTTTTAGCTGTTTGCACTAAACGGACATGGCTTTTGGGAGAGAGGGTTGTTTCAAAAGCAAAATCATGGTTTCGGCAGATAATGTCTTTGATTTTGGTCAACATCACTCTTCCGGCTTTGATTGCTACGCTTTCAGGGCGGATGGGATCCAGTTCGCGGGCAATCTCGTCGGCATTGATGAATTCCTGGCATTTCAGCATCTCCGGAAGGATGGTAAACGAGGCGGTTGTTTTACCTGCTCCGTTGCAGCCTGCAATGATGTATAGGTTTTTTGTTTTCATGAATCCGGATTGTTCCTTACTATTTTACAAATAAACACTATTTTTGGGAATTGAAAATCGTTGATTGGAAGAAATTCCGGATTTAATATTTATACCTATGAAGAAGTTTTTTTTACTTACGATGGCGCTATTGAGTATGGCGGGTTTGCAGGCAAAAGAGTATTCAGTTGCATCTCCTTCGGACAATCTGAAGGTTACCGTTTCTGTAGACAATCAGATTACCTATGCTGTTTTTTTTCGCGGACAGGAATTGATCGCCCCTTCGGCTGTGTCGATGACCCTTAGTGATGGTCGTGTTCTGGGGAGGGATGCCCGTGTGAGGCGTGCAAACATTCGTTCGGTTCATGAAACAATAAAACCGGTTGTGCCGCGCAAAGAGGCGGTTATTGAGGATATCTACAATCTATTGACGTTTTCATTCAGGGGATATGCCCTGCAATTCAGGGTGTATGACGATGGAGTGGCCTATCGCTGGGAGATAAACAAAGAGGAGCCCTATCGGATTATGCACGAAGAAGCAACCTTTGTTTTTCCGGCTGATTACAGCACATGGTTCCCCGAAGAGGAGAGCATGTATACCCACCAGGAGCGGGTATACCTACGGCTGAAGTTATCGGAAATTGATGCGTCCCGTTTTTGTTCCCCCGGGATGCTGGTCGACTGTGGAGAGATGGGAAAGGTATATATCTCGGAATCGGATTTAACGGATTATCCGGGTATGTATCTGAAGGGAATGAAAAATAGCCCCTTTGGGTTAGCCGGCATGTATCCGGGAGTGGTACTGGAAACACGACAGCAGGGAGATCGGAATGTGATTCCGGTGAAGTATGCCGATTATATTGCTGAAGTTTCCGGATCACGCACATTTCCCTGGCGGACCCTGATCATCACCGAAAACGATGCCGGCCTGGTGCGCTCAGAAATGATCTTTAAACTAGCATCGCACAGTGAACTGGATGATACCGACTGGATAAAACCCGGAAAAGTGGCCTGGGACTGGTGGAATGCCAACAATATATACGGAGTGGATTTTCAATCAGGAATTAATACAGAAACATACAAATATTATATCGATTTTGCATCGCAATATGGCCTGGAATATATTATTCTGGATGAGGGTTGGTACCACCTGGAGGATATTATGCATGTTGTGGATGAGATAGATATGGAAGAACTGGTTGCCTACGGAAAACAGAAAAATGTGGGCATCATCCTTTGGGTTGTCTGGAAAGCTCTGGATGATAAAATGCAGGAAGCCCTGGACCGGTTTGAACAATGGGGAATCAAAGGGATCAAAATAGACTTTATGCAGCGCGATGATCAATGGATGGTTAATTTTTACGAGAAGGTAGCCCGGGAATGTGCTGCCAGGAAAATGCTGGTTGATTACCATGGGGCATATAAGCCGGCAGGATTGCGCCGTAAATATCCGAATGTACTCACCTATGAAGGTGTGAGAGGGCTTGAGAATGTCAAGTGGTCGAATCTTCCGGATCCGGAGCATAATGTTACCCTTCCGTTTATCCGCATGGTTGCAGGGCCGATGGATTATACTCCGGGGGCTATGCTGAACGCCAACAGGACAAACTTCCACCCGGTATTCACAGAACCCATGAGCCCGGGAACACGGTGTCATCAGCTGGCGATGTATGTGGTTTTTGAAAGCCCTCTTCAGATGCTGGCAGATAATCCTTCGAATTATTACCGTGAACCCGAATGCATGGAATTCCTTGGCCCGGTACCTTCGGTGTGGGATGAGACCAGGGTGTTGGCTGCCAGGGTCAGTGATTACATCGCGGTAGCCCGCCGCTCGGGAGATACCTGGTATGTGGGAGCTATGACCGACTGGGATGCCCGCACGCTGGAGGTGGACCTCGGGTTCCTCCCCGATGGTGATTACTCCATGCAGGTATGGAAAGATGGCGTCAATGCCAGTAAACATGCTGCAGATTTTGCCCGGGAACAGTTGGATGTTACTTCTGCATCAAAAATAAAGGTTGCAATGGCACCCGGCGGCGGCTGGGCCGCCATCATCCGAAAGAAGTAGATACGTACTTGCTAACCAACCCCTTTTTGTGGATTGTTGTGTAATTTAATGATCCGAAAAAGATCAGGAGAAAGCAGCCGCTTCACGCATGGCCTTCAGGTTTTCAGGAGGCGTTAGTACCGTGATCTCACATCCGGCAGAAAGCAAATAGCATTCATTTTTGTGCTTGTCAACCAGACCCTTGCAAAGGCGAAACACTTCATCACGAGTTTTATCCTGGATAAGTACGGGATTGATATTCCCACCCAGGATGATTTTTTCACCCAACACTGAACGGGCATGGCCGATATCCACCTGCCAGTCCAGGTCCAGGATGTCCAGGTTTAACTCCTTGTATGAAGGGAGTAAATGGTTCGTGTCACCACAAATATGCAATTTTATTTTTCCACCCAGTGCATGAATGTATTGGATCAGCTCTTTATGGCGCTCTTTTACATACAGGTCATAGGAATCCGCATCGATCTGGGAACATACGGCATCGCCCATACCGATAATCTCACAACCGGCTTCGATTTGTGCTTTGGCAAAATCTTTAGCTGTGACCATGCATTTATCCATTAACCGGTTGACAAAATCAGGATCGATCATTAGTTGCATCATTATATTTTCCATGCCCGCCAGGTCGCAGGCTTCTGCCAGGGGTCCTTCGATCCATCCGATAAGCGGAATGGTACCCCCGGTCTTTTTTGTAAGCTCCCGGCCGGCTTTTATGCGGTCGAGGGTGCGTTCCGATTTATAAACATCCGGAGTTTTCAGATTTTTTACATCGTCAATCGTCCGGACTATGGTATTCAGGCATCGTGGAACCCCGTCGGGTATGAATTTAATATCCGCACCAAAGGCACTGGTTTCCCGGTACGGATCGGAAATCAGCCCCAGCATATCCAGTCCGAAGGCATCCATACAACGAAGATTGGCTTCAACAAGAACCCTGTAATCGGAAGTAAACTGCCCGTAGGTTTTGCCTATGAAATGAGCTGCAAAATACATCAGTATGGGACGAAAAAGAACCTTGCCCGGAAGGGATCCGTTCTTTTGAAGGTGATGAAATTGTTCTGTTTGTGTCATTTCTATGGTATTTGAAATCCTTTAAACAATCTGTAAAAGAATAAATCCATATCCCTGCAGGTGGAGTTTTTCATTGTCTGCATTTGTTTTTTCGTGGTAGATCATTTTTTCATACTCAGGTATATCGAGTATTTTGGTATCATCTGAAAGATTGATGATTACGGCAATTTCCTGATGTTGTGACCTTCGTATAAACCACAGGATTTCAGGATCATTTGTTTCCCTGACAACAAAACTTCCCTGGACAAATGCAGGATATGTCTTTCGTATTTTGATCAGGTTATGGTACAGATTCCACAGCGAACCGGGATCATTTTTCTGTTTTGAGAGGGCCATTTTTTGGGCTTCCCCGGTTGGGTATATTGATTCATCCCACCAGGGGCCGGTATTTTTGTAGAAGACAGCCATCCCTTTTTCATCGCTGTCTGCCCCCCAGGGAAAAGCTTCCCTCACCGGAAGATGGTTGGCATCGGAACCCCATTCTTTCGGGGTGCCGGTAAGGCCCAGTTCCTGGCCATAATATATAGAAGGAACTCCCGGCAGAAGGAGGTTTAAAACTGCACCGGTGCGCATAAGTCCTTCCTTGCTGTTTACTGCAGAAGCCCAGCGTTGGGTATCATGGTTCTCGAGGAAATTGATGCTGTAAGTACCCGGAGGGAAACGTCGTTGCATTTCCCTGACTGTTTCAGTGATCCTTGCCGCATTCATCACAGGTCTTTTCTTTTTATCTTCCGTGTACATATCCTGTGTTCCTTCGGCATCGGTCAGGGCAAACCGCAAGGGGAAACTGAAAGCTGCATCTGCCCCGCTTTGCTGTACCATCTGATCCCCGTATTCGTTCCAGTTCGCCTGTTCCCCCAGAATAAACAGTTCCGGATTGATTGCTTTGCAATGCCGGAAGATCGGTTTCCAGAAATCTTCATACATATCAGTGAATAAATTTTTATGGTCCAGATCATCCATCATATGGTCAATGCGGAATCCATCCACGCCGTCTTCAAAATGACCGTCCTGGTCCGGATCGACCCAGAAAGCGTAAAAATCCATCATCCATTTTTTTACCCCGGGATTGTTCAGGTTGAGAAAAACAATAGCGTATTTGTTGCCGGGCCATGCTTTGTATTCATACAAGGGCGAACGGGAAGGCAGGAAAAGCTGCTCCGGGTAGTGATTGGCCGTATCTGCATAACAGATGAAATCGGAGTATTCCGAATCAGGATTCCGGTAGGAATCATCAAACCAGATATGGCCGCTCTGGGCATACTGGGTTTCCATATCCATAAGGAATTTCATTCCCCTATGATGTACCGCCTGTATAAAGTTCAGGTAATCCTTCATCGTACCATATTCCGGATCGATTTTTTCGTAATCGGTAGGGAAGTAGTTATGATAGAATTCCGATTCATACAACGGGGTGAACAAAAGGGTTGTTACGCCCAGTTCCTGCAGATAATCCAGCTTTTCCACAAAACCGTTCAGGTCGCCGTGCCGGTCGCCATCGGAATCATAAAAACTACGTGGCATGACATGGTAAATTACTTCACCGTACCACCCGGAATTCTTTTCGGATTCTATTTGTTCAACCGGGAAGCAACCTGTGGTGAAAAACAAAACGGCTGCTAAAAACCAGATACATTTATTCTGCATATCCTTGATTATTGTTGTACCCGGAAGGTGACTTTCCGTAAAATGGTTTGTCCCATTGGAACAAGATATACTTCAACATTTTTTTTGCTAACGGGATCATAGAGTTCTGCTCTGATCCGGCAGCTTTCCTTGTTTGCCAGCGAAGTATCCCCCCCTTCCAATTCAAATGAATCTGTTTTTTCCACATCCACCTGCCATTTGGTTCTCTCCATCCGGGGTGTTGTATAAGAGAGATTTCGGAATCCTTCCACCGGAAATTCCTTCTGCACATTTTTTATTGATTCCAGGGGGAGAGCATATACCAGGGGGCCGTAGCTGAAATACCGGTCTCCTTTTCGGTCTGTATGCTGCTGTATGGTGGTTTCAAAACGGACTGTTATGGTATCACCTGTTTGCCACTTTTTGGTTATCCGGTTTTTATCCTGCGGGGTACCGTTTACTGAAAGGTTTATATTCGTGCACCAGCCGGGTTTTCTGAAAACCAGTTCAAAAGAGACCGGTTTTTCGGTTTCTATGCAATACCGGACCTTTAATCCAAAGGGATAGTCTGTACTTTCTTCAATTCGGATTTCCGTATCATTTATTTTTGTATACACTGTAGAGGGGCCGTAGAGTGTTTTCACCAATCCGTTATCAGAACGCATCCACATGTTCCGTACGAAGTAGGATGGGATTCTGCCGGCATTAGGCACACAGCAGACGGCTGCTTCCTGGTGGGTCGGCGAATAGCTGTAGCGTGTGTTGTGTTCATGGGCATCCTTTTGTCCAGGGTGCAGGGTGCCGGTCATGGAGTAGGAGTTGTCGGTTTTCAGGTAGGCAATGGAAGGTTCATGGGGATGACGTGATCCCTGGGCTGCATTAAAGAAGAGCCATTCCATTTTATCACCCCAACAGAGATCTCCTTTTTTTTGCAGCAGATGGCTGTAGGAATCGAACAATTCCTGGATCGAGCAATACTCATATCCGGTTTCACTGGCGTCAGCCTGACGTCCGAGGATAAATTCATCCCCCACAGGGCCTCCTGAAGGAGCAAGGTACCCGGGCAACCGGTTCAGGTAATGATCCAGGGCTGTTTCGTACAGTGGATTGCCGGTAGCTTTCCAGGCAATAACCAGTGCGCGCAAATGTTCGTAGGTATGCACTCCGTGTCCCTGAAAACAGTACGAGGTGTCGAGGAGGTTTTTTATGAGAATGTCTTCCTGCGACAGCGAATGGCGGTTATAATCTTCAAACAACCAGGCCGCAAAATCCAGGTATTTCTGTTTTCCGGTCAGCTGATACAAGCGGTCCAGGGCATCCACAAGGGTTAATCCATGTTCCACACCCCCATAGGATCTTTGTACATCGAAAGGTTCAGAATGCCCCACAGGATAAGCTTCCATTGTAACTTGCACAGCTCTTTCAACTGCTGTGAGCACCTCTTCGTTTCCGGTAGCTTCGTACCAGGCCAGCAATACCCGGAACAAAGATGACTGGGCCCAGAGCTCCCCGTTTTCCCCTGTGAAATGAAACCGCAGGTCAGGAGCGTAAATTCCCATATACCCATCTTCATCCTGAAACGACAGCATCTTTCGGACATAGGCATCCACCTCTCTTAAAACAGCCGTGTCTTCCGTAAGGATGGCATTCCTCACCCAGCCGTCGCGCCAGTTGGACTGCGTTTCGCTGTTCCACCATAAAAACTGAACTGCCCACTCTCCGGAGGCCAGCGTTCCCAGATCCTTGCTTTTTATTTTTTCCGTTAACCGGTCATTGCCATAGATCTCATCTTCAACGATCAGTTCCGGAACCAGTTCATCCAGATGGCCGACATATCCGTTCCGGAGGTCGTTCTTCATTTGCGTCAACAGCCATCCCCGGGGTTTTATCTCCCCGAAAGAGAGCCAACAAAGGTTCTCAATGCGATTGTTCGTTTCGGATTCCCGTACGTTGTGACCGCAACTGATCAGCACTTCGCAAAACAGGGCTATGTATAGGATTTTTGAAATGTTCATCGCACTATATAAATTCTGACGTTATCATTTTGAAATGTATACAAGGACAGGTCCTCTGTTGATCCTGGATTTTTTGACTAAGTTACCTGAAAAAATATTCATACATACAAAGAGAATCAAGATAATAATGCCGGAAAGGGAAATATATCCCTCCTTAATTTGGATAAAGGCGCTATCCGGAGTAGTTTTAATACAGCATAACCTTGAGTTCTTTTGAATTCCGGTGAGCGCATTCCCCGCCAGCTCTGCTGTGGGGTTAGCGAACAAAACACGAAAAAAGTCCTTGACGGAACCGGATTCCTCGTCAGCTTTGCTGCGAGGAGTTTCAATACGAATAAAAAAATAAGTACATTTAAACGAATGAAAAAAACGCTTATAAAATCAATATATTCTGCCGGACAGATCCTCATGTCGTATTTCGGAAAACTTTCGGATTACCAGGTAAAGGAGAACCAGAGCAGCATTGTTACAGCTGCTGATGTTGAATCGGAGCTGGGCGTGATAGAGACGATCGGGGAGAGATTTCCCGGGCACAATACCCTGGGCGAAGAGTCGGGTTTTGAAAACCGGGGTTCTGATTATACCTGGGTCGTTGACCCACTCGACGGGACATCCAATTTTGCAGCTGGGCTCCCCTGGTTCGGCGTTATAATCTGCGTGCTGAAGCATACTGAGCCTCTAATGGCCGGTTGTTATATTCCTTTTTTCAACGAACTCTATTTTGCAGAAAAAGGAAAAGGAGCTACCCGGAACGGCCAGCCGGTTTCAGTTTCAAAGGAGGAGAGTTTGAAGAATGTTCTTTTCAGCTATGGGATTGATTATTCCGAAGATCCGGGAAAAACAGACCGTGAGGTGAAGATCATCGGGGAACTGGTTCAACGGATCCGAAACCTGAGAACTACCAACTGCCTGATGGATTTTTGCTATATAGCAGACGGAAGAATCGGGGGGTGTATCAATCAATCCACACGCATATGGGATATTGCCGGGCCGGCCTTGATTGTGGAGGAAGCCGGAGGAGTGTTTACCGACATACAGGGAGAACCGGTACAGTATGCTATGAACGCGTCAGATTACGGCAAGAACTACCCTGTTGTGGGAACCACCAAAAAACTGCATGCATCAATCATTCAACTTATAAAAAATACCGAACGATGAAGATCGTATACATTGGAGGAACGGGGAACATCTCTTTTTCAAGTGTAGAACTAGCTCTGAAACAAGGGATCGAGGTGTACCTGGTGAACCGCGGGAAGAGCCGCAATAAAAAACCGGAAGGAGCTATTTCGTGGATTGCGGATATCAACAATCCGCAGCAGGTGAAGGAGCTCCTCAAGGGGCATGCCTTTGATGCGGTGGTCAACTGGATTGCTTTTACCCCTGCAGATATTCAGCGTGATTACGAACTTTTTAAAGACATCACCCAACAGTATATTTTCATCAGTTCGGCATCGGTCTATCAGAAGCCTCCTTCGCATCCGGTCATTACCGAGTCGACGCCTCTGGCAAATCCCTACTGGCAGTATTCGCGCGATAAGATTGCCTGTGAAGAGCTGTGCAACAAGTTGTACCGGGAGGAGGGATTTCCCATTACCATTGTCCGACCCTCCCATACCTACCGGACCGTTATCCCGGCAGCCCTGGGAAGCTGGACTGATTTTACCCTCATGGAAAGAATCCGGCAAGGGAAACCCATTGTAGCTCATGGCGACGGAACGTCGCTGTGGGTGATGACCCATGCCGATGATTTTGCCAAAGGCTTCAATGGCCTGCTGGGGCATCAACAGGCAATCGGACATAGTTTTCATATAACATCCGACGAGGTTTTAACATGGAACCAGATCTATGAAGCCATGGGGGAGGCGGCAGGGGCAGAACCCCGTATTATCCATATACCTTCTGATTTTATCTGCGAAGTGGGAGATCAATACGGTATGACACAAATAAGAGGTACTCTTCTGGGCGATAAATCTTACAGCGTGATTTTTGACAATACCAAAATCAAAACCTTCGTTCCGGATTTTAAGGCAACGATCCCTTTCAGCAAAGGAATGAAAAGTACCGTCCGCTGGTTTGACGAAGATCCGGAAAGAAAAGTCATTTCAGAAGAAAACAACCGCTTCCTGGATTTGGTGATAGAATTATACACGAAAAAAAAGAGATAAGGCCGGAAACGGGTTTTTCCACCGGAATAAGTCTTGTTTCAAAGGATTTTACAAAGCGAGAGGATATTCCTTAGGATTAAGGTAGATTGGTAGGATCCCGGTTATCAATTAAAAAATATTGGCATGCACTACGAGGGCATTATTTTTAAAATGCGTACGGAACTGGCCGCGCCGGTTCGCTATTTTCTTCCGGTAGGGGATGAGGAAATTTCTGTGAACGGCTTGCTGGGCAGGAAGCTAATAATGCATTTCACCGGACGCATCCATTGTATTTCATGTGGTAAGGAGATCAAAAGATCGTTTAACCAGGGTTTTTGTTACCAGTGTCTTCAGACCGCCCCCGAAGCCAGCGAGACGGTTATCCGGCCGGAGTTATCCAAAGCCCACCTGGGCATCGCACGCGATATGGAATGGGCTCGGGAACATGACCTGATCGACCATTATGTCTATTTGGCCCTGGCCAGTGAGGTGAAAGTGGGAGTTACCCGAAACCATCAGATCCCTGCCCGCTGGATCGATCAGGGAGCCAGCCAGGCCATTGTGGTGGCAAAAACACCCAATCGCCATATCGCCGGCATTATGGAGGTTCTTTTGAAAAAACAGTTTACGGATAAAACCAACTGGAGGGAAATGCTCCGGAATAAAGAAGCCCAACAGATCAACCTGGCTGAGGAAAAAGCAAAAGCCCTGGAGATGCTTTCTTCAGAACTCCGGAAATACCATTTCCCGGAGGATGAAATAATCACCATCGAATATCCGGTTATGCAATACCCCGGAAAGATCAAAAACCTTTCTTTTGATAAACAATCCCTGATCGAGGGAACCCTCCTGGGGATCAAAGGACAGTATCTGTTATTCGATGAAGACCGGGTATTGAACATCCGGAAACACAACGGGTATTCTGTCGAAGTGGACCTATAGCCAGGACTCTATGATTTGGAGTAAGGTTCAGCATTTTATCCCCGGGGGATTTTTTGTAATCTTCTCTTTACCGATGTCTGCCATGGTGTAAAAGGATCGGGGGTCCTGTCCCGGGGTTTCATACCTTTTATTACCTTTGTACCATAACAAACAGAAGGATATGAAAGGAAAAAAACTGCCTTTTACAAAAGAGCAGATCAAGGAGATCATAAAAGAGTATCCGACTCCTTTTCATTTGTATGATGAAAAGGGGATTCTGGATTATGCCCGGCGTTTCAATGAGGTCTTTTCCTGGAATAAAGGGTTTAAAGAGTTTTATGCCATCAAGGCAGCACCCAATCCGTACCTTATGAAACTGCTGCGTCATGAGGGATTTGGCATTGATTGCAGTTCTTTCTCGGAATTGGAGTTGGCCCGGCGGGTTGGCATGAAAGGAGAAGAGATCATGTTTTCTTCGAATGATACGCCTGCTGAGGAGTTTAAAAAGGCGGTTGACCTGGGAGCGATCATCAATCTGGATGATATCACCCACATCGAATACCTTGAAAAGCATGCCGGCATTCCGGAGCTGGTCTGTTTCCGTTATAATCCGGGACCCTTGAAAGACGGGAATACCATTATCGGAAATCCCGAAGATTCAAAATACGGATTTACCAGGGAACAGCTTATTGATGGCTACCGGAAAATGAAAAAAAAGGGAATTCAACGCTTTGGGATTCACACCATGGTAGCCTCAAACGAACTGGATCCGGATTATTTTGTTGAAACCGCAGAGATCATTTTTGATCTCATTGCAGAACTTTCGCAAAACCTGGGGATCACCTTTGAATTTGCCAACCTGGGGGGAGGTATCGGTATTCCTTATAGAAATGATCATAAGCCTGTGGATCTGGATTACATGAGCCGGGGAATTAAGGATCTGTACGATCGGTTGATTGTAGGGCAGGGTCTGAAACCGCTCAAGCTGTTTTTTGAGTCGGGAAGAGCCATCACCGGGCCCTTTGGATACCTGATATCTACGGTATTGCACATCAAGGAAACCTACAAAAAATATATCGGCCTGGATGCCAGCATGCATAACCTCATGCGTCCTGCTATGTACGGGGCTTATCATCATATAACCGTACTCGGGAAACAAGGACAACCATGCAACACCTTGTACGATGTCACCGGATCGCTGTGTGAAAACAACG
Organism: uncultured Mariniphaga sp.; assembly: GCA_964408795.1. Classification (GTDB taxonomy): domain Bacteria; phylum Bacteroidota; class Bacteroidia; order Bacteroidales; family Prolixibacteraceae; genus JABMQB01. Next base: position 13,054 of record CAYPAW010000063.1, read on the forward strand.
ATAAGTTTGCCATCAACCGTTTGTTACCCGAAACAAAACCCGGAGATATTGTTGTTATTCATGATACAGGTGCCCATGGCCATTCCATGGGATTCAACTACAACGGCAAACTGAGGTCGGCTGAATTGTTGCTCCGCAAAAACGGAGAAGTACTTCAAATACGAAGGGCTGAAACGGTTGAAGACTATTTTGCTACCCTTGATTTTGATGGATTGGCAGCGTTTGACATCTGAGAATAAGGAAGCCCGGGGAAACAGATCCTCAAGGAATGGATGGATGGTTAGATCAGAAGGAATGAAATGATACGTATTGGGTTTGATGCAAAAAGAGCATTCCTGAATCAGGCAGGACTGGGAAATTACAGCCGCAATACCCTGAATGCCCTCCGGAGGTATTTTCCGGAGAAGGAGTATGTTTTGTTCACCCCTGAGCGGAGAAGTCCTTTGTTCCCTGACCAGGAAGGTTTTGAGGTTGTTGCTCCCACTTTGCAGGCTTCCCGGATCTATGCTTCCTTATGGCGGAGTTTTTTGCTTACCCGTAAGTTGGGGAAAAAGAGAATAGACCTGTATCATGGACTAACCAACGAGCTTCCCTCCGGAATTCATACCTCCGGAATAAAAAAAGTGGTAACCATTCATGACCTGATCTTTCTACGGTATCCTCACTATTATAAACCCATTGACCGGAAGATCTATTTTCAGAAGGTTCACTATGCCTGCAGGGTTGCCGACCGGATTATTGCTGTGAGTACACAGACCCGGAAAGATATCATCCGGTTTCTGAACATCGACCCGGCAAAGATCCGTGTTGTATTTCAGAGTATATCTCCGCTATTCTTTGAAAATCCGAAAACCGGCCCCGAAGAGTTGAGAAGAAAATATCATCTTCCGGAACAATATATCTTATCGGTGGGAACCCTTGAACAGAGGAAAAACCAGTTAACTCTGCTGAAGGCGGTTCATGAGGGAAATCTGGACCTTTCCATTGTTTTGGTAGGCAAGCAAACCCGGTATGCTGCCGAACTTCATGCGTATGCTGCCCGGAATGGGATGAAGGAGAAAGTGATCATGCCGGGGCAGGTTCCCGACGAGGACCTGACGGGGTTGTACAAAAATGCCAGGGGGATGGTGTATATTTCGGAGTTTGAAGGCTTCGGGCTTCCGGTCATTGAAGCCATGGCTTCAGGATGCCCGGTGGTGACTTCCAACACTTCCTGCATGCCTGAAACGGCAGCCGGCGCTGCTCTCCTGTGTGATCCCAATAACATACGCGAAATTTACCATGCCATACATTCCATCCTGAATAATCCCAAAGGACGAAATCAGTTGATCGAAAAAGGAAAAAAAAGAGCACTCGAATTTACCGGAGAAAAAACCTCTGCAGCCCTTGTATCGCTCTATGAAAAAATACTGACCCATGGAAAATGATCTGAAAAAAGCACTCGAAGTACTGAAAAAAGGAGGGGTGATTCTGTATCCGACCGACACGATATGGGGCCTTGGGTGTGATGCAACAAACGCAGCAGCAGTAGCCAGGATCTATGAGATCAAAAAACGAAAAGATGCAAAGCGTATGTTGGTTTTGATGGAAAATCCGGCTCTGTTAACCCGGTATGTAGACGATATTCCGGAGATAGCCTGGGACCTGATTGACCTGGCGACGGCCCCGCTCACCGTGATTTATCCGGGAGCCAAAAATCTGGCTCCCAATCTGATTGCTCCGGATGGAAACATTGGCATCCGGTTTACCCGGGAACGGTTTACGTCTGCCCTGCTGCAACGATGGCGAAAACCTCTGGTGTCCACATCCGCAAATATGAGCGGGCAGCCTGCTCCGCAAGATTTCAGCCACATCGACGAAGAATTGAAAAACAAGGTGGATTATGTGGTGACATACCGGCAGAATGACCCTACCCCGGCTCAGCCGTCACGCATCATAAAAATAGATGCCCGGGGGAGAATGGAAATAATCAGAAAATAACGGAGATTCTTAAAGTTGACTCTCTTCGTGGCATCCCGATAGCTATTGGGAAGGGGGAATGAACCTGCCAATGACCTTTGAGATTGGATCAAACAGAAGACCCCCCAGGAACCTCTTTCAACGATTCTCCTCTAAAAAAAGCAGGCTAACCCTTCGCAGCTCTTTTCAGGCAACCATGAACCAGGTTTTCTTTGTTTTTACCTTGATTTTTTTACTGAGCCCGAACCCGATACCGAGGAGTTAATTTCAGGATTTCCCGAGTAATAGACATCGCCGGATCCGGAAACCTTAATCTCGAGTTTCTCCGTTGCATACACCCTGGAATCGCCGGATCCGGAAACCCGAACCGAGATCTCTTTGGTTTCGAATCCGGATGCATCCACATCTCCTGAGCCCGATATGGAAATCGAAAGACGCTTTGCATTTCCTCCGTCTGCAATGTGCACATCTCCTGAGCCCGATATGGACACCTCCGTTTCTTCGGCATTCAGTTCAGCCAGCGAGATATTCCCACTGCCGCTAATACGCAAATCCATGTTTCTGGTATGCAATCCTTGGGGGGCCCGAATGTCTCCGGAACCGGATAGGGCCAATCCCTCAATTTCTTTGGCCGTTGCATAAATTTTTATACTTCCTGCATTAAAGTTTTCCCAGAAAAAAAAGGTGTTTTCAAATCGAATGATCAGTTCTTCTCCCCTCACTTCGGTAATGATTCGCTCCAATGTAGAAGACTTAGCTTCTATGGTAAGACGCGGAGACTCTCCCTGTTCCACATACAGAACGCCCGGAATGCGAAGAGAGATTTTGGAAAACGCCGGAACATTTCGTTGCTCTTCTTCTGCATTTGCCTGACTGACAATAAAAAAAGCAAAGAAAAGAAAAAGGATGGTCCTGTATTTTGTTCTCATGATGACTTGATTTAATAATGTTTAAAAAAAGACGAATAAAAAAGGCATACGTTGCATAAAATCATAAAAAATCTTTCTTTTGGGGAAAAGAATCCGTCGTGTTTTCGTGGCATGTAAGTTCTGGCAAAAAAAAACAGAGGTACAAAAGCACGATATATCCCAACAGATATAGACTTTAATGATTCATTATCTGTATGTTAACAAAAGACAATGGCACTGTAAAACGTTTCTAAATTTGGAATAGCCATTTCAGATAAACAGAAAAGAATAGATGGAATGAATAGAATGGATTTTCACCACAGGATGCCTGTACAACTTCGGTTTAATGATATTGACAGAGTCGGGCATGTCAATAACGCCGTTTATCAGGAGTATTTAGATCTTGCCCGGATGGAATATTTTCAAAGGGTTTTCGGTCAGCCTTTGGAATGGGTACAAGCAGGTCTTGTAATTGCCGGCATAGAGATTGATTTTTTTGAGCCAATCTATCTTGACGATGCGATTACCGTGGTAACCCGTGTGGAACGCATCGGGGGGAAAAGTCTGCATATGATTCAACAGATTCTTAAGGAAGATGCTGAAGAGCCTGCAGCAACCGCCCGGACTGTTATGGTTAGTTTTGATTATCAGAATAAAAAATCCATCCTATTTCCTGAAAGGTGGAAAGAAAAACTCGAGGCTTTTGAAGGAAAGAATTTGTCGTGAGGGGTCAATCTCCGGCGATCAATCCGGGGGGGATGGTCATTTGGATGGTTTTCGCGGTAGCATCAGTGTGTAATACCAGGTCATCGTTGTAGGGGATCAGGACCTCTTTGCTTTGGTAATTCACGGTAAGGACTCTATTGCCGGAATAATTCACCACATCCGTAATCCTTCCGACCGGTAGATTACGGGCATTCAGTAATTGGTATCCAATCAGTTTTTCCCGTGCAGGTTTGCGTAGGTTCGTCAGGTTTTCATTTTTCAGATAGACTTCTTTTCCGGTCAATTCACAGGCTTTTTTCTCAGAATCGATCCATCTGAATTTTATCAGGGCCCGGGTGGATGCATTGATCCGGAGAGAATCATTTTCCACAAAGAAGGGAACCAGCAGGCCATCCATCGTCACGAACAACAACCGGGCAGATGCAACGGCTTCGAGATAATCTTCCTCAAATACGAGGTATAGTTCTCCATGGATGCCGTGCGTTTTTTGGAGGAATCCAATTCGTGTGCAATCATTGAAAGGAATGGTTTCCATGCAGCAAAGATAAAGAAACCGGGTTCAGAAAGAACAGAGTCATCGGTAAAACTCAGATGGCCCTGTTCTTTTTTTGTTGTTCCTGAGCCGGATCGTCTCCCGGTTCAAAACATACGTTTCAAAAGCAGCCTGCTTTGAGGAATGACAAATGAATTGTCTGCCGCTGGCGGCATTACTTTTTGGGTTCTTCAGGAGTGGATTGATCGTCTTTTCCGGTATTTTCCTCTTTGTGGGTTGCTTCCGGTTTTTCCGCTTCCGGTTTTTCTTCTGTTTTTGGTTCTGCCTGGTCTTTTGTTTCCGGTTTTACGTCAGGCATTTCAGGGTGTTCCTTTTCCGGGGTTTCCCCCGGTTCGCTAGCAACTGCTTCTGTCTGTTTCACAGGAGGTTCCTGTTGTTCTGTTTCTTCCGTTTCCGGTGTTTCAGCCTGGGCAGCTTCTGCGCTCAGCTGGCTGTTTCTGGCAGCGATAGCAGCTGCTCTTTCTTCTTTAATCTTTCTTTCTGCTTCGAGTTGTTTGTTTTGGACCGACCGGGCTTCATTTTCCAGCCGTTCTTTTTTTGCCTGAATTTTTGCTTCTTTTTCAGACAACCATTCATCGAAGCGTTTTTCTGCCTCTTCTTCGTCAAAAGCTCCTTTTTTTACTCCTCCCAGGAGGTGTTTTTTGTACAGTACTCCTTTGTAGGATAAAATAGCCCTGGCAGTATCGGTTGGTTGAGCGCCCTTTTGCAGCCAGTCGAGGGCTTTGTCAAAATCGAGATCTATGGTAGCAGGATCTGTGTTCGGATTGTATGAGCCAATCCTCTCAATATACCTGCCATCTCGTGGCGCCCTGCTGTCTGCTACCACGATGTGGTAGTAGGCATACCGTTTGCGGCCATGCCGCGCTAATCTGATTTTTACTGGCATATAATCTTCTTTTAATTTTGAAAATTGTGGCGCAAATATAATACATTTATTTTGAACAAAAAGGGTTCATTGGGTTTAATTCCATAAATTAACAGAGGGGAAAAAGCTTCCTTTCACCCTTATGAACAGCTTGTGTTGGTACAGTAATTATTTGTAAAAATCCATACGATTAACCTATCTTTGCACCACATACAAAAAAGGATTCCATTCGCTTATCCAAAAAAGGGAGAATCCGCAGTCTTAAACAGAATGGTTAAAAAGAACGATCGATACAGGAACAACACCAGTACACTTCGAAGGGTTTGTTTTATGCTGGTTGCTCCGGTCCTTTTCCTTTCTTCATGTGGCCCGGGTGAATTTACTCCCATCACCCAGGTGGATGCCCGGATTCTTACTTTTGTGACTCCTGAGGATACTTTGTTTGGTATTGGATTATACGCCTATACCAACGGGGAGTTCAACCATGTTACGGCATTTTACAACGATGAAGACGGAGCCTTTTATACGCTGGAGCCGTTCAACAATGCAAAGAATGATTTCAGTTATGAGACTCCTTTGGAGGAGATGACACAAACTCCTCCTCCTGCCGGGGAGTATGTTTTTGATGTGGAATTTCAAGACCAGGAATTTTTTAGCCTGACCGATCTGTTAACTTCGGATTACGTTTTGCCCCCGATCATTACCCGTTGTGAATACAATACAACGATCGATCAGATTGTCATAAGTTGGGCAGAGATCATGGAAGAAGGAATCCTTCGGTTTACAGTCTACAATACCGATCGGGAATTGTTGTATGCCAGTTCAGCCATTGACAAATCGCAGGTTATCTATACGTTGGCATACAATAGCCAGACCTGGTTTTCTGAGAATCCCCCGGAACCTGGGGAAGAGCTCATCATTGGAATTACGTTTTATCTGTTTGAGGTATTCACGTATGGAGCCATGGATACGCAATCCTCGGGGCGCATCGAAAAAAAGATTACCTGGGGCGGATAAGGGTGTTGGTAAGTAATCAGGGTGATTCCGTGCACCGGTTATTTTATTTTTCCGGGATTTTTGTGAACAAAATCTTCCCAGTTTTTGTAGGCTTTTTTCTGTTTGGGTTTATTCATCTGAACGAAATGGCAGATGGCAACGGCAATGGCATCGGTCGTATCCAGGTTTTCCGGCATTTCTTTGAGTCCGTACACTTTTTGCAGAAAATAGGCGACTTGTTCTTTGGCTGCCCTGCCCATGCCGGTGATGGCTTCTTTGACTTTCAGGGGTGCATATTCAAAAACGGGAAGACCATACGACAGGGCAGCAGCCATAATCACTCCCTGGGCCCGTCCCAGTTTCAACATCGATTGCACATTTTTTCCGTAAAAGGGAGCTTCAATGGCCAGGGTATCCGGGTGGTAAGTCTCTACCAGGTGATGGGTCCTTTCATAGAGGATCTTTAAGCGTTGGTAATGATCTTTGTATCTTCCGGGAATGATGATACCCATGTGCAGGATCACCGGTTGTTTATTCCGGATCTCCACCAAACCGTAACCGGTTTTCTGTGTTCCCGGATCGATGCCCAGTATTCGGTTTTTTTCTTCAGCCATTGATTATCCCGGCTTTTTTTTTGCCTGCTGGAGCAATATCCCTCCAACAATGAATACAAGTCCGATAAATGTAGTGATGAAAATAGTTTCTTTCAAAATTAAATGAATAAAAATAAGCGACAGGAAAGGAGCCAAAAAAACAAGGTTCCCGATTCGTGCATTGTTGGAGCTCAGTTTCATGGCATTCAACCACAGGACATAGGTTATTCCAACTTCGAAGAAACCGGTGTAAAGGGCTGCATAGAGAGAAACACCCCCGGAAAAACTAAAACGGGAAAAGAAAAAAAGTGCTCCGGTAAGGTAAATGAATCCAAAAATGAATCCGGTCAGTAATTTTACTATTTCATCGCGGGGATCTTTGACATGCAGGATCCAGTAGAAAGACCACATAACCGAGGTCAATAAAGCCAGGGCAACTCCCGTTTTGCTGGTGTGTGTGAATCCGGAAAAACTCCCCTGGGAAGTAATTATAACGACTCCCATAAAGCTGATTGCCAAGGCAATAAAATGAACCGGTTTGATTTTTTGTTTTAATAGGGGTACGGAGAGGAGGGTGAGAACAATGGGCCAGACCATATTAAGCGGTTGAGCTACCTGGGCAGGAAGCAGGGAATAGGCTTTGAAAAGGATGAGATAATAAATCGTCGGATTAAGAGCGCCCATACCTGCCGAGTAGAGCACTTCTTTTTTTGTCTGGGAGAAAAAAAGGGCCGTTTTATTCTGCAGAATCAGGATCACCCAAAGAATAAGGACGGATACTCCGGAGGCAATGAAGATGAACTGAAAGACATCCAGTTCACGGAGAGCCAGTTTAAAGGCGGTAGCTACCGTGGACCAGAAGAAAACGGCCATGCCGGCCAACAGATATGAACGGGTTCCGGAGTTCATGGCCGCTAAATGCCCCGTTCATAAAAGAAGCGTTCTTCGGTCTCTTTCTCCGGGGATTCCTCATCCATAAAATCACCCCGTAATTCCCTGAATCGTTTTCTTGATTCCACCACATAGATGCTTCCCGGATGAACCAGAAGCATCTGGTTGTAATATTCCCGGGCTTTGTCCAGATCTTTCAGATGGTAATGGTGCGTCTCCGCCAACAAAAAAAGAGCATCATCCGCTAAGGATTCATACGAAAAATCGGCAATGATCTTTTCCAGGTTGGCAACCGCTTCCGGATAATGGCCCCGGGTAATGTTTATTCTGGCCTTCCGAAAGAGAATGTCGTCAACCAGGGTATGGTATGGATAGTTGTTTTGCAGGGAATCCAGTGTTAACAGGGCCAGTGAATCTTCATTCCGGAAGAATAGGAAATCGGCCCGGGAGAACATCCGGAGGGGCACATGCGTGGTGTCAAGGTTCAGGTTGTTGCCGATCAGCAAAGCCAACTCAAAAGCATCATTAGCGGTCAGCTTGGAAGTCCCGGCTTTAATCACATCCAGTTGGGCCTGTGCATACTCAAAATTGCCCAGGTAATAACTGAGCTTGGCTTTTTTTAGTTTTACTTCATCGGCCAGTTCATTGTTTTTGTTTTCCTCGATCACTTGCGCATAGAGCAGCATGGCTTCCCAGGGATCTCCGGAATAGACATAGATATCGGCCATTTCCGTTTTTAACACGCCTTTTTGGTTGCTGTTGAGGCCTCTGATTTGTAATCCATTTTCCAGGATTTCAACTCCCCTGGCAGGTTGTTTCAGGTAAAAAGCAAGCAGATGGGCGTAGTCTTTGATCATTGAATAGGTTTCCGGCATGTATTGCAGATATTCCAGGCCTGCTTTAAATTTCTGTGCCAGTTCGGATCCTTGCTCAGGATCCGAAAAATCGCTTTGCTTAAATATTTCGTAGGATAACTGAATATTTTGTATAAAACTTTGCAGAAAATAAGGGTTTTCCTCGCCTTTATCCATGAGGTATTGGTAGGCTCTTTGGGCGTCTTTAAACTCATGGTTATTGACGGCTATCCGGGCCAGTCTGGCTATGTTGGCATCCTCATTTTTTGTACGCCTGTCCAGGGCAATGGTCTGGCGCAAGGCTCCGGAGAAATTCTTTTCCTGTAGAAGAAACCATATGAATAATCTATTGTATATAAGCTGGTTTGGATCAGTCTGGATTCGCTTCAGTACCATGGTCCGGAACAGGTCCCGTAGCTCGTTGTCGACATCCAGGTTGAGGGCTGATCCGATGGTACTTTGGATCTGGGGCAACCTTCTCTCGTCGGAACGCAGCGCATCAAGGTATTCGGTCATCATACGTTCAAAATCCAGGAGCAAATAATAGACCCGGGCCAGCTCATAATGGAAAGATTCACCCTGAAGCTTTTTTCTTCCCTGAAGATAGGTTTCTTTGGCGTATTCATATTCATCCCAGTGCAAAAAAAGATTGGCCAGGCTGATGTAATTGTTTTTGGCGTTTGGAACTTTTTCAAGTGCCTGGTTGTATTTTTTTGTGGCTTCTTCTGTTCGGTCCTGGCAATGGTAAAGATACCCCCAGTTTACATAGAGTTCCGCCTCCGGGTATCTCTTTCTTTTGAGTTCATTTTTAATCTCCTTTTCGGCCTGCTCATAGTGTTGCAATTCAATAAGACTGGTTAAGTAAAGCCGGAAATAATAGGAACTGCTGGCATTGGAGATCACTTCCTTTAAAAGAGGAGCTGCTTTTTCAAAATTTGATTCATTGTAATATCTTACAGCCAGTTGTATGGTTAACTGCCTTTGTTGTGTTGACTGAACCTGAGCCCAAGACCCGGTTGCCGTTGCAAGAAGCAGCAGGATGAATAAAAATTTTCTCATGCCTTAGAGTTCCTTTTGTATTGCAATAAACGAAAACATGCTTATTTTATGCGGTACAAAAATAGTACTCTTAATTTAAAAAGGAGGGAAAGTGGCAAGATGTTCCATGTTTTTTTGGGAAATTCTTGGAACGGTGTTTCCTATGGGATATTATCAGGGAGTATTTGTTTTAAAGCGTTATTTTTACAGAAAATTTTCTGATGGAGTACGAACAGGATAAAAGAAAACGGTTGCCCCACTGGGTAAAGATGGAAATGCCCAGCGGGAGAAAGTATACCCAGGTTAAGAATCTGGTTAACCGGTACGGGCTGCATACCATATGTGCCAGCGGGCATTGTCCGAACATTGGAGAATGTTGGAACCGGGGTACGGCGACCTTTATGATTCTGGGGGATATTTGCACCCGGAACTGTAAATTTTGCAGTGTTAAAACCGGAAGACCTCTTCCTCCCGATCCGGAAGAACCGGCCCGGGTTGCTGAATCGGTAACAATTATGGGGTTAACCCATGGTGTGATTACGTCGGTAGACCGGGATGATTTGCCGGATCTGGGATCCATTCAATGGGCTCAAACCATTCAGACAGTAAAGGCGGTAAATTCCGGAACGACACTGGAAGTATTGATCCCGGATTTTCAGGGCCGTGAGGAGTGTATTCAGCGAATAATGGATCAGAATCCTGAAGTGATTTCCCATAACCTGGAAACCGTGGAACGCTTAACTCCTGCAATCCGAAGTGCTGCCAACTACCGGCGTAGCCTGTCGGTATTGAAGTATATTTCCGGCTCAGGGATCACCACAAAATCCGGAATCATGCTGGGACTGGGAGAAAAACGGGATGAAATTCTGAAGACCATGGATGACCTTCGGGAGGTTGGCTGTGAAGTGATGACCCTGGGGCAGTACCTGGCGCCTACAAAAAACCACCTCCCGGTGGCAGAATATATCCATCCCGGGGTTTTTGAAGAGTACAAACAGATCGGCTTACAGAAAGGATTCGCCTTCGTAGAAAGCCATCCCCTGGTACGCTCATCGTACCATGCCGAAAACCATGTGAATGCCAAAAAGGTGGAACATTTGAAGAGTAAAAGAGATGGCTGCATTTAATTATATCGACCTGGGATTAAAGGATTATAAGGAGGTGTGGGATTACCAGGAAAAACTTTTATCCGAAGTGATCAACCATAAAAAAAGGGAAAAAGGTCCTTCCGGGAAAAACTATTTTTTATTGGTTGAACATCCCCATGTATACACCCTGGGTAAAAGCGGAGATGAAAAGAACATGCTGATTCATCGTGAATTCCTGAAGAAAATCGAAGCCACCTACTATAAAATCAACCGGGGAGGAGATATTACGTATCATGGGCCGGGTCAGATTGTGGGTTACCCGATCATTGACCTCGAGTACTATAAAACAGGGGTTAAAGAGTATGTCCGAAAAATGGAGGATGCCATCATGGAGACCGTTGCGGAGTATGGACTGGAAGCCGGAAGAAAAAAGGACGCCACCGGAGTATGGCTCGATGCTGAAAAGGTGGCTAAAGCACGGAAAATATGTGCCATCGGTGTCCGGGTCAGCCGCTATGTTACCATGCATGGATTTGCTTTGAATGTAAACACCGATATGCGCTATTTCAACTATATCAATCCGTGTGGCTTTGTGAATTATGGGGTTACGTCCCTGCAACAGGAACTCAACCGTTCCATTTCCCTGTCTGAATGCAAAAATATACTGAAAGCGAAGTTTAACCGGTTGTTCTAGCGGGTATACCCTGCACAATGTAGGATGTTATTTTTTTCCTGAAAGCTTCCGGATTTTCCCGAAAGAGCATTTTCAATTTCCCGGACAATCTCGAAAGGGTCCGTTCATGCTGACGGGCCATCAGATTCTCTGCCATTTTTTGTTCCCCCTGGCTGAGATTCTTCCAGTAATGTGCCCTGAGATGCTGTAACAGAATAAAATTGTCATGGTCATTGCCCAGTATTTCGGTTCCTTCATTCAGTTGACGTGTTCTGGTTGTAAAATACCGGGCCTGTGCTGGTTTCACGGCCTCAAACTGAAACCACAGTTGTTTCAGCTTAATGCGTAATTTATGCAATTGCTCCCGGGAAAAGGGTTCCTCCCCTTCAAAGAACAAGGCATAGGCCTGTTCATAGGTTTCGGATAGTTCGTTGTGCAGAGAGGATGCAGGTACTGCCTCTTTAAACTGTTCTGTTTTGAGAATCAGGGAGTGGATCTGGTTCTTGATTAAGGAGAAATAATCCTCTGTATATAATTTGTTTATCTGGTATTGGTTCTCTTTGTTCAGTGCATCGATGATCTGTTTTACTTTTTTTTCAGGAAGAAACTGCTTGTTGGAAAAATAGTGGTCAAAAAGGGTATAGTTAACAAAACTTTCGCGGGCATCGGTTAACACCCTCACCCATTCATGGAGTCGCTGATCGTCTTCTTCAAAAGGATTCTTTCCATGGTTATCTTTGAAGAACCTCAACCAGGCCCTGATTCGTTTGACTGATTTCCTGATTTCATGAACCGATGTGTTGACTGACAGATTATCTGCATTGCAGAAATAGATGATCTTATGCGTTTGTTTAAACAGCAAAAGAAGGATTCTGTTGTCTGAAGAAAGGCTCATTGTTCATGTTTTTCCGGCAGTACAAAATTAACAAATGCCTGCTAAAAAGAAAGAAGTATGGCGGCAAAACGGATATTCAAAGGAACCTGCCGGCTGTTTAATGAGAGGGAAACGTTAACGTTTCATGATTCCATAGCAGATAATCTTCAGGATAATATCGACGCTTCGTTCCAGGTTGATGGAGGAGTAGATTCCGGCGGTAAGCGGCATTTCCAATCCTTTGATTGCCATGGTGATTCCGATGGCTGCCAGGTTGAAATCATAAATCTCGAATTCATTCTTCCGCACCCCTTCGATGAGAATTCGTTTGATCATTCTGATTTCGTTCTGTTCGTACCGGTGTTTTACGTCTTCGATAAAACCAATGGCCGTTACGTCGTTTTCCAGGGCGTTGTAAAAGTTGGCCAATCCCCTGAAAATGGTCAGTTTGGTAAGGACATAGTCGTGAAGTTTGTCGACGGGGTCGGTATTGCGGTTGATTACCTTATCAAGTTCTTTTCCCAGGATGTCCACTTCTTTCATGATCACGGCCTGGAAAAGATCTTCTTTGCTTTTAAAATAATAGTATAAGGAACTTTTCCCTTTTCTGACGGCATTGGCAATGTCGTCGAGAGTCGTCTTCTTATAACCGTATTTACTGAATATTTCCTGGGCTGTTTTGAGGATAGTTTCTCTGTTCAGGTCTTTTTTAGAACCGTTTTCGTTATGATTATTCTGCATAATAATGCTTTTTCAGCCATATGATAACGGAGAGCAAATATAAACGAAAAAATCAAAAAAATGCTTTATTGAGCAAAATCCCCTTTTTCAGGGGCAAGTTTCAGGTCCAATTGTTTCCGCTCAAGGTTTGTACGCCAGATTTTTACGTTCAGGTCGCTGCCAAGCTGGTATTTTTTTCCTGCATGTTTTCCTACCAGGGCATAATTTCTTTCATCGAATACGTAAAAGTCATCGTCCAGTTCCCGTATGGGGATCATTCCTTCGATTTTATTTTCCATTTCCACATAAATTCCCCATTCGGTGACTCCTGAGATCACGCCTTTAAAGATTTCGCCAATATGGTCCTGCATAAATTCCACCTGTTTGTATTTTATGGAAGTTCTTTCTGCGTTGGCAGCTCTGGTTTCCATATCGGAAGCATGGCGGCATTTCTCTTCATACTTCCGGGCATTTACGGAGCGTTCCCTGTTTAGGTATCTTTCCAGCAGCCGGTGAACCATCATATCGGGATACCTGCGAATGGGAGAGGTAAAGTGGGTATAGTGGTCGAACGAGAGTCCGTAGTGTCCGATATTGCGGGTTGAATATTCTGCTTTCGCCATGGTCCGTATGGCCAGGTTTTCGATTACATCCTGTTCTTTTTTGCCTTTCACATGGGTCAGGAGCTGGTTCAGGGAATCCGAGATCATCCGGGGTGTTGCCAGGTGAATGTTGTATCCAAATTTACGGATGAACGTATTAAAGGATTCCAGTTTTTCAATATCGGGTTTATCGTGAATACGGAAAACAAAGGTTTTGGGTGATTTACCCCCTTTGGGATTTCCAATGTACTCTGCAACTTTTTTGTTGGCCAGCAGCATAAATTCTTCAATCAGGTTATTGGCTTCTTTGGCTTCCTTGAAATATACGGAAAGAGGTTTTCCCTGGTCATCTGTTACAAACTTAATTTCTACCCGGTCGAAAGCGATGGATCCCTCTTTAAAACGTTTGTTTCGCAGTTTCCCTGCCATTCTGTTCAGTTCCAGGATTTCATCCCGGAGATCTCCCTCTCCTGTTTCGATGATTTCCTGGGCTTCTTCATAGGTAAATCGCCGGTTGGAACGGATCACTGTTTTTCCGAACCACTGGTTTTTGACTTCGCCGTTTGCATCGGTTGTAAAGATGGCTGAAAAGCATAATTTATCTTCTTCAGGGCGCAGGGAACAAACTCCGTTTGAAAGTCTTTCCGGGAGCATGGGAACTACACGGTCAACAAGATAAACCGATGTGGCCCGTTCATAGGCTTCCTCTTCGAGAAGGGTGTTGGGCTTTACATAGTAGGTTACATCGGCTATGTGAACTCCGATTTCATAGGTTCCCTTTTCCCGTTTTTGGAATGAGAGGGCATCATCAAAATCTTTTGCATCGGCCGGATCGATCGTGAAGGTGGGAACATCCCGCATATCCCGCCGGTTTGCATATTCCTCCGGAGGAATTTCCAGGGGGATCTTTTCGGCTGCTTTTTCCACTTTCATGGGAAATTTGTAAGGCAGGTCATATTCTGCCAGTATGGCGTGCATTTCCGCATTGTTGTCTCCTGTATCACCCAGGATATCTATGATTTCCCCAAACGGACTTTTGGCCCTTGGAGGCCAGGCCAGAATGCGGGCAATGGCTTTTTGTCCGTTTTTAGCTCCTTTACGGTTTTCTCCGGCAATAAAAATATCGAAACCCACTTGTCCGGAGGGTATCAGAAAGCAGTAATTCCCTGCTATGGATACCGTGCCCACAAAAACCGATTTTGCCCGTTCGATGATCTCAACCACTTCGCCTTCGGGTTCATGTTTTTTGCGTTTTGCATATAACAGGATCCGTACTTTATCATCCTGCATGGCATGGTTCAGGTTGCGGGCTGACACCAGTACCGGGGTATTGCTTTCATTGCTGTTGATGTATGCAAATCCCTGGCGTTGCAGATCTACGGTACCAACAATGTATCCTCCCTTCGATCGCAACCGGTATTTTCCTCTTGCAACCTGATCAAGGTAATTATCGTCGTGAAGATCCTCCAACACCACATGAACCAGTCTCCGGATCTCCGGATCCCGGATCCCAAGAGCCGAAGAAATCTGTTTGTAATTGACAATCATTGAGGGTTGTTCATACAATAGTCCGAGAATTGTTTTTTTCAGATTCCGCTTGTTAAAGGTGATTGGTACCCGCTTTCTGTTTCTTTTTTTCTTTTTTGTCATACCATTCTGCTTGTTTGTTTTATAGTGATCCGGAGATACTTGTCTCCCGACAAGGGATTTTCGTTGAAGGTAGAAAAGATTTTGTGAATTCGCCATTCCGTACGGGTTTTTTTCGGGCAACTCCTGGCGGTTTTATACATTCCGGGATTCCGGATGTCTCCTTCAGGGGTTCGATTCTGCATCCTCGTATGATGCAGGCTGACGGATCCCTCGTCAGCTCGCTGCGAAGTAGTTCACTGCAAGATCCTTTTGGTTAATTTAACAGAGAGTAACATGCTTTGTTTCCAGGAATTTGTATGTTTGTACTCCAGTTTTTTGTATGAAGATAGTTGATAAAATACCCTTTTTCCTTCTGGCCGGGTTTATTTATTTGTTGATATACTCTTCCTGTGCCAACCGGGGTACTCCTTCGGGGGGTCCCCGGGATTCGATTCCTCCGGTGGTCGTAAAAACAGAACCGGAATACCAGGCTTTGAATTTTACCGGCGATGAAATACGGCTTACCTTTAATGAGTATATTGTCTACGACAGGGTGATGGAGGTGTTGGTTGTTTCACCTCCCCTGAAAGAAAGACCTTCGGTAAAAATGAGGTCCAAAACCATGATACTGGAATTTAATGAACCTCTGCGCGATCGTGTCACCTACTCCCTGGATTTTAAAAATTCCATTGAGGATAACAACGAAGGAAATCCCCTGGAGGGATTACGGTTTGTTTTCAGTACCTGGGATGTTCTGGATACATTGCGTGTAGCGGGTATGGTTAAAAATGCCGCTATGCTGGACCCGGTTGCCAATGCTCTGGTGATGCTGTACCGGAACCTCCACGACTCAGCCGTATATACCCTGATCCCCGATTACATCGCCAAAACCGATGAACGAGGATTCTTCCTGTTTGATAACCTTGCCCGGGATACGTACCAGATTTTTGCTATCCATGATTTGAATTCAGACAGAAAATACAACGAAGGGGTGGAAGAAATAGCTTTTCATGATTCGCTTCTTGTTCCGGATGTATATTTTGTAGAGGAACCTGACACCCTTGTTTCGGGGGCGGATTCCCTTCTGATCAGCGGGCATTACCACTTTACCCCGGAACCGGTTTTTTTACGCCTTTTTATGGAGGATTTCTTCAGTCAGTTTCTTACTGCCTCGGAAAGGGATTCCCGCAACCGGTGCCGTTTCATTTTTGAAGAGTCTGTGCAGGATACTTTTGCTGTTACCCTTTTGAATTTTCCTGCGGAGGAGTGGTATTTGCAGGAGGCCACCTCCGGAATGGATACCATCACGCTCTGGATCACGGATACCCTGGTAGCCCGGATCGACACCTTAGAACTGGAACTAAGGTACAACAAACTGGATTCAACCGGATTCGTCTATGTGGCAAGAGATACTACGGAATTGATATTTTATGAAGAGGAAGTGCCCCCCCGAAGGGGAAGGAGAGACCAGGAAGATGAGGAGGAAAAAGTTCCTCCGGTGCCCCAGTTTGGTATCGCCGATAACCTTAAAAGCAGTGGTTTTGACCTGAACAAGCCAGTTTGGTTAACCATGCCCCAACCGCTGAAACATTTCTATACTGACCGGGTACACCTCTACTACCAGGAGGATACAACCGGAACTCCTTTGTCCTTTACACTGGAAAAAGATACCTCGGCATGGAGAAGGTATATTCTTTCTCACGAATGGGAGGCCGGTACCGAATACCGACTGGAGATTGATTCAGCAGCCTGTGAAAATATCTTTGGAGTAACCAACAGGAAACTGGTGAAAAAATTTCAAACCCAAAAGGAGGATTACTACGGAACGATACAAATAACCACACAGAATGTGAAAGGATCCGTAATTTTACAACTGGTTAAAAAGGAGGGAGAAGAGTTTGTCAGGCAACAAACCATCGATTCAGATGAATGGGTGGTTTTTGAAACCCTGGCGCCGAATAAATACCTGCTGAAAGCAATTTATGATTCGAATGAAAACGGCCAATGGGATCCCGGAAGGGTGAAAAAGGGATCCCAACCGGAAAAAGTAGCTTATTTCCCCAAGGTTTTTAAAGTACGATCCAATTGGGAACAGCAGGAAACCTGGGATCTGACCATTGATCCTTCTTTTCCGAAGGACATCTATGATCCCGATATGGAAGAGCAAAGAAAAAACGAAGCCCGGGAAAACCGGAGCCGGGATGATCGTCCATCGTCGGGATTTGGCATCGGTCAAAGCTCACGGAGTTCAGGAGTCAGGGATCAAAGATATCCGTAGCAGGGTCTATCCCCCATTTTTTTTGCTAGCCCCCGAAAAAGAATGTTAATTTTGCAGGGATTAACGGTTCAAATCCGGAAGAATGGAGCAGGTTAAAAAAGAAAAAAAACATTGGTTGGGACCCACAGCCAAAGATCGCAGAAACAATAGCATTGTCATCGGATTAACAATCCTCCTGGTGGCGGTTGTGGTGCTTTTTATTTTTCAGAACAGGGAACACCGAGAGATTATCAGGGAGATAAACCGGGAAAAAGATTCAATTCAAATGGAACTGAACGGGATGATTGCCGGGTACGATTCCCTGAAAACGGAGAATGATACCCTGAACAGGGAACTTTACGTAGCTCAAACCAGGGTGAAGGATCTTCTGCTGGAGGTCGAACAAACAAAAAAAGTCAGTATTCAGAAGATTACCCGCTACCAGGGTGAAATAACTTCTTTGAAGCAGATCATGCGGAGCTATATTGTTCAGGTAGACTCACTCAACCGGCGCAACAGGGAACTGATGGATGAAAACCGGGAAGTGAAAGAGCAATACAAACAGGTGGAAGCGGAAAATATCAAACTCTCGGAAGAGACCGAACGGTTGCATCGAAACCTCGAAAGAGCGGCTCAACTGGAACCCGTACGGTTGATAGCAGAGGCCATTAATAACCGCAGTAAACCAACCCGCTTTACCCGACGTGCCGAGAAAATAAGAGTTTCAGTGACCCTGGGAAGCAATGTGACAGCCCAACGGGGAACAAAAAATATTTATGTGCGTATACGACGCCCTGACCACCTGCTCTTAAGTAAATCCCCGGATAACCTTTTCCCCTTTGAAGACCTCAGAATCCAATATTCAGCCGTCAGAGAAATCAATTACGAAGGCAAAGAACTTCCGGTAAATATCTACTGGGATAATACCCATGAACCGGAACTAATGGCCGGTAAATATACCGTTGACCTTTTTGTTGATGGGAACAACATCGGTACAACCACTTTCGAATTGCAGTAAAGAGATCGGCTTTGTAGCATAAAATTATTGGGATTAATCACAAAACAGTGTAATGTAAAAGCCCCACAAGATTACTAATACTTCATGTGCTGAAGATAACCCTCTTTGATGTGAACAAAGGGGGAATCCCTGGAGATATGAAACGAGCATGTAAAATATTCACACCCAGGATCATTATTAAAATAAATGCGAGTTACATACATACCTTTAAAAATTAATAATTTTAATAGTATGAAACGAGCATGTAAAATATTTACACTTAAGATGATGATTAAAGCTATGCGAGTTCCATATGATACCTTAGAAATTTAACACTTTAATCATATG
>CAYPAW010000064.1:0-13168 GCA_964408795.1 uncultured Mariniphaga sp.
ATGATTAAAAGAAGTTCATGTGAGAGCGAAGCGGTTCCATACGTTCTCAAATTTAGAATTAAACTATGGGACTAATTATAAATTTTAAACGTATGAAAACATATATTAATCCTCCGGAAAAAACATGGCCCCGGATTCTGAAGCGTCCTCTTTTTGATGTTTCGGATCTGTATCCTGCAGTACAGCATATTTTGCAGGAAATAAAAAACCGGGGAGATACAGCTTTACAGGAGTACACCCGGAAATTTGACGGGATTCAGCTTTCCCGTTTCGAGGTTTCAAAAAAAGAGATTGCGGATGCTGAGTCGCAGTTAAGCCCGGAATTAAAGAAGGCTATAGGAGTGGCTAGCCGGAACATCCGGACTTTTCATGCATCCCAGAAACAGAACGAATCAAAGATTGAGACAACCCCCGGGGTGATCTGCTGGCAGAAGCAGGTTCCAATCGAGAAAGTGGGATTGTACATACCGGGAGGCACAGCCCCTCTTTTTTCTACGGTTCTGATGTTGGCTATTCCGGCTCAGATTGCCGGTTGTGAAGAGATTATTCTGTGCTCTCCTCCGGATAGACAGGGAAAGATCCACCCTGCGATTTTGTATGCTGCTCAGGCATCCGGAGTATCCAATGTTTACCGGTTGGGAGGAGCCCAGGCTATAGGAGCTATGGCTTATGGAACCGAAACCATCCCTAAGACCTACAAGATCTTCGGCCCCGGGAACCAGTATGTGACCGCTGCCAAACAGCTGGTAGGTGGAAACGATGTGGCAATCGACATGCCTGCAGGCCCCTCAGAGGTGGCAGTTATCGCAGATGAATCATCGGATCCGTCATTCATTGCAGCCGACCTTCTGTCACAGGCAGAACATGGGGCCGACAGCCAGGTGATAGGGATCACGCCAGATATCGGGATGATCAGCAAAATTGAAAAGGAACTGTCGGTTCAATTGAAAGAACTCTCCCGCAGAGACATCGCCCGGCAGGCACTTGCCCATAGTTGCCTGATCGGTATGGAAAAACAAGATGAATTGATACGCCTTATCAATGAATATGCGCCGGAACACCTGATCATCGCTACGAAAAATAAAAGAGAAATCGCAGATCAAATCAAAAATGCAGGTTCTGTTTTTTTGGGAAACTACACTCCGGAAAGTGCCGGAGATTATGCATCCGGAACAAACCATACCCTGCCAACCAATGGATGGGCAAAGTCGGTTAGCGGAATCAACCTGGGAAGCTTTATGAAAACCATTACTTTTCAGGAAATCTCCCGTCAGGGATTGCTCAACCTGGGACCTGTGATTGAAACCATGGCAGAAGCGGAACAACTCACCGCTCATAAAAATGCTGTCACACGCAGACTAAAAAAAAATCGAAGAGACCATTAAACCATAAATCTTTTCTTTCATGAACATTGAAGCGCTCCTAAGAAAGAATATCAGAAACCTGAAGCCTTATTCTTCAGCCCGTAATGAGTATTCCGGGGAAGCCCTGGTATTTCTCGACGCCAATGAAATACCTTTTAATGAGCCCTATAACCGTTACCCCGATCCGTTACAGCGGAAAGTCCGTGAAAAAGTGGCTGCGTTAAAAAATATCCCTGTGGAATCCCTGTTTCTCGGAAACGGAAGCGATGAAGCCATTGATTTATTGATGCGGGCCTTTTGCGAACCCGGAAAAGACAATCTGCTGATAACCAATCCAACCTATGGGATGTACGAAGTAGCGGCCCGTGTGAATGATGTGGAGGTCAGAAAAATATCGCTGCATCCTGAGAGTTTCAGCCTGGAGGAAACGGTATTTCTAACCCATGCAGATACACGCTCCAAGCTGGCTTTTCTCTGTTCTCCCAATAATCCTACCGGTAACAGCCTCGACAAAAAAGCCATCCTTGCTCTTGTAAATCATTTCAAAGGATTGGTGGTCCTGGACGAAGCTTATGTTGATTTTGCCCCGGGGAAAAGCCTGCTCCCGGAACGGGGGAAATACCCCAATCTGGTTATCCTCCAGACATTTTCCAAAGCCTGGGGAATGGCCGGATTACGCCTCGGAATGGCATTTGCTTCCCCTGAGATTGTTCGGGTTCTGGATAAAATCAAATATCCCTATAACATCAATGTACTGGCTCAGCAAAAACTCCTGGAACTACTGGATGGAAACCCTCACAAAGAAAAATGGGTCCAACACATCCTGAAGGAAAAAGAAAAACTTACAACGGAAATGAAGCGATTCCCCTTCATAGAAAAAATCTATCCTTCGGATGCTAATTTTGTTCTGGTGAAAGTACAAAATGCAAAAAAACTGTATCATTATCTCATGGAAAAGGGAATCATTGTCCGTGACCGTTCAACCATCCATTTATGTGAAAACAGCCTTCGGATAACGATTGGCCAACGAGAAGAAAATGCACTGCTTATTCATGCCCTGCATCATTATACGGAGAACTTCACATAGCGGAACCGGAGAAACTCATCCCCGGGGAGGTGAAGCAAATCCCTTTGAATTACTTCGAATGAAACGACCATAGCAGACAGAATCGCCCGGAAAAATGATTATCCTTCCATAAATAAATGGACAAGACCGTATAAAACAACCAATTGAAATCATATGAAACGAGCACTTTTCATTGACCGCGACGGAACATTGATCATGGAACCCCCGGAGGATTGCCAGGTTGACTCGCTGGCAAAACTGGAGTTTTACCCCCGGGTATTCAGAAATCTTTTCTTCATTCAGAAGAACCTGGATTTTGAACGGGTCATGGTAACCAATCAGGATGGACTGGGAACCGAACGTTTTCCTGAAGATACGTTCTGGCCAGTCCAGCAAAAGATGCTGAAAGCATTTGAAAATGAAGGAATCACCTTTAGCGATATTCTGATAGACCGGAGTCTTCCTGAAGAAAATTCTCCCAACCGGAAACCCCGTACCGGGATGTTGACGAACTACCTCAGGGGGGAGTATGACCTGGCAAACAGTTTTGTGATCGGTGACCGGCTGACCGATATGGAGCTGGCAAAGAACCTGGGCTCTCAGGGAATTCTTCTGAACCGGAAGACGATGTCGGAGGAGCTGAAACAATCGGGTCTTTCCGGGCATTGCGTTTTCATTACCGACAATTGGGACGAGGTATATGCATATCTGGCTGCTCCATCCCGCACAGCCAGAATTACGCGTACCACCAAAGAAACCACCGTTGAGATTGAGCTAACCCTTGACGGAAAGGGAAACAGTTCCATTCACACCGGATTGAAATTCTTCGATCACATGCTGGAACAGATCGGGCGCCACGGAGGCTGCGACCTGAACATCCGCGTGGAAGGGGACCTGGATGTAGATGAACACCATACCATCGAAGACACAGCCCTGGCACTGGGTGAAGTGTTCCGGAAAGCTACCGGCGACAAAAAAGGAATGGAACGGTACGGATTCGTCCTCCCCATGGATGATTGCCTGGCTCAGGTAGCAATCGATTTCGGAGGACGCCCATGGCTGACCTGGAACGCTGAATTTAAACGTGAAAAAGTGGGCGATGTCCCTACCGAAATGTTCTTCCACTTTTTTAAATCCTTTACCGACACAGCCCGGTGTAACCTGAATATAAAAGCCCAGGGAACCAACGAACACCATAAAATTGAAGCCATCTTCAAGGCATTTGCCAAAGCCATCAAAATGGCCATAAAACGCGATCCCTATTCTTTCGAATTACCTTCGACCAAAGGATCTCTGTAAAAGAAAAATCAGCCGCCCATGAAAACCATACAATCATTGCGCGAAAAAAAGAATACCGCTATATTGCTTATTTTCTGCCCGGATAAACAGGGAATTCTTGCTACGGTAACAGAATTTCTGAATACCAACAACGGAAACATACTATACCTTGACCAGCATGTCGACCGTGAAGAAAAAATCTTTTACATGCGTGTGGAATGGGAATTGGATGGATTCTCCATACAACGCGATAAAATCGGTGAATATTTCAATACTCTGATCGGTCAAAAATACCGAATGACCTGGAACCTCTATTTTTCAAACAATATCCCCCGGATGGTTCTTTTTGTTTCAAAAATGCCGCATTGCCTGTTTGATATTCTGGCACGGTATACGGCCGGTGAATGGGATGTCGAGATTCCGCTTATTATAAGCAATCATGAAAAATTACGACCGGTAGCCGAACGGTTCGGTGTGGATTTTTATTATTCCCCGAAAACCGACGAAAACAAAAAAGAACAGGAACAAAAAGAGATCGCTTTGCTTAGAGAAAAAAATATCGACTTCATTGTACTGGCTCGTTACATGCAAATTCTCAGCCATGATTTTGTTTCGGCATACCCAAACAAAATCATCAACATTCATCATTCCTTTCTGCCTGCCTTTGCCGGGGCAAAACCGTATCATGCAGCCCATGAGCGGGGCGTAAAAATTATTGGCGCTACCAGCCACTATGTGACCGGAGACCTCGATGCCGGTCCGATTATCGAACAGAATGTGATCCACTGCAGCCATATCGATACCGTACAAAAACTGATTCGGAAAGGCCGTGACCTGGAAAAATATGTGCTGGCCGAAGCGGTTTATAAGCATCTGCAACGGAAAATCCTGGTGTATAATAACCGAACGGTAATATTTAATTAACTCACATTTTGCAGCTCCATTGCATAAACAACTCAGCATAGAATTATTATGAAAAAACAGGGGGAACGTTGCGCATGGAAGAAAAGGATGCGTTTCTTGAAATGAACCCGATCGGATAATCTATGTTACCATATTATGAATATATTCGTACCCAAAAAAAGGAAAGTTGAACCGCTTCGATAAAAATGAAGGTCGTAATCATCCAATACAATGCCGGGAACATTGAGTCAGTGAACAATGCATTGATTCGTCTGGGCATATCGGCAGAGATAACCGGGGATCCGGGGAAAATCCGGGCTGCAGACAAGGTTATTTTTCCTGGTGTAGGCGAAGCCAGTACAACCATGGCCTATTTGCGAAAAAAAGGACTCGATCAAGTGATCGTATCCCTGAAACAACCAGTTCTCGGAATCTGCCTGGGTCTTCAGTTAATGTGCTCCTTTTCTGAAGAAAACAATACTCTCTGCCTGGGTATATTCGAAGAGAGAGTAAAACGGTTCATCCCGGACCACCTCAGGTCCAAAGTTCCTCATGTAGGATGGAATACCATAGAAAACCTGTCAGGCGGAATTTTTTCCCGGAAGCTGGAAAAAGCCTATGTTTATTTCGTACATTCGTATTATGCCGAAACAGGAGAACACACAGCCGCCACAACCCGTTATATTGTTCCATTCAGTGCCGCTCTGAAAAAAAATAACTTTTATGCAACCCAGTTTCACCCTGAAAAAAGCGGGAAACCGGGAGCTGAGATTTTAAAAAATTTTATAAACATCCAATAATATAGAATATGAATCGATTAACCATCGTTAAGATTGGGGGCCCGGTTATTGAAAACACTAAATTGCTAAAAGAGTGTTTATCGGGATTTAAGCAGATTTCCGGAAACAAGATCATGGTCCACGGAGGTGGAAACGCTGCCACTGCCTTGGCATCCAGGCTGGGTATAGAGGCGCAGATGATAAACGGGCGAAGAAAAACCGATGCCAACATGCTTGAGGTTGTCATCATGGTTTACGGGGGGCTTATCAATAAAAAAATTGTGGCAGAACTTCAGGCAATAGGCTGCAATTCCGCAGGTTTCACAGGTGCTGATTTTGACCTGATCAGAGCCCGGAAAAGAAATCATCCGGAAATTGATTTTGGTTTTGTCGGTGATATCGAGGATATACACACCAGTGAATTGCGAATATTGCTCGAGGAAGGAGTCATCCCGGTTATTGCTCCCCTGACCCACGATGGAAAATCCCAGTTGCTGAACATAAATGCTGACACCGTGGCATCCGAAATGGCTAAAGAACTGTCTAATTACTACAATACCTACCTGGTCTATTGCTCCGATAAGGAAGGAGTGCTTGCTGATCCCGAAAAGGAAGAAAGCGTAATCTCTCACCTCCAGGAAAAAGAATTCGCTGAATTGATTGAAAACAATTCCATCTCCGCCGGAATGATCCCGAAACTGGAAAACGGTTTCAATGCCAAAAAAAACGGCGTCACAGAAGTAATCATTACCAATGTCCAAAACCTATCCACAGGAAAAGGAACCCGCCTATCCATTGACACCCCTTAGATAAACCCTATGAAAAAGATGCTTTCGTTTGTATCCTCCATGTTTTTCACAGGCATCCTGCTGGTTATTTTAGCTACATCCATTGCCTACGCAACATTTATTGAGAACGATTATGGCACGCAAACGGCAAGGATTCTGGTTTATAATGCCGGGTGGTTTGAACTTCTTTTTCTAATCATCGGGATCAATCTCATCGCAAGTATCATTGTACATAAACTCTTCAGCAGGAAGAAATGGACGGTTTTTCTTTTTCATATAGCTTTTATCATCATCCTGGCCGGTGCAGGAAGTACCCGTTATTTTGGGTTTGAAGGAACCATGCATATTCGGGAAGGGGAATCATCGGATTTTATTCTTTCTGAATCTACCTTCATTCATATCACCGCTTCTCACAACGAAGAAGTGGTTGACGTCGAAGAAGAGGTACGGTTTTCAGGCTACACCGCCAATCGGTTTTCCAGACACCTGGACGTAGGGGGGAAATCCCTGTTCATTGGGGATCTGCAATTTATGCCTTCAGCCCTCGAATCCATTGCCAAAGAGGGTTCCGGAGAGCCTGCCCTGGCCCTGATGGCTTTCAGCAACCGGGTTCCCCGAATCGACTTTTCTCTGACTCAAAAGACGAGCAGGGTGATTGACGGAGTACAGTTTGCTTTCCAGAATGAGTTCTTTGAACCGGATATTTTCTTTACAGAGCAGAACGGATCCATTCAGGGGATTGCTTCCGATACGGTCTGGGTAAGCGACATGATGAATAACCGGTCTGAAGCAATTCCCCCCGGAGAACCGGTTTCCCTTTCCGGAAGAAATGTATACCGGTTCCGTCATTTATCCTTTGTGTTCAAACAATATTACCCCGGGGCCAGAATCGATCTCTCCTACCTTCCCCCTGAGAACAACCCTGGCCGGTACGATGCTTTTTTAACTCAAATCACCGTCGATGGTGAATCGGCAAATCTGGCTGTCTCTGGCCGAAAAGGAGTGGTTGGAGAACCTCACTTCCTTTATTTAAACGGAGTGTATATCACCATCCGCTACGGATCCCAAAAAATTCCCCTGCCCTTTTCGATCCGTTTGAATGATTTCCAGCTGGAGCGATACCCCGGATCCAACAGTCCGTCCTCGTATGCCAGTGAGGTGGTTCTAACGGATAACCGGGAAAACATTCGGAAACCCTTCAGAATCTTCATGAACAATATTCTTCGCTACAAAGGATATCGGTTTTTCCAGTCCTCCTACGATCCGGATGAACAGGGGACTTTTCTCATGGTCAATCATGACCGGTTGGGAACCTCAATAACCTATGTCGGCTATTTTCTTTTGGCGCTTGGAATGATCCTCTCGTTACTGAATCCGAACAGCCGGTTCAGAAAACTGGCCAGGGTATCAGCCACCTTTCACACACGCCGGAAGAAACTTCTTATGGGAATTCTGGTCGGAATGTTCTGCACCCTGGCAAATGCCCAGCCGGGATTACCCGAAAACCGGATCCACAGGGAGCATATTCAGGAATTCAGCAGGCTCCTCGTTCAAAACAAACAGGGCAGAATTGAACCCGTCAACACCCTGGCCTCTGAGATCCTGCGAAAAGTAGCCAAAACAAACACCCTTTATGGAAGGTCTGCCAGTGAAATCTTTCTGGAAATGCATGTTCATCCCGACGCATGGTTATCCCGGCCTCTCATTTATGTGGGACATCCCGAACTGCGCAAAAGATTGGGAACCGATCAAAAACGGGTGCCATTTCGTCTTTTGGTCCCCTCATCCAATGCAGAAGAGTATACCATCAGCCATCTGGTCCAGAAAGCCTATTCCAAAGCACCGGCCGAGAGAAACAAACTCGATAAGGAAGTTCTCCATGTGGATGAAAGAGTTAACATTCTGATGAATGTCTTTTCCGGTCATTTTCTGACGATTCTCCCGGTCCCGGACCATCCCAACGACCTCTGGGTTTCAGCAACCCAACTTTCAGATCCGGAGAATGAAGATGCTGAAAGGGCAAAGAATAAGGTAACAGACTATTTCACGGCCGTTCAGGAAGGCATACACAAGGGGACCTGGAGCAAAGCCACCCGCTATCTGAACGAGCTCAGGGAAAACCAGAAAAGATACAGTTCTCATCTTATCCCTCCTTCCGTGAAAGTAGACCTGGAAGTGTTCTATACAAATTTCAACCTTTTTGGTAAATTGTCCAGGGTTTATCTGATCATTGGATTTCTCTTCCTTTTTCAGCAGCTGGTGATGCTTTTCCATCCCTCACAAAAAAGAGGATGGATGCAGAAATTCGGAGTTCTACTGGCTATTGTTCTTTTTACGGCTCACACTGTGGGGCTTGCCATCCGGTGGTATATCTCAGGGCATGCTCCCTGGAGCAATGGTTATGAGTCCATGCTTTTCATCGGTTGGGGCACCCTGCTGGCCGGGTTGATTTTCAGCCGGCGTTCACAGATTGCCCTGGCATCAACCATGGTCCTGGCAGCCCTGGCTCTGTTGGTAGCCGGCATGAGCTGGATGAGCCCCGAGATAACCAACCTTGTTCCGGTGCTCAAGTCGTACTGGCTGATCATCCATGTAGCCGTGATTACGGCCAGCTATGGATTTCTGGGAATCAGTGCTCTTCTGGGACTGTTAAATCTTGTGCTGATCCTTCTGCGCACAAAAAACCACTACCAACGGATCAATCTAACCATTCTGGAGCTGGCTTATATCATTCAAATGGCCTTGATTGTTGGGCTGTTTATGCTTACTCTGGGTTCTTTCTTAGGTGGAGTGTGGGCCAACGAATCCTGGGGCCGGTACTGGGGCTGGGATCCCAAAGAGACCTGGGCTCTTGTAACCATCCTGGTCTATGCGTTTATCCTGCACATGCATAAAATCAAGGGATTCAGGGGGGTCTTTGCCCTAAGTACCGCAGCATTGATTGGATTCTTCTCCGTGCTGATGACCTACTTTGGCGTGAATTATTACCTTACTGGATTGCACTCCTACGCAGGAGGAGAACCCGTGCCAATACCAACCGGACTTTATCTGGGAGTGGGAGCCATCTTCCTGCTGATTTCAGGGGCTTATATTTCAGAAAAAAAGAGGAAAATAAGAAAGACCGCATAACCGAGGATTATTTTGCCTACTTTTACACCTTTAAAGAAATTCATGTTGCAGATGCAGGAATATATCGATCTGTTGAAGACCCTCATCAGTACTCCATCCTTCAGCAAAGAAGAAAAAAAGGCAGCAGAACACATCCGGCTTTTCCTGGCTGGACGACGGATTAAATTTTATATCAAAAAATACAACACCTGGGCCTACAACAAGCATTTCAGAGAAGACTTGCCGATTATACTCTTAAACTCCCATATCGACACGATACAACCGGTAAAAGGATGGACCGTTGACCCGTTTACCCCCCTGGATGAGGGGGATAAAATCACCGGCCTGGGAAGCAACGATGCCGGAGGACCCCTGATTGCTCTCCTGGCTGTTTTTGTACATTTCTACGACCGGGAAGATTTGCCTTTTAACCTTCTGTTTGCAGCTACTGCCGAAGAAGAAAATTCAGGAACCAATGGCATTGAAAGTATCCTTGGGGAACTTCCAAAACCCGATTTTGTGATTGTGGGCGAACCAACGAACATGGAAGTGGCTATCGCAGAAAGGGGATTGCTGGTTCTCGATTGTTATGCCAAAGGAAAATCAGGACATGCAGCCCGCAATGAAGGAGAAAACGCCATCTATAAAGCCATCGAGGATATCCGGAAAATGCAAAATTTCTCCTTTCCCAAAATATCCGATATGCTGGGGCCCGTAAAGATCTCAGTGACCCAAATTGACGCAGGAACCCAACACAATGTGATTCCCGATGTATGCCACTTTGTGGCAGACGTCAGAACCAATGAACACTATCCCAACGCCATCGCTTTTGAGATCATCAGCAACCTTGTTGCTTCAGACGTAGTTGCCCGTTCCCTGCGACTTAACTCCTCCGGAATCTCTGAAAACCACCCCTATGCCGTGAAAGCAAAAAAACTGGGATTCCGCTTGTACGGATCCCCAACAACCTCCGACCAGGCTGTTATTCCCTATCCTTCGGTAAAAATCGGACCCGGAAAATCAGCCCGTTCTCACAGCGCCAACGAATACATCCTGAAAAGTGAACTGACGAACGGAATTGAAAGACATATCCAACTGCTGGAAGGACTGAAACTATAACTTTCAAATCCTTTCAAGAATAGTAGGGTTCTTCCAGAAAAAACAAAAAGGGTAAAAAAATATGGCTGGGAAACCCGGAAAACCCCAACGGCTGATCGAAATTAAATAATACGGCAAGCCCCGGAATTCCCAACATCAGGGTAGCTAAAGAATATGCCAATATGGAAAAACAGGTTGTTAAAAGAATTTCAGTAACCACTTTATCAGGTTAACCATCACAGTCAATAAAATACTGATTAGAATAAAGGATGTGATGGGAACAAAGATTTTACTCTGTTCATTCTCAATCCGGATGTCGCCCGGCAGTTTCCCGAACCAGGTAAACAATCCCGGAGCACAATAAAGCAATATTCCGATAAGAATTAAAAGAATCCCCGCTATGATGAACCAACGTGCCATATTTCTGCTGAACGTAATAAATGAGAAACAACTTCCTTATAAAGGCAAAAACAAAAAGTTATGTTCTATAAAAATAAAAATCTACCTTTAGCATCCAACAAATCAACATTAAAAATTTTCTAACATGAAACGAACATGAAATTTTTCATTCAAAAATTACACAAAAATGAATGAATAATTTTTATGTGAGAGCGACGGATGGAACAGTTCCATCTGTCAAATTTGAATTTTAAAATTATCCAAAAATTAAAATCTATAGAGATGAAAAACCGACTTATTCCCCTGTTGTTGTTTGTACTCCCTTCCCTATTGTTTGGACAGACTGGAAAAGTGTACGACAATCTTTCGATGAAAAGTGACATTTTAAAGATGGACCGGAAGTTTGCCATTTACCTTCCACCCGGGTATGAAACTTCGGAGCGGAGTTATCCGGTGTTGTATTTGTTACATGGAGCCGGAGATGATCAGACGGGCTGGGTTCAGTTTGGTGAGATTCGGCATATTGCCGACCAAGCCATTCAGGAAGGGAAAGCTACTCCCATGATTGTTGTGATGCCGGATGCCAATACCGGCCGGCGGGGATATTTTAATGTTCCGGGTGCCGATTGGCGTTATGAGGATTTTTTCTTTGAAGAGTTAATGCCCTATGTAGAAAGAACCTACCATATAAAAGGTGAAAAAAGGTTCCGTGCTGTTGCCGGCTTATCGATGGGTGGCGGCGGAACATTCATGTATGCCCTGCACCATCCCGAGCTGTTTTCATCGGCATGTCCGCTGAGTGCTTCGTGCGGCCCCTTAACCATGGAG
The DNA here is from genome assembly GCA_964408795.1 of uncultured Mariniphaga sp. Taxonomy (GTDB): domain Bacteria; phylum Bacteroidota; class Bacteroidia; order Bacteroidales; family Prolixibacteraceae; genus JABMQB01. The sequence goes on from CAYPAW010000064.1 coordinate 11,612, forward strand.
GAGATGGAGCGCTATCGCCAACGGGGCATGCAGGAGGCTACAGAAGAACAACGGGAAGAATATTATAAAAAGCACAGCGCGCTGTATCTTGTCAACAACATGCCCGACGATCAGAAAAAAGCCATCCGCTGGTTTATCGACTGCGGCGATGACGATTTTCTTTTTGAAGGAAACTCCCTGGTTCACATTGCCATGCGAAAAAATGAGATTCCGCATGAGTTCCGCATCCGCGACGGAGGCCACACCTGGACCTACTGGCGTGAATCACTGCCCGTGGTGCTCTCATTTATTTCCGATGCATTCCACCAATATTAGTTCAACGAACTCATCTTCTGTAGGATGCCATCTCTTGCCAAAAAGATGGCATCCGTATTGGGTAACGATCCAATCCGATCCATTTTTTATACCTTTGAAGAAAATCCTACATCATGAAAAAACAAACCGCATCCATTCTGGTTCTTTTGGCTATGGCCTGCACTTCTTCTGACAGGGGAAAAGAGAGCATTGTTTATCAACCGGAGGATAAAACAATCCTGAGCCAGGTATTTGAACAGTTTTCAGCAGAGGAAGGAACACCTGTTCCGGAACTCATGGTCAAAATAGGAACCTATTTTCTGGGAACACCTTATGTGGCCCATACGCTTGAAACCGATTCTGCAGAACAGTTGGTTGTCAACCTGAGGGAAATGGACTGTACGACATTCGCTGAAAACTGTCTGGCGATCTCCCGGACTATTCACAGTGGAAAACTTACCTTTGAACAATTTACCAACGAGCTAAAAGAGATCAGGTACCGCAACGGAATACTCGATGGCTACCCTTCGAGACTCCATTATTTCAGCGACTGGATATACAACAATCACCAGAACCATATCCTACGCGATGTGACCCGGGAAATGGCCGGAATACCTTACCCCATCAACGTACATTTTATGAGTACCCATCCTGAAAGCTACCGGCAATTAAAAGCAGATTCTTCTCTTATAAAGAGAATCGAAGCGCAGGAGAAAGAGATCTCGGCAAGGCAGATGTACTACATTCCCGAGGAACAATTGGCAACCGTTGAAGACCAATTACAGGATGGCGATATCGCAGGCCTTACGACCAACATGGACGGGCTGGATATTTCCCATGTCATTCTTCTGGTCCGGAAGGAGGGCCGCATCCATCTTATGCATGCCTCTTCCCTGGCTGAGAAAGTGATTGTCTCAGAAGAAACACTGGAAACGTACCTGCTAAACAGCAACCGGGCAACCGGTATCATGGTGGCCCGACCGTTGTAAAAATACCGGAAGGGAAATTCCCCTCCGGTATACAGTTCATCTACTGTTTTTCATCCCCTGGAGGTTTGTCCTCGCAACTTGTTCGCTTGTCATGATCTCGTTATCTCTTACTTATGAGACGAATGGCAGGGTATCATATTTTATTCGGATGCAATTTATCGGTATAACTATTCTTTTAACCTGGACTATTCATAAATTTTAAAAAATATGAATAAAGCTCAGGTTAACCCCGACTTAGATGAAGTTAAACGTTGGAAGAAAGTTTTACTGAATC
>CAYPAW010000065.1:0-48670 GCA_964408795.1 uncultured Mariniphaga sp.
GTAGAATTTCCTGACAAATAAAATTTCTTCCCTGATGCGATTTCAGTTCTTTTTCGCGTTTTAAAGCTTCAGATTTAGTTGGGAGTACCTCGGAATAGACCAATTTCCAGGGGCGAAAATATCTGGTCCATCCTTTTGGCAGGTTATTGTGTGCAAACAAGCGTTTTTCAAGATCACAGGTCATGCCAATATATATCTTGTCACTCTTTTCAGAATATTTGAATTCAAAAGGTAAGCTAACTTTTTTCTGAATTAACTCCTGATTCGACTCTCCCATGTGTATCCCATAATTTTTTTTTGATTTGGGAGAAAAAGGCTGAACACCAGTCCCAGAAATACGCTGGTAACCAGCCCTACAAAACCATACAACAAAAACGAAAGTGTGGTATTATTTTTTACTAGTATTAGGATGGCAATTCCGGCCAGGACGCCTGCAAGCGCTGCCGGTCCTGAAATACGCGGGAAAAAGATACCCATTACAAACAAAGCGCCCAATCCGGCTGTGAGCAATCCTAAAAACGTATTAAACTGATCCCACAGCGAGGCGATGTTCCAGGTAGCCAGCATCAGTGCCATGGTCATTCCGAGCAAACCCACAATAATTCCCGACCAGCGGGCAACGGCCATGTTCCGTTTATGGCCGGCTTTCACTGCCAGCACTTTGTAAAAATCGGATGTTATTACCGCCGATACCGAATTGATGTTTGACGACAAAGTGGACATGGCGGCGGCAAAAATAGCGGCAATGAGCAGCCCGGCCACTCCTGCGGGCATTTGTGATACAATAAACTGCGGAAACACCGAATCGATATTAGGATTCAATACCGAAAGATGTGCCGGATTGGATGTGTAATACGCGTACAAACCAGTTCCGAGCAAAAAGAAAATGATGGTCACCGGAATCGCCAGAATTCCATTTAACCAGATACTCCCCCCAGAGGCTTTTTCGTCTTTGGTGGTCATGTAGCGTTGCACCACGCTTTGGTCGCTGGTATAGGTAATAAGCGTATTGGCAAGCCCTCCAATCAACACCACCCAGAATACCGGTTGCGAAAAATCGAACCGGAAATCGAAGGTATGAAATTTGTTGTGCTGTCCGGTAATTTCAAAAAAGCCGTTCAAGCCGCCATCAACACCGGCCAGCATAAACGCCAGGGCAACAAAAGCTCCGACCAGCAATATAAATCCCTGAATCACATCGCCCCAAACTACGGCTTCCATCCCACCGCTGGTACAGTAAACAATGGTAACCACGCCCATAATAATAATGGCCCAGTAGATGCTGAATCCGGTAACGACATTCAGCGCCAACGAGGGAAGAAAAAGTACCACGGCAATTCGGCTCACCATAAAAAATACAAACAGCGCAGAGGCCAACCAACGCACAGCACGGTTAAAACGTGCTTCCAGATATTGATAAGCGGTATCGAAATTGAATCTACGGAAAAACGGAAGAAAATAGCGAATAACAATCGGAGCAATCATTATTATGGCCATGTTAAACATAAACATGCGCCAATCGGAAGCATACGATTTGGCCGGAATGGCAATAAACGTAATGGCGCTAAGCGTGGTGGCAAAAATACTAATGCCTGCCGCCCACCAGGGAATGCGGCCACCGGCTTTGAAAAAATCGTCGGTACTGTTTTCGCGGCGCATAAAATAGAAACCCAACAACAACATGCCTGCAAAATAAAGCGCCAGTACGATGTAATTCAGCCAGCCAAATACCGGCTTAACCGAAAACTGAATTTTGTACAACTGCGGCGTTCGCGTAGCAGGTTTAATCTCGCCGCCGGGAACAACCACTTCATCCTCCCAAACTACAGCCGGAGCAACAGCAACAGGAGTTCCTTCCCAGTCGCCTGCATCAAACCACGCATCAGTAACCGTATTGTAAATTTTTAGTTCTGAATTGAAACCTGAATGATTTATCCACAGTGAATCACGTAACTGACGGGCATTTTCATTTCCGGTTTGCATGGCTTGAAAAGCCAGCTCCACTTTGTTGAAGGTTTCACCTGAATCGCCGCCTACCAAAACAATGTGCGATGCACCAATTGGTGCTGCTGCAGAAACTGCCAACGGAACTTCCATATCCTGCAATTGTTCCCATTTTCCCTCTGAAGGACGAAAACGGAAAACATGCGGATAAAACGTTGTGGTTATTTCGTCCTCCTTTTTTGCACGGCCACCAAAAACATGAAGGCTCACCTCTTCGCCGTCCATCTGGGCAACAGCCGAAGCGCCCGAAACCGGAAACGGAAAATCGGTAAGTTTTTGCCAGCCACTTTCAGGATTGGTTATATCCAACGACAGAAATTGACTGGTTGCGCCATTTTCACTTTCACCGCCAACCACATAAACCGTATTTTCAATCAACGCAGCAGCTGCACTTTTTACAGCCACAGGCAACACCGGAAATTCAAAAATATCCACTGAAGTACCATTCCAGCTCAGCAAAAAAACCTGGTTGCTTAAATCATCGGAGGATTGTCCGCCAATGCAAAGCACGCCCTGAGGTAGCGATACCGAAGCGCCTTCACCCAATGCCACCGGAAGTTTTGTAGATTCCACCATTTTTATCCCATCAGTAGTACGTTCATAAACCAACACTACGTTGGAAAAATACTTTTCGCCACCTTCCCAGGGTTTTCCATCGGGGAAAGCCGTTCCACCAGCTACCAGCAACACATTGTTGTGCGCGCCGGAAAAAACTCCGGCCAGCCCTTCGTTGCCGGGAATTTCATCCACGTTTTCAAACAACGGATAGCTTTGTTGAACAACTTTATTAATGGATGATTCAGCATAGTTTTTATCAAAAAACAGCAGTAAAACAAATAGCAAAATCAGCAACTTCTTCATAATAAAATAAAAAATAATTAAACTGGGATTTCAGCCCGTTCTTCCATTCTGTTTACTAAGTCCCGGGAGGTTGATGCCGGGTTGAACTAATTTGTCTTTTCAGGACGAAAAAAATTTCTGTCCTCCCCGCTGATTTCACAAATTTATGCAGAAATCAAGATCGGCGTTTATCTGCGCTATCTGCGGGAGAAAATTTTATTTCATTGTTTCCAACGTTTTCCAAATCTGGTAGAGTCCGCGGGGTACATGAAAGCAACCTTTCCATTTTCCGCCTTTCAGCGGCAACAGCACTTCGCCCCGGCGGTTAAGGTAACCAAACCACTCGCCATGTTTCGGGTCAGCAAAATGCGACCAGGTATAATCGTGTACTTTCTCAAACCAGGTCAGGCACTTTTCATTTTTGGTGAGCGCGTACCCTTTTATCAGGCTGATGAGCGTTTCGAGATGCACCCACCAGAGTTTCTGGTCCCATTCCAGTTGCTGCGGTGGATGGCCTTTTATATCGCGAAAATAGAAAACACCACCGTATTTTTTATCCCAGCCGTATTCGAGTGTAAGCAGAACAATTTCCACCGCTTTTTCCGCCAGCTCCGGCCTTTGCAGGCGCACTGACAAATCCATTATAAACCACATGGCTTCAATTCCGTGACCGGGATTAACCAGCCGGCCGTCGAACGAATCGGAAAAGCTGCCGTCGGGTTTTACATTCTCCAGAATCAGTCCCGAGTCAGGCTGGTAAAACACCTCCATTACTTCGTGCAACACCTTTTCAATGGTTTCGTCCACCCGTTGTTTAGGCAGTAAATGTTCGATTTCAAGAGACAGGTTGCACAAAATCATGGGCAGCGAAAAGCCTTTCAACGGCCGCGTTTCGGGAACCAACTTGTTGTATTTCCCTTTGGGATTGTCGCTGCGTTTCAGAATATTTTCGAAGGTGTTTTTAGCAATTTGCCCAAATTCTTCATTTCCGGTGGCTTTGTACAACTGGCCAAAAGCCATGGTAGCAAAACAGTCAGAAAAAATATTGTAGGGTTGTACCAGTGGTTTCCCTTCGCGGGTAAGCGAAAAATACCAGTTTAGGTTTTCGTCGTGTCCGTATTTTTGGAGGAATTTGGCGCCGTGCAAAGCCATGTCGAGCCACTGCTGATTCTGCGCCACTTTATTGAAAAGTGTGGAAAACATCCAGACTTCGCGGCCCTGCAGCCAAATGAATTTGTCGGTATCGAAAACGTCACCTTCGCGATTGAGGCAAGTGAAATAGCCACCAAATTCTTCATCTTTTGAGTGGTTTTCCCAAAAAGGAACCACGTTTTCGAGGAGTTCGTTTTTATACTGTTCTGACAATCTTTTAAAATCCATGGAAATCAAAATTCATTCAATAACCGAGAAATATTCTTCCATCTCCAGCGCTTTAACATCTTCCGTGAATTTCCGGTAATCCTCGCGGCTCATATTTTTTAAGGGTAAACGGAATTCACCGCAATCGAGCCCCACGTAACGCATAAACGCTTTCCCCGTGGCAATTCCACCATATTTCCCCAGCAGGCGAATCATATTGATGGATTTCTGCTGAAGTTTTCTCGCAGTTTCAAGATTGCCGTTATTAAATGCGTCAATCATTTTGTAGTAAAGCGGAGCAGCGTAATTAAATGTACTTCCTACTCCGCCACGTGTTCCCAAAACAAGTGCCGACAAAAGATTTTCATCGCGTCCCCAAAGCATGTCATACTTTCTGTCCATAAAATTGATACAGCTCTGAAAATCCATAAAATCTTCGTGAGTGTATTTAATGCCGGCAAGGTTGGGAATAGCTGATGCAGCCTCTTTTAAGAAATCGTACATGCTTACGTTACAACCCGTAAGAACCGGAATATGGTAAAAGTAAACCGGCAATTGCGGAACGGTTTCTGCCACTCGGGCAACAAACTCGGCCAACTGCCCGGCTTCTGACGGTTTAAAATAATAAGGCGCTTGCACGGCAATCGCATCTACACCAATTTCTGCCGAATGTAGTGCATTTTCAATACTTACCTTGTAAGAAGTGCCAACTGCCAGGTTAATGATTTTTACTGATGGTTCGGCTTTGGCAGCCGCCACCCACTTTTCGGCAGTTTTCATCCGCTCTTTTTGGGTAAGCGAAACACCCTCACCTGTGGATCCATTGATAAATGCACCCACCACTTTGTTCTGTTTCAAAAAATTGTAATACTGTGGAATCCGTTCGTAAACCACTTCGCTATTTTCGTTCATGGGAGTAAACGGAGCGGCTATCAATCCTTCAAATTTTGGTATCATGGTATAATTTTATTTTAAATTAGCAGAAAATTTTAATTCTTCTATTTCGCTCATATTCCCGGCCCCCATCTGAACGGGCACAAAAGTAAACATCCTTTTCCAGGTATTTGGAGTAACAGGGATCTTTAAAAGCACCTCGTTCCAACCTTTTTTCAGTTGAATTTTGGCCGGAGTGCGGAAAAAGTAATTTTCATCTGAAAACGGGATTTCTTCGGAGCTTGCTTCCAGTCCGGGATTGTTCCATTTTGGAGCCTGAACGATTTCGCCGTTTACCCAAACCTGCGGGTTGGTGTTGTGCCACTGCCCCTGTTCCGGGAAAGGCCCGCCACGCCTGCCTCCCGAGCGTGACCAGTCGTGGAACCCAATCCAGGCATCCGCCGTTTGATCTTCAGGCGACCAAATCTGGGTAAAGGCATAATAGGTTCCCGTGTCTTTCGGAAAAAGTGAAGGATAGCCAAAAAAGTGCGAAAGATGCACCGTGCCGCCAGTTACAGATTCCGACCAGGTATATCTTTCTGAATCCACTACATATTCAGTAGCAATGGAATCTACAGGCGGAAACTTTTTGTTGATATCTTCTTCGTGATTGAACGGCCCGGCAATTCGCCAATGAATGTGGGTTTGTTTCACATAAGGAAACGGTTTATCCTGAAAATACAAATCGCGGTGTTTCACCAGCCGCTCTTCAAAATCAACAAATTTCTGAAAGATAGCAGTATTTCTATCCGGAAACTTTGCGAGGTATTTTTCGCCAAAATCTTCAGATTGACCGGACCATGAAGTTTCGCTGTAGGTGACAATTCCCGGGTAAACCGGATTGTGACGGACAGCATCGTATTCATCGGTAACAAGGTTGTCGTTCCAGTTGCACAAAATGCCACCCATCCGAAGGGAATCTCCGTGGGCTGCGCCATTAATACGTTCGAAATACAATTGCGGAATTCCGGCCAGCGGATCGAGGTGGTTGAGGTAATTGAGCCGTGAATCGAGATAGCGGTGCCCTGGTTTCGGATGACCATTAGATGACCAAAGTTGCGTGATGGAAACTGAATCGCCTTCTATTTTATAACCCGGCCGCCATACTATTACTTCGCGATTGTGGTATTGCGTTACCCGCTTTAAAATAGCCGGCAAAAGCGTTGGCGACGGTTCTTCGTAACTGTGCCATACCTCGTCGGTTCCGAGGTGAATGTACGGCATTTTTTCGGGCGGAACCAGGCTCATCAGTTCGTCGATTAAATCGATTAGAAGAGGCTGCACACGGGGATTGCTCATGGTTTCAAACCCGAAAGCTTTTCGGAAAGCAGCACTGTGACCCGGCAAATCGAATTCGGGAATGAGCATAATTTTGCGTTCGTAACAATAATCCACCAGTTCTTTAAACTCTTCCTGCGTATAGTATTTCCCTGGCCAGCGGCTCATGGATTCCGGAGAATTCAACTCCGGATACTTTTTGCTTTCTAGTCGCCAGCCCGGGTTGTCGGTTACATGAAAATGAAACGCATTGAATTTGTATGCTGCCAACACATTAATTTGTTCTTTCAGCATTTCCAATGATTGAAAATTCCGGCCAACATCCTGCATGAAACCGCGAATACGAAATGCAGGCCAGTCGCGGATGCTGCACCCGGCAACAATCTGTTTTCCATTTTCAGCCAAAGTGAGTTGCTGTAACGTTTGCATTCCGCGGAACAATCCTTCATCGGTTAAAGCAGAAAGAATCAGTGAATCGGCAGTTACTTCCAGCGTGTAAGCTTCGTTTTCATTCAGCGGAATATCGTTTAAGTGCGGAACAATGCGTTGTACAAACCGATTGCTACTGTCGGTAAAGTCAAACACCTCACCGTTCCACTGCAAGTTTTGCGGCATGGGAATTAATGCAGGCTGTTTTGGTTTTTCAGACTTACATGAAGAATTTGCCAATACTGTAATCAGCATTAAAAAAACTGCTATATGTTTTAATCTGATCAAGGGAATTATTTCAGTGTATTATTCAATAAGTCTTCAACCGGAACTTTTTGAAAATAAAGTTCTTTTACTCCTTCATACAGAATTCCCACTGTGCTTTCATCCACCATGGTCATGCATGAATAGCCAAATCCCTGGTTTTCATTCAACAAAACCTGGTACTCTTCCGGCCAGGTATTTCCCTGGTTGATACTGGTTTTTATGGTCATGTCAACTCGGGCTTCTTTGCTATCAGGATTGGAGAAAAAGAGTACCAGCTGATTTTGATTGTTTCTTTCAATACGGGCTGAAATTATACTGGCCATACAATTTGGCTCCTGCAAGGCTGAATTGGAAGTAGGATGAATCTCCCAGGTTTCACCCAAATCATCGGTTACTGCTACGGCCCTTCCGTTTGTTTGATCCTTGATTTTACGGTTTCGATCGTCACGCATGTTTAGCATGAGGCTGCCGTCTTCAAGCTGCACTACCTGTGCTTCGGTGGTGTTGGATTTGGCGCCAGTGCCAATGTGCCACGTCTCGCCGCCATCTTTGCTGTAAACAATGGTGGAATGGCTGGTATACTGACCACCGTCGAGTGCTTTTTCACCAATATCGGCTTTAAACTGTGCCGGAAAAACCAATGTTCCGTTTTTCATTGTAAGTCCTCTGCCCGGACCTTGCAAAAGCAACTGCCATTCCGGGTTTTTAATTTGTTCGGTAATGTTGATGGGTTCCGACCATGTACGCCCGTCGTCGGTACTTTTTACCAAAACAAACTGCCCGGTTTCATTTGGGTTCATTCCGGGTTTGGATGTCCACCAGAGCATGTCTTCGGGAGTGGCGCCACTCATCCACAAACCGGCCACCCAAAGAGTGTGGTTTTTGTCATCGTATAATACACTCGGATCGCCGATTCCGTTTACACGTTCAGGACGACCGCCCCACTCGCCCATGTCCATAATGATTTGCATAGGTTCCCAGGTTTGTCCGCCATCGGTGCTGCGGCTCATTCCCACATCGATGTTTTGCTGTAAATCTTTGCTGCTGTTGTAACGAATATCGTAAACGGCTATAAGTGTACCTTTATTGGTGGTTACCAGGCCGGGAATGCGGTAGGTATCCACATTGTCCTGTCCGGCTGCACGTACAACATTTGCAGGACGATAAGAAAATCCGGCATCGGGCAAAAAGTTCAGATTATTTTTATCCGCAAAAATCAGTTCAACTCCCTCAATATTAAAACTTTTTGAGAGATTAGCATCCTCTGATAATTCAAAATGGAAGGAAAATGTATGACTGCCAGGCTCAATAATTTCTGAACCCCCAATAATTATCTGGCTGGTTCCAAAATGACCGGTATTCCCAAAAATCGTGATAGAATTTTTATCGTCAATTACGGAAGTATGCTCTACTTCAATCTTTTTAAGAAAACCGGGTTGGTTGTTAGGTGCTAAGTTAATTTTTGCGGCGATTAATTCGCGTTTTTCGTTTGGCTCGGGCATTTCAAAGTGAAGTTTAAGAATATCGTTGTTGGGACGGTTAACAAATAAGGGTTGCTTTTTTTGAATAATCCGGGTTTGCTCAATTTCGGAGCTGGCTATCAATTCGTTGCCTGAACAACTCAAAATAAACGATAAAAATGCTGTAAATACAATAAGAGGATGGATTTTCATTTCAAAGTGATTTGTATTTAAAAATATAAAAAATGAATGATTATTCTAGCCCAATATTTCACAGCAGCATAAGTTAAAAATTAAAGGCCCAAAACAGGCCTTTAATTCTAATGAATTTACTAAACTAGAAATCTATGAAAAATCGGTCTTTCAAATTCAGTATTAATAACCTTCGGTTTGTGTCAGTTCAGAATCACTGGCCAACATACTCTGTGAAATGGAGTAATAAATTTTATACGACTCAGATGCATCGAGTGTTGCCACCTCATCAAATACGATTCCGTCTCCGGCACGAACCAAATCCCACCATCTTTTGCCTTCGCCTACAAATTCTTTCATACGTTCATTCAGAATAGCCTGGGTGTTTTCAGCTTTTGTCCCATTTGAATATTCATTCCCGGCAAAATTATCGCCATAGGCTCGTTCACGAACGGCATTAATTTCGGCGGAAGGGTCTTCCCCCAGATGGTTTTTTGCTTCGGCAAGCATCAAAAGCACATCGGCATAGCGGTAAAGCGGAATATTATTGTAATTTTTACGGGTTCCGTCATCGCCGACAATGCCAAGAAATTTGTTTAAAAGGGCGCCCTTGTAGCTCTCTTGCCCTGCTTGATAAGGAATATGGTATTCTCCATCGCTGTATAAACGAATAAAATTATCTCTGCGAACATCATTGGTATCATCGAGGGCAATCAGTGTTTTATCTGACGGACCATATCTGCTGGCGCCGTTTACTACAAAGCCGTCCATGGAGTTGCCTTCTGAATCGAAAAGCTCGGTAAAATCGACTGCCCTTCCGGTAAATAAATAATAGAAGTTTGAGGCCTGATCCTGCTGATAGTCGAATGCAAAAATGAACTCACTGTTAAATTCATTGCCTTGTCCCCAGAGGTTGTTGTAAGGAACCAGGCTGAATCCACTAACCTGAGACAGGGCTGTTTTGGCTTCGCTGAAATCGGCATTTCCGCCTCCTAGAACTTTCCCCGACCAGAGATAAACATCACCTTTCAGTGCAAGCGTGGCGGCTTTTGACCAATATATGTTTTTACCTGTCCAAAAACTGTTGTCGTTGCCAAAATACTGAAGCGACATTTCAATATCGTCTTTTATCAACTGCATTACCTCTTCTTTTGGCGTACGTGGTTTTTTCAGTTTTTCCAAATCCACATCAAGCAGAGGTTCGGTGCTGATTGGCACATCGCCCCAGGCTTTAACCATGGTATAATAAACCTGTGCCCTAAGTCCGTAAACCTGACCAAGCATGTGGTTTTTCTCTTCTTTGCTCTGGAAAGGAACTTCGGGTGCACTTACGATAAAATCATTGATGTAATGCAACAATCCGTAAAAATTGGCCCAATTGCCAAAATATACTATTGATGTGCTGATATTGTTTTCAATTAAATCAATTCCATTGGGAGATTCAATTGTGTTTCCTCCCCAAATATCGGAGCGTAACTCACCCATTTGCCAAAATGTATAGGCATAATTCCGATAGCTGGCATAAATACCAGTGTGTGCTGCTTTTGCTGCTTCTTCTGTATCCCAGAATCCGTTATACGTCAATTGACTTTCAGGTTGCATGTCGAGATCGCATGCACTTAAAAAAGCAATTGATACTAATAATATGATGTATTTCTTCATAATTTCTTGTTTTTAAAAGTTTACGTTTACACCCAAAGTAATTGTTCTTGGAAGCGGGAACCTTCCGCTGTCAATACCGCTCGTAGATTCTTCCGGTGAACTTCCTGAAAAATCATTAAAATATGCCAGATTTGAACCTGTGAGGTAAATACGGGCATTATCAACTATATTGTTGATTTTCTCTCCGTCAAGGTTGTAGCTCAATGTTACTTCACGCAAAGCGAAGAAGTCTCCTTTTTCCCACATACGGGAACTGCTGTGATCCATAGAACCCTGATCGTATCCGGCAGCGAGGTGATTACGCTGGCGGTCGACCAAAGTAAAAATCGGAATATCAGCATCCGGGTTATCTGGTGTCCAGGTTTCCGTAATTTCTTTCGGACCATTTTGGTTACCCTGAGTCTGAGCAATTCCTTTTACCCTTCGGCCGTTGATGATATAATGTCCCAGGGTAAAATCAGTTTTTACAAAAAGATTGAAATTTTTATAGCTGAAATCAGAAGTTATTCCTCCGGTAAAATCGGGTGTTCTTCTTCCAATTACTATTCGGTCGAGGTAATTAATTACATTGTCGTCGTTGAGATCTTTCCAAATAGCATCGCCCAAAAAGCGGGTATCTTTTTTGGTGGCGAACTCCACAATTCGGTCTTTATGTGCGTCAATTTCGGCCTGGGTTTTATATACTCCGTCGAATACATAAGCAGTAATAACATCGTATCCTACACGTTCTCCTTCCTGCAGACCGCCAACGTATTTTGTTTCTCCGGTTGCCGGATCATAAATCTCGGTACCACCCTGACGATTCTTTTCCACACCGTTTTCAGGAAGGTGTTTTGCATAGTTGCGTACGCTGTAATAGGTAAGTCCAAGATTCCAGTTAATATCAGAAGTTTTTACAACATTGGCATCCAACTCTAACTCTAACCCCCGGTTTTGTAATGTCCCATTATTGGTGGTAATTGAAGAAAAACCGGTCCAAAGCGGCAAAGTGAGACCTGCCAGTTTGTCCTTTACATCTCGGATAAAAAAGTCTGAAATCAAACTTACCCGATTGTCAAATAAACCAACATCAAGCCCCAGATTAAAGGTTGTTGAACGTTCCCATCTCAAATCGAGCAGGGGAAGTTGATTGTTGGCATAGCCGGTTTGCGTATCGTAAACTGCGGTTTGGCCATAACTTCCAAATACACCAAAGTTGCTAAGGATTTCAATGTTTCCATTCACACCATAACTCATCCTTGGTTTCAGTTTGCTTACAACATTTTTTATTTTCGACTGCTGAAAGAAATCTTCGTTATGGGCATTCCATCCTACTGAAACCCCGGGAAAGAAACCGTACTTATTGTTTCCCAGGCGAGACGTGCCATCGTATCGAAAAGTAAATCCCAGAAGGTATTTATAATCAAAATCGTAATTGGCCTGTCCGAACAGCGAAGCAATTTCATACCCCGTCCTTGAGGATGATGGAACTCCGTAAGCTTCAGAACCTACATTCATGGTATAAATCAAATCGGTTGGTGATAACCTGGTGGCTGCACTGAATCCAAAATATTTTTCCCTGAAATATTCTGTTCCTACCAGCGCAGTAACATTATGAACACCATTAAATGTATTACGGTAATTTAATAATGCGGTAATCTGGTCGCGCAGGGTACGCTCATGCGAAGCCGAAGCACGTCTTTCAGTATTCAGACTTCCTGAATTGAGGTATGCTTTATTAAACGCTTCATTGGAATTATTAACGGTAAAATGACTTCCACGCAAGGTTAATTTAAAATTATTTAAAAAGCTGTAATCAAATTGTACCGAGCCAGTAAGACGTTGCTCCAAATTATAACGGATAAATTTATCACGGTAATACAATGGATTACCAAAACCGAGATAGGTTCCGGGTTGATAATCCTCCGAAAGACTTCCATCCGGATTGTTATTGTAGATGCGCGAAGTGGGCGCTAAACCGGCAGTCCTCTGAAACAGGTTATATTCGCTATCGAATGGTAATGTCCGGTTCGAATGTGCGTAAATCAAATTTGATGAAACTTCCAGTGCATCGGTAAGTTTATAAGATGCGTTAAATGTTGCGGAATACCGATCAAAATCTGAACCAAACACCATTCCTTTATCGTCTAAGAATCCCAATCCCAGATAGTAGGTTCCTTTTTCGTTTCCTCCATCGAATGAAAGTGTATAATCCATTGAATGGCTGTCCTGGTAAAACAGGTTACTCATTTCGTTTTCCATGAAAATAAGTTGTTGGCCGGGATTTACAGGATCTTCCAACGTTTGCCACCCTTCATAATCGAGGAGGTACTGGTTTTCGTCGGAAAGGACCATGGTAGTGTAAATTGAATTGGTGGTATTGTTACCCGTTGCAGCAGCATGAGCCCCCGTTAAAAACTGGTTGAGCCATGCATAACCCATCACATCCTGGGCCTGTTTTACGGCGAGCCGGTTAAAGTGTACATATTCTGCTGCGTTCAAATATTCCATTGGGTCGTCCCGACGTTGATTGGTGGAAAATTTTGCGCGGAGGCTAACATTGGTTCGACCTGCTTTTCCTTTTTTGGTAGTAACCAAAATCACCCCGTTGGCAGCCCTGGCACCATAAATTGCAGTAGAGGCTGCATCTTTTAAAACCTCCATGGATTCAATGTCATCGGCATTTAAAGCATAAAAAGAACTGGGAACTCCGTCAATCAAAATTAACGGGCTGCCTGTTCCAGAGAAACTGGTACCCCCGCGCACTACCATACTTGGTGTAGTACCAGGCTGACCGGAAGTTTGAGTTACTTTCAGTCCTGCAATGGTGCCCTGTAAAGCAGTAGCTGCATTGGAACGTGTCACACTTTCCAAAACTTTGGCATCGAGTTTGGAAATAGAAGTGGTCATTTCAGCTCGTGATTGTGTGCTGTAACCCGTTACCACAATTTCCTCCAATGCTGTTGTTGTTTCTTCAAGCGCTACACTCAAAGTTAAAGAACCATTCAACTGAACCACTTGATTCTTGTAGCCAATCATTGAAAATTCAAGCTGGTTTTTGTCATCAGGAACAGAAAGGGAAAAACTTCCATCGATGTTGGAAATTGTTCCCAGGGTCGTTCCTGTAATTACAATAGAAACACCGGGCAATGGTTCTCCGGTAGCTGCGTCAGCTACTTTGCCAGTAATGTCTTTTTGAGCAAACGCCTGTCCGCTAAGCAGCATTAATATTACTACCCAGCGAAATTTTAGCATTTTGTGCATGAAATTTTTCATAAGCTGTCTTTTTTAATAATTTTCTTTTATATTTGCATTATGTATTACATAAGACAGCACAAATATATTTAATAATTTTTTTAATCAAAATTTTTTTGAAATTTGTGTACAATTTTTTTAACTGAACAACAACAAATTTTTACACAGAAATGAATTCACAAGGAACAGCAGAATATCTTTCATCAATAGACACACGGAGCTTAGTAGACAAAGTTGAGATGAACCTCATTGATTTTTTCATAAAAAAAGAGTTTAAACCCGGCGACACGATTCCAAAAGAAGTAGAATTGGCTACTGCAATGGGAGTTAGCCGTACGGTTATCAGGGAATCGCTGACGCGGTTAAAAACGCTCGGGATAATTGAATCCATAAAACATAAGGGTACAATAATTAAGAGCCCCGATTTATCTGCGCTTTTAGGAAGATCAATGATCCCCAATATTCTAGACAACACTGCACTAAGAGACATCTTTGAACTGAGACTCATACTAGAAGTTGGAATGGCTGATTCTATTATTAATAATATCACAGAAGCAGATATAAATGAACTAACAAGAATTGTTGAAACCGAGCCGGAAGAATCAGAAACAGTTTTATTTAATATTGACCATGAAGTTCTTTTTCATGGCAAATTATATGAAATTACTCAGAATAAAACATTACAAAATTTTCAAAAAATACTACTTCCAGTATTTAAATATGCATACGACAGCAAACTAATTGAACGTCCTGTATCAAAAAAGAAATACATATCTCATAAAGGGTTGGTAGAATTACTGAAAACTGGTAGTGCTAAACAATTCAGAAATGGGATGCGCAAGCATCTGGAAAATCACTTTTCCAGACTAACAAAATAATAAATTATCGTCTCGAAATTTTAATGAACTAACTCGACAGCTCTGCTACGAGGTAGTTCATTTACGACAGGCACGGTTATGGAAATTCATGTCCAATTAACTGACGTGAAAATAGAAATAAGGATTATTTAGAATTAGAAGCTGATATTTTAAAAAAATTGCTGATTCCTGGAAAAATTGACAATCCTACAGTATTAATTCAAGCCCACCTCAACCACAAATATTAAAAATTTCATTACCTCCATCTGCTGGAAAAACCGGTTAACGTGACCACCCTTTTACGATATAAGTTGTCCACCTGTGCCGGAGTAAATTGACCACCCCAGATTTTCACAAAACTAAAAGGTGTAAACAATAAATTGTGTTTCAAAACCTTTTTTTAAACAAATTTTATGCAAATGAAAAAGCTGCGAAAGATTTAGTTTTATACGGGTAAAGCCTTTTGATTTTCAATACATTTCCAATACATAAAAAAAGCCCAGTAAATACTGAGCTTCTTTGTAGCGGGGACAGGACTCGAACCTGTGACCTTTGGGTTATGAGCCCAACGAGCTACCAACTGCTCCACCCCGCAATATATGTTCATGGTATAAAATTCCGTGAACGCGGATGCAAATATAACACCTTTTCGGGAACTGACAAAAATGGATCGTATGTTTCCTTTCAGTTCAGGGCTTTGGTTTCCACACCCAGCCATTCGTACAGCATTTCGGTTGCTTGCTCTTTCAGGGACTCCGGAAGATTATTGATCCGGGTTCGGTGGTTCCCCCCGGGCTTAACAATTTTCAGAAGGTTGGGTTTGTCCGGGATACATACCCCTGTAGCGGTCCAGGGATCGTATGCTCCGTAAATAAACAGCATTTTTTTATTTGTGGTGTCCAAAAAGTTCTGAACTTCCCGCATTGTTTTCTTATTGTAGGGTATTTTAAGCCCTTCGGGTAAGAATATCTTTGAAAGATAATTTCGGGCGTTTTTGATTTTCAGGTATTCTTTAAAGGGACGTGTATCGTAACCGTAGTATCCCAGTTCATGGGCTGCCTGCACAAAGAAAGAACGGGTACTTTCGGATCCTTCGATGGAAAAGTAGTCCGGGGATGAAGTGGTAAAAAAGTGGTGGAAAAGTACGGAATCAGGGGCAGAAGTATCCAGACTATCAACCGGACCGGAACCAAACTGCCAAAGAATAAACGAATATTCCAGTACACAGTAGTCGTACACTTCTTCCAGAGGAATGCGAAATGTATAGTCTTTGGATTGAACCAGTTCCTGAAACATGGGAAACAGGGTTTCACGGCGCTTCAGGACTTCGAGTTGCATGGCTCGGACTTTCTTTCTCTCTTCGGGAGTTCCTGGTACCTTTTCAATGAACGGTTCGTGTCTGCCATCCTCCATGCCAAAATTCACCGGTCCAACATAGGCGACGGTTGCATCCACATCATCGGGGTAAAGAGTGCGGTGCGAGATCGCGGTTTGTCCTCCTTTGCTGATGCCTGTATGGATCCATTTCCCGGTATAGAATTTTTTAAACAGCTCCGTGATCCGGTGGTGATCGGCTGCTGCATTGGCTACCGTGAGGTACTGCCAGTCGGGAACTGAAGGCCAGGATTCACCAAAATAGCGATGTTCCACATCAATCTGATTGGCTTCCAGAAGTTGCGAAAGCTCACTGGTATAATTAGCCCGGGAAGCCTGGGCTGCTGTGTACCCCTCGGTGATCAAGACAACCGGCGCTTCTTTGGAAAGATGAGATACATAGACCCGCTGGGTGAAAAAACCGGCAGTGGTATCTGCATGATCGACCGGCTGCCTGAACCGGAGTTCGTAGGATTTCCTGAAGTAATCTCCTCCTTCTATTGTTTTTATGTCCTGAATAGAGGCCTGCGACTGCAGAAATGTTAAAAATTCAGATTCGCGGGCATTCAGATTAAAGGTCTGAAATAAGAATAAAATGAAAAGGGACAATTGATAAAGGTTCATATTCAAACGGTTTTATTTTTTTGCTTCAAGGCCGTATGCTTCCGGCATGTTGTTGCTGAAGCCCAAAAATAAGAAAATCTTTCCATAGGATAATATCCCCTCTTTTCTCCTCTATTTCTCGGGCATTCCCCAGAATATTTTTTGCAAGGTTTACCGGAATTATAACCTGTCTGAAACCGGAAGCCCTGCGAAAACCTGTCACAGAAAGGAAACAACTTTTATATTGGATGAGCGTTGGCTTTTATAGCACAGAGAAGGAAGCTGGCATCAGGGAGGATTATTTCTCCCCTTTTTTTTTATGGGATTGGAATTGCTTGATTGCAAAGATACCCTATGGAACTCACATACCCCATCCCGGTAGTCATCGAAATCGGGGGGAATGATACCCTTGAGTGATAATTCTTATCATGCTCGTTTCATGCAACCTATTTATGGGAATGACCTGTTGTATCTTTTCAGGTTATGCTGCAATGTGATCAAAAGCTTCAGCCAGAATTTCGGGATACATCTCTCCAAAGTTTTCGTGGCACCACCTCCGCAGTTCTTCCATTTCATCTTTTTCAATCCATCCGATGCATTTGTTTAATTCTTTCCTGAAAAGTTCCTCACTGAAAGTCACTTTAGGTAAAATTACTTTTGCATATTCAATCATGGCTTTTTTGCTTTTAAACACCTTTAATATAACAATAGAAATCCGAATCTCGTATGCTGTAAAATAGGTATTAACACTATTTAACTCTTTTTATAGAGCAGGTTCATTATGATTCATTTGAATGGCAATTGGTTACCTGTTAAAAAACCCGAATTGTTTAACAACATACCGTGGCAAATTACACATCAATGAGTATCGGATATTCATGAAAAAGTACCTTTTTTCAGAATCATACCATTTTGATATCTTGTTAGTTTGCTACGAAGTAGTTCATTTGTTTCATACTTTGTCATCCTTTATTTATCGGTTTCTTGTGAAGAACAAAACAAAGCGGTACGATGTTCATCCGGTAATGGAATGGATAAAACCGGGGATGGTTTTTTCCATGGGAACGTCTTTTTTCAATGCTTTAATAAATGCGGTTCCGATAATGGCTCCGTTGGCAAATTGACAGGCACGTTGAAAGGTTTTTTTCCCGGCAATGCCAAAGCCGACCAGGCGGGGTGAGCGAACTCCCAGTTGCTGAACCCGTTCGAAATAATCCTGGTGGAGATCTTTTGCTTTCTGGTCTTTCCCGGTGGTTGAAGAGGTTGAGACCATATAGATGAATCCGGTTGTTTTTGCGTCGATTTCACGGATCCGGGAATCTGATGTTTCGGGGGTGATCAGAAAGATAGGGTGAAGACCGTATTTTTCAAAATAGGGTTTGCAACGAAGTTCATATTCCCGCATGGGTAGATCAGGAAGAATCACTCCGTCGATTCCTGTTTTCCTGCAGGTCAGGCAGAAAGGCTCAATTCCGAATTGATACACAGGATTAAAGTACCCCATGAGTATCAGAGGGATGGATATTTTATTGCGGATCTGTGCAAGCTGTCTGAAGAGCAGTTTTAGGCTCATACCATTTACCAGGGCCTCGTGGTTACTTTGTTGTATGACCGGTCCGTCGGCTGTAGGATCCGAAAAGGGAATTCCAATTTCAACCAGGTCAACGCCTGCTTTTTCCAGTTCTGAGAGGATGACCGGCAGGCTGTCTGGTTGGGGGTATCCGGCTGTGAAATAGACCGAAAGTATGTTTCTCTTTTTCTTCTCAAAAAGCTGATCGATTCTGTTTCTCATCATTCTTTTAGGATTGGTTTCACTTGTTATCTTTTTTTCCCGGATGGCACGGTTTCATCAAAAGCCGAAATACCGGAGGTATGTTTCCATGTCTTTATCTCCGCGTCCGGAGAGGTTCACTACGGTCACCTCCTCTTTTTTAAAGGGGATCTGGTTTAATGCAGCCAGTGCATGGGCTGATTCCAGGGCAGGTATGATCCCCTCTTTTTGGGTGAGCAGCCGGGCTGCTTCCATCACTTCCTGATCGGTAGCATACAGATATTTAGCGCGTCCTGTTTTATGCAGGTGGGCATGCAGGGGTCCGATTCCGGGATAATCAAGACCGGCAGATATGGAATAGGGTTCTGTAACCTGACCGTCTCTGTTTTGCATAATCATGGTCATGCTGGAATGCAACACTCCGGGAGAACCCACAAAAAGGGTTGCAGCTGTTTCGGTGCTGTTGATACCTTTGCCGGCGGCTTCTACGCCAATCAATTCTACCTCCGGATCATCCAGAAAATGGTAAAAAGCACCGGCAGCATTGCTGCCTCCTCCTACACAGGCAATGATCCTGGCAGGTCGTTCGCTTCCTGTTTTTTCAGCCAACTGAATCCTTAGTTCCTTGCTGATTACTGACTGAAAGCGGGTTACCATGTCCGGGTAGGGATGAGGACCTACTACAGATCCAATGATATAATGGGTATCCAACGGATGATTGATCCAGTCGCGCATGGCTTCGTTGGTGGCGTCTTTCAGGGTTTTGTTGCCGGTTTTTACGGGAATCACTTCGGCACCGAGCATTTTCATCTTTTTAACATTGGGCTCCTGTCGTTCCATATCCAGAACTCCCATATAGACAACACACTTCAATCCTTTCAAAGCACAAACGGTTGCCGTTGCCAGACCGTGTTGCCCGGCCCCGGTTTCTGCAATGATACGCCTTTTCCCCAGCTTTTGGGCCAGCAAAACCTGTCCGATGGTGTTGTTTAGTTTATGGGAACCGGTATGATTCAGGTCCTCCCGCTTCAAAAAGATTTTCGTGTTGTAATGCTTTGATAACCAATTGGAAAAATATAAAGGGGAAGGCCTGCCGGCATAATCACTCAGAAGACGTGTGTATTCAGCTTCAAATTCTGATGACCGGATGATATCCAGGTACCGTACCCTGAGTTCCTCAATATTGGCATACATCATTTCCGGAATCCAGGCTCCCCCGAATTCACCGTAATATCCCGCTTCATTTACCTCATAGTTCATAGTGTTTCTCTCTTTAGTGTATGAATAAATGCATTGATTTTATGAATATTCTTCCATCCCGGATGATCTTCAAACCCGCTGTTGAGATCAAATCCTGCCAGCTTCGGATGCCTGATTTCACGAAGGAGATTCGCGTCTTCGGGCTGAATACCCCCACTTAACAGGAAAGGCTTTTCACCGGTATACTGATCCAGGAGGGTCCAGTTAAATTTTTTTCCGGTGCCTCCATACGAGGCCGCCTTTGTATCGAAAAGAAAATAATCGGAAACCTCGGTGAAATAGGATGTGGATGCAAAGGAAAAAGAAGAACTGATCCCAAACGATTTTATGACATGAAATCCAGCCTTTCTGACTTCCCTGCAGTAAGCAGGATCTTCATCCCCATGCAGTTGTATATAAGACAATGCGTATTTTTCTGCCTGGTGAAGTACCTCCGGGATTTTTTCATTGACAAAAACACCCACTCGGGGAACCGGGGTTGCGAAAAGCTGCTTTTTTTCCGCTTCCGGCAAATTCCCTATGTAACGTTTCGACCGGGGATAGAAAATAAATCCCATGAGGTCAATACCGGAAGCACTTAAGGCTTCCCTGTTAACCGGGGATTTAATCCCGCATACTTTGATGAGTAAATTGCGAATCATGGTATGGGTTTAACGTTAAAAGAAATTTTTTACAGGCCAGTGCCGGGTTGTCGGTTTTCATGAAGGTTTCACCCATCAGAAAACCCTGGAAACCATATTTTGTTAAAAGGGCTATATGCGAAGGTTCGGACAATCCGCTTTCTGAGATTTTTCCGTATGTATCAGGAATCCGTGGTGCCAGTCTGACCGAAGTTTGGATATCCACTTCGAACGTGTGGAGATTGCGGTTATTGACCCCCACAATATCGGTCCATGGCGGGATTCGTTCGATTTCCTCTTCATGATGAATTTCAACCAAAATTTCCAATCCAAGTTCTTTTCCCAGGGCAGCCAGGGTGTGGAGTTTTTCATCGGTAAGGCAGGCTGCGATTAACAGGATCACATCAGCTCCCAGGGCTTTTGATTCGTAGACCTGCAGGGAATCCAGGATGAAATCCTTCCGAAGCACCGGAGTGAAGGGATTGGTTTTTCGGGTTTTTTCAAGGTCTTCCGGATTTCCTCCAAAAAAGGAGCGGTCGGTTAAAACCGAAAGGCCCAAAGCACCTGCTTCAGCATATCCCCGGGTTATCTCCTCAACACAGGCATTCTGATGGATCCACCCTTTGGACGGAGAACGTTGCTTATATTCCGCAATGATCCCGGGCCGGTTGTTTTTCACCAATGCCTTTTTCAGGGAGTGGCATGTTCTATCAAACAAGGGATACTCACGGAATAAACTGATAGACGCGGTTTTGTACAACCAGGAGATTTCTGCTTTTTTTGTTTGAAGTATTTGTTCCAAAAAGGCCATGTTTCGTTTTTTTTTTTTTTATTGAAGAAAGATTTTTAACGCTTGCAGAGCTTTTCCGCTTTCCAGGGATTCGGAAGCAATGGCTATGCATTCATCCAGCTTTTTTTCCGGTTCCAGACATTGAATTGCCAGGGCAGCATTGGCTGTTGCCACCCTGTTTTGTGCGGTGGATCCTTTCCCTGAAAGGATCGCGAGAAATATTCCGGCTGCATCTTTGACATGGTTTCCTCCGAACAACTCCAGGGGATTGATCCGGGGAAAACCGAAATCTTCGGGGTTGAGTTCTCCTTCCTGCGCACCGGAAGCAAAACGGAGGGTATCGGTTAAGGAGACCTCATCGTATCCGTCTACACTGTTGATAATCGTATAGCGGATACCCGAGGTTTTATATACATTTTTGTAGAGATCAAATACTTGCTTGTCATACACACCCAATATCTGACATGCCGGTGAGGCAGGATTAGTCATCGGCCCCAAAATATTAAAAAAGGTCTTAACTTTCAGGGCTTTTCGTGTGGGGGCAATATATTTCATGGCTGGATGAAAAAGCGGAGCATGGAGGAAACAAAATCCTGCTTTATCCAGTTTTTTTTCAAGGTCTTCTTTGTTGTTGGTAAATCGATAACCGAGGTACTCCAGAAGATCGGAAGATCCGCTGGTCGAAGAAACGGCATAGTTGCCGTGTTTTGCTACTTTATATCCGGCTCCGGCGACAATAAAGGATGCCAGGGTGGAAATATTAAAGGTGTTTTTTCCATCGCCGCCGGTACCCACAATATCGATCGGCTGGAAGACCGAGAGGTCGGTATGGAGGCAGAGGGCCAGCATGGCTTCCCGAAAGCCGGCCAGTTCTTCGGGAGATACCGGTCGCATAAGATAAACCGTTAGTAACGAGGCAAACTCAATGTCTGTATGCCCTCCCTGTCCCACTTTCAGCAATACTTCTCTGGCCTGTTCACGGGATAATCGGTTTCCTTCAAAAAGGTAGGTGAGAATTTCCTTCATGATCATTTTTTTTCGTTTGTCAGCCAATTTTTAATGATTTGTTCTCCCACAGGGGTTAATACCGATTCCGGATGGTATTGAACTCCCTGCACGTCATACTTTTTATGTTGCAAGGACATGATTTGTCCATACTCATCCTGAGCCGTAACCTCCAGACAACCGGGAAGATTCCTTGAATCCACAATCCAGGAGTGGTAGTGTCCGGCTTCAAAAACATCACGGATATTTTTATACAAGCAGGTATTCCGGCTGGTAATTCTTATGGGTGTAGCAACGCCGTGAAGGACCTTTTTGAGGTTCAGGAGGGTGGCGCCAAATACTTCCCCGATGGCCTGATGGCCCAGGCAAACTCCCAGGATGCTTTTCAGGGGCGCATACCTTCGTATAATTTCTTTCAGTTGCCCTGCCTCAGCAGGGATCCCCGGTCCGGGGGAAAGAACGATTTTGTCGAACGCCTGAATATCCGTCAGGAGAACTTCATCGTTCCGGAATACCGTTACCGGCAGGCCGGTAATTTTTTTTATGGCATGAACCAGGTTGTACGTAAAGGAGTCGTAATTATCAATAACCAATATCTTCATGGGAAATGGATTAATGAATATTTTCAGCCAGGCTGACGGCTTTTTTCAAAGCGGCCAGTTTGTTATTTACTTCCTGGAGTTCTTTTTCTTCTACTGAGCCAGCGACAATACCGGCTCCTGCCTGATAGAAAAGCTGATTTCCTTTACTCAGGAACGAACGGATCATAATGGCATGATTCAGGGTACGGTCAAAGCCGAGGTATCCGATGCATCCCCCATAAAATCCCCGGTTCTGGTTTTCATATTGCTCGATAAGCTGCATAGCGCGGTGCTTGGGAGCCCCGGATAAGGTTCCTGCCGGGAAGGTCTCCCCCAGCAACCGGATGAGGTTGGTGTTTTCGCCAATATCTCCGGAAACGCGCGATACCAGGTGGATCACATGCGAGAAAAACTGAATTTCCCGGAATGCCTCCACCACAACATTTTCGGCACTCCGGCTCAGGTCATTCCGGGCCAGGTCGACCAACATGATGTGTTCCGCATTTTCCTTAGGATCCTGGCTCAGTTGTTCTGCCAGCTTCCTGTCGTGAGCATCCTGGCCTGTACGCCTGAATGTTCCGGCAATGGGATGAATGTAGGCTTTGTTATTTTGTACCCTCAACTCCGCTTCCGGACTCGAGCCAAAAATCTTGTACGTACCATAATCAAAATAAAACAGATAGGGCGAAGGATTGATCGACCGCAAAGCCCGGTATACATTGAAATCATCCCCTTCAAAAGCCTGCCTGAACTGACGACTCAGAACAACCTGGAAAACATCCCCCCGGGAACAGTGCTCCTTGCCTTTGGTAACCATGGATCGATACGCATCATCGGTGATGTTCGAATATTCACGTCCCGACCGTTTAAACGGACCCGAAGAGAAAGTAAGATCTACCATCAGATGATGAATATAATCCATTTGGGACTCCTCATTCTCAAAAAGGTTTTCAATGATGTGAAGGGTGTTGCTGTGATGACCAATGGCAATGACATATTTATAAAAACAGTATTTGATTTCCGGAATTTTATACGCTTCCCGAATCGGATGCATCCGTTTCAGGTTTTCAAACCAGGAAACGGCATCGTAACTGATATATCCAAACAGACCGTTTGCAGGAAGTGCTTTTCCGGGATCTTCCGATTTGAATGACCGGAAGTAGGCATCCAGTCTTTCTTCAAGAGGATTTTCCGCAGTTATCGGAGATGTATGGATTTTTCCTCCGGGGACCTGAAGGATGATCTTCCCTTCTTCAACCACGAAGGATGAAACCGGTTGAAAACAAATGAAAGAACAGGCATTTTCCTTTCCCCGGTAATCGGAACTTTCCAGAAGAATGGATTTTGAATAAAGTGTTCTGATTCTCATATAGATGCTTACCGGAGTAACGGTATCAGCCAGGATCTCTCTGACGTTGCTTTTATAGGGATATTGTTGCATTTTTTTGTTTTTTGGGTTCATCTAAATTTGTCTTGTCAAAAAAAAAGCGGCTTACCATGATCCGGTAAGCCGCTTTTTCAGCATAGCACGACCTGTTCACGGTATCATGTGAAAAACAGGGGCCACCACCAGCGTTGTATTTTTTTGCACTCCATGGATTAAAAATTAAAAAAAGCCTGCTTTGATGAGAAGCAGGCCTTGTAACTATCTTTTATAAATCACAATATGGCTATACCTTCTCACTGTTTCCAGTAAAAAGACCCCACCACGGCAGCCATATTGTATTTTTTTGTTTCATGGTTATCTATTGCAAGAGCAAAAGAAAGAAATATTTTTATTAAAAACAACCCGGAATAAAAAAAAATTATTGCGCCAGGGTAAACCGGAAGCTAACGCCGAAATTGGTATTAGCGGTTCGGAAGGTGTTGGAAGTGAATGGGGTATTGATTATTTTATCGAAATACAACCGCAACTGGAACCGGTCGCTAAGCATATAGTCTGCAGTGGATCGGATGCTCAGCACACTGGTGCCCGCTGTTATTTGGTTATCGTCTTCCACCAGTTTTCGCAGTATGGTTTTGTTCTTTCTGTAGCTGATATCTGCGGCTATATTCAGATCGTTGGAGTATGCCTGTTGGGATTTTTTTGTTTTGATGATAAGGTCCATATGTTCGAACCGGTATCCGACTCCAAATCCATATTCACTACTCAGGGTTTCTGTGAGTTGGTTGTTGGCAAACGACATGTTCAGGGTTCTATTTCGTCTTATTTCAGCCCGTGTAGAGAGTTCATTTACCCACATGATATCCACGTTGATCAGAGGACTGAATGTTTCCGTGATGGTCACCGAGTTGAACTCAAAAGCCGGTATGAAGTTATTCTGAATATCCCGTATATAACTCAGTCCGTCGGCTTCCTCCAAATAATTCAGGTTGGTCAGGAAAGAGCCTACTGAATAGGATGACCGGTAGGAGTGTGAGAAGTTCAGTGATTGCAGAACGCGGTTGAGTCCGGGAATCTGATTGATCATGCCGTCGTAGGATATTCGCCAGTTGGGGCGGATGTGTTTGATCGAGGGGAACATGTTCAGGGAGACCTTGTGGGGGTCCTGATTCTGGTATGCTGCCAGGAATGCCGGGACCATAACCTCCACGGATGTAGAACCGTACCCGTCAGGGAACGCTTCGTTTCCCCGGGCATAGCTTCCTGAGGAGGCTTCAATACGTTTTTCAGCAAGCCGTTCGGCAATGATTTTTCGATAGGCATTGAAATGATCAAAGGCTTCCGAACGTTTTACTTCACTGTTTCCAATAGCAAAAAAGGCGGTTCCCCAGGTAAAGGTTGACATGGTGAACGTTCCTCCTTCCGAACGGCTGGTTCCCTCAAAAATGTCGGTGCTGTGGTTGTAGGTAAAAAATTCTCTGAGGTTTCTGGCAAGGGTTCGTTCCGCATTGAGTTCAATCCGAAGGTCGGGAAGCGGTTCGATCGTCGACCGTAAAGTGAACCGTTCGGTTTTCGTAATGGCATACGGGGTGTTGAGCAGTGAATCGGAAGTAATCCATCCGTTTCGGGCTGCTTTCATGGGAAAACGATCGTCTTGCCACCCAAAAAGAAAAGGGACTCCCGGGGCAAGACTTTCCACGACCGGAAACCCTGAGAGTTCCTGTTCCGGGCGGTATTTGCCTCCTCCGAACAGTTTGGGTTCCGGGAGGTACCCCGGCAAAACCGTACCTCCTGAGATGCTGTAGTTGGCTGATATATTCTGGACTCCAAGAAGAATACGGGTACTCAGGTCCAGGATTTTCTTTAGTATATTGTTTACGGTTTTCATGCCGGTTACTTTGAGGGTTGCCCCGGTTGCATCCACCGGTAACGTAAAGGCAATGCTGTTTTTATCCAGAATTTCCACTTCACCCTGTAGGGTTAATCCTTCGGGGCTGGTGGCTACGGCTGTGATCTCTTCGGTATTGAGCTTATGGTTGATTCGTTTGGCGATGTTGGCCATGAATGTGATGTCTTCTTCGGTGTAGGTAACTTCTTTTTGTTCTTTGGGCTGTTGAGGTGCTGTTTGCCGGGGCGTCTGGCCGGCTGTAGGACGGTTCCGGGAACCGTAACTCCGACCCGTGCGCCTGAATTTGGAATTGATCTCTTTAAAATAGGGAACCAGATTGTAGAGTTGGGTTAGGTTCATATTGGTGAGAAAACTCCAGTTCATGGTATTTTGTATGGTATTTCCCAGGCGGATCGTATCGGCTGTAACCGGACCTGCCACCCAGTTGTAGGTTCCCCGGTATTGCGTTGAAGCACTCATAAACCGGAGAAAATTGATCTTATTGATGGGTAGCTGATACGAAATATTTACGTTGTGGTTGTAAATTGTGGGACGCCCCATATGATACAAATTGTTCAGTATGGAATCCTTTTTCCACTGATAATCATCATCATGTCTGTTGATCCGGCCTTCGGGTTCATCAATACGGGAGGTGCTGTTTGACGAAAAATCAAAACGCAGGGTTTGGGTAATATTGTAGCGTAGGTCAAAATACCGGTTCCACAGAAAATCCTTTTGGTAGGTAGTTGGAAGTTTCATTTCCGGGTTGGTTACGTTTCGGGCCTGGACCTCCTGGTATCTTCTGGAAAGGTCGGTGCGGAAGGATATCTGTGTCGGTAATGGATAAAAACCAAAATCACCGATTAGCCGGAGAGGTCCCTTTTGGAGAAAAGAGATCTTCTTAAACGGGGCAAACAACTCCGAACGCTTGCTGAAGTTGTAGGAGAACATGCCCCGGTAATTTTTGTTGAAATTGTATTCCGTGTTAATGTTCCGGGCAAAGGTTTCACTGTAGGAGTAAGATAAGGCGAAATTTTGGGGTGATAAAACACCCGGTTCTCCGCTGGCAGATTGGGGTTCAATCCGTATATTGTTCAGATTGATGCTTTTACGTGTAACTACGTCCTGGGAAATGTTTTTTATCGAATCACGGACTTCCACGGTTGGGGCATTTTTGAGTGATTCTTTCAGTTCTATATCCGGGTCCAGGGGGTTATATTTTGGATTTTCCATGCTTTTGGAATATCCGACATACAAAGGCAGTCTGACGCCTAGTTTTTCCGGAAAGAATTTACCCAGGTCCATGGAGGTGGTTATATCGTATTGGACCTGGTCAACCATGCTTCGGTTGTTGACTGAGCTTTCGATGCTTCCGAAGCCTGCGGAACGGCTTCTGCCAGCGAAGGTTACCGAACCCAGGTCGGCCAGTCTGGCAGATACCCGGCCGTTAGCTGCCCAGCCTCCCTCTTCATCAAAATCGGTTAACCTCAGTTCGTTGACCCAGGTTTCCACCGACCGGGGTCCGGTATTGATCGGTTTTTTGGGATTTTTAATCCCGATCATGATGACAGCCACATTCCCCAGATTCGGATTTCCTTTTATTTTCACCCGGTTTTTCCCGTTAAACCATCCTTCGTGAGACACATCGAATATATCCTGCATACTGAGGGTAGATCCTTCCTTCCGTATTTCGGCATTTCTTGCCTGCTTGGCATCGGTAAACAGATCCAGGGGGACGTTGAGACGGTTTTCCTCGGGCCACACGATATAGCGGTCGGACTCCAGGTCCCCGTTATAGCGGCCGGAAACATGGGGAGTCAGTTTTAACGGAATCTCGTATTCATAATAGTTGAAATTGTAGTCGGAACCCAGACGTATGAACAGCGACAATTCATCATCTTCCAGTTCATATCCTTCCATTTGTTCGGCATGTACTTCCATGCGGAGGGTTTTATATCTTCTGAAATCCATGCCGATGTTTTTATAGGCAGCTCTGGCATCTCCCTGTTCCAGGTTGGTGACCTTCAGGACCATCGATTGTTCATTCAGTTGCCGGAGCTGCGGATTGGCCGGATCGATGACCCGGTCGATATCGGGAGGTAAGATATAATTGACAGGCTGACGGCTTCCGTTTTCTTCAATGTTCACAGCTGAAACATCTAAATCGGTGGCTGGTGAGGCTGTTCCGTCCTCTGAAAGGTCTCGGGTGTACCTCCGCCAGTCGGCACGCACCAGATTCAGTGTGGCAAAACGCAATACCACCGGCTCCGAAAAACGGGTCAGAAACATGCGCATGAAACGAATCGATTTGAAATCGTTGATCGATCCGAAAACCTCATCCGGATCCTTAACCGGTATTTTAAACTGATACCATTTCACATGCTCCGTTTCTCCGTTTTTCAACTGGACATTTACCTCCCGGATGTCGGTAATGTAATTATGCCCAAGCAGCATATCCTCTCTCCGGAGACTTACTTTATACTGGTAATACCGTTCGTATTCATTCAACGTATTGTCGCTGTTAATATCCTCAATATCCGGTAATGTTGTTGACGAGGTAGGGTACGATTCGGGCGACATTTCCGTTGTGGGCGAATTGCCATCCATTCCGTTGTATTTTTTATACCGTTCGAGGATGCCCAATTGCTGGTCGTCGTAATCCGATCCCCGGTAATAATGGTAGTTGTCAGCGGAAGGATCCCCGGCAAAAATTTCGTATGCCTGGGGATCCAGAATATTGCGTATGTTTTCAAGGTACGAATGGTAAAAGTCCTGTTCGTCATCATCTCTCAGCCCGTCTAAACCCACATCCTGGTATTCTCTGGTTTCCGTACGGGCATCGAAGGCATTGACGAGGGATTGCTGGGTGGGCACCCGTCCCCAGATGGTCGTGTCTACATTCACGACCTGGCTGGATGTCGGCAATCCATTCTCAAAGGTTTTCTTGGAATCTTTCAGGATATCTTCAGAGATCTCCCCGAGGTTAAAGTATAAGTCTCCTCCCGTATGAGTTTCTGTTTCATCGTTGATAAAAGGATCCATGAGCCAGAATTCTATGAATTCGATATTTTGGCTTTCGAAATCGCTGGATTCAATTTCCCGCATGATTCCTCCCCATCGGGATTCCGGATCGCGCAGGGTTCCATCGGAATTTAATCCGGCGGAATAAGCTGTAGGTGCACTGTCGAAATTGTAAGGACCCCGTTCGGAGGGATAAAAAGCCAGATCCAGGACGGAAATATTGGTAGGTTGGCCTACCGGAGATTCTTTGGCCGGAAAGATTTCTTTTTCAAAAATTTCGCGTACCAGGTGGTTCGATTGTAGTTCTTTATCGTTTTTAATATGGTCGGGAGTCAGTGCATTGTTACGCAGAAACAAGGGATCGATGATATACCAGGCCAACCGGGCTCTGTTAAAGCCATAGGCCAGGGAGTTGGTTGTATTGGCCTCGGCAAACTGTTGTTGATATTGAGGTGTACTGGCCATCACCCAGTTTTGAAAGGTCCGCATATCGATATTGGTTTTGGTACTCTCGAAGTCATCGATATAGGCTGTACCTCCTTTTTTGATGATATTGGAATGCCCGGGGAATAAGCGGGCTATTTCGCCATCGATATTGATGCTTGAAGGGGCCTTGGTATCGTAGAAAGGCAGGAAATCCACCATTTTTGTGAGAAACTGACTTTGGGTTGTATAGCGGGCATCGAAGCCAACAATGGTATTTGCAATCGGATCTTCGCCATAGTCGATTTTCTGGGTTAAGGGTCGTTCCCGCATGTGGAGCATGGTAGCAGCAAGATTGAAGTTGTCTGAGATGGCATAGTTGGCATGAGCCCCCAGCATGGTTTTCCGCTGCATGGTAAAGAGGTCTTCGCTTTCCGTAGCAATCTGAATGGGGGTTCCGGCCTCCAGCAATCCTTGGTTAATGATCTTCACACGCCCCAAAGCATAGTCAACGGTATAATCCACATTTTCAACCAATTCACGTCCTCCGGCCGTGACTTTTACCGATCCCTGGGCCAGGTTGATGGATCCGATTGAAATTTCTGAACCCGAAGAACCCTTGAAACTTCCCGTGATCAGGTATTTGTTGTGCTCGGCATCCTGACCGGCAATGGTCTTGGTGGAATCATACAACGACTGAAAGACATATTTGTCTATAAACCCGGGATCCCGGATCGAATCAGCCAGGTTCCGGCCGAAAGGCTCTACAACCGGAAAAATAATGTGAGCCGACCGTGATCGGGCCGTAATGCCTTCTACATAATCGAAGACTCCATCTTTGTAGGGATCTTTCTGTTTGTTTAGTTT
The DNA here is from genome assembly GCA_964408795.1 of uncultured Mariniphaga sp. GTDB lineage: Bacteria > Bacteroidota > Bacteroidia > Bacteroidales > Prolixibacteraceae > JABMQB01. The sequence continues at coordinate 30,103 of CAYPAW010000065.1, forward strand.
ATCCAGATTCATCACTTCCAGGAGAATGTGCCCTTCGATTCTGCTTTCAGGAAGATAGTTGATATAGGTTCCTGTAGAATCGTTGTGGTACATGATGTTCAAAATAAATTCATCGCTGGTTAACTGAAAGGCGTCTAGTTTGTAAACATTTTTCATCATCAGGTCCCACGTGGGCAGGGAAGGCGAGAGGTTCGTTCCTTTAAGAAGTTTCACAATCAGAGTTTGAGGGGCATCGATTCCGTCGTTTGAGAATTCTCCGACCTGATAAGTCTTCCCGTTGGCGGTGAAGTTAAAAGCTACGGCCAGTACTTCGTCCGTATTCAGGGCCTGACTCAGGGAAATATATCCCAGTTGTTCATTGACCGTAAATTCACTGCTGGATAGCTTTCGGGCATTCTCAAGTTTTTCAAAGTCTCTTCCCCCTACAAATAAACTGCCCAGCAAAGCCATGGTTGAGGTGATGTTCTCGGCATCGCGAATGGCACTATAGGTGCTGGCCATCTGTTGGTACATGCCGTTGGATTCATTGGAGGGGTAGAGGTTGTCAGGAAACGGAAGACCTGGAGTTTCCTGAAAAGCCACCACTTCATTGTATATGTGGGGATCTTTTTCGCCCAGGTCCTGCAAGGCGATCAGGTTTCGGGAATCGGTAAAATTGCTTGTTTTGTTGGTAACCCAGACTTCAATTTTGTTGATGGTAATGTTCGACTGGATGAACTGAAGGTTTCGGAGAGCATCGTTGTATTGATCCCTGAAATAGTGAGCCAGGAAAAAATGGCGGTTGGCATCGTAATCATGGGCTGAGAATTCAAAATTTGTGATTTGCGCACCCCCCTCAGTTTCCACCGATTTGGTCTCTCCTTTATGTTGTGAAAAGAGTGTGGTCAGGGTGAGTTTTCCAAACTGCATTTCAGATTTTACCCCAAAAAGATTGGAAGCTCCGGTAATTAAAGAACCGCTTAGCGGAAGAGAGACGTTCCCCGCTTCAATGCGTTTAATGATTTCGTCCTCATCGCCGGTGTATTCAATGTTCATTTTGTTTTCGTAATCAAACGAAGCTTCGGTATTGTAGTTGACCCGCATTTGCATTTTATCGCCGATTTCGCCTGTCACATTCATTTGTATTTTTTCATCAAAATCGAAAGTCGGCACTTTCCGTAATCGCTCAGGGATCGCCGTATTTTCAGTGGCATTCATCTGGTATCCGAAACTTACTTCCACATATCCCTGGGGCCGGATGTTCACTGTGTTGCCTCCAAAGATGCGGTTGAAAGTTTCGCCTCCGATGGTAAGCCTCGGGATCAGAGAGTTCTGGTACCGTGCATCCTGAATTTCCGTACGCTGCTTCCAGTAGTCTTTAATTGATTTTTCAAAATCATACTCCCTGTAATCATCCAGGGACATGGATCGGGGAAGCCGGTAATTGAAATCACCGATTTTCTGATAGAAGATGTATTCGTCGGTCAAGGGATCGTACTCAATTTCGTACCGGATGTTGCTTGGTTTTTCCAGGAATAATTTGGAGGTGTCATCTTGTTCGGTAATGGAAAATGCCGGTTGGTCCTCAAAAGGAAAAGGCAACACACCCAGGGTATCTGTAACGATTGTATCCTGGGGTATAAAAAGATAATCCCGGGGACCTGACCGGTGCGTATGATACGACAGGGCATACCGGTTCATCCCCAGGAAACATAAGAAAACGGTAAAAGCAAATATCGTGCGTGCGGATCTTCTCAAGTTTACAGTCTTTTTAACGCTTGTTTGATTACCCTCTCAACAGTCAATCCTGGCTCTTCAGTTAAAATCTTGTCAAGTACTTTCTCTGCCTCTCTTTTAGCAAAGCCTAACATGACTAAAGCAGATAACGATTCATTTCGGATTGTATTGTCTGCAGGCGTTAAAATATGGCTGGTATCAGCGATTTTCCCGAGTTTGTCTTTCAGATCGATAAGGATCCGCTGGGCCGTTTTGGCTCCTATTCCTTTGATGCTTTTTAAGGTGTTTACATTGTCGGTTGAAATAGCAGATACAATTTCATCCGGACTTAAGGAGGAAAGCATCATGATCGCCGTATTGGCTCCTACACCGTTTACGGATATCAGATGTTTAAAGAGTTCCCGCTCGGCATCTCCTGCAAATCCGTATAGCAGGTGGGCATCTTCGCGGACAATCTGATGGATGAATACTTTGGCTGTTTTTTGTGTATGGAGTTGTGAATACGTATGCAAGGATATTTTCACGGAATAACCGATTCCCCCGGTTTCAATTACCAAACCTGCGGGATTCATATCGATAATCTCTCCTTTGATAAATTCATACATGGCTAACTGGATTTATACATCGGAATCTTCTTCATTTGTTTCCATATCGATGGATTCATCTACATGATTCGGATTGATATCGAATTTTTTCAATGGGTCTTTAGAGATTTCGGCATATATTTCCCGGTTTTTGCAGATATCAATTGCCAGGTAGAGTGCTTCGCGGAATGAATCGGGGGAGGCTTTTCCTTCGCCGGCAATATTAAATGCTGTTCCGTGATCCGGAGAAGTTCTGACAACGGGCAATCCAGCGGTAAAGTTCACTCCTCTTTCAAAGGAGATAAGCTTAAAAGGAGCCAGTCCCTGGTCATGATACATCGCCAGGGTTGCATCGAAGCGGGTATAATCACCGGATCCAAAAAAGCCATCTGCCGAATAAGGACCCATAACGATCATTCCCTGATCCCGGATTTCCTGGATGGCAGGGAGTATGATCTCCATTTCTTCTTTACCCAGGAGTCCGTTATCCCCGGCATGGGGATTAAGTCCCAGCACGGCAATCCGGGGTGACGTAATCCTGAAATCTTCAACCAGGGAACGATGAAGAATGGTTAGTTTTGAGAGGATCAACTCCTTGGTGAGGTGTTCCGAGACATTGGCCAGCGGAATATGACCCGTGGCTACCCCGATACGTAACTGATCGTTGACCATCAGCATCAGAAAATCGGTTGCCCCGAATTTTTGTGTCAGGTATTCTGTATGCCCCGGAAATGCAAATCGCTCGCTTTGTATGTTGTTTTTGTTAATGGGAGCGGTAACCAGAGCATCAATATCTCCGTTATGCAGGTCGTTCACGGCTCGTTCCAGGGCCATATAGGAGGACTCTCCGGCCATAGAGGTGGATTTTCCCAGTTCAACCCGGATATTATCATCAATGCAATTGATAATGCTGGCTCTTTTAGCAGTGGCTTCCGCCGGATGACGAATATGATTGAAACTCAGGTTGTCAATATTGAGTGCTTTTCTGTGGTAAGCAGCTACCTTGGGAGATCCGTAGATGATCGGGATGCATATTTCCAGGATGCGTGGATCCAGGAGGGTTTTCAGGATCACCTCATAACTGATTCCGTTGATGTCTCCATGGGAGATTCCTACTTTTATTTTGTCTCTGTTTGTCATTTTTCAGGATATTTTATATGCGTTGAATTGCCTGTTTTTTTCGGTTCAAAGTTAACTTTTATTTGTGAGACTCAAAGCGTTCTTCCGGTCAGCAGTATTTATCCTTGCTTTGTTTTTACAGCCTATTCAGGATGAGAGGTTGTTCTTGAATCCGGTATTCTTCAGGAAGTGAAACAACAAGCGGATTCCTGTTCCGGTAGCTCCTTTGGGTCGGTATCCTTTGTTTTCTCTGATGAATGCTGATCCGGCAATGTCGAGGTGAATCCACGGATAATGGGTAAAGTGTTCCAGGAATTTACCGGCTATGGATGCCTGGCCTTCGCGGGATCCCAGGTTTGAGAGATCGGCCACCGGTGATTTCAGGGATTCAGCGAATTCTTCCCAGAGGGGAAGTTCGATGATCCGTTCCCAGGTTTCATCCCCTGATTTTTTCAGTGATTTCATGTGAAGAGGTGTATTTCCCATTGCCACGATACCTAAATCTCCGGAAATTCTTTCTGCAGTTCCGGTGAGTGTGGCGATATCTAGTACCAGGTCGGGATGGTATTTTTTTGCATAACTCAGGGCATCGGCCAGGAGGAGTCTTCCTTCGGCATCCGTATTCTTTATTTCCACGGTGGTTCCGTCATGCATGGTGATGATGTCTCCCGGGGTTATGGCATTTCCGCCAGGCCGGTTGTCGGTAGCCGGGATCAGTCCAATAATATGCAGGGGGATGTTTGCCCGGGCTACGGCATAGAGAATGGCTATCACGACCGCCGCTCCGCTCATGTCCGATTTCATATAATCCATGGAATGAAGCGTAGGTTTCAGGCTTAATCCTCCCGTATCGTAAACAACGCCTTTGCCTGCCAGTACCAAAGGCCGGGTATTTTTCTTTTCGGCAGGATTCCATTCCAGTATGGAAAAGGTGGGAGGATCTACACTTCCTTTGTTTACAGCCAGCAGCCCACCCATCTTCAGGGCTTCAATTTTTTGTTTGCCGAGAATCTCAGTGGTAAACCCTACCGACTCACCTGTTTTACGGATTTCCTTAGCCAGTCGTTGAGCTGTTAATGTGATAACCGGTTCATTCACAAAATCTCGGGCCAGAAAAACAGCATCTGCAAGAATCTGAATCTCCCGTAATTCATCCTCGGTGACTGAATCATCCTGGATGAATAGCCTGGTTAGTGTATGCTCTGTTTTATCTTTTTTATACTTATGGAACGAATAGGAGGCAAGCAGCAATCCTTCCAGAAAAGGCAGAGTCCATTTTCCCGGTCCATGATTTATGATCTGCACGGATTGGGCTTTTTCCTTTTTCATAAGGCGCCATAAACGGGCACCTGCTTTCCGTGCCCGCTCAGCCTCAACCCCGAAAGTGCCACCCCGGGCGATTTGGTAAAAAAACAGAAACTCCGGGTAACGGTAAATCACAGCTTCCGGGTTTTTCTGGGTTGTTTTTTCAAGGTATGTCAGTTCCTGAGGATTCAGCATCCCGGAGGGCAATTCCGAATTCCGGGTGAAAAGAACTGCCCATGATCGGTTTTCTTTTAATTCTTGTATTTTTGTGATTTGTAATTTCATGTATATATCCTGAAATGTTCATTAAGAAGTGTAAAAATAATATATAATTGGGATTAATCATCCATATAAGGGGCAGGGGATGGATACCGTGAGGATTGTAAAAAAGGCGCTCAGCCTTGAAGAGTTAACAGCAGAAGAGGGATTGTATCTGTATGATACCCTTTCTACGGCTGAGTTGATGGCTGTTGCCAACGAATGCCGCCAGAAACAGGTATCGGGAAATAAGGTGGGATGGATCATTGACCGGAACATCAATATTACCAATGTGTGTATTTCAGGTTGTAGTTTCTGCAATTTTTATAAAAAATACGGCGATAAGGATGCCTACATAACCACAATGGATGAATATATCCAAAAAATTGAAGGTTTATATCAGGCAGGAGGGAATCAGCTTTTGTTGCAGGGGGGATTGCATCCGAAACTGGGTTTGAATTTTTACACGCAACTATTTTCAGCGTTGAAACGGTTGTTTCCCGGGTTGAAATTACATGCCCTGGGGCCGGCAGAGGTAGTTCACCTGGCGCGCAAGGAGCGAATGTCATACCGGGCCGTCCTTGAAATTCTTGTGGAATCTGGAATGGACAGCCTTCCCGGGGCGGGAGCTGAGATTCTCTCGGATGCCGTCCGGAAGCAGATTTCCCCTGCGAAATGTACCTCCGGACAATGGCTGGAGGTGATGCGGGAAGCCCATGCGATGAACCTGGTAACCTCGGCAACCATGATGTTCGGGCATATCGAAACCCGCCGCGATCGCATAGATCATTTGGTGAAAATCCGGCAGGTACAAAAAGAAAAACCCCCGGGAACGTATGGATTTGTTACGTTTATTCCGTGGCCCTTCATGGATGAAGGAACGGAACTTCAGAAAAGAGGCGTAATCAACCAAACAACCAGTACGGATTATATCCGTTTGATTGCCCTGAGCAGAATGATGCTGAACAATGTGAAAAACATACAGGCCTCATGGTTGACCATGGGATTTCCAACGGCTCAGGTGTGCCTATATGCCGGAGCGAATGATTTTGGGTCGGTGATGATGGAGGAGAATGTGGTCTCAGCAGCCGGAGCATCCTACAGAACAGATGCAGAAGGTATTCAGAAAGCCATCCGGGAGGCCGGCTTTGAACCGCAATACCGGAACCAGGCATATGAACCCCAGGAGTTGCCTCAAAAAAAATAATGCATCAGCCTATTCTGTTTTTATGCATTCCGGGTTTTGTATTCGGGCGAAGTACGCTATTTTTACATCCAATTTAAAAACAAAGAAATATGTCACGGATCCTGGTAATCGACGATGAACGAAGTATACGGAATACCCTGAAAGATATTCTGGAGTACGAAAAATATGAGGTGGAACTGGCGGAAGACGGACAGCGTGCACTGGAGATTTTCCGGAACGGAGAATTTGATATTGTCCTTTGCGATATTAAGATGCCCGGGATGGACGGCATTGATGTGTTGGAGAAATTGGCTGCCCTGAATTCCGATATTCCGGTGGTGATGATCTCCGGCCATGGAAACATTGATACGGCGGTAGAATCCATAAAAAAGGGAGCCTACGATTTCATTGAGAAACCCCTGGACCTAAACCGGCTGCTGATTACCATACGGAATGCCATGGATAAATCCAGCCTGGTGAGCGAGACCAAAATACTGAAAAAGAAAGTCAGCAAGAAATATGAGATTATCGGTGAATCGGTAGCGATAAAAAAGGTTGTGGAGATGGCCGACCGGGTAGCTCCTACGGATGCTCGGGTGCTCATAACCGGGGCCAATGGCACTGGAAAAGAACTGGTAGCCCGGCGTATTCACGATAGAAGCAGTCGTTCATCCGGTCCCTTTGTGGAAGTCAATTGTGCAGCCATTCCCTCTGAACTGATCGAAAGTGAACTTTTCGGACATGAAAAGGGAGCATTTACTTCCGCTGTGAAACAACGGATCGGGAAGTTTGAACAGGCTTCGGGAGGAACTCTTTTCCTGGATGAGATCGGAGACATGAGCCTGTCGGCACAGTCAAAAGTGCTGAGAGCCTTGCAGGAAAATGTGATCACCCGCGTAGGGGGCGATAAACATATTAAGGTAGATGTCAGGGTGGTGGCCGCAACCAATAAAAACCTCTCGGAGGAAATCGCAGCCGCAAAATTCAGGGAAGACCTGTATCACCGACTGAGTGTTATTTTAATCCGGGTGCCTACCTTAAATGAAAGAATTGAGGATATTCCCCTGCTGGCCAATCATTTTGTAACCCAGCTATGCCAGGAGTATGGTATGCCCGTGAAAACAATTACCGATGAAGCCATTGCCGAATTGCAGAAAATGACCTGGACCGGGAATATCCGCGAATTCAGGAATGTCATAGAACGTCTGATCATCCTCTGTGACCAGACCATCGATAAAAAAGAAGTGAATGCCTATGCAGCACCGGTCAAATAACTTGTTTCTTCCACAGAACAGGAATTTTAGTGGAGATGAGTTCCATAGGCCATGGAGACGGAATAGGCATTGATTATGCTATATGCCAGATATACAAAATCTTAAATTATTATTATTCACATAAAATGCAGTGAGAAATATTCCTTTTCCCTTTGCGAAGGAACCAATCATTTAATTTACGATATTTGCATTTTTAATAGCTATGGATAAGCGAATTGCTGTAATTGATCTGGGCACGAATACCTGTAATCTGGTGATTGCAGAACTGAATGGGACTGATTGTAAGATTCTTTATCAGGGAAAAGAGCCTGTAAGGCTTTCCGGGACGAAAGATGAAAAAAACTGGATCAGTGAAAATGCTTTTTTAAGGGCTTCACAGGCTGTAGCGAATTACATAAAAAAGGCAGGTGACTATTCCGTTAATCAGAAGTTTCTGGTAGCTACCTCAGCGGTCAGGGAAGCCATTAACCGGGATGAATTTGTAGCTTTTATACAGGATAAAACAGGTCTTTTAGCAGATGTAGTGTCCGGAGACCGGGAAGCCGAACTGATATTCAACGGGGTATTGCTGGCATTCGGAACCATCGGGCAACCTTCGCTGATTCTCGATATCGGAGGAGGAAGCAACGAATTTGTTATCACCGACGGTAGGGATATAATCTGGAAAGATAGCATTCCCGCCGGCATGGCCCGAATCTTACATCTTTTTAAGATGTCTGATCCCATCCGTCAGGAAGAGCTTCGTGAGCTGAGACAATTCTTCCGGATGCAGAATGCGGAAGCTGTGAGTCAATGCAAAAGTGCCGGCATAAAAAGTCTGATTGGCTGTTCCGGAGCGTTCGATACCATTGCCGATATGATCGATAAAGTAAATCCCGGTATAAAAAAACGAATTACCCAGAAAATCGAGTGGTATAGTTTTCTGAAAGTGTATGAGAAACTGATTGCATCAACCCGTGCTGAGAGAAAAATTATGAAAGGCATGGACAATGTGCGTATCGACCTGATTGTCCCGGCTGTGATCCTTATCAAGCAGATCCTTACAGATACCGGCATTGAGGAAATCTATCAAACAGGCTATGCCCTGCGCGAAGGCGTCCTGTATGAGATGTTGTGAGGGTCACTGAATCGGTTGACGGTTCCCGATAGGAAATCGGGACTTCGCTTCGCTTCGTTTCCGTTGTCGGTTCTTCAGACTTTTATCTCGAAACTGGATACTGGATACTGGATACTGGCTCCTGGTTCTTCACTTTTTCACCTTTTCACCCTTCCACCTTATCACCTTTCCTGGTTCCTGGTTGCTTGCCCTCCCGGAGCAATCCGGTAAGTGGCATTTAACAGGTCAGGTGAAGGATCAGGTTGGTATCTGAGTCGTTTATATGTTTTATGGCTTCCGGAGTGCTCATAATACGCAATTCCACCTCTTTTTGGGCCGCTAACCGATAGATTTCATCCATAACCGGCAGACTGAAATTATGGCCTGCTCCGATAACCAGATGACTGCAATTCCAGGGGATATTCTCTTCCGGGGAAAGGGGGGTATGTCCGTACATGCCCCGGTATTTTTTGGATGCAGCCTTCTGTCTCTTTTTAACTTTTCCCTTGTCAATAACCACATCCTTCCCGTAGGTTTTCCCGTCAATGGTAACCGAACCGAACGAAAGACTGTTTACGACCATGCCAATGACTTTCTTTTGTTTATATAAATATACAAAAGTTTTGCACTTGTTTTCACATAATACAGAAATCTGTTTCCTATTCGCATGTCGCTGAGCCCTTCACCAGAGATTTCGGCCTCCGGAGAAAGCCTTAGCAGAGGTATAGGGAGTAGTAATGTGGGAGACGGAAGTCCGTAGACTGAAGATCGAAGTCCGGAGTAAAGCACACTTCGGTCTGAAAAGTTTGTAAATTGAAAAAAGTGAAAGGTGGTTAAGATCTTGGTTTTATGGATTTTATTCGTGAAACTCAGATTTCAAAAATGGTATGCATTGGAATCTGTACGTTGAACGAATCCCGATAACTTGTCCCGTGTATCAGGAGCGAAGCGTATCGGGATAAATGAGTTTAATGTTCCGATGCTTGCATCGTTGATCGTAAAGATTCCAATTTTGATGCCTCGTTAGCTTGCTGCGAGGCAGTTCATTTCTATTCGATTTTTTGTGAATTTTGGTGAATGGGTGTTTTCGTGGCCATTAAGTTTTTGCTATCAAGGCACGAAAACACAAAATATCAAAAAAGGAAAAAATTTTAAATCACTCAATTACAATGTGTTATTAAGATACAATTAACCTGTGAAACGTTACTTTTTTCTTTTTCCTGAATTATTGGATTTTATGTAAAAAACAATTAATTTGGTCAGAACCAATAAAATCAGGGCAGGAGTAACATCGTATGGTTAATTGCGTAAAAATTGAATGATTCAATTCCTTCAAATGACACAAAATGAAAAAATTTATCGTTTCAACGCAAGCACTCTTCATTTTCTTTTTTTTGTTGTCTGTTAGCACCTCTCTTTTTTGGGGGTGTAATTCCCAAAATAATGATTCAGAATCTACGGGAAAAACCAACCTGCCTGAAGAGAAAAACCGGGTTGATGGGATTGTCATTAAGAAGCAGGATTTCCCCAGAGAAATTATAAGCAATGGGAAGTTATCAGCCAAACAAAAAGCCGAGTTGTATTTTAAAACGCAGGGCATCATTCAGGATATCCCGGTTAAAAACGGGGAAGCCGTTCGTAAATCGCAAATCATTGCCAGTCTTGAAAAGGAAGATCTTTTGTATAATCTCCAAAAAGCAGAGTTGGGATTTGAGAAGGCCGGAATGAACCGGAAAGATGCCTTGCTGAGCATGGGGTATACCGGTGATACTTTAACGGACATCAGAGAAGAACATATAAAAATAGCCAATATACGTTCCGGATATACGGAAGCTGAACTGGCATTAAAAGATGCCCGGAGGCAACTTGGGTTTGCTGAAATCAGGGCCCCTTTTGATGGAATAATGGAGGGAATAAAACAAAAACCCTTTGAGAAAGCCAATCTGGCCGTCCCATTTTGTAGCTTGCTGAACAACCAGTGGTTTGAAGTTCAGTTTCCGTTGCTTGAAACAGAAATAAGCAGGGTGCATACGGGACAGGCAGTTGAGGTATTTCCTCTGGGTGTAGATTTTGGTGTGACAGGGAATATAACCGAGAAGAATCCTCGTATTGATGAAAATGGATTAATATGGCTTAAAGCGGAAATTAAAAATCCCGGGGGTTATATGGATGGGATGAATGTAAAAATACGGATTAAGGAAATTATCCCGGATCAACTTATAGTCCCCAAACAGGCCGTTGTGTTAAGGCAGGACCGCGAAGTGCTTTTCCGCTATACCGGTGGTATTGCTTACTGGACCTATATCAACATCCTTGATGAAAACGAAGATTCTTACTCCGTGGTTGCTGCCGAAGGAGCCAGCCTGAATCCGGGCGACACGGTAATTATCAGCAATAACCTGAACCTGGCCCATGAATCAGCCGTGGAAATATCAAATTAAATCAGCATACAGGAATACTTTTAGGCACGCCATTATAGTAAAACCCAAAAAACCCGGGTAAATGTATTTACAGGCCTCCATGAAAAAAAATCTTTGCCGCGATGTTCTCATCGGCCTGGTTTTATCCTTCCTGGTTATTATCCTTCCCTGGGGCTATTCAAATTCATTTGTACAAGGACAGGTTGGCTATTTCTTTTTGTTTTGTTGGTTTATGGTTGCCCTTCTTGGCCTTTACGGGTTAACGTTGATATGGAGTCCACCGCATGTACTTCAATACAACAAAGCCGACATCCTGTTCTGCCTTTACATTGTAACCCTCCTGGTTTCTTCAGCCGTAAAGAACATAAAGTTGTCTGAAGAAAATCTTATTGAATCTGTTTGCCTTGCAATAATTTATGTAATGGTTAGGGGCCTCAGGCGGAAGTTATTTCCCGTGCTTCTTTTTTCTCTGGCAATTGCCGGCGCTGCCCAGGCTGTTTACGGGAACCTCCAACTCTACGGGATTTATCGTTCACACCACGGGATATATAATATGACAGGGAGCTTTTTTAACCCAGGCCCTTATGCCGGGTACCTGGTATCGGTTTTACCGGTTGCATTTACTCTGTACTTCTTTCCCTTCACAGTGGATAAGAACGATAAGAAGCCAGCAATTGCAGAGGTTTTTATGAAATATCTGTCATTAGCTGCTGTCGTGGTAATTATCCTGGTCCTCCCTGCTACCAGATCGCGTGCTGCCTGGCTGGGTGCGCTGGTTGCCGGTATTTACCTGTTTTACCAGGTTTATTCAGGAAATATCCTTGGCCCCGGCACAGTACCTTTGCAACCCTTCCGGCTAACAGGGAAAATTAAAAGTATTTTCAGAGGCCCGCCCGTGGTGAAATTTATTGCAGGTATTACCCTGGCCCTGATTATTGCAGGAGGGCTTTGGGGAGTATATTCAATGAAGAAAGGATCTGCCGATGGCCGCCTGCTGATCTGGAAGGTATCTTCCGGAATGATCAAAAATTACCCCCTCACCGGGGTTGGGTATGGAAAGTTCACGGCACATTACATGGATTACCAGGCTGGCTATTTTGAAGATAATCCCGCCAATCCGGAAGCCATGGTAGCGGGCGACAACAATTATGCTTTTAACGAATTTATAAAAATCCTCACCGAAACAGGCATTACAGGTTTTGTAATTGTTATCCTGTTCCTGTTTTTTATTTTAGCAGGTCACCCATGGGGCAAAACCGGCAGACTTGATAAAACAATTCTGCTTTCCACACGTGCCGGTATTATAGCCACAGTGGTTTTTGGCTGTTTTTCATACCCCGGTGAAATATTGCCCATAAGATACCACTTTGTTTTATTGGCAGGCATTGCGGCTTCTTTTTTGAAACCGCTGGCAGTTAAAACCACGAGAAAACAGGCAATGGGAATGATCCTTCGCGCAACCGGAGTTTTGTTGGTTTGCCTGGCCCCGTTTTTTGCCTTCAGGGCAGTAAAACTGGATGGTGCTTTTAAAGAATGGAAAAGTGCTTACACCACCTACCAGATGGGCGCATACGAAGCCTGCCTGGAAGGGTATGAAGATGCTTTCCCGTTGTTAAAATACAACGGCACCTTCCTGGTTAATTACGGCAAAGCATTGTCCATGGCCGGGAACCATGCCGAAGCTGTGAAACTGCTTGAATACACGAAGAACTACCTCCCCAATACAGTGCTCTACACGGCCCTTGGGGACAGCTATAAGGCGCTGGGGGAATATAACGAAGTAGAAGCAGCCTACCTGCACGCCTGGTATATGAATCCCAGCCGGTTTTACCCGAAATACCTGCTGGCAACGTTATACGATGAAACAGGGCAGAAAGAAAAAGCGATTGCTGTAGCCCGTGAATTGCTTGTTAAAAAGGTAAAGGTCCCCTCGACAGCCATCGACGAAATCAGGGAAGAGATGAAAAAAATAATCAGCCAACACTCAGAATAAACGATATGGACCCCAACAAACCAATTATAATGAAAGCAAGGGATAAAAACAGGGAGATACAGATTACCCCAAACGAAATTTGTTATTGTAAAGCTGAAGGGTGTTACACTAAGTTTTATTTGAAATCGGGCAAGTCATACATCCAGTGCAAGAATGTAAAGTGGGTTGAAAAACAATTGAACAATGATATTTTTTTTCGATGCCATTATTCTTTTCTGGTTAATCTATTGGAAATTAAATCAATTGAAATTGAGAAAGGCCTTATATATCAAGAATTATACCAAATACCTGTTTCAAACAGAAAACTTGCAGAATTATTATATAAGTGTAACAGTTATATAGTTGAAAGGGAAATACTTGTTTTTTAAAATTGAAAGGGATAATTTTAAAACTGAACAATTAGAATTGAATAAATAACATTGAATTTGTTGGTATTAATTAAATTTTAAGAATTATGAAAAAAATAGAATTTATATTCATTATTATTATATTGATACTTGTTGTTATTAATATTAGTACTAGTACTTCAAATAAATTTTTAGAAGAAAGGAAGTTTTCTTTCAAAGAAGCTATTAAAGTTGCAAATGCCCAACCGGAGGGATATCCAACCGGTTTATATATTCATTACGCTACAATGAAATATACTTATTATTATGGGCAATTATGACAACAAAATAAAAGAGAGGAAAGACTAACATAAAAAATGGAAATCTACTGATAATAAAATTCCAGTTCTGGTAGCTCCCCTCTCGTGAGCAAAGGTACAATAAAAATGTAGAAGGTTCTTTCAGAGAAAGGACTCACAATTCAATTCAATAGAATTAACTACGAATATTTAATCTTTTAAATATGAGAAAAATAGTAAATGTCATTATAGGTTTGGTAGTTTTATCATTTGTTTTTTTCAATCTACTGATTGTGGAAAATAAAATAGATAACACTTTTGACTTAAGTTTAGACAAACTAAAGATTCAACTAGCTCATGCAGCAGAACTCCCGGATGTTACGATAACGTGTAGTTATGGTGCACCGTATGACTATTGTTATAAGCTTACATGGAAATGGTGCCAGAATGGTAACTTTTTTGATTATGGTTGCTGGGCGACTGGAAATCCTAGTAATTCATGTAGTGGATTTTGGACCTAATGAATTTTACAAAGAAACAGTTATCTGATGTATTTATCAAACATTTAGACAAAGAAAAAGGCTTACAGGATTTAATGGAGCTATTGATCGAAAGTATGATGCGTGCCGAGCGGCGGGATTTTTTGGATTCAAATCCGGGGAATAAAGGCAATGGCTTCCGCCAGGGGAAAAGTTACGGCAATGGCAGAGTATTGGAATTTAGGATTCCCAGGGACCGTTATGGTAATTTACATCCTACAATTTTGGCATTGCTAAGAGACCAGGAGGTTGAGTGTGAGCAGTTAGCTAGCAGCTTATACTGCAAGGGATTAACACAGTTACAGGTAGGAGAAGTATTTGGAGAGGTTTACGGGAAACATTATAGTAAGGCCAGTATCAGCCGGATGATCGAATACCTGAAAGCTGATGTGGAGCAATGGTTAACCCGCTCACTGGAAAATTATTATCCGGTTGTATTTGTAGATGCCATACACATCAAAGTACACCGCAAAAGAAGTGTTGAAAATGAAGCTTTCTATGTTGTTATGGCCGTAAAGGAAGACAAAACCAGAGAGGTTCTTGGCATTTTTAATCGACCCTCGGAGAGTGCTACCGGCTGGAAAGAGATGTTTCAGGTCTTACGAGAACGAGGTGTCAAAAATATTGGATTAACAGTAGCAGATGGATTAAAATACCTGGAAGATGCCCTGGCAGAGATATATCCCGGAACCGATTTACAAAAGTGTGTAACCCATTTGAAACGCAACATGCTAAGCCGTGTAAGGCATGGAGACAAAGGTGAGCTGGCTGATGATCTCAGGGAGGTGTTCCGTACAGGGGACAGGAACTATACTCCGGAAAAAGGATGGGATGCATGGCAGGACCTCTGCAAAAAATGGGGTAAAGGTTATCGTAGTATTAAAAGAATGGGCGAAGATCCGTTTTACAGGTACTATTTTACTTACTTGAAGTACCACTACCGGATACAGGCAATGATATATACCACTAACTGGATTGAACGATTACAGCGTGATTTCAGAAGAGTTTTAAGAATGAGAGGCGCAATGCCCAGTGAGGAATCTGTAATTGTTCTTATGGCTAAAACAGCAATGGATAGACCTGCATATTACAGGGCCTTGCCAGCGATAGATACGGATATAAATTTGTTTCCTGATGAGAAGAGTTTTCCCCTGAATCTGATAAACAAAGAAAATGATTAGTTGGATTCCCGTCAAGACTATACAAGTCCCTCCCTGTGGTCGGGAGTCTTGACAAAAATCTCACTAATCATAAAAAGAAGTTTATCAGTTCAGGAAAAAGCTAAAAAATATAACTTTATGATGTGAAACTAAATTGAGAAAGACAAGATGTCGGACACACAAAGTGGAACACTACCTAAATTTTTTTTATAAATATATTATGAAAATAAAAGTTATTACATTTTCTATTTTTCTTTCAATTATATTAATTTCATGTTCGACCAAGGAAATTACACCCATAGTATTTTCCGAAGAACTTTTAGTTAATAATAAGGTATCAGTTAGAGATGGTTGTTTCAATACAGCTTTTATTTATGACAGTCTTTTAATATTAGTTGCTGAATGTGACAGTAACTATTTTCACATTTACAATAAAAACACATTGAATTTTATTGGAAAATTTGGTAAAAAAGGTAGAGGTCCAATTGATTTTGATTTCCCATTTCCCTATACCAATACAAATTTAAATGAAGAAGAGTTTATCTTTTATGACTTGAATATTCCGAAGAAAAGTTTTATTAATTTTAATAAAGTAGTTACCGGTCATACATTATCTGATTGTATTTCAACAGAAGTAATTGATGTCAATTTATTTTCTTGTAATGAGTTAAATTTTATAGAGAATAATAGAATTGCCGGTCAAGACCTAAATAAGTCTGAAGGACTTTTTTTCATTTACGATACTCAATTAAAAAAGAAAGAGTGGATAAATTATATTCCAAAATCTAAAATAAAAAGCAAATACAGAAACTCTGTATACACAGGAAGTTTATGTTCCGATGGAGAAACTATAGTCTTTTCACCTCGTCATTTTGATATGGTACTTTTTTTTAATTCACAGGGAAGGTTGTTTAAAGAATATAATTTTTCAAAGATTAAAAAACCAATATTATCAAAACAATTTTCAGGTGTTGATTATAATTCTTTATTATATACTCATAGCATTTATGGAACAAAAGAATATTGTTATATCTTAAGAATTAATAAATCTCTAATTGATTTACAAGATTTTAGAAATTATCCAACACAAATATTAAAATTTGATTGGAATGGCAATTTGATAAATGCCAATATTATAAACTCATTACCTTCTAGCTTTTGTGTTGATGAATCATCCAGCACTCTCTATGGTATTTTTAGAGAAGATCAAACAAGTGAATTTGTTCAAATTGCAAAACTATCCTTAAAATGAAAAAAAATATTGTTATTATTATCATTATTTCATTTAATATTTTGTTATGTGTAAATTTAGTTTTAACTAGTAAAAAACATGAAAATAACATAAAATTAATGAAAAATTCTTACGATTTTATGAAAGGAGAAATTGCTAAGTCATTTATCCAAATCCTTGAATACGAGGACTCTAAACTTCAAGTTTCTGATAGTGCAAAAATACTTTTTCAGAAAATTTTTGATAGGGGAGATAATATAATATTAGTATATTGGGGAATATGAATTGAATGATTAAAAAGCCCATGGATTTTTGTTGAGGCTTTTGAGTAGATGCTAAATTGAAATCCTTACGCGATTTTACCTGCCAATGAAAACTATATTAAAGATAACAGGAAAGCGGAGAATTGTAAGTACATAAATTTTGGTTTTACAAGCAAATTAAATTACAGTTATGGATTGGTTTAAAGAAATGGTATGGTCTATTGGACCGTTTTTAATTAGTTTAATTATTGTTCCTGCGGTATTCATCTTAATATTAAGATGGATTGGAGCTTGGATGTTAAGAATAACTGATGTAATCAACCTTCAAAAAAAAATCTTGGAAGAACTAAAAAAAATAAATTCAAAAGAATAAAAAAAAGCCCATAAGTGCAAATGTAATACAGGCGTGCGTGGTAATCCAGCGTTTTTGCCCTGTTCAACAAACGCCAATCCGTCTTTGAGGAATGACGGTTTAAAAATAAAAAGTAGTAGAAAGCCGGTTTGGCTCCGTGCGGATTTGAAAGGGAACCGTTTCAAAATTCTGCACTCCACTTGCATCAAACGTTGGTTTTTGACTGGTTATCATGATAGTTATTGGAAGACTTGTTGTTCAACATGGCAATCTGTTGCATGTGATTTATGGTCCCAAAAACCTTGTGATATTTGTGGTCCACCTTTATTAACTTGTGATCAACATGCACGATAGTTTATGATTATAGTTGAGTATTATATTTTCAATCATTAATTATTATAAGGTGAATTATCGGGGAATTAAATTTTTTTTATCCATAGTTTTATCATTATGGATTTGTTCTTGTACAAATTATAATGATAATGAATCTACATTATTTATTGATATTAATACATCTGATGATACTATCTTTTTATCAAAAATAGTGGATACAGTGAAATATATCCCGCTGGAAACATTAGAAGAGAATTATATCCAAAGAGCAGGCAAAATACGCTTTTTTGACAATAAGTTTTACGTATTATCTGATAGCCGATTATTAATATTTGATATAAATGGGAAGTTTATATCGCAAGTGAATAAAAAAGGAAGAGGCCCTGATGAGTATTTAAATATTTCGGATTTTTGTATCAGTTCAAGAGATAGTTGTTTATGTCTGATCACTCGATCGGGTAGTTATAATATTGACAAGTATAGCCTTTATGGTGATTTTATTAAAAGGACACCAATTGAGGTATTTAGTTTACGCGCTGAAATCATGGGGGAAAATCTTATTTCTTTCAATGATGGAGAAAAAGAAGATTGTATTGATGTTATTGATCTAAAAACCGGCAGAGTTATAAACAGTTTTTTAAAAGCCAGGGGCAAGGTGGACCGGCCTATGATACTAAATAAAGGAAAGTATTTTGACAAATCCGGGGAGAACCTATATTTTTCCAGGGCATTTAGCAATACGATATACCAGATATACTCCTCCGGCATTACACCCAAATATATCATTGATTTTGGTTCAAAAAATTTCCCCGGGAAGGAATTGAGAAATGTTGTGCTTACGGATAAAAATCTTGAAAAATACAGAAATCAATATGTATTGCATACTGAAACTTATTTTATTAATCCAAAATTTCTGCACTTTATATATATTGATGAAGGCATAAAACTCGGTTATTATTTTTTTAAAAGTAAAGAACTGATTGTTACCAGTAATTATAAGAATGATTTTGATAACGGATTTTTCCCCTATCGGATCACAGGTGATGAAAAAAATATTTATTGTCTGATAGATTCATGGGAGATACTGACTTATTATAAAAACGAATTTGGATGC